>JACQZW010000006.1 GCA_016213675.1 Acidobacteriota bacterium | reverse complement strand
TTCACGATCGTGCTCGGCAGCCTGTGCGCGGCGCTGCTCAACGCGGCCTCGAACACCATCAACCAGATCGCCGACCTCGAGGCGGACGCCGTCAACAAGCCGACCCGGCCGATCCCGTCGGGGCGGGTGTCGATCGCCCAGGCATGGCGGCTGGCGGTGCCGCTCTACCTGCTCGGGACGATCCCGGTGTGGCTCGTCGTGCCGTACCCCGCCGTCACCTTCGCCGAGCGCGTCGCCGCTTCGCTGGCCGACCACGCGGTGGTCTTCCTCTACGTCGGCGCGGCGGTCGCGACGCTGATGTACTCGCTGCCGGCATTCGGCCGGACCAAGCGGTTCGGTATCTGGGCCAACGTCACGATCGCGATCCCGCGCGGGGTGTGGCTGAAGGTGGCGGGGTGGGGGATGGTGGCCTCGGTGTGGCACTGGGAGGCGTGGTGGATCGGGCTGGTCTTCGGCCTGTTCCTGCTCGGCGCGTCGACGACCAAGGACTTCTCGGACATGAAGGGCGACGGCGCCTCGGGTGTCCACACGCTGCCGGTGAAGTACGGCGTCCACCGGGCCGCGTGGATGATCGCACCGTCGTTCGTCTTCCCCTGGATGCTCATGCCGCTCGGGACGGTGCTGCGCGACCCGGCCAACCCCGAGCTGCACATCCTGACCGGCAACCCGACCGTGCTCGTCGGCCTCGGGATCGCCCTCACCGCGTGGGGGATCTACACCTGCACGCTACTGCTGCGCGACCCCGAGGCGCTCGCGCACACCGAGAACCACCCGTCGTGGACGCACATGTACCTCATGATGATGACGGCTCAGATCGGCTTCGCCGTCGCCTACCTGGTCTGACCCGCTCCCCCCGACTCGGGACCCGGGGACGCGGGACCCGGGACTCGTTACACTGTCCCGCATGAGCTCCTCGCTTCAAGCTCGGCCCCTCGTCATCTGGGATGCGTTCACGCTGCGGCTCGACCTCGACATGCTCGAGCTCTGGCTCAACCGCGAGCTCCCGCCGAAGGTCGACGCCATCGAGAGGCTCCGCGTCGGCGGGGACGGGGAGATCGTCGAGCTGTCCGCCGACCTCGAGCTCAAGGGTTTCCCGGCGCGGGTGACTGTGCGCCTCCGCGACCTGCGGCTATACCGCCGTTTCGTCGGCGCGTTCGTGGAGTCGGTGCACGGCCCACTCGGGATCCGCCTGCCGATCGGGATCGTCGCGCACTTCCTCGACAAGGTGCCGGCCGGCCTCGTCCGCCTCGACGAGGACGACCGCATCCTGCTCGTCGACCTGCAGCGCTGGCTGCCGGGCGGGATCGACGTCCGGGTGCGGGGCGCGCGCTGCGTCGGGCGCTGGCTCGAGCTGGAGCTCGCCCCGGGCTCGGCAGCGCCACGTCTCACGGCGCCCGCCCCGCTGATCGACGAGGCCTGAGCCCCGTCTCGCCCGAATGGAACGCCACGCCGGTCGTTCGGGTTGAAGTGGGCGTGATGAACGGCAGCGCTCCGCTCGAGGTGTGGTTCGACGGCTCGTGTGGGCTGTGTCGGGCGTCGGTTGCCTGGCTGCGGCGTCGCGACGCCGCCGGGCGGCTGTCGTTTCGCGACTCGACGTCCCCGGAGGCCGCCGGCCACGCACCCGTGTCGGCCCGCCAGCTCGCGACCGCGATCTGGGTGCGGCGCGGCGACGGCACCCTGGCGGCCGGGTTCGAGGCGATCCGAGCCCTGCTCGGCGTCCTGCCGAGGTGGCGCCGGCTGGCCGCCGTGCTCGCCGTGCCGCCGTTTCGCTGGCTCGGCCCGCCGATCTACCGCCTGGTGGCGCGGCATCGACATCGCCTGCCCTTTCGGGCGCCCGGCGTGAGCTGCGGGGCGGACGGCCCCGACAGGGCTTGCTAGACTCTCGGCGCGCCGCCGCGCGCGGCGCGGCCGGAGGTGGGGCGGTGGCGGAGGCGCGAAGGTTCGACGTGGCCGTGATCGGCGGCGGCATCGTCGGCACGGCGACCGCGATGGCGCTGCTCGAGCAGGCGCGGGCCTCCCTGGTCGTCCTCGAGGCCGAGGCCTCCCTCGCGGCCCACCAGACCGGCAACAACTCGGGCGTGATCCACTCCGGCCTCTACTACAAGCCGGGATCGCTGAAGGCGCGCAACTGCGTCGAGGGGCGGGAGGCGCTCGAGAAGTTCTGCACCGAGCACGAGATCCCGTACGAGCGCTGTGGCAAGGTCGTGGTGGCGACGCGGCCCGAGCAGCTCGCCGTCCTCGACGACCTGCAGCGGCGCGGCGAGGCGAACGGGCTGACCGGCCTGCGCCGGCTGGCGGCCGAGGAGATCGCCGCGCACGAGCCGCACGCCGTGGGCATCGCCGGGCTCCTCGTGCCGCAGACCGGGATCGTCGACTACCGGCGCGTCACCGAGGCCTACGCCGCCGCGACGCGTGCCGCGGGAGGCGAGATCAGGACGTCGAGCCGGCTGCTGCGGGTCCGGCGCGACGGGCCGTCGCTCGTCCTCGAGACGGCGGCCGGCGAGGTCCGTTGCCGGGCACTGGTCAACTGCGCCGGGCTGCAGTCGGACCGCGTGGCCCGGTTGTGCGGCGTCGATCCGGGCGTCCGCATCGTGCCGTTCCGCGGCGAGTACTACGAGCTGCGTGAGGACCGCCGCCCCCTGGTCCGCAACCTGATCTACCCGGTGCCGAACCCGGAGTTCCCCTTCCTCGGCGTGCACTTCACCCGGCGCGTCGACGGTCGGGTCGAGGCCGGCCCGAACGCCGTCCTGGCGTTCAAGCGCGAGGGCTACACGCGGACCAGCTTCTCGTTGCGCGATAGCCTGTCGACCGCGACGTTCCCCGGGTTCTGGCGCCTAGCCGGGCGGTACATGGGGACGGGGCTTGGCGAGATGTGGCGCTCGTGGAACAAGGCCGCCTTCGTCCGGGCGCTGCAGGAGCTGATGCCGGAGATGGCCGCCGCCGACCTCGTGGCCGGAGGAGCGGGGGTCCGCGCCCAGGCGCTCGACGCCGCGGGGAACCTCGTCGACGACTTCAGGATCGTCGAGGCGGAGCGGCAGATCCACGTCCTCAACGCGCCGTCGCCGGCGGCCACCGCCTCGATCGCCATCGGCCGCCACATCGCCGACCTGGCGATGCACCGCTTCGATCTCGCACGCGCGAGGTGATGGCCCGACCTGCTCGGCCGGCCCGCCCTGCCTCAGACCTCAATCCCCAAGCCCCAAGCCCCAAGCCCCAAGCCTCAAGCCCCTCCCGCCGCCTTGCCTGCCGGAATCGTCTCGTTGAAGAGCGACGCCTTCATGAAATCGCGGTTGAGGCGGGCGATGAAGTTGACGCTGATCCGCTTGGGACACACCGCCTCGCACTCGCGGTAGTTCGTGCAGCTTCCGAAACCCTCGTACTCCATGCGGGAGACCATGGCGCGGGCGCGGGCGCTGCGCTCCGGCTGACCCTGCGGGAGCAGGCCGAGGTGCGAGATCTTGGCGGCGAGGAAGAGCATCGCCGCGCCGTTCGGGCAGGCGGCGACGCAGGCGCCGCAGCCGATGCACTCGGCGGCGTCCATGGCGAGGTCGGCGACCGGCTTCGCGACCGGCACGGCGTTCCCGTCAGGCGCCGAGCCGGTGCGGGCCGAGACGAAGCCGCCGGCCTGGACGATGCGGTCGAAGGCGCTGCGATCGACCACCAGGTCCTTGATGACCGGGAACGCGCGGGCGCGGAACGGCTCGATGTAGACGACGTCGCCGTCGGCGAAGTGCCGCATGTGGAGCTGGCACACCGTGGTGCCCTTCTCCTTGCCGTGCGCGATGCCGTTGATCACCAGGCCGCACGAGCCGCAGATCCCCTCGCGGCAGTCGTGCTCGAACGCCACCGGCTCCTCGCCCTTGCCGATGAGCCGCTCGTTGAGGAGGTCGAGCATCTCGAGGAGCGACATGTGGTCGTCGACGTCGGCAAGCTCGTAGGTGACGAACCGGCCCTCGTCGCTTCGGTTCTTCTGCCGCCAGATGTGCAATGTGAGTTTCACTGCGTACCTCCAGAACCTGCCGGGCCGGGAGCCGACAGCCGACAGCCGACAGCCGACAGCGCCCGACTCCACTTGACTACCTGGTGCACCACGAGTTTCCCGGCTGTGAGCTGTCGGCTGTGAGCTGTTGGCTCTCGTCTCACTTGTAGCTCCTCGTCGCCAACTGGATGCTCTCGAAGGCGAGCGGCTCGACGTGCCGGATCGGGTCCTTCCCGGGTCCGGTCCACTCCCACGCTGCGGCGTGGCAGAAGTCGGTGTCGTTGCGCAGCGCCTCGCCCTCCGCGGTCTGGTACTCCTCGCGGAAGTGGCCGCCGCACGACTCGTTGCGCTCGAGGGCGTCCCGGCACATCAGCTCGCCGAGCTCGAAGTAGTCGGCGACGCGGCCGGCCTTCTCGAGCTCCGGGTTGAAGTCCTCGCCCGCTCCCGGCACCCGCACGTCCTGCCAGTAGCGCTCGCCGAGTGCGCGGATCTGGGCGATCGCCGACTTCAGCCCCTCGGCGGTCCGGCCCATGCCGCAGGTGTCCCACATGACGGCGCCGAGCTCGCGGTGGAACGAGTCGACGCTGCGCGAGCCCTTGACCGCGAGCAGCTTCTCCGTGGTCGTGGCGACCGCGGCAAGGGTCTCGGCGAACGCCGGGTGGGACGGGGTGACCTTCGCGCCGGCGCTCCCGGCCAGGTACTCCCCGAGGGTGTAGGGGATGACGAAGTAGCCGTCGGCCAGTCCCTGCATGAGGGCGCTGGCGCCGAGCCGGTTGGCGCCGTGGTCGGAGAAGTTCGCCTCGCCGAGGACGAACAGGCCGGGGATGGTGCTCATCAGGCCGTAGTCGACCCACAGGCCGCCCATCGTGTAGTGCGGGGCGGGGTAGATCCGCATCGGGACCTTGTAGGGGTCCTCGCCGGTGATCCGCTCGTACATCTCGAAGAGGTTGCCGTAGCGGTCGCGGATGACGCCCTCGCCGAGCCGGGCGATCGAGTCGGCGAAGTCGAGGTAGACGCCGCGCCCGCCGGGACCGACGCCGCGGCCCTCGTCGCACATCCGCTTGGCCGCTCGCGACGAAACGTCCCGCGGGGCGAGGTTACCGTAGGTCGGGTAGATGCGCTCGAGGTAGTAGTCGCGCTCGCCGGTCGGGACGTCGCCGGGTCGGCGCGTGTCGCCGGTCTTCTTCGGCACCCACACCCGGCCGTCGTTGCGCAGCGACTCGGACATCAGGGTGAGCTTGGACTGGGTGGGTCCGGCCTGCGGAATGCAGGTGGGGTGGATCTGCGTGTAGCAGGGGTTGGCGAAGGCGGCCCCGCGCCGGTGGGCGCGCCAGATCGCGGTCGCGTTGCACCCCTTGGCGTTGGTCGACAGGAAGAACGCGTTGGAGTAGCCGCCGGTGCAGAGCAGCACCGCGTCGCCCGCGTGCGCCTCGACCTTCCCGGTGACCAGGTCGCGGACGACGATGCCGCGCGCCGTGCCGTCGACGACGACGAGGTCGAGCATCTCGGTGCGCGGGTACATCTTCACGGCCCCTTCGCCGATCTGCTTGGACAGCGCCGAGTAGGCCCCGAGCAGGAGCTGCTGGCCGGTCTGGCCGCGGGCGTAGAAGGTGCGGGAGACGAGCGAGCCGCCGAACGAGCGGTTGGACAGGGTGCCGGAGTACTCGCGGGCGAACGGCACGCCCTGCGCGACGCACTGGTCGATGATCGCCGCGCTCACCTCGGCGAGCCGGTAGACGTTGGCCTCGCGGGCTCGGAAGTCGCCGCCCTTGACCGTCTCGTAGAACAGGCGATAGACGCTGTCCCCGTCGTTCTGGTAGTTCTTGGCCGCGTTGATGCCGCCCTGGGCCGCGATCGAGTGGGCGCGCCGCGCCGAGTCCTGGTAGCAGAACGCCGAGACCGTGTAGCCGAGCTCGGCCAGCGTGGCGGCCGCCGAGGCGCCGGCCAATCCGGTGCCGACGACGATGACGTGGAACTTGCGCTTGTTGTTGGGGCCGACCAGTTTGACCGTGGAGCGGTAGCGGGTCCACTTCTCCTCGAGGGAGCCGGCGGGGATGCGGGCGTCGAGCTTCATGGCAGCCTCTCTCACTTCACGAGCCCGGTGAGGACGGCCACCGGGATCGACACGTTGCCGGCCGCGATGACCGCGGCGAACACCGCGGCGAACACGCGCCGCGCGGTGTTGTAGGCCGGATGGTTGAGGCCGAGCGTCTGGAACAGGCTCCACAGCCCGTGGTAGAGGTGGAAGCCGAGCAGCAGGTTGGCGACCACGTAGGTCAGCGCCACCGGCACCGCCTGGAAGCCGATCACCACGTTTCGGTAGACGTCCTCGGGGTCGAAGTCGGGGTGGGCCGTCCCGAGGGTCAGGTGGAGCAGGTGGTAACCGACGAAGACCGCGATGATCGGTCCGCTCCACACCATTGTCCGGGCCGCGTAGTCGGCCTCCTGGTAGGCGCGCACCTGGTACTTCACCGGACGGCTCCCCCAGTTGCGCAGGGTGAGTTGCACGGCGGCCAGGATGTGGACGAGCACCGAGAAGCCCAGCACGATGCGCGCGCCCCAGACCAACGCCGGCGCCGAGCGGAGGAGCGCCGCGTAGTGGTTGAGCTTCTCCGGTCCCTGGTAGATCTGCAGGTTGCCGAGCATGTGCACGACCACGAAGCCGAACAGCAGGATTCCGGTGGCGGCCATGACGACCTTCTTGCCCACCGTCGAGCGGTAGAACGCGGCTATCCAGTGCATGCGGGGTCTCCCTGGCTCGTCAGGTCCGAATGGGAGGGAAGGCTGCAGCCGCGACTCGCGTCGTCGTCAGCGACACCATTGCACCGGCCAGTCCGGCGCGAACGGGTTCGTCCTGATTCGAGCGGTCCCCCCCGGGCCACGGTTTCGCAATCTAGTGCGATGCGGGTGGCGTGTCAAACCGCGGCCGGTCAGCGACGCAGCGAGGCAGCTCCGAGGAGCACGAAGCCGGCGATGAGAAGTAGGCCGCCGACCGGCGTGACTGCGCCCAGCCAGCGGGGTCCGCCGAGTGCGAGCGCCGCCACGGTGCCCGAGAACACCAGCGTCCCGACCAGGAGGCAGACAGCGGCGGAGGAGTGGAGTCGCGCCGGCCGAGCCTGCGCGGCGAGGCCGACGAGCGCCAGACCTAGGCCCCCGACCCAGAGGTAGCGGATGGCGGTATCCCACAGTGCGAGCGATTCCGGCGACAGGTGTCCGCGCAGGCCGTGGGCACCGAATGCCCCGCCGGCGACTCCGGCGGCGAGGAGGAAGGAACCCAGGGCCAGGGACGAGGATCGCATGCCGGCAGGATAGCCTGGACCGGCCGGAATCACTTCGGTCGTCGTCCTGTTTCGAGTGGTCGGATTACCGACTCCCCCCCGGCCGGGATGCCTCGAACCGGTAAACGTCTCGGGGCCAACCGCGTGTTCGAGGGGAGGGACGGCAATGGGCAGGAGGTTCGTCGTCGCTGTCGTACTCAGCGTCGGTTTCGCGGGTCTCGCGGAGGCGCAGACCTTCCGGGCGTCGCTCGAGGGCGGGCGTGAGGTCGGCGCCGCCGGAGACCCTGACGGCACCGGCCTGGCGGTGCTCACCATCGATGGGAGCTCGCTCAAGTACTGGCTGTGGGCCAAGGGGATCGCCGCGCCGACCGCGGCGCATGTCCATGCCGGTCGGGCAGGCGAGGCCGGCGCCGTGAGGATCGATCTCGCGCCGACGTTCCAGCCCGCGGTCGGTGGGGTCTTCGTCGCGACCGGGACCGTCAACGCCGACCCGGCGACCCTTCAGGCCATCGACCAGACCCCCGGCGGGTTCTACGTGAACCTGCACAACGTGTCGTTCCCCGACGGGGCGATACGCGGGCAGCTCCTCGGCGACGGGCCGAGCTCGCTGGCCGCGGCGGCGATCCTGCGTGGGGCCCGTGCAACGCCGACGACCGGCGATCCCGACGGGCGGGGCGCCGCTGCCCTGGTGGTCGACGGGCAGACGCTGTTCTACTACGTGTGGGTGCGTGACGTCGCCTCGCCCGGGGCGGCGCGCATCCATCGCGGCGACGCGGGAAGCGCCGGCGCCCTCGCCCTGGACCTCGGGGCCAGCTTCGTGAGCGGGGTCGCGGCCGGGAGCGTGGGTACCGACCAGGCGACCGCTGCCGACCTCCTCGCGCGGCCCGACACCTACTACGTGGACGTGGTGAACGCCGAGTTCCCCGGCGGCGCGCTGCGCGGCCAGCTCGAGCCCACCGAGACGGTCCTGCACTTCCCGGTGGTCGCCCGCAACCCCGGGGCCGGCACGTCCAACTTCAAGACCGACCTACGCATCCAGCTCCTCACCGACGAGGACTCGACCGTCTTCGCCGAGTGGTATCCGACCAACAACGGGGGCCTGGCAGGGCCGAGCAACGTGACGGAGGTGGTGGTCGCCGCTCGTGGCGAGGCGGTGCTCGACGACGTCGTCGGGACGCTCTTCGGGCTGACCGGTCGCGGCGCCATGCGGCTTGCCTCGACCGCGCCGTTTCGTGCTGCGGCCAACGTGTACAACGACCAGCGGTTCGCCGGCTCGGGGACGTTCGGCCAGTTCCAGGAGGGGCTCGGCCTGGATCGCGCCCTCACCTCCGGCGCACTGCCGCTCGGGTCGCACCGCCCCCGCACGGACGGCCTCGACTTCCGGACCAACCTGGGCTTCTTCAACCCTCGGCCCCGAGCGGTCACGGCCCGTTTCAACGTCCGGCTTCCGGGTGGAGCGCTCATCGCCGCCCAGACCCTCACGTTCCCGCCGTTCGCGAACGACATCCGTGCCTACCACGACGTGATCACGGCGATCCCCACGGGCCAGCGGACGCAGCCCAACTTCCTGATCACCTATGCCGCGGACGCGCCGCTCTTCATCTACTCGTCGGTCGTCGACAACAAGACCGATGACGGCCTGCACCAGCCGGCCGCGTCGGCGCCCGCCGGGCTCACGAGCCCGCCGGGGCCACCGCCGAACTCGCCGCCGAACGGCGTCATCACCACGCCGGCAGGAGCGTTGGCCGTCACGGTCGGCCAGGCCGTCAGCTTCGTCGGGACGGCCACCGATCCGGAGGGACAGGCCGTGACGGTGCGCTGGGACTTCGGCGACGGGGTCGCCTCGACGGATCTCGCGACCAGCCACACGTACCTGTCGGCCGGGACATTCGCCGTGACGTTCACGGCGACGGACGCCCCGGGGCTCGCCGACCCCACTCCCGACACGCGGACGATCACGGTGACCGCGCCCTCACAGGCAACGTTGTCGGCCATTCAGGCGCAGTTCTTCACGCCGCTGTGCGCTGGGTGCCACCCACCGAACGGGGGAGGGATGGACCTCAGGGCTGGGCAGTCCTGGGCCAGCATCGTGAACGTGAATTCGTCCGAGCAGCCTGCCCTCAAGAGGGTCATGCCCGGCGATCCGGACAACTCCTACCTGGTCCGCAAGCTGGCCGGCGGTCCCGGTATCAGCGGTGGCCGCATGCCGTTGGGCGGGCCGTTCCTCTCCGCCGCGGAGATTGACATCATCCGCCAGTGGATCCTGGAAGGTGCGCAAGACAACTAGCCCGGATCCCGGAGAGGCGCTCCGAGCAGGGCGACGCGGCGGGGGAGTCCGCGTGGGACGGACCGTAGTCGAGCGGAGGTCGTGAGATGAGGCGATCGATCCTCGTCATGTCGGCGACGGCCGTCCTGGCGCTCGCGGCCTGCGGGACCGAGAAGGGGCTTTCGTTCGATCCGGGCGGACCTGCCCCCGATCCCGACGCGACCTACACGCGTGTGCAGGCCGAGATCTTCACGCCGTCGTGCGCCCTATCCGGCTGTCACGCCGGCGCGGCGCCACAGTCTGGGCTCGACCTCTCGGCCGGCGTGGCCTACCAGGGCATCGTCGGCGTCCCGTCGGTCGAGCGAGCCGACCTCAACCGCATCGAGCCGCGGGATCCTGAGCGTTCCTACCTCGTGAAGAAGGTACGCGGCGACGCCGACATCGCCGGCTCGCAGATGCCTCTCGGAGGGGCGCTCACAGCCGACGAGATCGGTTTGCTGACAGATTGGGTGCGCCGCGGCGCCCCACGTGATTGAGAGGCCACGATGCGAAGGCTCGCGTTCATCCTCCCTGCGGTGCTGCTCGTCCCGTTCGGCCTGGCGGCCCAACCGGTCCCGCAGGGCGAGCTGACCAGCAGGCTCGTCAACCTCCCCACGCACCTGTCGGTCGGACCAGCGACGCTGCAGGTCGTCTTCACGCACCGCTTCAGCCAGACCGCGGACGACGCCGGGGGATACGACCTGCTCGGCCTCGACTCGGCAGCGGACATCGGGATCGGCCTCGGGTTGGGCCTGGGCGAGCACGTCGAGCTCGAGATCTACCGGTCGTCGTTCCTCAAGGAGCTGGAAGGCTCAGTGAAGTGGACCGCGGTCAGGCAGGGGAGCGCCTTCCCGGTTGGGATGGCGGCGCGAGTGGGTGTGGACTATCGCGGGGCGAAAGGAATCGACGAGCGATGGTCGGCGTTCGCGCAACTCGTGGTGGCCAGGAGGATCGGAGCGCGGCTAGACCTGTTCCTGGTCCCCATGTTCGCGTCCGACACGCCGACGTTGGAGAACGCGGCCAACGTCGGGGTCGGGCTCGCGTACCACCTGCCGAGGGGCTGGGACGTCGCCGCGGAGGCGATCGCCGAGAACCGCGACGC
Organism: Acidobacteriota bacterium; assembly: GCA_016213675.1. Classification (GTDB taxonomy): domain Bacteria; phylum Acidobacteriota; class Thermoanaerobaculia; order Thermoanaerobaculales; family Thermoanaerobaculaceae; genus JACQZW01. The sequence continues at coordinate 124,225 of JACQZW010000006.1, read as the reverse complement.
GCGGAGCGGCACGCTGGCCTGGTCGGTCGCGCTCAACAAGCGGGTGCCCGGCCATGCGTTCATGATCTACCTCGGCAACTCGCCGGCCACCACCTCCGACCTGCTGGCGGGTTCGGACTATCCTGGCGGCTTCAGGGAAGGCGACGTGCGCCTGGGCTTCAACTTGGTGCGGAGGTTCCCCGAATGAGACCTATGGTGAGTCGGCTTCGAAGTCCCGGTGGCGTCACGGGGCTGGCGCTCGTCGCGCTGGTCGCTGCAGCCTCGGCTGGGTGCGGTCGCGGCTCGGCGCCGGTCCAGGACGCGGGCTCGGCGCTCACGGTCGTCGGCGCGGAGGACGTCGAGCGGTTGGTCGGCGAGGCGCGGGGCCGGGTCGTGCTGGTCAACGTGTGGGCGACGTGGTGCGATCCGTGCCGGGAGGAGTTCCCGGCACTCGTGCGCCTCCACCGCGAACTCCCGGCCGGGGACTTCCGGCTTGTCCTGGTCTCGGCGGACTTCACGTCCCAGCGCCCCCAGGTCGAGCGGTTCCTCGCCGGCCAGGGCGTCGACTTCCCGACGTACTTCAAGGGGCAGCGCGACGACGACTTCATCGCGCGGATGTCGCCTGCCTGGTCGGGGGCGCTGCCGGCGACCTGGCTCTATCGCCGCGACGGCAGCGTCGCGGAGTTCTGGGAAGGCGGAGCCAGCTACGAGACGTTCTCGGGGAAGGTGCGCACGCTGCTCGACGAAGCGGCGGGCGCAGGAGGATCTTGATGCGCGTGACCCATTTCGCACTGTCGCTGCTGGTGGTCCTGGCCTCGACCTCGTCGGGGGCCCTGACGGTGGGCGAAGTCGCCCCGTCGGCGGACGTGAAGATGCTGAACGTGGACGGCCGTGAGCTGTCGATCGCCGACGTCAAGGGCGCCCGCGGCACGCTCGTGGTGTTTACCTGCAATCACTGCCCGTACGCCAAGGCCTGGGAGCAGCGGCTGGTCTCCATCGGTAACGCCTACCGCGAGAATGGTTTTGGGGTCATCGCCGTGAACCCCAACGACGCCGAGGCCTACGAGGACGACTCGTACCCCGAGATGCAGAAGCGGGCCAAGGAGAAGGGCTACGCGTTCCCGTACGTGGTCGACGCGACGTCAGGGGTCGCCAAGGCGTTCGGGGCGACGCGCACGCCCGAGGTGTTCGTGTTCGACGCCGGCGGCAAGCTCGTCTACCACGGCGCCATCGACGACAACGCCGAGGATGCCGCGAAGGTGACCAAGGCCTACCTGCGGGACGCCCTGGACGCCGTGACCGGAGGGTCGCCGGTCCGGGTTGCGGAGACCAAGGCGATCGGCTGCTCGATCAAGTTCCGATAAGGCCGCTGCTGCGGTCTTGTCGGCTTCCCGAGCGGAGCGAGGGATCTCGCCGCGTGTCGGAGAAGTCGACAGACCGCTGCGGCGGCCTCAGCCTTCGGGAACCAGCGGCGTCGAGAGGTAGCGTTCGCCGCGGTCGCAGGCGATCGCGACCACGGTCTTGCCGGAGCCGAGCCGCCTGGCCTCGTCGAGGGCGACTGCGACGATGCCGCCGGTGGACGGGCCGCAGAACAGCCCCTCCTCACGGGCGAGACGGCGAGCGGTGTCGAGGGCGACGTCGTCCGTGACCTTGACGAAGTCGTCGAGGAACGACTCGTCCCAGATCTTCGGCTGGAAGTGCCCGTCGAAGTGCAGGAGTCCCTCGATCCGGGAGATCGGGGTCGCCGGCTGGATGCCGACCACGCGGGCCTTCACGTCGTGGTTGCGGAAGTAGCGGGCGACGCCCATGAGGGTCCCGCCGGTGCCGGCGCCGGCGACGAAGCTGTCGATACGGCCCGACGTTTCCTCGACGATCTCCTGGCCGGTCCCCCAGTAGTGGGACATGACGTTCCCGGCGTTGCCGTTCTGATTGAGGTAGAAATAGTGCTCGGTGTCCTTGGCCAGCTCCTCGGCGGCCCAGATGTGGGAGTTCTGGTCCTCGCCCGAGGTCAGAACCAGCTCGGTGCCCCACACCCGCATGATCTTGCGCCGCTCGATCGACTTGGTGACCGGCATGAAGATCTGCGAGCGGTAGCCCTTGAGGCTCGCCACCATGCCCAACGCGATTCCGGTGTTGCCGGAGGATGCGTCGATTATGACGTGGTGAGGCTTCAGGGTGCCGGCAGCCTCGGCCTCCTCGACGATGTACTTGACGACGCGGTCCTTGAGGGACCCCGAGGGGTTCCACGCCTCCATCTTCATCAGGACCTGGGCCATCCCGGGCTCGATCATCCGGCGAAGCGGCAGGAGCGGCGTGTTGCCGATGCTGTCCAGGACGTTGTGCGTGTTCATGGCGACTCCCGTGACTCGCGCCGAGGCCGGCGCGAAACGAACGGGAGGATAGCGCATCCCCGGGCCCGGCGGCGTGGCTAGAGGAAACCGGGCAGGCACGCTGCCCCTGTCCGCCGACCCGCCCGCATTGCCAGGCCGCGACTGGACTACAATGACCGGGCGCCCGCGCCGGCGGGGAAAGGAGCAGCCGTGAACGATCCAGACAACGCCCCCGTGATGGAGGCCGCCGATCCCAGCCTCGCCGAACTCTTTCAACCATCGCACGTGATCCCGGAGCTCAAGGTCGACACCCGCGATCGGGTGATCGGCACGATCGTGGAGCGCGTCGAGGCGCTCGGCCTGGTCACCGACTCCAAGTGGCTGGAGACCGCGTTGACCGAACGCGAGCGCATGGTCCCGACGGCGATGCCGAACGGCGTGGCCTTCCTGCACGCCCGCCACCGGGCGGCCGAAAAGTTTCCGCATCAGTTTCTCTTCCTCGCCAGGTCGGTACAGGGTATCCACTTCGGTTCGCCGGACGACAAGCCGACGCACCTGTTCTTCCTGCTCGCCCTGCGGAAGGACATGGCGCACCTGCGCTGGCTGGCGCGGCTGTCGTGGATCTGCCGGAACCGGGGCACGGTCGGCAACCTCGTAAAGGCCGCAACCGGCGAGGACATCGCCAGGGTGCTCAGGCTCGCGGTCGCGGAGCTACCGGGCAACTTGAAGCAGAAGTAACGCGATTCGCCCCCCGAACCGCGCCTTCCCGGGCGTGGCGAGGGATCTCGCCCCATCTCCGAACACTGGTTCGCGTCGACAGCGGGCTGACGATCCGTCGAGCGCCACGGGATCCCTCGCGTCCCTCGCGGCTGCTCGGGAACGCTTGGGATGACCGGCCCGCCATGCGGTCCGGTCAGTTCAAGTAGCCGGCCAGCGCGCGCGCCTGCGAGCTCCGGCGGAGCTTGGCCAGCGCCTGGTTCTCGATCTGCCTGACCCGCTCACGCGAGATGCCGATGAGGTCGCCGATCTCGCGCAGCGTCCGTGGCTTGTCGTCGTCGAGGCCGAAGCGCAAGCCGAGGATCTGGCGCTCCTTCTCCGACAGTGCGGCGAGCGCCTCGCGCAACGTGTCCTCGAACGACGTCCGGAGGACCTCCTCGTCGGTGTCGGGCACGACGTACTGCTCGAGCAGGTCGCCGAACTCCGCCTCGCCCTCCTCGTCGACCGGCTCGTTGAGCGAGAGGATGTTCTGGTTCGAGGCGAGCAGGAGCCGGACCTCGTCAGCCTGCATCCCGAGCTCGTCGGCGAGCTCCGCCTCGTTGGGCGCGCGCTCGAGCTCTCTCCCCAGGGCCTGCCGCGAACGCTCGAGCCTGTACAGCGTGTTGGCCTGCTTCTGCGGCAGGCGGAAGCTCGCTCCGTGCTCGGAGAGCGCGTGCAGGATGGCCTGGCGGATCCACCAGACCGCATAGGTGATGAACTTGACGTTGCGGTCCGGGTTGAACTTGCGGGCAGCCTGGATCAGGCCGATGTTGCCCTCGTTGATGAGGTCGAGCAGCGAAACCCGGGAGTGGCGGAAGCGCTTCGCGTAGGCGACGACGAACCGCAAGTTCGCTTCGACGAGCTCGCGCAACGCCTCGGCGTCGTTGTCCTGGCGGATGAGCCGACCGAGGTGCTTCTCCTCGTCGGGCGTGAGCTGCTTGAACCTGCCTATTTCCTGAAGGTAACGCCGGAGGAGCGCGGCCTCGGGATCGCGCTGGCGCTCATCGTGGCTCATTCGTCCTCGCTGGGGACGAGGCGGGACCCCGGCCGCGGCGCGAGCGCACGTTCGCGAGGGACCATTCCGCGCCGCGCGATCTCCCGATCCATGGCCACCAGGACCCGGCTCACCTCCTGCTGCAGCGCGTCGATCTGGTCCTTCATGCGCAGGACAACCTCGACGCCTGCGAGGTTTACTCCCAGGTCGCGGGTCAGGGTGAGGATGTACTCGAGGCGCTCGCAGGTCTCGTCGTCGTAGAGGCGCGTGTTGCCGATGCTGCGGGGAGGGCGGATCAGTCCCTCGCGCTCGTAGAGGCGAAGCGTCTGCGGGTGGATTCCGTAGTGCTCGGCGACCCACGAGATCATGTGATAGCGCCGTAGCCGCTCGGTCATCGGCGTCCCCCCTCGATGGGGATCCGGCGACGGCCGGAACGCGAGCAGGGCAAGGTGACCTCGAGCACGCCCGCCTGCAGGACGGCGCTGGGCTCGCCCTTCACGCCCGGCGGGAGAGGGATGACGCGGTGGAAGCGGCCGCGCGGCCGCTCGATGCGAAGGAACCGGCCCTCCCCCTCGGAGGTCGGAGGGATCTCGCCGCCGACGACGAGCGACTCGCCCTCGAGCCGGATCTCGATGCACTCGCTGCTGACGCCCGGCAGCTCGAGCGCGACCACCACGCGATCGTCCACCTCCCAGACGTCGGCGGTGGGCTCGAAGGCGCTCGAGCCGGAGAGGGTCGCCGCAGGAAGTGGGAGGAGCGCCTGCTCGAGCACCTCGCGGAAGCGGGTGCGAAGCGCCGCGAGCTCGCGGATGACGCGCCAGTCCAGATCCCTCATCGTGCCTCTCCTGTGTGTTGTTGTCTCGCCCGGCCAGGGTAGCTTATCCCGAGCGTGCGCCACAGCCGCGCGTCACCGGCCGGCCCGGCCTCCGGCGAGTCGAGATCCCGCTAGTTGCTCGGCTTCGACTCCACGTCCACGTATTCCGCATCGACGACGTCGCCCTCCGCGGCCGGTCCCGCCGCCGGGGCGCCCTGGGGCTCGGGTCCCGGTTCCGACGCGCCGGGCGAGGCAGTCCGGTAGATCTCTTCGGCGAGTCGGTGCGAGGCCTTGGTGAGTTGGTCGAACGCGCTGTCCATCGCCTCCCGGCTGCCTCCCTCGAGGGCCTTCTTCGCCTCGGTGATCGCCGTCTCGAGGTCGGCCCGGTGCGTGTCGCCCACCTTCTCCTTGTTGTCCTCGAGGAGCTTCTGGGTCGAGTAGATCAGCGAGTCGAGGCGGTTCCGCGACTCGACCTCCTGCTTGCGCTTCTGGTCCTCCTCGGCGTTCTGCTCCGACTCCCTCACCATCTTCTGGATCTCGTCCTCGTTGAGGCCGGAGGAAGCCGTGATCTGGATCTTCTGCTCCCTGCCGGTGCCGAGGTCCTTGGCCGACACGTGGAGGATCCCGTTGGCGTCGATGTCGAACGTCACCTCGACCTGGGGGATGCCGCGCGGCGCGGGCGGAATGCCGACCAGGTGGAAGCGTCCCAAGGTACGGTTGTCGTGAGCCATGGGCCGCTCGCCCTGGAGGACGTGGATCTCGACCTGGGTCTGACTGTCGTCTGCGGTGGAGTAGATCTTGGACTTCCTGGTCGGGATCGTCGTGTTGCGCTGGATCACCACGTCACAGACGCCGCCGAGCGTCTCGACGCCGAGCGAGAGCGGGGTCACGTCGAGGAGCAGCAGGTCGTGGACCTCGCCGGCCAGGACGCCCGCCTGGATGGCCGCGCCGACCGCGACGACCTCGTCGGGGTTGACGCCCCGGTGCGGTTCCTTGCCGAACAGCTCCTGGACCAGCTTCTGGACGCGGGGGATGCGGGTCGATCCACCGACCAGCACCACTTCGTTGACGTCCTTGGGCTCGAGAGCCGCGTCCTTGAGCGCCTGGCGACACGGGCCGAGCGTCCTCTGGATGATGTCCTCGACGAGCTGTTCGAACTTGGCGCGAGATATCTTGATGCTGAAGTGCTTCGGGCCGGAGGCGTCGGCCGTGATGAAGGGCAGGTTGATCTCGGTCTCCTGCACCGTCGACAGCTCGCACTTCGCCTTCTCGGCCGCCTCCTTCAACCGCTGCAAGGCCATGCGGTCCTTGGACAGATCGATCCCCTGGTCACGGCGGAACTCCTCGGTCAGCCACTCGATGAGACGCTGGTCGAGGTCGTCGCCGCCGAGGTGGGTGTCCCCGTTGGTCGACTTGACCTCGACGACGCCCTGGCCGACCTCGAGAATCGAGATGTCGAAGGTGCCGCCGCCGAAGTCATAGACGGCGATCAGCTCGTCCTTCTTCTTGTCGAGCCCGTAGGCCAGCGCCGCCGCCGTCGGCTCGTTGACCAACCGGACGACCTCGAGGCCGGCGATCTGGCCGGCGTCTTTGGTCGCCTGGCGCTGTGCGTCGTTGAAGTAGGCGGGCACGGTGATCACGGCCTTCTCGATCTTCTCGCCGAGGTAGTCCTCGGCGGCCGCCTTGAGCTTTTGCAGCACCATGGCGGAGATCTCGGGCGGCGAGAACAGCTTGCCTTCGACCTCGACGCGGGCGGTCTGGTTCTCCCCGCGCACGACGTGGAAGGGGAACATCTTGATCTCCTGCGTGACCTCGTCGTAGCGGCGCCCCATGAAGCGCTTGATCGAGAAGATCGTCTGCTCGGGATTGGTGATCGCCTGCCGCTTGGCCACCTGGCCGACCAGCCGTTCACCACTCTTGGCGAACGCCACCACCGACGGAGTCGTGCGGGCCCCCTCCTGGTTGGCAATCACGACAGGCTTCCCGGCGTCCATGAACGCGACCACCGAGTTGGTGGTCCCCAGATCGATTCCGATGATCTTTGACATTGATGAAGTCCTCCTCAGGTTAACCGCCAGAGGACATCATAAAACCTGAGTGGAGCGCTGTCAAGGTTCTACGAGGACCGCACCCCGACTGCCGGACGCGTCATCCTGCTCGGCGCTCATGTGCATGGAGAGCAGGAGGTTCGGATCGGGAGCGCCGCTCGGACTGCTCCCGGCCATCAACACCGAGCGCTCGCGCAGCACGTAGCGGTAGGGAGTTCCCCAGGGATCGTGGAGGGCGGTGCCCCTGACGTAGCCCTCGCGGGCCAGCTCCGGGAGCGAGTCGGGATAGGTCCCGGTCAGGGTCGCCCGCGCCTGCAGGATCTGCCACGTTCCCCACATCCTGGCCCAGGAGAAGGCCGTCTGGATCCGGGGCACGATCTTCGGTCCCGGGCCCAGGAGCGGGTTGTACGGGTTGCGCGGGGCGACGAACTGGGAGAACACCAAGAGCGGGACGAGCGCGACGGCGAACCACGGGATCCGCGAGGCCTGCGACGGGGCGAGCGCGGCGGGCGCCTCGACCTGCGACCTGGCCTTGGTGAGCTCGTCGCGGCTCGCCTCACGGATCAGCGAGCGGGACAGCAGGGTGTAGAGCGCCTTGCAAGTCTCGAACTCCGAGGCGGGGCTCTTCTTGATCACGTCGTCCACGCTCGAACGGCCGTCGAGCAGGTCGAGGATCTCGCGCTCGAGCGCGCTGACCTTGACGCGTCCTCCGGCCGGCGGGGGCGCGGGCGCCTCGTCAAAGTCGAACTCGAAGTCGTCCAGCTCGGCGAGGTCCTCGTCGGCGGCCACTTCGACCGTCTGGGCGGCAGGGGCGGGGACGAAGACGATTCCGCGGTGAGGTATCCGCTTCTCGATGATCGGCCACTCGTCGAGCATCCGGGCGCCTTCCATCAGAATGCTCTCCGCGCCCAGGGGGGTCACCAGCTCGTGGTCGTAGTCGATGGAGGTTTCCTGTGAGAAATGGTAGTCACCATCCTGCCATCGGAACACCCGGTAGATGATCTGAAGGATCTGCTGCTCGATGGCGTGACGCAACCCTTCCCGGGAGATCACCTCGTGACGCATCAGGATGTGGCCGAGGCGTTCGAGCGTCTCCATCTGGACCTTGAGCGCCTTTTCGAGGTCGTCCTGCGTGACGGCGCCGGTCTTCAGGAGCACCTGGCCGAGGCGGTCCTCGAGCCGCTTGTTGAGCGAGTCGGCGCCGACGACCCGTCCCTCGAGGAAAGAGATGCTCACCACGTCCTCGGCCGAGCGCAGGGTGAGGACGCCGGTCTTCCTCTGCAGGCCAATGAGCTGGAAGATGTCGGCGAGCGAGAAGTCGCGCAGGGTGCCTTCGAGGGCCATGGCTACCTCCGCTCCGTCTCGACGACCTGCGCCACCACGGCGCAGGCGAGCCAACCCACCCCGGCCGCGAGCTCGACCGGTCCGAGCGAGACGTGGAGGAGGGCAGGGGCGACGAACTTCGGGAGCCAAAGCAATGCGATCGTCAGGCACGTCGCCGCGACGGCCATGATCGGGAACCCGATGAGCGGCCTGCCGCCCAGGGCGACGCCGAGGCCCGGGAGAAGGACATCCGTCACCCGTCGCTCGATCCTACGGGCAAGATGGAATCGGCGGAGCTGGCGGCGCTTGGCGAGCTGCGCGTCGACTGCCACCATGTCCTTCTTCAAGAAGATGTTGACGCACTGCGTGCAGTAGCTCTGACTCTCCTGGGAGAGCTTGCAGTAGCGGCAGAACGGTCGTCCGCACTTGACGCACGCGGTAGCGAAGCCGATGGTCCGCTCCCTGGCGAGATAGCCCGCGATGGCGATGACGAGGGCCAGCAGGCTGGCCACGGTAAGGGGGTGGAAGAACGTGCGCTCGCGGATCAGCGGCGGCGACAGCACGCCGCGGTTGAGCAGCAGGACGGGGTCCTTCCGGTCCAGCAGCGACCTCGCATCGGCGGCGGAGAAGGCGGGGAGCAGCAGTTGGTGCTCCCGGCCGCGAGTCAGCGATCGTAGCCGGGCCTCACCTGCCTGCCGCGCGGCGGCGATCGCCTCGTCGCTTTCGCGGAAGTGGTAGGTCTGCGCGTAGGTCAGCGAGAGGTTGTAGTTGCTGGCGAGCGGGTCCGCTCCCGCGTCGCGAGCGACCTGCAGGGCGGCAACCGCCGAGTTGAAGTCCCCCTGCAGGTAGTGGATCGTGCCGAGGCCGAGGGACAGCGGGCCGTTCCCGGGCGCGAGGCGGAGCCCCTCCCGGTAGGCCCAGGCAGCGGAGTCGAGGAGTCCGGTCTGGCGATAGCAGTCGCCCTGGAGCCGGCGGAAGTCGGCGTCGTCGGCGAACAGGTCCCCCAGTGCCACCAGCTCCTCCAGGACCTGCGGCTCATAGCGATGCTCGGCGAGGAGGTACACGCCCTGGTAGACGGCGTTGGGTGGGTGGGTCAGCCGGCCGAACGCGAGCTCGAGAACGGTCGGCGTGGCGGCGGTCAGCGCCAGGGCAAGGACCCCGAAGAATCGCTGGGCGGCGGGGAGGTAGGCCCACGAGAGTGCGAGCAACCAGAGGAGGAGCCACAGTGGGTCGCCTCCGATGAAGAGCGGCAACGTAAGCACGACGACCGCGAAGACCGGTCCGTGCGCACCGAGGCGCCATCGGGCCGCCAGCTCGTTCAAGTCGTGCCAGAGGCGGAGGAAGGCGTGCCTGACGGCAAGCACGGACCACAGTCCGAGGCCGGCCAGGAGGACGATGAGGAGGGAGATGACGAAACCCGACCCGACGACGGCCGACGACCGGAGGTCGCGCACGAGCGCGCCGCAGCCGTGGGCGAACGCCGGGACCGCCGGGAACAGCGCCGCCTTGCGGAGGCGCGCGTCGGCGACGGCAAACCACGCCTCCGCGCTGCCGGGATCGAGGCGTGTCGCCTGGACGAGAACCTGTTCGGCCTGCGCCGGCGGAAGGGTTCGCGCCCGCGCGACCAGCGCCAGGGCCAGTGGCGTCAGACGCTCCAGCTCGAGGCGACTCGAAACCTGGACCAGCTCGTCGGTCCGCTCCTGGAGCAGCTCGGGGTCGAGTGGGTCGAGGACCTCGACGAGCCGGTACCATGCCTGATCGATGTCACCGGTGCGGTTGCGATCGGCCGGCACCGATGCTGCCGCGATCGACGGCAGGAGCGCGAGCAGCAGTGCGCTAGCGCGGCGAAATGTAGAGCGCACGGAGCTGGAAGAGAACATCGTCCAGGACCTTCGCTTCCTGTGGTGACGCCTTGCCTGCCGTCCTCCGTTGCACCTCGGTGAGCAGGTCGATGAAGAGGCGCGCCGCCTCCGGGTCATGCCCGACGCCGGGGACCTGTCCCGTCAGGAAGGCCATGGCGTACTGGGTGAGCACGTCGACCAGCTCGAGCAACACCCCTGCGGGCAAACCCACAGGTGGAAGCGCGTCGGCGCCCGGCTGGACCGGCGCAGGCTCGGTCGGGGCAGGTGACTCCACAGCCTCCGCCGCAGCCGGCGCGGGATCGGGCGCGGGCTCGGGGAAGCTGACACCCTCCCGCAGCTCGCCTTCCGCATCGAGCCACCGGCGGTCGATCACCTTGACCTTGCCGCCCCTCCCTTCCTCTCCCACGGCACCCTCCTCACGTCGGTTTCCCGAACATCTTACGCACTTCGCGGGAAGGCGACAAGCGCGGCGACGAGCCTCTCCGCCTCGGCGCAGCTATACTCGCCGGCCGTGAGCGAGAAGCGGCCCTTCGACGAGCTCGTCGAGCTCTGTGCGCGCCTTCGCGGACCGGGCGGCTGCCCCTGGGATCGCGAGCAGACGTTCGAGAGCCTGCGGGCCTACCTCATCGAGGAGACCTACGAGGTCGTGGACGCGATCACCGCTCCGGAACCGGCGATGCTGGCCGGCGAGCTCGGCGACCTCCTCTTCCACATCGTCTTCGTCGCGCAGATGGCCAGCGAGAAGGGCTGGTTCGACGCCGACGCCGTGTGCCAGGGTGTGCACGCCAAGATGGTCCGCCGGCACCCCCACGTCTTCGGCGACGTCGAGATCGCGTCCACCGGCGACGTCATTCGCAACTGGGAGGCGATCAAGCAGCAGGAGCGCACCAAGGACGGTGCACTCGCGGGTGTGCCGCGCCACCTGCCGGCCTTGCTCAAGGCGATGCGGATCACCGAGAAGGCCGCCGCGGTGGGCTTCGACTGGGAACGCGTCGAGGACGTGGTCACCAAGCTGGAGGAGGAGGTCTCGGAGCTGGCCGTGGAGCTGCGGTCCCCGCTCGACGAGGGACGGCAGGCGCGAGCCCGGGACGAGCTGGGCGATGTCCTGTTCGTCATGGCCAACCTGGCCCGGCAGCTCGGCTTCGATCCCGAGGCCGCCCTGCAGTCGGCCAACGACAAGTTCGCCCGCCGGTTCTCGGCGATGGAGCAGCTCGCCCGCGCCCGAGGGCTCACACTCGCGGCGATGGGCCTGACCGAGCTCGATGCCCTCTGGGACGAGGTCAAGGTCGGCGAGAGCGATGACCGCGCCTGACCGTTCCCGCAGCTCAAACCGGTTTGACTTCGACGACGCCCGCGCGTAACGTTCGCCGTCGGGTCGATCGTCAACACGGAGGTTAAGTCATGCGTTCATCAAGGGTTCTGGTCGTCTTGTCGGTGCTGGCGGCGTTGCCTGCGCTCGCGGCGCAGCCGGTACTTCGGATCGGTGGGGTCGAGATCAGCGCGGGGCAGTTCAAGGTCGCCACCAGCGCCATTCAGATGGCGCGGGGGGCCAGCCTCGACCAAAACAGCGTGGTCCGGCTGGCAGTCGACCAGCTCGTCGTTCGGGAGGTCCTCGTCGTTGCGGCGCATGACGCGAAGCTCGCCGCCGACCAGCCGAAGGTCCAGGCGGCGCTGGACAAGCAGCGGGCGCAGGACGGACCCGAACGGTTCGCCAAGATGCTCGCCGACTCGGGGCTGACCGAGGCGGAGCTCTCCCAGCTCGAGAGCAAGCGGCAGCTCATCCAGGCGTTCATCGACCTGAAGATCGCGCCCTCGGTGACCGTCTCCGACCAGGAGGTGAGGGCGTACTACGACGGGCACCCGCAGCAGTTCACCCGGCCCGAGCGGTTCAAGCTGCGGATGATCGTCGCCGAGATCCCGCCGAGCGCCGACCAAGCGAAGGTCAACGCGGCAAAAGCCCGGATCGACGCGGCCTACCAGCGCGTCGTGGTCGGTGAGGACTTCGCCGCGGTCGCCGCCGCCGCGTCAGATCATGCGTCGAAGAGCAAGGGCGGCGAGGTCGGCTGGGTCCCGAGGGGCGGTCTCCCGCCGGAGCTGGAGAAATCGTTCGCCGACCTCAAGCCGGGGGCGTCGTCGCCACCGCTCAAGACCCCGTTCGGCTATTTCATCTTCAAGGTGGACGAGAAGGCGCCAGCGTCGACGGAGTCTTTCGAGGCCGTGCAGGCGCGGCTGACGAAGCACCTCAAAGACCAGAAGGTCAACGAGGCGGTGCAACGCTACGCGGCCGCCCGCTCGTCGACCGTCAAGGTCGAGGTCCTCGATCCCGCGATCCAGGCCGCGCTCGCCGCCTCGGGCGCCGGCCAGCCCGCCGCCGGGCCGGGGGCCCAACGCGGGGGAGCGACCGCCACTCCGCCGCCTGCACCGGTGACGGCGGGTCCCACCAATGGTCCCGCGAAGCCCTGAGCGCCGGCTGGTCGTCGCCGCCGTGGTGCGCGATGCCGGCGGGAGGTTCCTCGTGGCCCGCCGCGCTCCCGGGCAGCACCTCGAGGGGCTCTGGGAGTTCCCCGGCGGTGCCGTGGAGGCCGGTGAGACCGCGGAGGAGGCTCTGACCCGCGAGCTCCGCGAGGAGCTGGGTGTGGCCGCCGACGTCGGCGACCCGATCACGTTCTCCTGGCACCGGGACCCGTCGAGGGAGATCCTCCTGCTCTTCTACCGGGCGCGGCTCGCTTCAGGCGTCCCACGGGGGCTCCAGGGCCAGGAGGTCCGCTGGGTGACGCCGGCCGAGCTCGCCACGCTCCAAACGCCGCCCGCCGACGCCGAGCTCGTCCGCATCTTGGTGGAAGAAGGGTTGAAGGGTTGAAGGGTTGAACCGGGATAGGGATGAAATCCTGATTCGGTAGTTCTTCAACCCTGGGTGGATGGCCGGGAGGGCAACCCTGGAGGGGTGGCAGGGTGGGCAAGCCTGGGTGGGCGGTCGGGGGCACCCTCCTCAGTCGAATAGCGCCTGTCCGTCGCGCAGGATCACCTCGCCGTCGAGCTCGAGCGTGGGCTTGAGCAGGATCCCGTCGACGTGGAACGCGATGGCGACGGTCCCACCCATCGACGCGTTGTTGCCGAAGGCGATGTGGACCGTACCCATGATCTTTTCGTCCTCGAGGATCTTGCCGGTCAGGATCGCGCGGTCGTTGGTGCCGACCCCCAGCTCGGCGACGTTGCGGGCCTGCGGGCCGACCTTGTCGAGCTGCTCGCGGAACACTGCGGCCTGCTCGCCGCCCTCGACCGCCACCGCCTGACCCTTCTCGACGACGATGCGCACGGGCTCGGCGAGCATCCCGATGCCGGCGAGCGAGCCGTCGACCACGATGACGCCCTCCGACCTGCCCTCGTCGGGTCGCATGTATGCCTCGCCGGACGGCAGGTTCCCCCACTGACCGCGCTTCAGGATCAGGCCGGTCGAGGCGATGGCCGCGATTCCGTCGATGGGCATCGTGATGTCGGTGCCTGCCGCGCTGGTCACCCGGGCGGTCCGAGCCGCCGTGAGCCGTTCGGTGAGGCGCTCGGTGCGCGTGGCGATGCTTGGGTAGTCGGCGTTCATGGTGCGGATCAGGCAGTCCTTGGTGATGCCCGGCATGGTGGCGACGCGGGTGCCGGCGGCGGTGGCGGCACGGCGGGCCGCTGTGTGCGTGATGGAGCGCGTGGTGACCGCGAGGACGACGTCGACGGCCGCCATCGCCCCCGGCACCGGGTCCGGAGGCTCCTGGCCGTTGAGCTCGCGCACGGGGTACTCGATGACGAGGACCTCGCGAGCGAGGGGACGAGCGGCCCTGGCCAGGGCGTTGGCGAGCGGCCGCATCGGCGGGTCGGTGACGAGGAGCAGCGTCTCGTGCGATGTGAGTCCCAGGCAGTCACGAACCGCCACAAGTGCAGCCTTGTCGAGAGGGCGCATGCTAACCTCCGCGGCGATTCTAGCCGGTCTCGTGGACCCCCTGCGCTCGGTCGATTCTCTCGAGGAAGGTCCTGCCCCGCGGGAGATGGCCGGGTGGTGGTGCTCTCTGTGTAGGGGGCGGGCGGCCTGTCGCCTGTTCGTTATCTCTATTCCCGAGTGGTGCAAAGCAGCGGGACCGGGGAGCGGCGGGCGAGGTACTCGGTGGTCGATCCGAGCACCAGCTCGACGACGCGGCGGTGGCCGTGCGCACCGAGGCAGAGCAGGTCGAGGTCGCCGGGCTCGAGCTGGCCGAGGAGAACCTGCTCGACCGCCTCGCCCGGCTCCCGGCGGAGCTCGGCCTCGATCCGGAAGGGGGTCAGGTATCCGGCGGCCTCGTCGAGCCTGACGCGTCCGCGTGCGGCATCCTCGTCGACCGTCATGACGAGGAGCGGCAGCGCGAGTGATCGGCAGAGCTCGGCGGCCACGTGGAGCGCGCGGATCGACTTCGGGCTCCCGTCGTAGGCCAGCAGAGGCTTCTTCGGCAGGACCGGGTTCTCCGGGCAGACCAGGACAGGGATCGGCGAGCGGCGCAGGAGCGCCCCCGCAACCCTGCCCAGGGAGTCCTCGTGCAGCCGCGAGGACACGCCGCGCTGGCCGACGACGAGCAGGTCGGCCATGCGTGCGGACGCCAGCATGCCCTGCACCACGGCCGCGCGCTCGAGATGAAACACGCCTTTCGCGCCCGTGGCGCGGCAACGCTCGTCGAACCGCTCGCGGACGGTCGCCGCGAGGTCCTCGAGCGTCGACAGCACCTGGGGCTGCAGGTTGACGAACGGTTCGAACCCCATCGCCCCTGAGATGTCGGTAATGAAGGCGCCCTCGAGGAAGGTCGCGTCGATGACGTGGACACCGTGCACGACGGCGCCGAAGTGGGATGCGAAGGCGAGCGCGAGCTCCTCGGCTGCCGCGGCGTGAGGGGATCCGTCGAGCCCGACGGCGATGTGCTTGAACATGGCACCACCCTCCGCTCCAGCGCCCGCGAACCCCGAAACCCGTCGGTCTCGTCCGAAACGCTACGACGACGTCCCGCGGTTCGCCTGCGCCTGACTGACCGTTCTCTGCACACAAGCTACGTCGCCCGGGGTCCCCTGGCAAGGCGATCGGGGACGCCTAACGAGATTTCGTCTAAAATATCCTCCTCGTGCCGGGTCGCACCCCTGGATCTCCGCGCGATCCGTCCGCGGCGAGGCGGAGGAGGAAACGGATGCCGTCTGCTGTCGACAACCACACCGCGGCGCTGCCGAAGGAGGACGTGCTCGCGGCGTTCCGACTGATGCTGACCTCGCGCCGCGTCGACGACAAGGAAGTCCAGCTCAAGCAGCAGAACCTCTGCTTCTTCCAGATCTCGGGGGCGGGACACGAGGCCATCCAGGTGGCTGGGGCACGTCACCTGGACGCCCGGCGCGACTGGTTCTTCACGTACTACCGCGACCGCGCGCTCATGCTTGCCCTGGGAGCCACGCCCTACGAGATGTTCCTCGCGAGCGTCGGCGCCGAGGCCGGCCCGGACTCGCACGGCCGGCAGATGCCCAGTCACTTCGGGCAGAAGCGGCTGCATTGCCCGGTGGGCTCGTCGCCCACCGGCACCCAGTGCCTGCAGGCTGCCGGCTTCGCCCAGGCGGGGAGGTACGCGCTCGCCCTGGACCGTGCCCAGGAGCGCTTCGAGGCGTCCGCCGACGAGGTGGTGTGGGTGTCGCTCGGCGACGGCACGACGTCGCAGGGCGAGTTCTGGGAGTCGATCAACACCGCCTGTACGCTGCGCCTGCCCCTGCTCTACGTGATCGAGGACAACGGCTACGCCATCTCCACCACGGTCGGCGTGCAGACTCCCGGCGGCTCGATCTCGAAGCTGCTGGGGGGCTTTCCGAACCTGACGATCGTCGAGGTCGACGGCTGCGACTACGCCGGGTCGTACGCGGCGATGGGCGATGCGGTGGCGAAGGTGCGCGCGGGGGAGGGGCCGGTGCTGGTCCACGCCCACGTCGTACGGCCGTACTCCCACTCGCTGTCGGACGACGAGCGGCTGTACAAGCCGGCCGAGGAGCGGGCGCGCGAGGCCGAGCGCGACCCGATCGTCCTGACCGCCCGGCTGCTCCGCGAGCGCTACGGCGTCGCCCAGGACGAGCTCGACGCCATCGAGGCGCAAGTCCTCGCCGAGATCAACGAGGCTGCGGACCTGGCGGTCAGGCAACCCCAGCCCGACCCCGCGACCTGGGCGGAGCACATCTATTCGCCCACGGTCGATCCCGCCGACCGCAGCCGCGCCACGGCGCCCCAGGTCACCGATCCGGCGCCCAAGACGATGGTCGACCTGCTCAACGCCTGTTTGCGCGACGAGATGGCTCGGGACGACCGCATCGTCGTCTTCGGCGAGGACGTCGCCGACGCCTCGGACGAGGCCACGCTCGCCGAGGTCAAGGGCAAGGGAGGCGTGTTCAAGGTCACCCACGGGCTGCAGCGGCTGTACGGCTCGCGGCGGGTGTTCAACTCTCCGCTGGCGGAGGCGAACATCGTCGGCCGTGCCGTCGGGATGGCGATGCGCGGGCTCAAGCCGGTGGTCGAGATCCAGTTCTTTGACTACATCTGGCCGGCGTTCATGCAGATCCGCGACGAGCTGGCGACGACGCGGTGGCGCTCGGGCGGCGAGTGGTCGTCGCCGGTGGTGATCCGCGTGCCGACCGGCGGCTACCTCAAGGGTGGCGGCCCCTACCACTCGCAGAGCGGCGAGGTCCTGTTCACGCACACCCCGGGGCTGCGCGTCGTCATGCCCGCCACGGCGCTCGACGCCAACGGGCTCCTGCGCACCGCCATCAGGTGCGACGACCCGGTCATCTTTCTGGAGCACAAGCACCTCTACCGACAGACCCACAACAAGGGCGCCTACCCCGGCCCGGACTTCGCGATCCCGTTCGGCTGCGCGGCCAAGGTACGGGACGGTGGTGACCTGACGGTCGTCACCTACGGCGCCACCGTCGTGCGGTCGGTGCAGGCCGCCAGGCGCCTGGCCGAGGAAAGCGGCGCAGAGGCCGAGGTCCTCGACCTGCGGTCGCTGGCGCCCTACGACTGGGAGGCGATCGCGGAGTCGGTGCGCCGGACCCACCGTGCCTTGATCGTCCACGAGGACACCCTGTCTTTCGGCTACGGCGCGGAGATCGCGGCGCGGATCGGGGACGAGCTGTTCCCGTACCTGGACGCCCCGGTGCGGCGCTGCGCCGCGAAGGACGTCTTCGTGGCCTACGCGCCGGTGGTCGAGGAGGTCACCCTGCCGCAGCCGGAGTCGATCCTCGACGCGATGCGCGCCCTTACAACGTACTAAGAGAGACGGCAGGAGACACGTGTTCAGGATCGCCAAGCGCTTCACCTTCGACGCCGGCCATCGGCTGGCGAAGCACCCGGAGCTGTGCCGCTTCCCGCACGGCCACACCTACACGGTCGAGGTCGTGCTGCGCGGTGCTGGCCTCGACGCCAACGACATGGTCTGCGACTACGGCGTGCTCAAGGCGGCAGTCGGGCGTCACCTCGAGCGGCTGGACCACGCCATGCTGCTCTCGCCGGACGATCCCGAGCGGGAGCGGTTTGCCCCCGTCGCCGAGCGGGTCGTCGTGCTGGCCGACGGCGACCCGACCGCCGAGGTGATCGCGCGGAGCATCTTCGAGGCAGTGCGCGAGTCGCTCCGGCCCGGCACCGCGGTCACGTCGCCCGGCGGGGTCGTCTACACGGTCCCGGCCGGCATCGTGGTCGAGCGCGTCAGGGTGTGGGAGACGCCGACGAGCTGGGCCGAGTACGGCGGGGAGGAGACGGGGACCGGGGACCGGGGTCCGGGGTCCGGGGAATGACCGAGCGGGAGCCGGCGGAGTGGCGCGAGCTGTCGACGGAGATCGGCGACGACGAGCTGGTTGCCTGGACCGCGCGGATCGCGGCGCCGGTCGCCGTCACCGGAGCCTCGGGTTTCGTCGGCTCGCACCTGGTCGAGGCGCTGGTCCGCGGCCGGCTCCGGCCGCGCGTCCTGCTGCGTGATCCGGCGCGGCTCCCGCCGACCTTGCGCGGCGCCGTCGACGTCGTGCGCGGGGACCTCGAGGACGTCGCGGCGCTGGACACCCTCCTCCGGGGAGCCGGAACCGTGTTCCACCTGGCCGGGCTGGTCCGGGCGCCGGACGAAGTGCAGTTCGACCGGGCCAACCGGGTGGGTACGGAACGGTTGGTCGCGAACTGCGGACGGGCATGTCCCGACACGCTGTTCGTCTACGTGTCGTCGCTCGCCGCCGCGGGGCCGAGCCGGGAGCCCGGCGGGAATCGCCCTGATGCCGCGGCGCAGCCGGTGTCGGCGTACGGCCGCTCCAAGCTCGCCGGCGAGCGCGCCGTGACCGCGGGGTGCGAGCGGTGGGTCGTCGTCCGGCCCCCGGCGATCTACGGGCCGCGCGACATCGATGTCCTGCAGTTCTTCCGCCTCCTGGCCCGCGGCGTCGTGCCGGTCCCATCCGGAGAGCGGTGGGTCACCCTGACGCACGTGGCCGACGTGGTGCGCGGGATCCTGGCCGCGGGGAGCGGGGACTGCGCAGGACGGGTCCTGTACGTCGGCGACCCGGTGCCGCAGCGGATGGACGAGCTCCTCCGCGCCATGGCCCGCGCCGGCGGTCTGCGTGCCCGCGTCGTGCCCGTCCCGCCGGCGCTGGTGCGGCTCGGCGGGCTCGGCGGCGACCTCCTTCACCGCCTCGGCTTCCGGTCGGTCGCGCTGACGTCGGACAAGGCCCGCGAGCTGCTGGCCCGGCACTGGAGCGCGAGCACCGCGGAGTCGCTGCGGGCGCTCCGACTCGAGGGCTTCGTGCCGTTCTCGTCTGGGACTGCGGCCACCTGGGCCTGGTATCGGGATCAGGGCATCCTTCCGCGTGTTACCATTCGCGACGCGTGATCGCGAGTCTCCGGCGCGGCCTGGGGGGTGCGTGGACATCTTCAAGAAGTGCTATGACTTCCACGTCGTCGAGGAGATCAAGGACGCCGGGCTCTACAGCTACTTTCGCACCATCAGCTCCGCACAGGACCCTGTCGTGGACATGGACGGCCACAAGGTCGTCATGCTGGGCTCGAACAACTACCTTGGCTTGACCAATCATCCGGAGGTCAAGGCCGCGGCCCGGCAGGCCATCGCGAAGTACGGCACCGGCTGCGCAGGCTCGCGGTTCCTGAACGGGACGCTGGACATCCACGTCGAGCTCGAGGAGTTGCTGGCCCGCTTCATGCACCGGGAGGCCGCCGTCACGTTCGCCACCGGCTTCCAGGTCAACTTGGGGGCGATCTCCTGCCTGGTCGAGCGCGGCGACGTGGTCTACCTCGACAAGCTCGACCACGCGTGCATCATCGACGGGGCACGGCTCGGCTTCGGGACGTCCGTCAAATTCAATCACAACGACATGGACGACCTCGCGCACCGTCTCGAGCTGCGCGACCGGGCCAGGGCCGCCATGATCGTGGTCGACGGCGTCTTCTCGATGGAGGGCGACATCGTCGATCTGCCCCGGCTGACGCAACTGGCGCGCACTCATGGCTGTCGGGTGATGGTCGACGACGCGCACGGCATCGGCGTCCTCGGTGACCACGGTCGGGGCACCGCCGAGCACTTCGGCGTCGAGGACGGCGTCGACCTGGTGATGGGCACGTTCTCCAAGTCGCTCGCCTCGGTCGGCGGCTTCGTCGCCGGCGAGGAGCGGGTGATCAACTGGATCAAGCACCGGGCCCGCAGCATGATCTTCTCGGCGGCCCCGCCTCCGGCGGCGGTGGCGGCGGTCATCAAGGCCATCGAGATCATCGAGCGGGAGCCGGAACGGCGCCAGCAGCTCTGGGACAACACTCGCTACATGGCCAAGGGACTCGCGGAGCTGGGCTTCGACACTGGTGAATCCGCCACCCCGATCATCCCGGTCGTGGTGGGGGAGGACCGGGTCGCCTTCGTCATGGCCCGCCGGCTCCAGGAGGAAGGTGTCTTCGTGAACCCGGTGATCACGCCGGCAGTGCCTCCGGGACGTGCCCTGCTGCGAACGTCGTACATGGCGACGCACCGGCGCCAGCACCTCGACCGGGCCCTGACGGCGTTCGCCAAGATCGGGCGTGAGGTCGGGGTGATCCAATGACCGATGCCCGGTTGGGCATCGTCCCGGTCAGCTCAGCCGGGGACCTCCGTCGGTTCGTGGACCTGCCCTGGCGACTCTACGCGGGCGATCCGTGCTGGGTGCCGCCCTTGAAGAAGCAGGTCAGGGGCTACCTCGACCGCCGGCACCCGTTCTACGCGAACGGTTCGGCGGACCGCGAGCTGTTCCTCGCCCGGCGGGGGAGCCGCGTCGTCGGCCGGATCGCGGCGGTGGTGAACCGGGCTCACAACGCGTATCACGGCGATCACTGGGGCTTCTTCGGCTTCTTCGAGTGCGAGGACGACCCGGCCGCCGCCGCGGAGCTGCTGGCCGCCGCGGCCGCCTGGGTCAAGGCCCGCGGCTGCGACACGCTGGTCGGACCGGCGAACCCGTCGACCAACTACGAGTGCGGCCTGCTCGTCAAGGGGTTCGACTCGCCGCCGACGGTGATGATGACCTACAACCCGCCGCGCTACGAGGACCTCGTCGCGGGCGCCGGATTCTCGGGGATCAAGGACCTCCTCGCGTACGCCTCGCCGGTGCACGCCGGCTCGCTGGAACGCCTGGGCAGGTTCGCGGAGCGAAACCGGAAGCGCGAGCCGGAGCTGACCACCCGCCGCGTGGATCTCAAGGAGTTCCGCCGCGAGGTGGAGATCATCCGCGACATCTACAACGAGGCGTGGGAGAAGAACTGGGGTTTCGTGCCGGTCAGCAAGGACGAGTTCGACTGGCTGGCCAAGGACCTCAAGCCGCTCGTCGACCCGGACCTCCTCCACATCGCGTTCTTCGGCGACGATCCGGCCGGCTTCCTGCTCGCCGTCCCCGACGCCAACCCCGCCATGGCGGTCCTCGACGGCTCGATGATGAACCCGATCCGCCTCGCGAGGGCGCTGCTGATCGGCCGCAAGCGCGAGGGCCTCCGCCTGATCACCATGGGCGTGAAGGAGCAGTACCGGATGCGGGGCGTCGAGGCGGTGCTCTTCCACGAGGGCCTCAAGGGAGCGCTCGCGCGCGGCTACCGCTGGTGCGAGTACTCGTGGATCCTCGAGGACAACGAGCTCACCAAGCGGACGGTCCGCCTGATGGATGCGGAGCTCACCAAGATCTACCGGATGTACGCCAAGCCGGTGTAGGGCAACTGACGGCTCACCCCGACAGCCACGCACCTGCCCAGCGCTGCGGGTGGTTGGGGGTCGTGTCGCGTAGGGTGGTCGGTGACGAGCGGTCGGCTGTGGGTTGTCAGCGGACCTTCGAGGCCCGGGAATCCAACACCTCGCGAACCTTGCGGGCCAGGGCGTCGATGCCGTAAGGCTTGGCGATGAAGAACACCCCATCGTCCTTGACGAAGTCGCGATGAATGGCGTTCTCGGTGTAGCCCGAGGAGAAGAGGAACAGCGTCTCCGGTGCGGCTGCACGGACCTGCTCGCGGAGTTCCTTGCCGCCCATGCGGGGCATGACCACGTCGGTGATGATCAGATCCACCGGCAGGCCAGAAGCAGACATCCGCTCGATGG
This sequence comes from Acidobacteriota bacterium, assembly GCA_016213675.1. Classification (GTDB taxonomy): domain Bacteria; phylum Acidobacteriota; class Thermoanaerobaculia; order Thermoanaerobaculales; family Thermoanaerobaculaceae; genus JACQZW01. The sequence goes on along the minus strand of JACQZW010000006.1, from coordinate 102,498 downwards.
CCGCGATCCCGTCCTCGGCCTCGATGACTCGATAGCCGAGGCCGGCGAGCACCTCAACGATGATGAGCCGCACCTCAACCTCGTCCTCGACGACAAGGATGGTCTCGGTGCCGCCGACGACCGGTTGCTCGATCTTGCTGCCAACGTCCACTGCGCGCCGGGCCACCAGGGGTAGGTACACCTTGAAGGTGCTGCCCGAGCCCGGCTCGCTGTAGGCGTTGATCATCCCGTTGTGCTGCTTGACGATGCCGTAGACGGTCGCCAGACCGAGGCCGGTGCCCCTGCCTGGTTCCTTGGTGGTGAAGAAGGGATCGAACACCTGTTCCAGGACCCTGCGGTCCATGCCGTGCCCGTTGTCACTGACCGTCAGCATGACGTAGCGACCTTCGTGCGCCCACGGGTGGGTCGAGACGTAGGCCCCGTTGACCACCACGTTCTCGGTTTCGAGGGTGATGGTGCCGCCGTCCGGCATCGCATCGCGGGCGTTGACGCAGAGGTTCACGAGGACCTGTTGGAGCTGGCCAGGGTCGGCGTGCACGGTGCCGAGTTGGTGACCCGGGATGAAGTCGATGGTGATGTTCTCCGGGATGAGTCGGCGCAAGATCGGCGTCTCTCCCTGGATGAGCTTGTTGAGATCGAAATCGGCGGGCTCGAGGACCTGCCGGCGGGCGAAGGCCAATAGGCCCCGGGTCAGCTCCGCGGCGCGCGTGGCCGTGCGGTGGATCGTGGTGAGCTCCTCGCTGTGCCGCCCGGATCCCGACTCGCGCCGCTGCAGGAGCTCGGCGGAGCCGAGGATGGCGGTCAGCAGGTTGTTGAAGTCGTGGGCGATGCCGCCGGCCAAGTTGCCCAGCGCTTCGATCTTCTGGGCGAGGCGCAACTGCTCTTCGAGCTGCTTGCGCAGCGACAGGTCGGTGATCGCGGCGGTCACGCGCAAGGCCTTCCCCGTTGGGTCGCGAACCACGAGGCCACGGTCGAGCACGCTTGCATAGGTACCATCGCGTCGCCTGAGACGGTACTCGAGGAGGAACGTCTCGCCCGAGGAAAGCCTGGCCTGCATCTCGGCACCGACGCGTTCGCGGTCATCGGGGTGGAGCTTCTCCGACCAGCTGGACAGGGTCGTCCCCATCTCCTCGGGGAGGTAGCCGAGCACCGACTCGACGTTGTCGTTCCAGAGAAGGGAACCGGTCTCCACGTTCCAGTCGCGGAGCACGTCCTGCGTCGCGCGGGCGGCAAGACGATACCTCTCCTCGCTGTCGAGCAGGGCGGCGTTGACCTTCCGCCGCTCGGAGACGTCGAGGACGTATCCGTCGAGGTGAGTGGCCTGGCCCGTTGCGTCGCGTCCTACGACGGTGCAATCGTAGACCCAGCGAGTCTGACCGTCGGGGCATACCAGGCGGTATTCAAGCTCCCACGAGGCGCGTCTCTCGGCCAGGAAGCCGCGCGTCTGGGTGGCGATTCGCTCCCGGTCGTCGGGGTGGATGAAGGAGTAGAAGTCATCGGCAGTTCGAAGCCGGTCGGGAAAGAACCCCCACTGTGAGACGTTGCGCGAAACGTATGAAACGGTTCGGCCCGGCGAGGGCAGCCAGCGGAACAACACGACGGGGCCGAGAGCGAAGAGCCGCTCCTCTCGAGCCATCGCCGCCTCGGCGCGCTTGCGCTCGGTGATGTCCTGGATCAGCCCGAACTCGGCGGGCCGGCCATCCCACTCGGCCACGTGGAGCCGGATGTCGACCCAGCGAGCGTCGTCGCGGGCATGACAGATCTCGACCTCGTGCTGGACGGTCGTCCACGACGGGCTCTTTGCCTCGCTGCCCGTCATCGTGGTGGCCCTGGCGCGGTACTCGGGCTTGACGAACTCGGAGAACGGCCTTCCCAACGCCTGTTCGGGTGGCACGCCGAAGATCCGCGCAAACGACCGGTTGGCGAAGACCAGTTTGCCGTCAAGGAGAACCACGAAAGCCTGCGGGATCCGCTCGATAAGGAAGCGGTAGCGGCGCTCGCTTGCGGTCAGTCGCTCGGCGCTCTCCAGGGCGGCCCTCGCAGACTGCTGGGCGGAGGCGAACAGCGGGCCGATGAGAGCGACGCCGACGAGCAACAGGAGTGAGATGACGACGGCGATGACTTCGGCGGTCAGGTTCGCGCCTTCCAGGTGCCTGGCATCGGCCAGCGCGGCCCGCAGGGTGACCAGTCGGCGGAGCCCCATCAGAGCAAAGGCAGCCGCGATGAGGATCCACGCGCGCTTGCGTCCGGTCAGGCGGATCAGCCGCAACGCAAGGGCGGCTGCGAGGAACTGCAGCAACGCGGAAGCGGCCAGAAGCCATTCGGCGTAAGTCATGGACTTTCGTTCCCTTCGACCATTCGACTATTTGCGACACTATTACGGCGGTCACAAGCCAATTGCAAGACCCAGTCCGTCCCCGTCTAGGCGGAACGAGATGCCAGTACCTCGCGGACCTTCCGGGCCAGGGCGTCGATCCCGTAGGGCTTGGCGATGAAGCCGGCCCGGCATTCGGCGATCACCTCCTCGCTGACGACGTTCTCGCTGTAGCCCGACGACAGGAGGAAGCGGGCGCGGGGCGCCGCCATCAGGGCGACGCGGCACAGCTCGACGCCGCCCATCCGCGGCATGACGACATCGCTGATCACCAGGTCGAAGCGATCGGGATCGGCGCGAAGCAAGTCCAGCGCCTCGATCCCGTCGGTCGCGACGGCGATCCGGTAGCCCAGGACGGTGAGGACCTCGACCAGCGTGGCACGAACGGAAGGGTCGTCCTCGACGATCAGGATGGACTCGGAACCGCCGGTCGCCGAGGCCGCGGCCGCCGCGCCCGCCTCGATATGTTTCCGCTCGACGATCGGGAGGTACACCTCGAAGGTGGAGCCTGCCCCGGGCTCGCTGCGCACGTGGATCATCCCATTGTGTTGCTTGACGATGCCGTACACGGTGGCGAGGCCGAGGCCGGTCCCCCGTCCTTCGCCCTTGGTGGTGAAGAAGGGCTCGAACAGGTGCTTGCGGGTCGCCTCGTCCATGCCGCAGCCGCTGTCGGTGACGGACAGGAGGACGTAGCGCCCCTCGATGGCCCAGGGGTGTACGACCACGAACTTGCCGTCGACGACGACGTCCGTGGCCTCCACGGTGATCCGGCCCCCGTCCGGCATCGCCTCGCTGGCGTTGGAGCAGAGGTTGATGAGGACCTGCTCGACCTGTGTGGGGTCTGCCCTGACGGTGCCCAGCCGACCGCCGGAAACAAACTCGATCGCGACGTTCTCCGGAATCAGCCGGCGGAGCATCGGCAGCGCCGCGGTGACGGACTCCCGGAGATCGAGGTCGGTCCGCTGCAGCACCTGCTTGCGCGCGAACGCCAGCAGCTTCTTGGTCAGATCGGCGGCCCGGACGGCGGCACGGTGCACGATGTCGAGCTCACGCTGGATCTCGGGAACGCCGGAGCCGTGCCGAATCGCCATCTCGGTCCCGGCGATGATCGGGACGAGCAGGTTGTTGAGGTCGTGGGCGATGCCCCCCGCCAGCCGTCCGACGCTCTCCATCTTGAGCGCCTGGCGCAGTTGTTCCTCGAGTTGCCGGCGTTCGCTGACGTCCTCGATGGTCCCCTCGTAGTAGAGCACCCGGCCAGCCCGGTCGCGCACCGCATGCGCGCTCTCGCGGACGTGCACGGGTGTACCGTCGGCACGGAGGAGTGTCGTTTCGAGGCCCCGCACCTCGCCCTCGCGGTCCATGCGCTCCCGCCACTCGGTCCGCGTGAAGTCGCGATAGACACGCTCTTCCTCGAGGTTCCTGGCGGCGAGGTCATCCTCGCTCGCGTACCCGAGCAGCCCCACGAGCGTCGGGTTGGCGATCAGGAAGCGGCCTTCCGGCGACGACCGGTAGATCCCGATCGACGCGTTGCTGAAGATCGAACGGAACCTCTCCTCGCTCTCCCGCAGCGCCTGCTCGGCGCGCACCCGATCGGAGGTGTCGGTGATGAAGCCCTCGAGCGCCAGGAGCGCACCGTCGTCGGAGTGGACACCCAGGCCCTGCTCCCACACCCAGCGCTCGTCGCCGTCGGCGCGCCTGATCCGGTAAAGCAGCCTGAATGGTTCTCGCTCGCGCAACGCCTCCTGCACCTGCTCCCAGATGCGCGGGCGGTCCACTGGATGGACGAGCTCGGCGTATGAGACCCTGGCATTCCCGACCAGGTCGGAGCGCTCGTACCCGGTCAACTCGCGACATCCCTCGCTGACGAACTCCATCGTCCAGCCGGGATCGTTGGCACACCGGTACGCCATTCCCGGGAGGTTCGACAGCAGCGTCGCGCTGGCTCGTCGGCTCTCGCGCAGTTGCCGCTCCATCTCCTTGCGCTCGGTGATGTCGAACGCCGTGCCCAACCCGGCCGGCCTCCCGTCGAATGCCACCGAGGAGGCCGTGAAGTCGACCCAGCGAACCTGCCCGTCCTTGCGCAACAGCTTGAACTCGTAGTGGGCAGTGGGCGGGGCGCCGTCCTGCCGAGCCAGGCCTCGTTCCCGCGCCATCTCCCGGTGGTCGGGGTGGATGACGTCCCAGAAGTCGATGGCGAGCAGCTCTTCCGGCTCGAGGCCGCACAGCTCGCACGCCGCGCGGTTGACGTAGCGGAAGTTGTTGCCCTGGTAGACGAAGATCGCTGCCGTGGCACTTTCGGTCAGGCTGCGGAGCTTCTCCTCGCTCTCCCGCAGGCGCAGCGCGGCGGCACTGGCCGCCCTGCCGTCGGCCCGGGCCTGGCGCAGGGACGCACCCATGTCCACCACGGCGGCGAGCAGGAGCGCCGAGACGCCGACGGCAAGGACGGTGTCTAGGGTGGCACCGGCCGCGGGAATCGCGTCCGTCACCGCCGCCAGGAGGGCGAGGGCCCGCCTGGCTGCACCGAGGAGAAGCCCACCGGCCATCAGGATCCACGCCCGACGACGCCCGGCAATGCCGATGAGCCTCAGGGCCACGACGGCCGCGGCGACCTGGAGCACGACCGGGACCGCCAGAAGGACGACCGACGGGCTCACGGCCTCTCCGCCGGTCGCGACGCCATGCAGGACGAACGACTCGCGCGAGGGGAGCCGCCGGCCGCCTGGGACTGCGGGGACATCGCTACCTCGTGATCGGCTCGAAGGTAGCGGTGAAGTGCGGGAGCACCGCGGGCCGGTGGGTGAACCGCAGGCCGGGGATCCGCTTGCGCTTGCGGTGCAGCTCGTCGATGCCTTCGATCACGTAGTCCATGTGACTCTGGGTGTAGACCCGCCGGGGGATGGCCAGCCGGACGAGGTCGAGCGCGGGCCAGCGCCACTTCCCGTCGGCCGGGTCGGGGCGGCCGAACATGACGTTGCCGATCTCGCAGGCCCGCACCCCGGTGTGCTCGTAGAGCGCCGCCGACAGTGACCAGCCGGGGAGCTGCTCGTCCGTGAGGTGCTCGCAGAAGCGGCGACCGTTCAGGTAGATGGCATGGCCGCCGAAGGGCCGGAGCAGGGGGACGCCGCAGGCGTGGAGGTGCGCGCCGACGTAGGCGGTCGAGGCGATGCGGTACTTGAGGTAGTCCTCGTCGAGGATCTCGTCGATGCCGATGGCCAGCGCCTCGAGGTCGCGGCCGGCGAGCCCGCCGTAGGTGACGAACCCCTCGGTGAGGATGAGCAGCGTGCGGACCTTCTCGGCCCAGGCGTCGGAGTTGATCGACACCACGCCGCCGATGTTGCCGAAGGCGTCCTTCTTCATGGACATGAGCGCGCCGTCCGAGTAGGAGAACATCTCGCGGGCGATCTCGCGCGGCGTCTTGTCGGCGTAGCCCTCCTCGCGCAGCTTGATGAAGTACGCGTTCTCGGCGAAGCGCGCGGCGTCGAGCACGAGCGGCACCTCGTAGTGGTCGCAGAGCTCCCTAGTCGCCCGCAGGTTCGCCATCGACACCGGCTGGCCGCCGCCCGAGTTGTTGGTGACGGTGATGAGCACGAACGGGACGCGCTCGCGTCCGACCGTCGCCAGGACGTGGTGCAGGCGATCGAGGTCGATGTTGCCTTTGAAGGGGCTGAGGTCCTCGGGGTCGCGCGCCTCGGGGACAGGGATGTCGAGCGCTTCGCCGCGGGCGTCCTCGATATTGGCCCGGGTGGTGTCGAAGTGGGTGTTGCCCGGGATCACATCGCCGGCCTTCACGACGGCGCGACAGAGCAGGCGCTCGCTCGCCCGGCCCTGGTGGGTGGGGATGACGTGGGTGTGTCCGAAGATGCCGCGGACCGCTGCGTCGAAACGGAAGAAGCTCTTCGCGCCGGCGTACGACTCGTCGCCCTCCATGACGCCGGCCCACTGGTGGGTGCTCATCGCGCCGGTGCCGGAGTCGGTGAGGAGGTCGATGAGGACGTGCTCGGCACGGAGGCGGAAGGGGTTGTAGCCGGCCTTGGAGATCAGCTCGCGGCGCTCGTCCTGGGTGGTCATGCGGATCGGCTCCACGACCTTGATGCGGAACGGCTCGATGATCGTCTTCATGGCTCCTCCTCGTGAAGATCTCCACAAGCCCGCCGAGGATAGCATCGCCGCGCGCCGGCAGGTCTGCCGCGCCGGCGGGGAAGGGCCGAGGGGGGCCGTTTGTTATGCTGCATCGATGCGACCGATTCTCGACCTGCGCTCGGCCAAGGTGGCCGTCGAGCTGACGAACCGCTGCAACCTGCGCTGCGGCATGTGCCCGATGAACAAGCTCGGCCGGCCCGACGCCGACATGCCGTGGTGGCTGGTCGAGAAGGTCGCCGCCGACTTCAAGGAGAACTCGCTGGTCGTCAACTGGCTGCACGAGATGGGCGACCCGCTGCTCTACCCGCGGCTGCCCGAGGCGATCGACCTGTTCCCCGGCAGCTCGGTGTCGACCAACGCCGTGCTCCTCGACGAGCGGATGGGACGCGACCTGCTCGGCACCTCGTTGAGGCGGATCCGGCTGTGCGTCGACACCGTCAACCCGCGCCTCTACCCGATGGTCCGCCGGGGCGGCCGGTTCGACGAGGTGGTGGAGAACATCCGCGCCTTCCTCGAGCTCTCGAAGGGCAAGCCGATCAAGGTCGAGATCCAGCGGCTCATCACTCCGGAGACCTCGCAGGAAAGCGTGCGCTCGATCGGCGAGTACTTCCACCTCGACCGCTACGCGCAGGCCGAGGTCATCGAGAAGACCTGCGAGCCGCTCGACACCTCCGACGAGACGCCGCTCCACCAGAGCTTCTACGGCTGCTTCCAGGGCTACCCGTTCAACTGGTTCATCGTCCTCGCCGACGGTATGGTGACCCACTGCTGCTACGACGCCCACGGCCAGCAGCCGATCGGCGACATGAGGACGCAGACGGTCCGCGAGATCGTCGAGTCGGCGAAGATCGACGCGACGATGGCCGCGTTCAAGGCCAAGGACTGGGCGACGCTGCCGCGCTGCGGCGAGTGCTACAAGAACGCCGAAGGCCGCCCGCCGTTCTACGATCAGCTCATCCAGCTCGGCTACCGCCTCGACCGTGTCTTCCCGATCAAGCCGCTCGCCCGCCGCCTGATCAACCGCTGACCCCCTCCCACCCAGGGTTGAAGGGCTGGAGGGTTGAAGGGTTGAAGGTTGAGGCGGGGATTCGGGTGGAACCCCGGGCTGATCGTACTTCAACCCTGGGTGGGTGGTCGGGGGACATCCCTGGAGGGGTGGGTGGGTGTGCAACCCTGGCTGGGTGGTCGGGGGCGACCCTGGTCGGGTGGCCGGGAGGGCACCCCGGGGTGGTTGGGGGGCCCTACCTCGCGAGGCGGCGGGAGGCCTGGGTCGTCGACGACATGGCCTTCGCCTTGGCGTGCAACTGGGCGGCCTCGTCGAACAGCGTCAGCCCGGCCTGGATCTGCTCGTCGGCGGCGGTGAGCACGCGGTAGCCCGCGGCCAGGCCGACGCCCGCGTTCATCACCTCGGCGTGAATGCCGAGCTCGATGTCGCGGCGCTCGATCGGATCGGCCAGCGCGGCGTCGATCTCCTCCGCGGGCAGCCACTTCTCCTGCACCACGCGGTCGCGGAAGGCCTTGAGCACTTCGGGCGTGACGGCGAACTCCCGGGCAGCGGTCGCCTTGTTGGGCTTGTCGACGAGATGGGTCACCGCGAACTGGAAGAAGGCGGACTGGCCGAGCAGGCGGACGACACGCTCGGAGTACTCCGCGAGGCGGACGTCGCGGTCGGGGACGATGCCGCCGCCGCCGTACACCTTGCGCCCGGAGTCGGTGAAGAACACCTCGCCGGCCGGCATCTCCGGCGCCGGGGTCGCGGCGGCCGGGGTGTCCGACTCGGCGTGGCGGACGTACGTGAAGTACGAGTCGAAGTCGCGCTGGATGCAGCGTCCCGACGGCGTGTAGTACTTGGCGGTCGTGAGTGCGAGGCCGGCGTCGCGAACCGGGTAGATGGTCTGCACGACCCCCTTCCCGAAGGTGACCTCGCCGACGAGCAGGCCGCGGTCGTGGTCCTGGATGGCGCCGGCGACGATCTCGGCCGCCGAAGCCGAGCCCCGGTTGACGAGGACGACGACGGGCCCCGCGAAGTGCAGGCCGTCGCGCTCGGCGCGGTAGTCCTGGAAGGAGTCGGCGGTGCGTCCCTTGGTCGAGAAGACCTGCTGGCCGGGCTGGAGGACGAGACCGGCGATCTCGACGGCCGAGTCGACGATGCCGCCCGGGTTGTCGCGCAGGTCGAGGAGGAGCCTGGTCGCGCCGTCCTTCTGCAGCCGCTCGACGGCGCGCAGCACCTCGGCGCCGGTATTGCGGGTGAAGTCGGCGACGCGGACGTAGGCGGTGTCGCCGCCGAGCACGAAGGCGTACCGGACCGAGTCCGTCGGCACCTTGGCCCGCTCGATCGTCAGGTCGAGCGGCTTGGCGAGACCCGGGCGGCTGATGGTGATCGTCACCTTGCTGCCTTCGGGGCCGCGCAGCCGCTTGGCCACGTCGTCGAGGTCGAGGTTCTCGGTCGAGTCGCCGTCGACGGCCTCGATGATGTCGCCGGCCCGCAGGCCGAGGCGCGCCGCCGGGGTGCCCTCGATGGGCGTGATCACCGTGACCTTGCCGCCGCGCAACGAGATGATCACGCCGATGCCGTGGAACGAGCCCTGCTGGCGCTCGCGCATCTGGTTGAAGGCGTCGGGGTGGAGGAAGTTGGTGTGCGGGTCGAGGAGCGAGACCATGCCGTCGAGACTGGAGTAGACGAGCTCGTCGAGCTCCGTCTTGAGCGGCGCGTGGTCGGCGACGAGGCGAAGGACCTCGGTGTAGCGGTCGAGGAAGCTGTCGGCGGCGGCGTGGTCGCCGCGCGTGCGCTCGCCCGCCACGGCGCCGGCGAGGGCGCCGAGGCCGATGACGGCCACTGCTACCAGGACCCGCGTGCGAAGCCGCATCACCACCCCCAGGGCCGAGACTTTATCACAACGCTCCGTACGCCCGGGGTATTGCCGGGCCGGCGGGAGGGGCCGGGCGGGAAGGCGACGGACTATACTGATCGCGTCCGCGTTGCGACGCTTCGAATCGGTTGGGGGACGTCAGCATGGGGTCGATCGGCATACCCGAACTCATCATGATCTTCGTGATCGCGCTGCTGCTCTTCGGGCCGCGCAAACTGCCCGAGATCGGCCGCTCGATCGGGAAGGCAATGGGTGAGTTCCGGCGTGCGTCCAACGACCTCAAGAGGTCACTCGAGGAGGAGGTCGCGGCCGAGGAGCTGCGCGGCGTGGGCCGCGAGGTCAGGTCCGCGGCGGCCGCGGTGACGGCCCCCCTGACCACACTGGACACCCCCGAGCCGACCCCGGCCGGGACCGCCGAGCCCGCCCCGGCGACCCAGGAGCCCGAGACGCCAGCGACCCAGGAGCCCGGCACCCCGGCGAGCGAGCCCCCCAAACCAACGGAGCCGAAGTAGCCCATGTCGCCGCTCGACCGCGGGACCCCCTCGCCCGAGGACGAGCTGCCCCGCATGACGCTGCTCGACCACCTCGAGGAGCTGCGCAAACGGGTCGGCCGGTCGCTGCTTGCCGTCACCGTCGGCTTCTTCGCCTCCTGGTACTACGCCAAGCCGATCTTCGGCTGGCTGTCGCGACCGCTCACGCAGTTCCTCCCCGAGGGCGACAAGCTCGCTTTCACCGGGCTCGTCGACCCGTTCATGCTCTACATCAAGGTCGCCGTGCTGGCCGGCATCTTCCTCGCCTCGCCGGTCGTGCTCTACCAGGTCTGGCTGTTCATCGCGCCGGGCCTGTACCGCCACGAGCGGCGGGTGGCGATCCCGTTCATCGTCTTCACCACGCTGTTCTTCCTCGCGGGTGGGTACTTCGGCTACGCGGTCGCCTTCCCGATGGTGTGCCGGTTCCTGCTCGAGATGGGCGCCGACTTCAAGCAGGTCATTACCGTCAACGAGTACTTCGCGATGTCCAGCAAGGTGATCCTCGGGCTCGGGCTGGTCTTCGAGCTGCCGGTGCTCATCCTCTTCCTCGCTCGCCTCGGCGTGGTGGACCACAAGTTCCTGCTCCGTCACTTCCGCTGGGCGGTCCTGCTCATCTTCATCGGCGCCGCGGTGATCACGCCGACGCCCGACATCCCGACCCAGTCGGTCTTCGCGCTGCCGATGATCGGCCTGTACCTGCTCGGCGTGCTGGTCGCCTGGCTCTTCGGCAAGAAGCGGGTCGAAGAGGCGTAGCGGCCGCCCGGGGGCGGCCGGCCTCTTCGCGGGATCTGCGTGGCTCGCGGGTGACTACGGTGACGTCAACTGCTCGTACAGCTCGACGTACCGGCGGGCGGAGGCGGTCCAGGAGAAGTCGCGGGCCATCGCGTTCTTGCGCATCCGCGCCAGGCGCCTGGGCTCGGCGAGCACGGCCTTGGCCCGCGCCAGGGCGGCAAGGAGCGCGGTCGGGGTGACGGCGTCGAACACGAAGCCGGTGCCGTCCCTGTGGCTGGCGTCCGTGACGGTGTCGACGAGGCCGCCGGTGCGGTGCACGACCGGCAGCGTCCCATAGCGCATCGCGCTCATCTGGCCGAGGCCGCACGGCTCGTAGCGCGACGGCATCAGGAAGACGTCGCTGGCGGCGTAGATCAGGTGGGCGGCCCGCTCGTCGAAGCGGCGGAGCAGCCTGACCCGGCCCGGGTGGGCGGCCTCGCCGGCGGCCAGCACCTCCTCGTAGCGCCGCTCGCCGGTGCCGAGGACCACGACGTCGAAGCCGAGCGCGACGATCTCGTCGAGCGCGCCCGCGAGGACGTCCGCGCCTTTCTGCTCGGCGAGCCGCGAGACCATCCCGGCGAGCGGCCGGCCGGCCGCCTCGACGCCGGTCTCCGCCGACAGCGCCTGACGCGCCGAGGCTTTACCGGCGGCGACGTTGGCCGAGGTGTAGCCGATCGGCAGGTGGGGATCGGCGGCGGGGTCCCAGACCTCGAGGTCGAGGCCGTTGACGATCCCCGAGACGGCGCCGCCGCGGGCGGCCAGGACTCCCTCGAGCCGGCAGCCGAACTCGGGGGTGAGGATCTCGCGGGCGTAGGTCGGCGAGACCGTCGTGATCGCATCGGCGGCGGTCAGGCCCCCCTTGAGGAAGTTGACCATCGCGTAGAACTCGAGCGAGTCCATGGAGAAGAGGGCGCGCGGCAGGCCGCAGGGCTCCAGCACCCAGGGCGGGAAGACGCCCTGGTACGCCATGTTGTGGATCGTCAGCACGCTCCGGGCCTGGGGCAGGAGTCGCCGGAGATCCTCGTCGGCCTTCAACAGGAGCGGGGCGAGCGCCGCCTGCCAGTCGTGGGCGTGGACGACGTCGGCGCCGCCGCGAGCCGCCAGGGCGAGGAGGGCGGCGCGGGCGAGGAAGGCGAAGCGCATCGCGTTGTCGGGGTACTCGCCGTCCTGGACGGAGTACAGGCTCGGCCGGGCGTAGAGCGGCGGGCAGTCGAGGAGCAGGACCTCGACGCCGCGGTGCTCGACGCGGAACACTGCGGCGCGCATCCCGAGCGCCTTCACCTCGCCGGCGCGCTGGCCCGGGACGGCGTCGGCCAGGTTCGGGCGATGGGCCGGCGTCACCACGGTCACCTCGTGCCCGAGCTCGGCGAGCGCCGCGGGCAGGGCACCGACGACGTCCGCGAGCCCGCCGGTCTTCGCGAACGGCACCACCTCGGAGCTGACGTGGGCGATCCGCATGGCCGTCAGCTCGGCTCGACGATGACGTCGCGGAGGAAGCGAGCCGCCTCCTCAGGCGGCGTCGGGTTGATCGAGTATCCGGAGCCCCACTCGAACCCGGCGATCCTCGTGATCCGCGGGATGAACTCGATGTGCCAGTGGAAGTCGTACTCGATGGTCGACCAGAACTCGGGCTGGCCGGGGCGCGGGTGGGGGCTCGGGGCGGTGTGCAGGATGAGGTTGTACGGCGGGTCGTCGAGGAGGGCGCGGATGCGGCGCAGGAAGTCGTGGAGGAGCCTGGCGAGGTCCTCGAGGAGGTCGTCGGGGCAGAGCGCGAAGTCGTGCCCGTGACGCTTCGGAAGGATCCACGTCTCGAAGGGGAACGCCGAGGCGAACGGCTCGAGCGCGACGAAGCGCTCGGTCTCGATCGCCATCCGGTCGCCGAAGGCCCGCTCCTGCGCGATGAGGTCGCAGAACACGCAGCGCTCCTTGTGGCCCCAGTGCTCGCGGGCGACGTTGAGCTCCTGGACGACGACGGTCGGGATGATCGGCGTGGCGATGAGCTGCGAGTGCGGGTGGTAGAGGGAGGCGCCGGCCTCGCGCCCGTGGTTCTTGAAGAGCAGCACGTAGCGGATCCGGGTGTCCCGGCGCAGGTCGACGATGCGGTCGCGCCAGGCCCTGAAGACGAGGCTGATTTCGGGAGGTGTGAGGTCGGCCATCGGCCGCAGGTGGTCGGGGGTCTCGACGATCACCTCGTGGGCGCCGATGCCGGCGACCTTGTCGAAGATGCCGACCGCCTCGCGGCTCAGCTCGCCCTCGATGCCGAGGGCGGGGAACTTGTTGGGCACGACGCGGACCGACCAGTTTGGGGTGTTGGGCAGGCGGGGCCCGCGGGGGATGGCGAAGACCTCGGGAGGCGTGGTGTGCTCGTTGCCGTACTCGAACGGACAGCCGCCGACGTCACCCGGCGGCTCCATGACCGGTCGCTTGAACTCGTGAGGGCGGAAGCGGCGCTCGGTGGCGATGATCGACCAGCGACGGCGGATCGGGTCGAACCGCAGCTCGGACATCCCTCGAACCTCCCTGCTCCTCAACGTGCGCGGCGGCCGTCGCGGCCGCCGCGCCGAACGGTACCAGATCTAGCCCTCCCGCAGGAGGTCCTCCACGACGTGCGCCTGGGCGGCCAGCAGCGCCGCCGCCTCCTCGCGGCTGGCCGCCTCCGCGTGAAGGTGGAGGACGGGCGCGGCGCGGTCCGGGCAGAGCATGATCCAGCCGCCGTCGAGCTCCGCCTTGACGCCGTCGAGCAGCGAGGCGCCCCGGCCCTCGAGCCGCTCGGCGAAGCGCCGCATGACCTCGCCCTTGCGGTCGGGCGGGCACGGCAGGTCGCGGGTCGCGACCGGGATCGCCGGGGCCAGCCGCCCGAGCTCGGCGAGCGACTGACCCGCGCGGGCCAGCATCGCGAGGAACATGCCCACCGCGAACATCGCGTCGGGCGCGTGGTGCAGCGCCGGGAAGATGAAGTCCCCCTTGCCGGCGGTGGCGAACAGGACGCCCTTCTGTCGTGACGCCTCGGTGAGCGCCCGCGAGCTCGACATCGTCACCATGGCCCGGTGGCCCGCCGCGCTCAGCGCGTCGGCGAAGGTGCTCGGTGCGTAGGCCGGCAGGGCCACGTCGGACGGCGGCGCGCCGGCGGCGCCGCGGACGGCAAGGGCGGTGAGCGCGACGTCGCGCCACACCCGGCCGTCGCCGTCGACGAGGGCGAGACGCTCGGCGCCGGGGTAGAGCCAGACGCCGAGGTCGGCCTCGAGGGAGCGGACGATCGTCGCCAGGCGACCCTGGGCGGCCTCGATCTCCTCGGCGAGCAGCGCCTCGTGGACGCCGTCGGTGTGGGCGTTGAGGGTGACCACGTCGCAGCCGAGCTGGGCAAGCAGCCGAGGCAGGATCACGACCGCCGCGGAGTGGGCGTAGTCGACGACGAGGCGGAAACGCCGTCCGCGGATGGCCTCGACCGGGATCGCCCGGAGGTACCCCTCGGCGTAGAAGTCGACGATCCGGGGCGACTCGAAGATCACGCCGATCTGGTGGTGCTGGACGCGGCGGAACTCCTCGCGCAGGAAGACCCGCTCGACCGACTTGGCGAAGGCGGTCGAGATGTCGAGCCCGGTGTCGTCGAAGAAGCGGATCGAGGTCATCCCGCGGACGAGCTGGACCTGGTGGAACGCCACGCCGCCGACCTCGCCGAACGACTCGAGCTTGTGGCGCATGACCGGGAGCGGCAGCATCCCGAGGTCGACGAGGTTCACGCCGGACGAGCCGACGCCGCCGAAGAAGGCCCGGCGGAGCATGCGCGAGGCGGGGTGGGCGTCGCGGGTCGACAGCACCGTGGCGCCGGGCGGGAGCAGGGTGCCGTAGGCGGCGCCGAGGCGGGCCGCGACTTCCGGCGTGAGCTCGAGGTTGGTCAGGCCGGTGACCGCCCCCTCCTCGAAGGCGGAGGTGCGCCACCGCTCGGCGTAGACCAGGTTGGAGTGGACGACCGCGTGGTCCTCGACGACCTTCCCGGACCAAATGCGCACGCCCTCCTTGACCCGGACCTCGCGACCCAGCACGGTGGCGTCCGCGACGATCGCGCCGGCCTCGATCACCGACTCCGGACCGACGGTCACGCGGTCACACAGCACGGCGCCCTCGATCCTGGCGCCCTCGCCGACGAGCACCCCGTCCCAGGCCACGGTGCGGCGCAGGTCGGCCCGGGCCGCGACCCGCGTGCCGGTCCCCAGCACCACGTCCTCGAGACGGGCGCCGGCGGCGATCCGGCAGCCGGGCCCGATCACGATCGTGCCGCGGAGCTCGGCCGCCGGGTCGACCTCGGCACCGGGGTCGATCCGCCTGGACTCGCCGGCTCCCGTCCCGCCCGGGCGGAGGTGCGCGACGCGCCCGGCGAAGTAATCGGCGTGGACGGCCAGGTAGGTGTCGGGGTCGCCGATGTCACGCCAGTAGCCGGCCTGGACGCACCCGTACAGCGGCGCGCCGTCGGCGAGCAGGCGGGGGAACAGGTCGGCGGCGAAGTCGACCGGCTCGTCGCGGGGCACTCGGGAGAGCGCAGCGGCGGATAGGACGAAGATCCCGGCGTTCACCGTGTCGGAGAACACCTCGCCCCAGGTCGGCTTCTCGAGGAAGCGGAGCACCCGTCCGCGGGAGTCGACGATGACGATACCGAACTGCAGCGGGTTGGCGACCCGGGTCAGGGCGATCGTCGCGGCGGCCGCGCGCTCGCGGTGGAACGCCACGAGGTCGGCGAGATCGAAGTCGCAGACGATGTCGGCCGAGATCGCCAGGCACTCCTCGGCGCCGAGCAGCTCGACCGCGCGCGCGACCGCGCCGGCGCTCCCGAGGTCGCGGTCGGCGTGGAGGAAGCGCAGGGCGAGCCCGCGCGGGGCGAGGTGGGCGAGCGCCTCGCGGATCCGCGCCTCCTCGTGGAACGTCAGGATCGCAGCCTCCTCGAAGCCGGAGGCGGCCAGGAGATCGAGGACGCGCGCGAGCACGGGACGGTTGACGATCGGGAGCAACGGCTTCGGCCGGTTCGCCGACAGCGGGCGAGCCCGGGTGCCGAGGCCGCCGGCCATCACCAGCGGGATCAACCGGTGGTCCCCAGACACCGCCGGACCGCCCGTTTCAGCTCGGCCAGGTCCGACGACTTGACCACGTAGGCGTCGGCGAGCCAGGAGGAGAACTCGTCCTGGTAACGGGCGTAGGCGGTGGACAGCACGACCGGCAGGCGCGGCGTCGCCGCCTTGATCTCGCGCAGGAGCGCGAGGCCGGAGCCCTCGGTCAGCCGGATGTCCAGGACGACGAGGTCGACGGCCTCGCCGGCCAGGGCCGTGCGGGCGGCGTCGAGCGATGCGGCGGTGCGGACCCGATAGCCCTCGCGGCCGAAGGCGGACGTGTACAGCTCGAGGAGCCCTTCCTCGTCGTCGACGAACAGGACGCAGGGCGTGCTCATCCCGACCTCCGCAGGTGCACGGTGAAGCGGACCCAACCAGGTTCCCTCTCATCGTACTCCACGCGCCCGCTCATGGCGTCGACGAGGCGGCGCACGGAGACGAGGCCGAGGCCGGTGCCGGATCGGGGTCCCGAGAGCGCCCCGGAGAACGGGTCGGCACGCAGCAGGCCGGGCAGCGGCGGGCCGTTGTCGGCGATCTCCACGTGGACCTCGTCGGCGTTCTCGAACACGGCCACCCTGACCACCGGCGCCGGCGTCCGCGCCTCACGCAGCGCCTCGAGCCCGTTGCCGATCAGGTTCTCCACGCAGCGCTCGAGAAGCGACGGCTCGGCGACGGCGACGAGCTCCCGCGCCGGCCGGTAGAACACCAGGCGGATACCGCGACTGTCGGCGAGCGGCTGGAAGGCGGCGGCGACCCGGCCGACCACCTGGCCGACCTCGATCGAGGCGAGCGACACCTTGCTGACCTGCGAGGCCAGCCCGTCGGCGAGCTGGGCCAGGCGCTCTTCGGCGCGCTGCACCGCGGCGGCGATGATCGCCAGGTGCTTGAACAGCGAGTCGCCAGTGGGCAGCGGGGCGTTGACGAGCTCGCGGGCGAGCCCGCCGGCGAGGGCGAGGGGGTTCTTGAGGTCGTGGGCGAGGGTGCGGGCGGTCTCGAGCAGCGTCGTGGCGTGCTCGGCGGCGACCAGCCGACGCTGCTCCTCGTGCAGCGAGTCGAGCAGCCTGGTCCGCTCGAGTGCGGCGCGGAGGGCATGGACGATGGTCTGCGCGGCCTCCAGCGTGGCCGGAACGATCGGCGCGCGGGTGACGAAGTTGTCGGCGATCACCACGCCCCAGGGGCCCTCCGACGACATCATCGGGAGGACGGCGAGCGCCTCGGAGTCGAGCACGCCGATCCAGTGGCGGACGCACGGGTTGGGGTGGTTGGCGCGGCCGACGAAGGCCCGCCGCCAGCCCGCGCAGCCGTTCGCGACGGTGTGGGACAGGCGGGCCAGGAGGTCGGCGTGGCGCACGCGCTCGCCCTCGACGACCAGCGGGTCCGGCCGCGCGAGCCGCTCGAGGGGACGGACCTCGCGCTGGCGGATCTCGGCCCACACCGCCGCGGCCTCTTCGCGGGAGCGGGGTCCGACGCCGAAGAGGCCCCGCAGCTCGTCGCCCTGGAGCAGCAGGAGGAACGCCCGGTTGAAGCCGAGCCCTTCCCCGGCGGTGAGGGCGACGAGCGCGGCCCACGCCGCCTGGTCCGCCTCGACCACGGTCTCGAGGACCTCGCTGACCCGGTGCAGCGTGGCGATGAGGTGGGCGGTGCGGAACCTGGTCGACCGCGCCGGCGCCGGCGGCCGGCGGAGGGGCGCCGGGACGCGCTGCAGCCGGGGCCGTTTCGCGCTCACCGAGCGGCGGGGCATGACGCGCTCCGAGGCCGCCGGGTGGCGGATGGGGACCAGGTGGTGGAGCAGGGTCGGGTCGGCATGGTTCCCGGCGCGGCGCGAGACCGCTGACGGCTTCAGTGTAACGCCGGCCGCGTCGGCATCTCAGCCCAGCCGGCCTCGTCGAAGAAGCCGAAACGGCGAGCGATCTTGGCAAACAGCGGGCCGGGTCCGCCGAGCAGCTCGCGGGGGAGCGTCAGCTCGCCGCCCTGCGGCGTCCCGGTCAGGCGGGCGACGCCGAGTGCGCGACCGTCCCGGGGATCGACGACCGACGTCGTCGAGGTGCGGCCGGGCAGCGCGACGGCGAGCCGGAGCGCCGAGGTCGCGTCCCCGGTGCCGACGACGAGCAGCGTCCGCTTTCCCCAGGCGCGCGCCCGGCTGTGCGACGCGATGCCGAGGACGAGCGCGTCGTCGCGCCACTCGGCGCCGGCGATGGGGTGACGGGCGTCCGCCGCCGGCGCGTTGCCCTCCCAGAACGACTCGCGGTCGGCGGCGAAGCTCTCGAGCCACGACCCCCGCCAGAACAGTTGCGAGCGGTTGCAGCGGATCGCGTGCAGCTTGCGGACGACCTGATCCGGGTCGAGCCGGACCGTGACGGTCCGGGACGCCGCATGGCGCAGATGCGGGTTGTGGACGACGAACGTCAGCAGCCGCGGGGACGGGATTCCCTGCAGCGGAAGGCGGGCGAGCGCGCCGAGCAGCACGACGGCGAGGGCGCTGTGGTCGGGGTGGAGGTCGTACAGCGACGGCCCGACGACGAGGCTCGGCCGCCACGCCCTCACCACGCCGGTCAGCCGCTCGGCCGCACTCCGGTCGTCGGCCAGCAACGCCGCGGTCGTCCCCTGGTCCGGAAAGCCGAAGAACTCGGCGCCGTCCTCGTCGAGGCCGAGGGCGGCGAGCGAGGCGAGCGCCTCGCGGCGGCGCCGGGCCCCGAAGGCACGCCGGGCCGCGGCGCCGATGAACAGCCGCCCTTCGGTGGCGCGCTGCGCCCACGGGTTGTTCTCGCCGTCGGTCAAGAAGACGACGCGGACCGCGGCGCCGGCCGCGACCGCGGCCTGGATCAACCCGCCGGCCGCGAGGGTCTCGTCGTCCGGGTGCGGCGCGACGAGGAGCAGCCGGTCGGCGGGGGAGAGGTGGAGCGGCGCGGGCATGGGGCGGTCATTCTGCGCCACGCGGCTGGGAAACGGAAGCCGACAGCGCCGCGGCGCGGCTCCTCCCGGGTAACATCGCCCCCTCTCGTCATTGCGAGCACGGTACGGCCCGTGGGACCGCATCTTCGAGAGAGCAACCGTCACTGCGAGGAGCCGCGCAGCGGCGACGAAGCAACCCCGACGCGCCTGATCGCGCTCCAGACGTGCCGGGGTCGCTTCGCGAGCTGCGCTCGCTCGCAAGTAACATCGACCCCGCTGTCATCCTGAACGAGCGCAGCGAGTGAAGGATGCGGGAGCGCCGCGCCAGTTGCAGCGGCCGCGCCTACCACCCGCCACCCGGCCGCCATCAGGTTCCGGCCTTGGCCCTGCAGCCCGCGTCGCGCCACCCGCCCAACCCGCCGCGCGATCCCGGCGCGCCTGGAGCGCCGACCTGCACATCTGGGTCAACCTCAGGCGCCTCGGGGTCCGTCGGCGTCGCTGCGCTCCTCCGCAGGATGCCGGAGCGTGTCGCACCGGGCCCCTCGCCTGATGGCGTTGCTTCCCCGAAGAAGCGGCCCGCCCGGGCCGTCACCTACTTGCGATGCCTGAACGGCAGCGAATGGCGGCGTTGCGCACCTGACATGCGCAGCGGGGTCGGGTTTTGACGTAGCATTCGCGTGCGGGAGGTAGCCATGACGAGAGGTCGGGTGGCGCGGTGGGCGGTCCGGGTCGTCGTCGGGCTCGTCGTGGTGCTGGCGGTCGCGGTGCTCGTGGCATACGTCGCGGCGCGGCGGTCGGTGTGGCGGCCGGATGCCGGGACCGTGCGCCTGTCCGGGCTGAAGCTCCCGGTCGAGATCGCCGTGGACCGCTTCGGCGTGCCGCACGTGTCGGCGCAGACGATCGAGGACGCGTTCTGCGCCCAGGGGTACCTCCACGCCCGCGAGCGCTTCTTCCAGATGGAGCTGACCCGTCGCGCGGCGGCCGGGCGCCTGGCCGAACTGCTCGGCGAGGCGGCGGTCGGCTTCGACGCCGACCTGCGCCGGTGGAACCTCGGTCCGGCCGCGGCGCGCCAGACCGCGGCGCTCGACGGCGAGGCGCGGGCCGCGGTCGAGGCATACGCCCGCGGGGTCAACGCCGCCATCGACCGGTTCGGCGCGGCCGGCCTCGCCCCGGAGTTCCTGTTGCTCGGCTCCGCCGTCGACCCGTGGCGCGTCGAGGACACCGTCGGCGTCGGCCTGATGATGGAGATGAACCTGACCTGGGCGGCCGAGGAGGAGCGCGGCCGCGCCGATCTCCTAAAGGCGCTCGGGCGCGAGCGGGCGGTCGAGCTGTGGGGGTGGACGGCGGAGCAGGCGGCTGCGTGGATCCCCGAGGACCTGCCCGGGGCCTGGTCGCTGCGTAGCGCGTCACGGCCGATCGCGCCGCTCGAGGGCGTCGGCTCGAACAACTGGGCGCTGGCCCCGTCTCGCACCCGCACCGGGCGGGCGATCTTCGCCAACGACCCCCACATCGGCGTCGCCAACCCGTCGACGTGGTACGAGGTCCACCTGGCGGCGCCCGGGTTCGCGGTGGCGGGCGCGTCGGTCCCCGGCGCCCCCGGCGTGCTGATCGGCCACAACGCCGACGTCGCCTGGGGCTTCACGATGGTGATGCTCGACGACCAGGACGTCTTCCGCCTCAGGCTCGACGCCGCCGGCGAGAAGGAGCTGATCGCCGGCGAGTGGCAGCCGCTCGAGGTGCGTCGCGAGCAGGTCGCCGTCCGAGGCGAGCGCGAGCCGCGGGAGGTCACGGTCAAGGTGTCGGCGCACGGCCCGGTGATCGAGGAGAGCGGCGACGGCGCCCTCGCGATGTCGTGGGCGGCGCTCCTCGGCCGCTCGCCGCTGCCGGCCTTCCTCCGACTCGACCGCTCCGGCTCGGTCGAGGAGGCGGCCGCCGCCTTCGCCGACGCCGACGCGCCCGGCATGAACCTGCTGTGCGCCGACCGCGCCGGTCACGTCCGCTGGCAGGTCGTCGGGCGCGTCCCGATCCGCGGGCGCGGCGCCGGCCGCCTGCCGGCGCCGGGCTGGGACCCGGCGTGGGCGTGGCAGGGGCTCGCGCCCTACGAGCGCAATCCGACCGCGGCGGACCCGCCGGAGGGGTTCGTCGCGACGGCCCACCACGACGCCTTCACCGAGGCCGACTTCCCGCGCGAGGCCGAGTACCCGGCGGAGTTCGCCGCGCCGTGGCGGATCCGGCGGATCCGCGAGGAGCTCGGGAGGCGCGCCGACTGGGACGTCGCCGACTGCCTGCGACTGCAGATGGACGACCGCAACGGCCAGGGGCTGGCGATCATCGCGGCGCTGCGGCCCCTTCTCGAGGGGATCGCCACGCCGGCGGCGCGGGCGCTGCTCGCCTGGGACGGCCGGATGGGCGTGGAGAGCCGCGAGGCGACGCTGTGGGCCGAGTTCCTCCGCGAGGCGTCGCGGCGGATCGGCCGCGACGAGGCGACGCTGGGTGGGCTCCGCCGCACGCCGATCGGCGGCGAGGCGGTGCTGCGCCTGGCCGGCGGCGGACTCGACCCGCGCTGGTGGGACGACGTCACGACGCCGGCCGCGGAGACGGCCGAGGAGATCGTCGCGGTCTCGCTCGAGGCCGCCGCCCGCGGGGCCGGCGAGGCGGCGTGGGGCGAGCGTCATCGCGTGCCGTTCGCCCACCCGCTCGGCGCCGTCCCGCTGCTCGGCCGCCTGCTCGACCAGGGGCCGGCGGCGGCGCCGGGGTCCAACGCCACGCTGAACGCCAACTGGTACGCCGGGCAGGCGGAGAGCTTCGACGTGACCGTCATCCCGTCGCTGCGGTTCGTCGCCGACGTCGGCGAGTGGGACCGCTCGATCTTCACCCTGCCGCTCGGCCAGTCCGGCCACTTCCTCTCGCCCCACGTCGCCGACCAGCTCGCCGACTGGCAGATCGGACGCGCCCACCCGATGCCGTGGAGCACGGAGGCCGTGCGGCAGGCCGCGGCGGTCACCTTCTCCCTGGAGCCGGCGAGCGGCGGGCCGAGGTAGCCGTGGTAGCCTCGCCACCTCCGGAGGAGTGATGGACAAGGACCGCTGCCCCTGGCCCACCGACGACGCGCTCATGCTCGCCTACCACGACCTCGAGTGGGGCGTGCCGGTGCACGACGACCGGACGTTCTTCGAGGCGCTCGTGCTCGACGGCGCCCAGGCCGGCCTGTCGTGGAAGACCATCCTCAACAAGCGCGAGGGGTACCGCCGCGCCTTCGACGGCTTCGACCCGCGGAAGGTCGCGCGCTACGACGACGGCCTGGTCGCCGAGCTGCTCGCCGACCCCGGCATTGTGCGCAACCGGGCCAAGATCCGCTCGGCGATCAACAACGCGAAGGCGTTCCTCGCGGTGCAGAAGGAGCACGGCAGCTTCGACGCCTTCGTCTGGTCGTTCGTCGGCGGCCGGCCGATCAAGAACGCGTGCCGGACGCTCGCCGACATCCCGGTCTCCTCGCCCGAGGCGGAGGCGCTGAGCAAGGCGCTCAAGGCGAGGGGCTTCACCTTCGTCGGCCCGACCATCGTGTACGCGCTGATGCAGGCGTGCGGGCTGGTCAACGACCACCTCGCCTCCTGCTTCCGCTACGACGAGGTGTGAGGTGACGCGCGCGGCCTCCCGGACCCCGCGACGGCAGGGGAGGGTGCACGGCGAGGTGCAGGGCGAGCGGAAGTCGGTGTTCGACGCCGTCTACGACCTGGTCCGCCGCATCCCGCGCGGCTCGGTGATGACCTACGGCCAGATCTCCGAGCTGCTCGGCGGCGTAATCTCGCCGCTCGCCGTCGGCTGGGCATTGCACGCCTGCCCCGAGGACGTCCCCTGGCAGCGCGTCGTCAACGCCGCGGGTCGGTGCTCGACCGAGCGCCGCCACGAGATCCCCATCGGCATGCAGCGCGGCCTGCTCGAGGCCGAGGGCGTCGCGTTCCGCCTCGACGGCAGCCTCGATCTCGAGACCTACCGATTCGTGCCCCCTGCGACGTGGCGGCCGCGCTTCCGGAAGGCGGCGCCGTGACCGGGCGGCTCGTGGCCCTGCTTCGCGGGATCAACGTGGGCCGGGCCAAGCGCGTGGCGATGGCGGACCTCCGCTCGCTCGTCTCGGGCCTCGGCTATCGCGACGTGGCCACGGTCCTCAACAGCGGGAACGTCCTCTTCACCGCCCCCGGCGTGGCTTCGGGCGAAGCCGCGGCGGCGATCGAGGGCGCGCTCGTCGCCCGGCTCGGCATCCGCGCACGGGTCACCGTGCTGACGGCTGAAGAGCTCGCCGCCGCCGTCGCCGACAACCCTCTCTGCGGCCTCGCGACCGACCCGTCACGCCTGCTCGTGGCGTTCCTGCAGAGCGCGGCCGACCGTTCGCGCCTCGAGCCGCTCCTGGCCGAGGACGGGTCGCCCGAGGTGCTGGCGTTGGGCGGCAGGGTCGCGTACCTGTGGTGTCCCGCCGGTGTCCTGGCGGGCCGGCTCCCCGAGGCGGTCGGCCGCGCCCTCGGCGACGCCGTCACGACACGCAACTGGGCGACGGTGGCAAAGCTCCACACCCTGGCGGCGGCGCCGGAATGAGGCTCGGCCCGGACCGCGAGGGCCCGGAGGAGGTAACCATGAGGAAGGCGACGATCCTCGGCGTGTTGGCGATTTCGTTGGTCATGGCCGGTCCTGCCAAGGGCGAGACGACGGCCGAGCTCGCCGCGCAGGTCCGCGCCGCGGAGACGGCGTTCGCTGCGTCGATGGCGAGTCGCGACCTCGCGGCGTTCGGCACCTTCGTCGCCGACGAGGCGCTGTTCTTCGGCCGGCGCGGCGTGCTGCGCGGCCGGACCGCGGTCGTCGAGGGCTGGAGGCCGTTCTTCGAGGGCCGGAAGGCGCCGTTCTCGTGGGCGCCCGAGACGGTCGAGGTGCTCGACTCCGGCACGCTCGCGATGTCGAGCGGGCCGGTCCACGACCCCGACGGGAAGGTCACCGGCACGTTCAGCTCGATCTGGCGACGCGAGGCCGACGGCCGCTGGCGCGTCCTCTTCGACAAGGGCTGCCCGGTCTGTCCCGACCCACCCAAGCCCTGATCACGACGAATCCGTAGCTGTCGAGCGCGCGCTCCGCGCGTGCTCATCGCCGACTGCGCAGATTCCACAAGGGCACGCTCGGAGGGCGCGCCCCACAGAAGCAGCCCTCACCTGCAGTGCCCTGCCCTCCATGTTTCCAGCTATCCTTGCGCCTCCGGAGGTGATCCGCATGGACCCGATGCTGGTGATCGAACGACAGGCGGAGCAGACCGACTCGCGCATCCTGCTCCTGGTGATGGACGGCCTCGGCGACCTGCCCCGCGAGGGCGACGGGCACACGCCGCTGTCGGCGGCGACCAAGCCCAACCTCGACCGCCTCGCGGCCGAGGGATGCTGCGGCCGGTTCGACCCGGTCGGGCCGGGGATCACCCCCGGCTCGGGCCCCGGCCACCTCGGGCTGTTCGGCTACGACCCGACCGAGTACGAGATCGGTCGCGGCGTGCTGTCGGCGGTCGGCGTCGACTTCCCGCTGGGTGACGGCGACGTCGCGGCGCGCTTCAACTTCTGCACCCTCGACGCGGCGGGCAACGTGACCGACCGCCGCGCCGGGCGCATCCCGACCGACGAGAACGTCCGGCTGGTCGCGAAGCTGCGCGAGATCAAGCCGCCTGCCGGCTTCGAGCTGTTCGTCGAGACGGAGTCGGAGCACCGCGGCGTGCTGATCGTGCGCGGCCCGGGGCTCGGGGCGCGCCTGGCCGACACCGACTCGCAGCACACCGGCGTGCCGCCGCTGCCGGTCCGCGCCCTCGACGCCGCCTCGGCGGGCACCGCGCAGATCGTGGCCGCCTTCGTCGCCCAGGCGCACCGGATCCTGGCCGGCGAGGCGAAGGCCAACGGCATGCTGCTGCGCGGCTTCGACTCGCTGCCGTCGATCCCGTCGATGCAGCAGCGCTTCCGCCTGCGCCCGGTGTGCATCGCCGGCTACCCGATGTACCGCGGGCTGGCGCGCCTGGTCGGCATGGAGGTGCCCCCGCCGCCCGCGGACCTTCAGGCCTTTCCCGGGGCGGTCACGGCGCACCTCGCAGGTCACGACTTCGTCTTCGTCCACGTCAAGTACACCGACAAGGCGGGGGAGGACGGCGACTTCGAGCGCAAGCGCCAGGTGGTCGAGGAGGTCGACCGGTTGCTGCCCGACCTGATGGCCGCCGGCTTCGACGCGGTGGTGGTCACCGCCGATCACTCGACGCCGGTGCCGTTCAAGGCGCACTCGTGGCATCCCGTGCCGGGGCTGCTGTGGTCGCCGGGACGGGCGTTTCGCGACGGCGTGACGACGTTCTCCGAGCAGGCGTGCATCGGCGGCGCGCTCGGGCGGATGCCGCTGCGCCAGCTCATCGCCGAAGCGATGGCGTGCGCCGGCAAGGTCGCCAAGTTCGGGGCGTGAGCGGCGATTCGCCGGCGCTGGGGAATCGCGGCAGGATTCGGCGGGTTGGCGGTCCGGGAGGTGGCGTCATGAGGAAGCTGTCGTTGCTGTTGTCGATCGTGATGCTGGTCGGCGTCGCGTGCGCCGCCTCGGGAGGAGACATGCTCGAACCCGGAATGCCGTTCCCGGCCTGGAAGCTGCAGGACCACACCGGTGCGACCGTCTCGTCGAAGGACCTCGCAGGCAAGACCTACCTGCTGTGGTACTACCCGAAGGCGATGACCCCCGGCTGCACCAAGGAAGGGTGCACGCTGCGGGACAACTTCGACGCGTTCAAGAAGAGCGGCATCGAGATCCTCGGGATCTCCTTCGACGAGCCCAAGGACAACGCGGAGTTCGTCGCCAAGGAGAAGTTCCCGTTCCGCCTGCTGTCGGACACCGACAAGTCGCTGGCGGTCCAGGTCGGCGCGGCGGACTCGAAGGCGCGGATGTGGGCGCGCCGCATCTCCTACCTGGTCGGCCCCGACGGCGCGGTCCTCAAGGCGTACGAAGACGTGACGCCCACCGATCACGCCAGCAAGGTCCTCGCCGACTTCGCCGCACTGAAGTAGCGGCTGCACTGAGGAAGAGACAGGGGTCCGGGGCCCGGGGTCCGGGGCCCGACCCACCGCACTCGAACGAACGTAGCGCCGCCCGTTGGCGGCCAGCCTGTGCCCGCGGTGCCGCGATGACCGGAGAGGGGCGGGGCAAGCACCGCCCCTCCGCTGCCCGGCCTGGTCCGTGGGTTGTCGGACGTAGGGGCGGCCCGTGCGGCCGCCCCCCGTCGAACGGTCAGGGGATGGCGATGGCAGCCTGGCCTTGGTTGTTGTTCTCGATGGTCTCCGGAACAACCGCTAGGAAGTCGGCCCGCGCCTTGATCGTGTAGTTCCCGTTTGGCCACTCCTTGGTGATGGGTCCGTGCACGTCGACGGACGCCCCGGGGCCGATCACCGGAGTCGGAAGCTTGACGACCGCTGTCCCGCCGGCCTCAACCGGCGGCGCGAGCTGGTAGGCGCCGTCGAGGGCGGGGCACGGGCCGCCCGCCGGCGCCAGGCACCAGGCGCCGACCGTCGACGGGGCGGCCGGCCCCAGGCCGACGTTGAACACGCGGAACGTCTGGCGGACGAACCACTTGCCGTCCCGTTGCCGCTTCTGCAGGATGACCCGGATCTTGAGGTCGGGCTTGCGCTGCAGCGTGGGCGTCGGGAGTGTCGGGGACTGCTGGGCGGCGACTGCGGCGGGAGCCGCGAGGGCGGCGAGGACGAGGGCAGCGAGGATTGAGGTCGAGCGGTTCATGGGTCAGTTCTCCTTTCGCGATTCGGTAGCGCCGGGTTGACAGGGCCGGGGACGAGCCCCGCCCCTACTCGTACTCCACGGTGATCTGGTTGCCGTTCGGTGTGACTGAGACGATCCGCTCGACTCCCAGGCCGCGGAGCCTGTCCATCACCGCGCCCGCCAGAGCATTGCGGACGGCTGCCGTGTCGAGCGTCTCATGGACCGCATCGCGGATCCGACGCTTGGCCTGCCCTGACCAGTCGCCGAGGAGCGGCGCGAGCCAGCCGGCAACGCCGCGGATCTGGAAGTCCGCCTGGAAGTCGTCGGTCGCCGACGGGAACGTCAGCGAGCCCCCCGACACCCCGGGGGTGAGGCGGAACGTGACGCGCGCTTGGCTCGCCTGGATATCCGGACAGTGCTCGTCGCGCCACGCGGGATCGACGCATGCGGCGACGGCCCAGAAACAGGTCCGGGCTTCGCCGACGACCTCCGCGCCCTGCTCCTCGAACCCAACGGCGAGCACGAGCTGGCCGCCGGCCACCGAGACGTCGACCGAGTTGGACCGGATGTCGTGCGCCCTGAACCGGACCTTCTTGGGGATTGGCAGCCCGGGAGCCGGCACGAGCACGACCTCGAGGATGTTGGCCGCGTCGGGGACGTCGCGCTGGAAGCCCTCAACGGTGAAGGAGAGCGCCGGCAGGCCGCCGCCGAGGGTGACGTGACTGGCGTTGGCCCCGTCGGTGACCACGACCTGGATCGCCGACAGCCCCGCGTCGTCGGCGGCGAGGCGAGCCATGGCCGTGTCGATCACGATTCGCCGGCCGACCTGGAAGTCCCGCCGCGCCGAGTCGAGGCGCCTCGCCTTGCTGAGCCGGATGGTCGCGTCCCCGGTCGCCGCCTGCTCGGGCACGATCGCCTCGACGACCCCCGCCGACCAGCGTCGGATCGTCATCGTCCGGTCGCTCCCGCCGCTCGCGAGCAGGACACGACTCTCCCCCTGGCGGTCGCCGAACGCCTCGCCGTTGAGGAAGACGACCGTTCCCGGCGTGCCCCGCGAGGGCGTGATGGACCGGAGGACCGGCGCGGTCTCGACGTGCTGGCGCACGCTCTCGGTCCCGCACAGCGTGCTCAGCGTGATGGTCTGGCGAGAGCCGGCCGCGCCGGCCGAGAAGACGTGCGAGCCGGTGTTGCCGACCGGGTTGCGGGGCAGCGCCGGGTTGGTCGGCGCCGAACTCTGGAGGTTGACGTGCGCCGTCCACGTCTGGTTGGGCTGGAACACGCGATGCCGGACCTGCCAACGGAGCGTGACCTGATCGCCGGGGAAAACCAGGCCGGCCGGCTCCAGGGTCAGCGTGATCGACGGCTGGGCGGCGATCAGGTCGCACGGGGTCGCTCCCTGTCCGGCGCCGGGGTTCGGCATCGGCGGGCCCGTCGGCACCGTCGGTACCGGCCGCGGTTTCTTGGGCGTTCCCTGGGCCCCGAGCGTGGCTGGGGCGAGGATGAGGAGGAGGGCGAGGATCGACCTGGTCTTCATGGCGGTGTCTCCTTTCGGGCCGGCGGATTCATGGGACTTGCACCGGCACCGTCGTCGGGTCGCCGGTCGCGTTGTCGATCACCGAGGCGTAGGCCCAGGCGTCGCAGCCCGGGGTCGTCACCTCGACGGTGGCGTAGGCGTTGTCGTGGGTTCCCGCGGCTGCCGCGGTGAAGATGACGTCCTGCTGGACGAAGCGCCCGGCGGCGGCGGAGAGGGTCACAGGATTGCCGAGCTGTGAGCCGTTTGGCCCGAACAGGCGGAAGCGGACCGAGCACGTACCCGAGGCGGAGAGGTTGGCGATGCCGGCGTTCGTGCGGTAGGCCGATCCCTGGGAGAGGAGCGGCAGGTAGCCCGTCACGCCCTGGGTGAGCAGGCCGGTCACGGTGAGTGCCGGGACGTACTGCCCGTAGGTCCCGGCCGCGACCTGGTTGTAGGTCCGAGAGGCCACGACGAGGGGCACGTCGGCCGCAACGTGGAGCGTGCCCTTGTTGGTCGCGTTGGGGGCGAGGCCGAGGACGGCGACGAGCACATCGCGCCAGACGACGGTGCCGCCGGCCGCGACCGTCGTGCCGTAGGTGGCGGTCATCGAGTCCGTGACGGAGCGGTAGGAGAGAGTCACGGTGGCCGACGACGAGGACCGGTTGACCGCCGCGACGTCGGAGCGCCACGCCGTGCTGCTCGCCCCCGGCCAGTGGGCGACGAACGGCACCATGTACCGGTACGGCTGGTTGGCGGTGGTCACGGTGACCGTGGCCGTCGCGCTGTCGGCGCTGCCGCAGCCGTTGGCCACACGGACCCAGAAGCTCGCGGTCGTGGTGAGGGCGCCGGTGGCCAGCGTGTTGGACGTTGCGCCCGCGATCGGTTGCGCCGTCGAGCCGGTCGCGCCTCGGTACCACTGGTAGGAAAACGGCGCGGTTCCGGACACAGACACCGACAGCGTGGTGCCCTGCCCCGAGACCACGGACTGGCTCTGCGGATGGGCGGTGATCGCCGGCGCCGTGCAGGCCGCACCGCTCGCCCGCTCGAAGGCGCCGAGGTCGAAGGCGGCGCCCTGCGGCCGGGCGACGCCGTCGAAGTCGCGGGTCGCCGCCGTGGCGATCCCGGCGTCCAGCGCAGGACTCGCCGCGCCGAGGTGGAAGTCGAAGGCGGCGAGGTTCGCAAACTGAGGGTCGGCGTTGACGCTGGCGGACAGGTAGGACGGCGCGGCGCCGTTGCCGAACCACAGGTTGTTCGTCCCCTGGATCAGCGAGGTGTCGCTCGACAGTGAGACGTACGGCTCGCCGGGGCGGGCGAGGACGACGTTGTCGACCAGGCGCATGACGAGCCCGGTCGAGTAGGGCCCGCGGCCGAGCATCCCCTCGTCGCCGATCGCGCCGGGGAGCAGGGCGCGGGCGCCGCAGTCGTAGAGGGTGTTGTTGAACACCTCGACCACGCCGGTGCCGTCGGGTCCGGTGTTGGTGCCGCCGGCGACGTAGATGCAGGTGTAGTTCGCGTCGCCGTCGGGCGGCGCCGGCCCGCGGCCGACGTCGTAGATCACGTTGTTGTAGGCGCGCACCGGGCCCTGGGAGGGGTCGACGGTCGCGAAGACGATGCCGTCGCAGACGTCGCCGTGGATGAGGTTGTCATGGACAACGAGGTCGTACTGGTTGAAGCCGGTGGTGTCGCCCGAGCCGCAGGTGGGGATGCACAGCGGCGAGGAGTGGAACTGGACCGCCCGGCAGGTGAGGTTGTCGTGGATGTGGTTCCAGCCGACCTCGACGTGGAGCGTGTCGGTGGTGAAGTAGACCGCGTGGTACTGCTTGGACGGCTGCACGGCCGACTGCGTGCCGACGTGGTGGACCTCGTTGCCGAGGAACGAGACGTAGCGGGCCCAGGAGGCGGTGAAGCAGCCGATCTGACCATCGCCGACGGGGCAGGAGACGTCGTTGCCGACGATTCGCCAGCGGCTCGAGGCGGTCCCGCCGATCTCCAGCGCGCCGTTCTGCCCGCGCAGGACGAGGCCGGCGACGACCCAGTCCCGCGCCGTCGTCCCCTCGTTGTTCGGCACGCGGATGCCGTACTCGACGGCGGTCGAGCCGACGGTGGCCTGGGCGCCGGGGTAGGCGACGAGGGCGAGCGGGCGGCCCTGCTCGCCGCTGCGCTCGATCGACAGGCAGGCGCTGTTGGCCTCCTCGGTCGCCTGGGCCACGCCAGCGCGCAGGTAGGTGATGTCGCCCGGCGCCATCGTGTCCTTGGCGTGGACGACGGTCGCCCAGGGGTGGGCGAGGCTTCCGTCGTTACCGTCACTACCGGAGGTCGCGACGAAGTAGATCGACCCGGAGCGCACCGTGAAGGGAAGCGCGTTGCTCGTCCCGTTCGCCGTGGTCAGCACGATGTTCCCGGTGCTTGCGGTGGCGCCGAGCTGGAAGGTGACCTGGGTGTCGCTCCACACCGGGTAGGCCGCCACCGTCCCGCCGCCGACAGTGACCGTCGCGGTACCCCGGGTGGTGCCGAAGCTCCGCCCCCACACGGTGACGAACGCGCCGTGACCATTCTCGCCGCCGGTGTCGGGTCCACTCTCGAGGTCCGAGAAGAACAGCACGGGCGGGCTCGCCGCGGCGACTGGCGCGGCCGCCGCGACCAGCCCGGACGCGACCAGCAGCACGATTCCGACGGCCGCCGAGTGAGGCGTCGCGTTCCCGGCCGACCTCCTCCTGCTGTCTGCGTGCCAGGGGATCCTCTGTGGAGCGCGCGCTCCGAGCGTGCTCGTGTCAGTTCGTACGGTCGCCCCCTGAGCACGCCCGGAGGGCGCGCTCCACAGCCGATTACGACCTGGAGAGCAGGTCATCGGGGCTGCTCCGAAGGCGCCGGCGACTCATGGTTGCGGTTAAGGTGCTGAGTCATGCGGAGCATCTCCTCGGGGTTGCGGGCCCACTCGACGCCGCGTTCCTCGGGCTGACCGAACACGTCTGGATGCAGGTAGAAACTGCGCTCGTTGGCCGGCTTGTCCTCCTCGACGAGGATGCGGTGCGCCTCGGCGTAGGCGTCGTGGCGGATGCCGGTGACTTGCCAGGAGACCCTGAGCCCAGATCGCCCCCCGGCGATTCTGAAGCGGTTGCCGGCGACCTCATCGGCCACGTACACGGGAGCGAATCCGCCGATGCAGGTGAGCTGGTAGCGAACGTCACGGTTGAGCGCCTCGAAGTAGGCGGGCAGCTCGACCACCGCCTCGCCGCGCTCGTCGAGGCCGACCACGCCGTCGTAGACGTTCTTCATGTCCGGCGACTCGACGAAGGAGTGGAGCAGGTACTTGTGCTCCGGATCGAGCGGGTGATCGATCCTGAAAGACCCGGCGGTCTTCGAGAGCGTGCCGACGACGCGGACATTCCCGGAGAAGTCACCCGCATAGTCGCCGCCGCCCTGCTTGTAGCCCTTGACCCCGATCCCGGTTTCGCTGTAGCCGGTGACGCCGCTACCGCTTTGAGCTCGGCCGAAGACCCCGGTCGCGCTTGATGTTTGGCCACGGACACCTTCGCCGTTCGAGGAGCTGTCGCCGAAGACGCCGGTGCCGCTGCTGGTGTTGCCCTGTACGCCTCTGCCGCTGGTGGACTCGCCCCAGACGCCCCGGTACAAAGGGCTGTAGCCGTAGACGCCGCTCGTCGTGGCGCCGCTGCCGCTGCCGATCACGCCGGCCCCGCCCGATGCCGCGCCGTAGACACCGGTGGTGAAGACGGTGCTGCCGCCGCCCTGCAGCTTGGCGACGCTGATCGTCGTCGCGGTGCTGACGTCGCTGCCGGTGATCGTACCGTTGGCGATCTTCTCGGTCGTGACGGCGCTGGCCGCCAGCTCAACGTTGCCGACCGAGCCGTCCACGATCCTGGCGGCGTCGACGGCATTTGCGGCGAGCATCGCGTTCGTGACGCCGCCGTTGGCGATGGCCAGCGTCGCGTCGCCAGACTGGGCGCCGCCGGACAGGCCCGATCCGGCGGTGACCGCGGTGATATCGCCGCTGCCGGACGCCGAGCTGGTCACGGTGATCGTGTTGCCGGCGGTCGTCACGTTGGTCGCGCCGCCGCCGGTGATCGTGACCGCGCCGGTGACGGCGTTAACGCTCGACACCCCGCTCGCCCCGCCGCCGCCCGTGGCCGCGATCGTCAGCGTGTTGCCCGACGGGGTCACCGTGATGTTGGCGCCAGCCGCCAAGCTCACCGCGTCGCGCAACCCGTTGACGCTCTTGACCACCTGGCCGGCGGCCACCTTGTCGGAGGTCACCGCGCCGGCGCCGAGCATCCCGGTTGCGATCCCGTTGCTCGCCACCGACAGCGTCACGGTGCCGCTGGTCCCGCCGCCCGACAGCCCGGCGCCGGCGGTCACCCCGGTGATCGAGCCGGCGCCGCCCGAGCCGAGCAGCGTGTCGGCGAACGCCATCTCGAACGTCGTCGGGTCCTGCGAGCCATTGGTGATCAGCGAGCCGAACGCGATCACCCGCCCCGAGCCCGAGACGACCTCGACGTCGAGGATCGCGTTGACCGTCCACACGCTGGGGAACTCGTCCCGGAGCTGAAACTGGTGCTGACCGAGAGGGAGTACGTTGTACGTCTTCCCGGTGGCCAGCGCGACGCCGACGTCGTCAAGCGGCGTCACGCGCACGGTGCAGGCGGTCCCGGTGGTCTCGACGAAGCCGAAGTTGTACCGCAACTCGGACAGGTCGGGCACCGTCTGGTAGACGCCGAGGAGGCGGGTCCGCTGCCCGGCGCCGATGGCGAGAATACCCGGGATGGCGGCGAAATCCTGGCCCTTGGAGTCCCGCTCGGTCTCGCCCGTCGCCATGGAGTAGATGCGCGAGGTGACCAGGAGGCGTGACGACGAGGTCACGCGGACGGCGCCGAAGCGGCCCGCCATCGCGGTGAGCCCCTCGAGGTTGAGCGTCTCGCCGGGATCGACCCGCCCAGTCTGCCGCACCGCGCCGGTGTTGTCGCGGTTGCGCTCGAGGAAGAAGAACTCCGCGTACGCCGCCTCGCTGCCCGGGTTGTGTAGCCAGATCGTCGTGTACCAGTTGGCGATGCCCTGTGCGCGTCCAACCGACGGGATGAACACGTCGGTGCCGGGGAAGCCGGCCAGGGCCGGCGCGGTCGCGAGCAGCACCGCGAGAGCCGTCGCGGCCCATCGCGCGAATCGACACGAGTCATCACCGCCGATCGTGTGGAGCCCGTTCATTGTGACCTCCGTCAACGGAAGAGACGATCCGTTCCCTTGGGCTTTCTCACTTTCGGGTGGCGGGGCAACTGGTGAGCCGCATGACGGGGCGCCGGCTTCGTGCAGGCCGGCAACCTCGGGGTATCATCGACCGCAAGCACTCGGGCTGTCCAAGCAGGAGGCAATGAGCGTGATCGCGGAGGAAGAAGGCGCCGCCGCCGTGGCCGGGATCGCCAGCGCCGACTGGGAACGCCTCAAGGGCGTGATCGAACGTGCCGTGACGCGGGTGTGCCCGCGTCGCCTCACGGCCCATCGCGACGATATCGTTCAGGCCGCGCTGCTCCGCGTGCTCGACGTGCTGGGTCGGGGTGAGCACGCAGGCATCCGCACGTCGTCTTACCTGTGGCAAGTGGCGTATACGGTCACGGTCGACGAGCTGCGCCGCGTGGCCCGCCGCCGGGAGGTCTCGTTGGAGGAAGGAGACGTGATCGCGATGCCCGTTCGGCGTGTGCCGGATCCGGAGCGGATCGCGGAGGGTATCGAGGCGGGGGAGGCGATCCGCGCCTGCCTGCAGGCCCTGGCTAGGCCGCGTCGCCTGGCGGTCGCGCTCCACTTGTACGGGTTCGCCGCCGCCGAAGCGAGTCGGACGCTGGGATGGGACCTCAAGCAGGTCCACAACCTCACCTACCGTGGCCTCGCCGACCTCCGTCGATGCTTGGCGAGCAAAGGGGTGACGCCGTGACCGCGCCCGACCTCGACCTCGAACGGTTGCGGGGGGTTCTCGGAGACGGCCCCACCGGGTCGAGTTGCGCGTCGCCGGAGGTGATCTGGCAGGCAGTCGCGGGCCGGCTCGACCGCGAGCAGGTGGCGGCGCTCCTCGACCACAGCACGACGTGCGGCACCTGCGCCCAGGCGTGGATGCTGGCCCGGGAGTTCGCCGTCGAGATGCCGGAAATCGAGGCCCCGACGCGACCGGTTCCCGCGTATCGGGAATGGTCCGCCCGGCGCACCCTTGCCCTCGCCGCCGGGGTCGTCCTCGTGATCGGGACCGTGCTGCTCGTGGGCTTCCGGGCCGGGTTTCTGGGTGGGCGCGAGACGCGGGTCGCCGGTGGTCCGACCGCCAGTCCGTGGCGGGATCTGCCTGTCGAGCCGGCGCCGTTCGCCGACCCCGGCCCGGCGGGTACCGTATGGCGGGGCGACGGCGCGGCGGTCGCTCCGGACGCGGCAGCCGAGCTGCGGATGGCGATGCAGCCCTACGGGGCAGGGGACTACGTGGAGGCGGCGAGGAGGCTGACTGGGCTCCTCGACGCCCATCCCGATCTGCACGAGGCGCGTTTCTTCCTCGGTGTCAGCCTGCTGCTCGCCGGGCGGGAGGGCGAATCCGCGGCGCAGCTCGACCAGGTCGTGAAGGCCGGCGGGGCGAGCCCGCCGCCCGAGCACCGCTGGTACCTCGCCCTCGCACTGCTCAAGGCCGGCCGCCCCGGCGATGCGCTGTCGCAGCTTGACGTCATTGTGCGGCAGGGTGGTGCGTTCGCGTCCCGGGCCGCCGAGCTCCGTGCCCAGGCGCGCGGGATGTCCGAGACGGGGACGTGACGACGGATGTGACGGTGGTACAGGGGACCCTCCAACCGAGGAGTTCGGCGGCACGCCTCGCTGCGGTCGTCGCGACCGGTCTGCTCGGCGCGGCGTCTGCTCGACCGATGCCTGCGTCGACCCAGGCTGTTGCTGCGCCCGTGACGCAGTCAGCCATCGAGGGGCAGGTTCGCGAAGGGCGGGACTTGTGGGCGCGGGGGGCGCTCGGCCCGGCGATGGCGGCGCTGGAGAAGGCGCTCTCGCAACCCGAGCTCGAGTCGAACCCGCTGGCGGAAGCGCGGTGTCGCAACCTGATCGGCAACGTCGCGGACAGCCAGGGGGAGTTTGACCGTGGAGCACAGGAACACTCACGGGCGTTGCGGCTCGCCCAACGCGCGGGCGACCGCCGACTCGAGGCCGAGATCCTCGCCGACACCGGCTTGGGTCTGTGGCGGAGGGCCGAGTACCCGCGAGCGCTCGCCGTCCTGGATCGTGCTCTTGCGCTTCAGGAGGAACTCGGCCTGAAGCTGGACGGCGCCCGCACGATGGTCCTCATCGGCCGGGTGCACTTCAAGGAAGGTGACTATCAACCAGCCCTCGGGTTTCACTCCCGGGCGCTGGCCATCCAGGAGGCCGCGGGCGACCACGCCGGGGCGGCGGTGACGCTTGAGGACATCGGCGATGTCCACCTGGAGCTTCGCTCCCATGCGCGGGCCATCGAGGACTTCAAGGGCTCCCTTGCCTTGCGGGAATCGCTCGGCGACATCGCCGGACAGAACTGGATCCTCACCGTCCTTGGCACCGCGTACCTCGTGCAGGGTAGCTTCGCAGACGCCGAGCACAACTACCTGAGGGCGCTCGCCGTTGCGGAGGCGGCGGACGATCATGCGGGGCGGGCGCGGGCCCTCTACCACCTCGGGCTCGCCCACGTCCAGACCGGCGAGTACCAGCGGGCCGCGACCTCGTTGGCCACGGCGGCGCGCCTCCATGAAGCCCTTGGCGATCGCCGGGCGATGGCCTGGGATTTGGAGTACCTCGGGCTGGCTCGCCGTCGCGCCGGTGACCATGCCGGCGCCGTACTGGAGTACACGCAGGCGCTGGCGATTCGCGACGCGATCCGTGACCTTCGCGGCCTGGCCTCGACCCTCGATGCTCTCGGAGTCGCGCAGGAAGGGATGGGTGACCTGACCGCGGCACTCGCGACCTACCGGCGTGCCTTCTCCCTCGGCGAGGAGCTGCACCTGCCGTACGTGTGTCTCATGCTGGGCAGGATCGGCCACGTGTTGGCCGCCATGGGGCGCTCCGGCGAGGCGCTCGAGCACGCCCGGCGTGCCGTCGAGCGGGCACGGTTGGTCGACAACCGCGGGCTGCTCTGGCCGGCGCTCCACCAACTCGCCGGAACCGAGCGCCAGCTCGGTCATCCCGAGGCGGCGCTCAAGGCTCTGGCGGAGAGCATGGCGGTCATCGAGGCGATCCGCTCCGACGTCGCACAAGGCGAGTCGGGAGCCGGCTTCCTGGATGACAAGCAGGCCGTCTTCACTGACGCAATCGAGCTCCTCTTCGCGGGGGGGCGCGAGGGCGAGGCGTTGGAGGTCGCCGAACGGGCCCGCGCCCGTGCATTCATCGACTTGCTCGCAACGGGGCGTGCCGGGGAGGCGACAAAGGAGCCGACTTCTGGAGGTCGTCCGTCCGCTGCAACCCGTGGTGCGGTCCGCACGACGCTGACCCATGGCGGGGAGCCGGAGTCCACGGTTCGAGGGGGTGCGGCGCCGGTCTCTCGCGGCTGGATCCAGGCGGAGGCCCGGCGGCGGCGGGCCACCATGGTCGAGTACTTCGTCGGCTCGGAGGCGGTCTTCGCCTGGGTGGTGAGCCCCGACGGGGTTGTCATCGGGAAGGCCGTGCGCTCCCCGCGTCGCGACCTCGAGGCACTCATCGAGGCAGTGCGGCGGGAGTCGGGGCTTCCCGCCCCGGCCGGCTCGCCGGCGGCCGGCGATCCCTGGCGGCGCCTGCACCGGCTGATCATCGAGCCGCTCATGCCGTCGCTTCCCGCCGACCCCACGGCTCTGGTTCTCCTGGCTCCCCATGGCCCGCTGTGGGCGGTGCCGTTCGCCGGCCTGCGCGACGCTGCCGGACGGACGCTCGTCGAGCGCCACACCCTCGTCCTGGTCCCGGCCCTTGGCGCCCTCTCGGCCCCTCCGAGGGGGGGCAACGGACCACACGGCGCGCTGGTCGTCGGCAACCCATCGATGCCGAGCCTGCCGGAGCTGGGGCCGCTTCCGCCGCTGCCCGCCGCCGGGCGCGAGGCCGTTGCCGTCGCCACGGTCCTCGGCGAGGGGCGGGTGACCCTACTCACGGGCGAGCGCGCCACGGAGGAGGAGGTGCGCTGGCTGGCGCCCCGTCGGGCGTTGCTCCACTTCGCGACCCACGGAGTCGTCCGCGACGACAGTCCCCTGGACAGCCTGCTCGTCCTCGGCGGCGGTGGTCGGGCGGATGACGGCGACGGCCGCTGGACGGCTCGCGAAATCCTCGATCTCCACCTCGACGCGGAGCTCGTGGTTCTCTCCGGGTGCGACACGGGGCGTGGGCGGATCACCGCCGACGGCGTGCTCGGCCTCGGCCGGGCGTTCCTCGCCGC
Organism: Acidobacteriota bacterium; assembly: GCA_016213675.1. Classification (GTDB taxonomy): domain Bacteria; phylum Acidobacteriota; class Thermoanaerobaculia; order Thermoanaerobaculales; family Thermoanaerobaculaceae; genus JACQZW01. The sequence goes on along the minus strand of JACQZW010000006.1, from coordinate 65,148 downwards.
CGGGGCTCGCGCCGTGTTGGTGAGCCTGGCGCGGGTGGAGGACGACGCGACAGAAGCGCTGATGGTGCGCTTCTATCGGGAGCTCGTTCGCAACGGCGGACGGCAGGCCGAGGCGCTGCGCCACGCGCAACTGGCGGCGATCGCCGAGCCGCCGGCGCACTGGGCACCCTTCGCGCTGATCGGCGAGCCCCACTGAGCGGATCAGGCCGTCGGCCGGCGTGCCTGCGCTCCGCCTCGGAGCCGCCTGCGTTTGCGCTGCAGGGCCGGCCCGTGATTGGCGAACGGATCACGCACCCAAGATGACCCGATGGAGCGGAGCGTCACTGGGCCACTACCGCGTCGGCCGGGCGAGCACTTCTCACCATGGAGTTGTCTTCAGGGTTGATGCGGGACGGGCCCCGGATCCCGGACCCCGGTGTTCTCAGCCGACGCGGAGCCCGCCGGGCAGGACCTTCGGCAGGCGGACGCCGGGGATGAGCTCGCGCTCCGGCACGACCTTGATCGCCCGGGGGCGCTCGGGGCACGCGGCCTCGCACATCCCGCAGCCGGTGCAGATCTCGTGGACCACGATCGGCCGGCCGTTGATGAAGCGGATCGCCTCGTCGGGGAGCGGGCAGAAGCGCAGGCAGAGGTCGCACGCCTCGCCGCGGAACGGCCGGCAGATGCGCGGGTCGACCTGGGCGACGCCCATGCGGACCTGGCGCGGGTTGCCGAGGGATCGCAGCGCCCCATCCGGGCAGGCGGCGATGCACGGCAGCTCGGTGCACAGGTAGCACGGCTTGCGCTCGGGGACGATCACCGCGACGCGCTTCTCGCTCGCCGGATCGGCATGGGCCATGAAGATGGCCTCCTGCTGGCAGGCCGGCACGCACTTCTCGCAACCGGTGCAGGCGGCCAGGTACTGCGGGTCGGGGAACAGCGCGCCCGGCGGCCGCAGCAACCTCTCGGGGGGCAGCGTCGCCGGCCTCGAGACCTCCTGGCGCGCCTCGCGGAGGAAGTCGAACAGGCCGGAGAACAGCTCCTTGCGGCTCAGCTCACGGGGCATGTAACGGGCTCCGGAACGGGCGCGGACGGCGCGTCCGCCCACGGCAGCGGGAGGATCGCGCGGGTCTCCGCCTCGTGCTGGAGACGGCGCGCCCAGCCGTCGACGTCGAGCGCCGCCTCGGCGGCCTCGCACGCCCGATGCGTCGTCCGCGTCGCCGGGTGCTGCGGTTGGAGGAAGGAGCAGCAGTCCTGGTGGGGCAGGATCGACAGCTCGTAGGTGCCGATGCGCTCGGCGAGCGCGATGATCTCCTGCTTGTCGAAGCCGACCACCGGCCGCAGCACCGGCAGGTGGGCGACGCGGTCGATGGCCGCCATGTTCTCGAGCGTCTGCGAGGCCACCTGGTTGAGCGACTCGCCGGTGACGATCGCCTGGCAGCGGGTGCGCCGCGCGATCCGCTCGGCGACCCGCAGCATCGCCCGGCGGTACAGCACGACGCGCAGCTTCTCGGGCGCGAGCGCGACGATCTCGCGCTGGCAGTCCCCGAACGGGACCACGAACAGGCGGCTCGGCCCCTGGTGCCGGTTGAGGATCCGCGCGATCTCCTCGACCTTGCGCACCGACGCGTCGGAGGTGTACGGCGCCGAGTGGAAGTGGACGTAGTGCGCCTTGGTGCCGCGCTTCATCGCGAGGTAGGCGGCGACTGGCGAGTCGATGCCGCCGGAGAGCAGCACGAGGACGCGGCCCGAGGTGCCGACCGGCAGGCCGCCGGGGCCGGGGACGCGGTGGCGGTAGACATAGATCCCGTCGTTCTGGAGCAGGACGTGGAGCTCGACGTCGGGGGATGTGAGGTCGACGCGCATGCCGGTCAGCACGTTGATCCGCGAGCCGAGCGTCCGGTCGACCTCCATCGAGGTCATCGGGAAGCGCTTGTCCGACCGCTTGCAGCGCACCGCGAAGCTGGTCCCGGCGAGTTGGTCGGCGTGCTCCTCGACCCAGCGCTCGAGATCCGCGTAGATCGTCCCGACCAGCGTCACCGGGATCAGGCCGTTGAGCCCGAAAACGGTCGACAGCCTCAGGCGGACATCGTTCCAGGCGACCGGCTGGGAGAACCTGACGACGACCCGTGCGGGCAGCGACACCTCGGCGACCGGCAGCCCCTTGAGCGCGGTGCGGACGTTCCTCAGCAGCGTCCGCTCGAAGAAGCCGCGGTTGCCGCCCTTGAGCGCGACCTCGTGGTAGGTCGCGATGACGTGAGAGAGAAGCTCCATTCCGCCTCCGCGAGGAGGCTAACACAGGAATCGCGGGTCCTGGGTCCCGGGTCCCGAGTCCCGAGTCCGTGGCCGCGAGGCTGAAAGCCCGGTCGGGATGCAGGGGGCGGGCCGTGAAAGAAAACGGGGGAGCGGCGGCGCCGCTCCCCCGGGTGTTCACGAGCCCGCGTTGGCTGTCGGCTACTGCACCTGGAAGCTCTGCAGCTCCACGGGCAGCGGGATGCACGAGCCGCTCAGCGAGACCGAGTCGACCCACCAGCCGACGTCGGTCACCGAGCTGTCGGTGCCCTCCAGCCAGCGGAAGACGACGTTCGAGCCGACGTAGGCCGAGAGGTCGACGCGGGCCTCGATGAAGTTGCCGAGCGACCCGCCGACGTTGGTCCACGCCTGGCTGCCGCCGATCGGGTTGCCGTACGAGGTGCTGATCGTGCCGTTGTACCCGCCGGACAGGAACGCAGCCGCGGGGACGGGGTTCCAGCTCGTGCCGCCGTCGGTCGAGACGTCGAGACGGCCGCCGTCGTAGCCGTTCTCCATGTCGTAGCGGTGCCAGAACGAGAGGACTGCACCGGCCGCCACCGACACGACCGGCGAGACCAGGGCGTTGGACGAGATCGAGCCGATGTCGGCGCAGAACTCGGAGTGGGTCGGCGAGTGGGAGTCGGTCGTCACCAGCGCCCAGGGGTTGGCGGTCCCGGCGACGTTGACGGTGGACCAGCCGGCCGCGCCGGTCTCGAACTCCTCGGTGAAGACCGCAGGCCCGCCCGGGACGGCGTTGGCCTCCGCGGTGTTGGCGTCCTCGACGCCGTTGGAGGTGTCGACGGCGCGGACCTGGTAGTAGTAGCGCTGGCCGGGGTTGAGCGGGCCGAGGTCGCTGTAGGTCGTGCCGCTCGATCACCACTCCCGACACCATGACGCCGGCGTCGAGGTAGCGCCGAATGAGCCCCAGCATCCTCGTGTCCCCGATCCGCACCTCCAGCTTCCCCATGAGCACGTCGTGGTTGACCCGGTCGACGAACTTCGCCAGGTCGACGTCGACGACCCACCGCCGGCCTTCCTGAACGTACCCCTGGGCACGGCGGACCGCGTCGTGCGCCCGCCGGCCAGGCCGGAAGCCGTAGCTGTGATCTGAGAAGCCGGGGTCGAATCGCGGCTGTAGGACCTGCAACATGGCCTGCTGGATGAGTCGGTCCACCACGGTGGGGGGCCAAGCTCGCGCTCGCCCCCTCCGGGCTTCGGAATGGTCTGCCGCTTGACTGCGGACGGCCGGTAGGTGCCCGCGAGCAATGCCTCGCGTAGCCGCTGCCAGTTCGCCCACAGCCACGCCGGCAGCTCATCCACCCTCATCCCGTCGATGCCGGAGCTGCCCTTGTTCTGCCTCACCCGCTGCAACGCCGCCTTCAGGTTGCTTGGGCAGACCACCTCCTCCATGAGTCGCCACGTGCCCGAGCGCGCGTCTCCGCGTGCCGCCAGCGAAGGTTCCCCGCTCCGTTCCGCGCCCCGGGCTTCACCCGGTCGCCCGAACGGGAGCTCCAGTTGCCCGGTCTTCTGGGGCCGTCCCTCTCCGAGGCTCATGGCCGCCTCGCTCTCCCTTCCGTTCGGCCCTTCCCGGTCGCCCGGTACTATGGCCTCTGCTGACTTCTCGCTCCGCTCAGAAAGCGTCGCCCTTTCAGGCATAAGGCGAGATCTCCCCAGGCAAGACCATCGGCTTTCGGAGCACGACCGCCGGATCTACGTCGCCTCCCCTTGGTCGCTGGAGCTTCGCGGTCATCTGCCCGCTCGCCCCGGTCGGCGCCGCCTCGTATCTGGTTCCTGTTCGTCGGCCCACTCCTCGTGCTCGGCGCTTCCTCCAGACACGGCCTCACGACGGTGCCCTTGCGCTCCGCGTTGGGTCGCTGCGACATCCTCCCCCCGGGACTTCCACCCGGCAACCGATGATCATGCTGGGCGCACCAAGAAGAAGGGGAGCGGCATGGCCGCTCCCCCGGGGGGATTCGATGGGTCGTCGCCTCCTACAGTTGGAGGCTCACCACTTGACGGGACATGATCGCCTCACTGGGTGAGGAACGAAACTGCCATTAGTAGCCCCCCCAGGCCCACAATCCTCATGAGCCAGAGGAACCCCTCGCCGCGATAGTGATCAACGCGCAACGGCCATATGAACCACCGTGGCATGCGCTGGACGATCCACAGCCACGTGGCCTGGTAGTTCCGGGTGAAGAAGATGAGGTACACGCCGAGGGCAGCGCTCACCAGGGCAGGCAAGTAGTCCGGGCCGGTTCGCGTCACTGGCCGGGCCTCCGCCAGGTGTAGCCGAAACTCGCGCCCCCTTGGCCTCCCAACACCAGGGTGTTCTCAACGCTGACCGCACCGCTTGGAAAAGACCGGTAGACGTCAAGCCCCAACAGCGCCCCGGCGCCTGCGTTCCCCCCCCAGCCTGTGATCGCGTTCTCAAGTTGCTCGGCACTGAGGTCGTCGACGAACGTGCCCTCCGCCCACACGAAGGCGACTGAGGTCCAGCTCTTGCCTAGGGACCCGCTGAGGGTGAAGTACCGGCGCCCGAGTCGGTCCGTCAGGAAAGTCCCGCAGACACCCACGGCGCCGCCGGCACAGATGTTGCGGGACTCGTAGTCCCTCGCACGCACCAGATCGTGCCTCCGCCGTTCGAACTCCGACGGTGCGCGCATCTCCTGCTTCCTCTCCCAGTCCAGGAACTCGCAGTATGAGTCTGGAAGCGGCTCTTGCGGAAGGTCGGAATCCGCTTCCTCGGTCTCGCCGGTCACTTCGATGTCCTCGACGAAGCACACCCCTGTTTCGCCTTCCCCGCAGGGTACCTCACGCACGTCTAGTCCGAAGGGATCGAAGAGGTTCACGGGGTTGTTCCTGACGTAGGCGTAGAGGTTGAAGCTCTGCGGGCTGCGGGCATCCCCGCGCACCGGATCGGGGCTGAGGAACCTGCCCAGGTTGAGGTTGTAGTAGCGTGCGTGCATGTAGTCGAGGTCGTCGGTGCTGCCGGTGGGCTCGCGGAAGTCGCGCTCGTGGCCGGTGAAGGCGATCCGCTCGTTGGTGTCGATGGAGCCGGCGATCTGACCGAACGGCAGGTAGTCGCGAGAGAGCGCCGGGATCAGGTTGCCCGCGGCGTCGGTGAACCTGCGGGTGCTACCGAGGTGGTCGAGATGGGCGTGACTCACGCCAGTCGCGTGGACCTTGGCGAGGAGCAGACCTTCGCGCCAGACGTAGTCCCCGTACCACTTCCACGTGCCCTGGTTCTCGTAGTACTCCCTGATCGGCTTGCCGCCGAGGTCCCGCAGCGTGTAGTGGACGCCGCCCTCGGAGGAATCGGTCCACGCTAGGCGCTCGCCGTTCGCGGTGTAGGCGTAGAGGGTCGACCGGCCGCTCCCGGTCATCTGCCGCATCTGGTCGGTCGGGTACCAGGCGTAGTCGAACTGGAGGCTCGGTGGCCCCCAGCGGGTCATCCGTCCCGCCGCGTCGTACAGTGACGGCGACAGGAGCCGGTTGGTCGCCGAATCCACCGAGATGGCGGACGGCGCGCACGACGCCGGGTACGTCGCGTTCGCGATTGCGGTGATGTTCCCGAAGGCGTCGTACATCGCGCACTGGGTCGTGCTACCTACGGCGCCGTCAACGAGCCGGCTGGCGAGGTCGTAGCGGAACGCCCCCGGCCCGGACTTGATGTTCCCCGAGCCGTCGAACGCGTAGGTGTCGGTTTGCCAGAGCACCGTGCTGCCGTTGAGCTTCGCCGCGATCGACGCAGGCCGCGCCATGTCGTTCGGGTCCTTCCCGAAGACGTCGAAAACGTTGTTCCCGTGCACGACCGTGTCGACCATCCTGTTGGGATGATACGAGATCGACGAGGCGTAAGCGGTCGCGCCCTGGCTCACCCGGGTCAGCGCACCGTTCGCGTAGTTGTTGGTGATCGTCCGGCCCGGCGCCGGGTCTGGCGGAGGCGTGCTCCCCGAGAGCTGGGGGTACGTGAGCGTATCGACCTGCCCGAGCGGCGTCCACGTGAACGCCTGTGTCAAGGTGAACGGATCCCCGGCGGCGACCAGGCCGGCTCTCGTGGTCTTGGTCTGGATTCGCCCCGCCCGCTCGCCGTACCAGAACGACTCTTCGGCGAGAAAGCTATTGGTCCCGTCGTAGTAGTTGTTGGCGGTGGACCGCACGAGCTTGCCGAGCGAGTAGCCCTGCGTCACCTCGTCGAGCTTGTCGTACTCAAGCTCGCGAACCAAACGCCACGAGGACCCCGTCCACTCTTCGAAGGTGGTCGGCCGGCCGGCAGGGTCGAAACCGAACCTCACCTGACCGCCACCGTCGATTCGCCTCGTGGCGAAGCCGAGGGCGTTGTAGTCGAGGTAGGTCACGTCGTGAGCTTGGCCGGCCGGGACTGCCTTCTCCGGTAGGTCCTCGGAGCCGAGGAAGCCGCGGTTGTCATAGTTGAAAGAGCGCGTTTGCGTGATGCTCCCGGAGGTCGTTGAGGTGAGCCGCAAGCGCTCGCCGACGTCATAAGCGTACGTCGTCGTCGTGGCGGCAGGGTTTCCGTAGGCGTCCTTGCCCGATGGCTCCGTGAGCTTCCAGAGCCTGCCCTGTCGGTCGTAGGTCTCAGTCGTGGTGGACGGCAGTTCATTCCTCGCATAGGGGGTCCAGACCTTGAAGGTGCGCGCCGTGATCCGTGCGCCCGTGTAGGCGAGGGAGATGGCGTGTGACGCACCGTCCGGGGGCGTGATCGTCGCGGGCCGCCCGAACGGGTCGAAGCCGGAGAAGGTTGTCATCCGCAATGCACTACCGGGCGCTCCATCCGGCTGCCACTCCGTGACGGACACCCGCCGGCCCATCGCATCATGCGTGGTGAGGCGCTGGTTCCACGAGCCGTTCGGAAGGCGCCGGGACTCCTTAGCAAGGCGTCCGAAGGCGTCCAAGGTCCGTTTCTCCTCCGCGATGCTGTTGCCACCTCCGTTCGGCCTGGTGATCACATGAACCCAGGGACGCGACGTGCCAAGCGCAGGGTAGTACACGACGTCCGTCCATCCGTCTCCAGCGACGGGGGTGGTCTGGGGCCTCGACCAGACCAAGCGGCCCATCGTGTCGTACGAGAGGTCGGTGGCCAGGCCAGCGCTATCTCGGGTCACGTAAGGCAGCCCGGTATTCTGGTCGATATCCTGGTCTAGCGTGTAGAACCCGACGCTCGTCCCGTCGCCCTCGGAGTAGTGCGTGGTTCTGTGCGGGTTCCACACGTACGTTGCCGGGTTGGCATAGGCAGGCATGTGATCGAGGCGGAAGGCAGCTCCCCCCACAGGCTGCAGCGTCCCCGGGAACTCCGACGGACAGTACAGTCCCACGGCCGGGACGGTCTCCAGGTCGCCCCCGAAGATCTCCTCGGTCAGGAAGTTCCCGAAGTACGGGTCCGGTGTGAAGACTCGCAGGACGTCCTGGTTCCCGGGACTGTCGCCGAGGTAGGTCCTGGTCGCCCGGAGGAACCCGGTCCCGGGGTCGAAGCAGGACATCTGCCTGGCGGTCACACCACCTTCGGTCGCCCGCGAGTCAGTGAATGTGTTGATGATCCACCGCGACCCCTCAGGGAACCATGGGACACTCGTTGGAGCTGCTGGCGGGTAGTTCCCCAAGGTAGGGTTGAAGTTGACCCAGGTCACGCGATCATCGCCTGCCCCGAAGTTGCCGCCGAGGGTCGTGGTCCGGTAGTGCCCGAGGCCATCGAAATCGGACATGGTAATCCGCGAGAAGCACGCCGTCCCGGTGAGCGGGGGTACGACAGCGCAGCCGGGGTCGTCTTCATACACGGTGCGCTCGGACTTCACCTGTCGATTCACGTGACGGTGGGCACCCACCGCGCCGAACACGTCGAGGGCGTAGGCGCGATAGACGGTGCGGAGCGGCGTCTTCGGCGCTCCTGTCTGGGGGTCGATAGGATTGCCCGCGGTGTCGAAATCGACCGCGCCCTGGAAGTACTGCGTGGACAGGAACCGCCGGTTCTGGGGTTCGGGATCGACGAGCGGATCCTCGACTTCGGGGCGCCGCGTGAACCCGAGCCCGTACTCACCCCGCTCGACGTCCCCGAACGTCCCCGGGTACGCGCGGCCGTAGAAGACGCTTTCGTTGCCGTCGGGGTTCGTCGTAACCATTCGGCTCTCTTCGTACCGCAGTCCGCAGTTGTAAGGGCAGCCCGGTTCAACTTCGATGCCGCTGTAGTAGCTTTCGTTCACCTCCCGCCGGTACGACCACGAGTGCCCGGGCAGGGCGACTCCCGCGGCGTCCAGGAGCGCTCTGTGCCCCACCATCGGCCAATGCAACTCGTGCCCCTGAGAGGCGTAGCCACCACCCCAGGGGATCGGTTCGCCCCAGCCGTAGTACGCGTCGGCGAACGTCCACTCGATTCCGCCGCCTGTCGGCAAGAACAGCCGGCGAATCGTCCCCGAAGCGAGGTACGGATTGCAGGTGAGCGTATATGTCGGCGCGGGATTCGGCACCGCTCCGTCGTGCATGCGATACGCGGTCCCATCCGGCAGGGTGACCGAGACGAGGATCGGGATCGTGTCCGGGCCGCCCGGCGAAAACGGCGGGTGGTTGAGATACTCGGAGGTGGAGGCCGTGTTGTTGTCGAGGCAGGTACGGTTCAGTTGGGGCCATTGATAGGCGAGCTGGTAGACAGCCTGCGAGGTCCCGAAGGCCGCCAGCCTCAATTCGATCAGGTGGTTGTGTGCACCGTCGAAGACGGCCTGGTGCGTCCTCCCGTCGCTGTCCGTGATGGTCCAGCGGGGCCTCGGCGGCTTGTTGGGGTCTGGATCCGGCTCGGTGTCGTAGTCGACCTTGTACCAGGCCATGCTGAACGGCCCGTACACATACCAGAGCCTCCAGCGCCATACCTCCTTCTGCGAGTCGTAGTAGTGCAGGAACTGATGACGGGAGCCGTCCGCCATCTCGATTTCGCGCCAGTCCGGCCCGAGGACCCGCATTCGCATGTAGGAGCCGCTGCGGGTGTAGGAGAGGCTCGTGTTTGGCTGCCCCTCGCTGGTGTGCAGGCTGTCGAAGAACTGGTGCTCCGACCCGTCAGGGGCGACATACGTGAACGCCGAATGGAATTGCGGCGCCTCGTTGGGGTCGATCAACCTGCCGAGACTGAACATCCAGCCAAGGCCAGCGTTGGAAAGCGCGCTCGGGAAGGCGGAGTACTCATACCCGGTTTCCGGGCAGGTGGGGCATTCGATTAGCGTGATGACATCCCAGACATCGGAGTGGTACGTCAGTCCGAAGCCGTAGGACAGGGCACCGCCCACGCGGTATCGCTGCCCCAGGGGAATCTGCAGCGAGAGAGCGGCGCGAAAGAGATCGACGTTGTCGACACCGAGGAGTTGGTACGTGCCATCGGGCATGATGCCGCGTTCGAGTGCCGGATCGGTCGCGTCATCTGCAAGAGCAAAGAGAGGCAGGATGGCCAACCCGAGAGCCAGGAGGGCTCGACTGGAGCGCATGGAATCCTCCGTCCTTCTGTCAATTCACTACGACAATCGAGAACTTCATCGACTTCGGATCAACGACGATGACGATGTCGTTCGCATCGAAGGTCTCAGGTGCCAGGGGCGAGTCACCGACCGGTTCGAAGCTGGACAGCACAGCCGTGACCACTCCGTCGCTGGTTCCGTCGGCGTCGGCCGCACCTCCATCGCCGGTCTTCGTCAGCCACAGGCCTGTGCCGGGCCTGACGACGACAATGTCCACGAGCCCGCCCACGGCCCGAAACGCCGTGTACTCGCCATCCGGCCCGTTTCCGACTCCTGGGCCCTGGAAATCGACCTGCCGAACGAACCCGGCCCGAGGCGAGCCGAACCCCGACTCGCCCGTGGTCATGTCGACCGCGATCCAGAGCGAGTGCTCGGGAACTCCCTGCCCGAGGTCCAGGCTCACTGTGCCGATCTGCTTCTCGTCGATCAGGCTTCGAGCCCACCACAGAATCGCCGGGTACTCCCAACGAAAGTCGTGGGCCACGCCGTAGAGCGCGACCTCGCCCCCTGACGTGACCCCAGAGACCACGACCGCGGTCGGCTCGAAGCTGATTGTGGGTTCCGCCTCGGCGTTCAGCCCACACACGACGAACAGGACTGCCAACACGACCATCCACCGCATCGAACACCTCCATAGCGACGCTAATCACGTCTTCCGGTCGATTGCACACGTAGCCAGTTCAGCCTGCGAATCTGCGTCAGCTTGCGGAGCCCTCACGGAATTGTCAAGGGACGGTCACGGAGGGTAGCCACGTCGGCCTCGAATGGAGCGGCGTCATGGCGTCCAGCACAGCGGATCGACTGTGAGGGCTGTTCCCGAACTGATTCGCTGGGAGCCGCGTGGCACGTGGGACAGCGCCGCTTCGCCGGGGTCGTCCGGCTCGAGACCTCGTCCCCAGGCAAACGCGATCGGTTAGCCTGGGTCCCGCGGTGCAGGCAGTCTTGGCGCCCTCGGCTCGCTTCCGCACCTGCCGCGCTGCATCCTAAGCAGGCCCGGATGGGCCAGCAGCAACCTCGCCGGATCCACGCCGCCGTCCCTGGGTTGCTAGAGCTTTGTGGTCTGTCGCCGACTCACCCTCGTCGTCGGCGCCTCGGATCCGATTCCCACTCGTCGGCCCGCTTCTCCCTCTCCGCTTCCCCCAGACACCCTCTCGCGGGAATGCCCTTGCGCTTCGCTCAGGTCAGTGCAACCTCGTCCCCAAGGGACTCTCTGCCGTTGGCGTCGACGGTCACGCTGGCCGCACGACACGAAGGGGAGCGGCAAGGCCGCTCCCCCGTGACCGCATGCGGAGGCGTTGCTTATTGGATGCTCAGGTTCAAGAGCTCGACCGGGGTTGGGACGCAGGCTCCCGTGAGGGAGACGGAGTCGACCCACCAGCCATCGCCGGTCACCGAGCTGTCGGTCCCGAGGGCCCAGCGGACCCTGACGTTCGAACCGGCGTAGGCCGTCATGTCGACCCGAACCTCCAGGAAGTTGTTGCCAGAGCCGCCCGTCCCGGTCCATGCGGCCCCCGGGATCGGGTTGCCGTAAGTCCCGCTGGTGGTCCCGTTGTAGCCACCGGACAGGAAGGCCGAACCCGGAACCTGGGCCCAGGTGCCGCCACCGTCGGTCGAGACCTCGAGACGGCCGCCGTCCCAGCCGCTCTCGGTCGTGAACCGGTGCCAGAAGGTGAGCACCGAGCCGGCCACAGGTGCGATGACCGGGGAGATGAGCGCGTTGGCCGAGGTCGAGCCGATATCGGCGCAGAACTCGGAGTGGGTTGCCGAGTTGTAGGCGGTCGTGACGAGCGCCCACAGGTTCGCGGTCCCGGACATCGTTACCGTGGTCCAACCGGCTGCGCCGGTCTCGAACTCCTCGGTGAGGACCGCCGGCCCGGCGGGGATCGCGCTCTTCTCGACGAGGTTGGTCTCCTCCACGCCGTTGGAGGAGTCGACGGCGCGGACGACGTAGTAGTAGCGGGTGCCCGGGGTGAGCGGGTCGAGGTCGGTGTAGCTGGTCCCGACCAGGCCCGTACCGACGCGGTTGCCCGCCGACGGGGTGAAGCCGGTGGTCGTCGAGCGGTAGACGTTGTAGGTGAGCGGACCGGAGCACGTCGCCGTGCCGGCGTTCCACGCCACCGTGATCTGGCACGTCGCGGCGCCCGGGCTCGACGCGCTCGCGGCGCCGGCGAACGTCGGCGGCAGCAGGCAGGTCCCGGTCGCGGTCGCCTCGACGCAACCGGACTCGCACGCCTCGCACCCGTCGGCGGCGACGGCGATGAGCTTGTACGAGTAGGTGACGCCGCCGGACACCGTGTTGTCGCTGTACGAGGTGCCGGTCACGCCGGCGGCGATCTCCGTGTATGGCGTGGTCGGCGCCGCGCACGTGCCCTGCGCGCGCATCACCTTGTACGAGGCGGCGGCGGGGGCGCCGGCGCTCCAGGTCACCTGGATCTGGTTGGGGCCGGTCGCCGTGGCGGTGTCGATCGTGGGCGTGCCTGGGATCGTGCAGCCGCAGTTGGGGAATTTGAACGAGGCGACCCGGGTCGTCCACTGGCCGGAGGTCGGCCCGCCGTACATGCCGGCGAACCAGAACGTGCAGTCGTCGGCGGGGTCGAGGTTGATCGAGTGGTAGTCGCCCCAGCGGTTGCTGCCGTTGTTGGCGGCGGCGGCGATGATCGAGTGCTCGCCGAGCGGCAGCGTGCCGGTCGGGTCGCAGGCGGCACGGCGGCCGGCGTAGCGCAGGCTCGGGTAGACGCTGGTGAACGCCGAGGCGCTGTAGGCGACGGCAATGTTCCCGGCACCGTCCATCGCGGCCGAGCCCATCCAGCGGTTGACGTTCGCCGGGTCACCGGCGACGTCGGGCGAGTAGGTCCCCTCCTGGAACAGCGTCCAGCCGGCGCCGCCGGTGTTGCGCAGCTCGAACCAGCGCACGCCGCCGCGGTTCGCGCCGTCGACGTCGGTGACGAGGTTGCCGACCAGCGTCTCGTAGGCGCCGAAGTTGCGGTACGCCATCCGCCACATGATGACTTCGCGCAGGGGGTCGAGAGCGGCACCGCTTGTGTTCTGGGGAACGCCGGGCTTGGCCATGCAGTAGAACGAGGTCAGGCCGCACAGCGAGGAGTCGAACTCCGAGGTCTGGATCAGCGGCAGCGCGGTGAACGTGGAGTTGGCGGGCGTCGCCCAGTCGACGTCGAGCGCCCAGAGCTGCAGGTAGTCGCCGGCGCCGGCGAAGCCCGAGTGGACCTCGTTGTCGATGTGGCGGCCGATGAGCGCCGGAGTCGCCGCGGCGGGCGCCGTGGCGCCGTCCACGTCGGCCGGGGTGAGCGCCTGGAAGCCGAAGCCGGAGAGGTCGGTCACCGCGAATCGCTGGTACGTCATCGCGCTGCCGGCGAGCATCGCCGCGCGGTTGAGGGCGTAGTTGGCCGAGCTGGACTCGTTGGTGGTCAACGTGTAGAGGTTGTCGGCGTTCGGCCAGACCGCGAACTTCGGGTAGTCGGGGAAGCTCGGTGTGGTGAGCTGGTAGATGTACCAGCCGCCGGAGACCGGGTCGGCTGCCTGCGACATGTAGATGCACAGGGTGTTGCCGGAGCTGGCGAACTCGGCCAGCAGCCAACGGTCCGCCCACTGGTCGTGCAGGACGATCGGGTCGCCGTAGCCACTCGCGCATACCCCGGTCCCGCCGGCGATGGCAGACATCGTGGTGGTCGCCAGGACCGCCGGGGTCGGCGACGCCTTGTCGTAGATCCTGATCACCGAGCTGCCGCTGCTGTTCGACGCGGTGATGTAGTGGTTAGGTCCGACGTCGCCAACCGGGTCCGGCGGGTTGACGCCCTGGTAGGGGAAGGCGTCGAAGTTGCGATCGGCGGGGGCGAAGGCGTCGTTCAAGATGCTCGCGACGCTCTCCTGGCGCGCGAGGAGGCCATCGGTGTGCGGCCCGGGCTCGGGCACCTTGGCGGTCGGGACCCGCGTGCTCCGCCGCGGGTTGTCGCGGACCGGCATGCCGGGGCGCCACTCCGGCGGCGGCGGGAGCGTGCGGAGGTCCACGTTGACGACCGTCGGCGTCGAGGTGCCGACCGTGTCCGGGTGGACGACCGTCGGCTGGCTCTGCGCCAGGGCCGGGCTCGCCGCCAGCACGAGGGCCAGCGTCAGGCCGAAAACGATCGACGCGGCGGCGCCGCGTCGCGGTTTGGGGGTGCCGATCCGGCTTCGCATCGTATCCAATCCTCCTCGAAAAAGACCGCCAACTGTGGCGCGCCTGACATTCCCTGTCAAGGGTCATGGCGCAGTCATGAAGGCCCCCTGGGCTCACGCGATGGACGCGGGTCGAGGGCGCTCCCGAACTCGATTGAGGTCGGATGAATGCCCGAGGGAGGGTCGGTGATGGTGAAGAGCCAATGGTCTGTACTCATGCGGCCCCTGCACAGGAAGGCGGCACGACCCGGTCGGAGCGGTGGGTCCTGCAACCGCCTGGCTGAGTCCGCGTAGAAGGGGGGCATGGGTTCTTGACATTCCGGTGACTCGACCTATACTTACCGGTAAGTAGGCACCGGTCCCGACGGCGGGACCGGTGCTCGGTTGAAAGGGGGACGGCGTGAAGCCCGAGGAGCAGGTCCAGGTCGTTGTCGACGAGACGGTTCGCACCCGCCTCGTGGCGGCGGCGATCGGGCTGTTCGCCCGCAAGGGGTACGCCGCCACCACCGTGCGCGAGATCGTCGAGGTGGCGGGCGTCACCAAGCCCGTCCTCTACTACTACTTCGGCAGCAAGGAAGGGATCTTCCACGAGGTCATGCGAGAGGCCCTGGTCGAGTTCGAGGCGACGATCGCCGACGCGCTCGCGGCGCCGGGCGGCGCGCGGGACCGGATCGGACGCTTCCTCGACGGCGCCTTCTCGCTCGTGCTCGACCATCTCGACGTGATGCGCGTGATCGACTCGTTCTACTACGGCCCGCCGCAGGGCGCGCCGGCCTTCGACTTCGAGGTGATCCACACGAGGTTCATGGATACGCTGACCAACCTGGTCCGCGAAGGGATGGAAGCGGGGGAGTTCCGCCGCGGGGACGCGGAGGACGTCGCGTGGGCGATCGTCGGCCCGTTCGAGGTGGCGCGCGGCATGAGCCTGTGCCACCCCGAGAAGGACTTCGGCCGCGACCGGCTCGCGCGCCTGCTGCAGGTGGTCTTCGAGGGAGTTTCTGCGAACAACGCAAAGGAGTCAGAGTGATGCGCACAGGATCATTGGCGACGGTAACCGCGGGGGCGTTGGTCCTCGCCCTGATGACGGCGGGCTGTTCGGGAGACGGCGAGGGAGGTGCGACGCAGGCGACCAAGCCGGCGGTCGCGGTCGAGGTGACCCCGGCGACGGCGGCCGAGCTGGCCCAGTCGATCGAGGTCGTCGGGCAGCTCGAGCCGAAGTCGGCGGCGGACGTGAAGTCCGAGTTCACCGCGGTGGTCGAGCAGGTCTACGTGACCGAGTGGGTGCGCGTGAGGAAGGGCCAGCCGCTCGCCCGCCTCGACACCCGGGAGGGCGAGGCGGGCGTCGAGGGGGCGAAGGCCGCAGTCATGCAGGCCGAGGTCGCCGAGACGCGGGCCCGCCGCGAGCTGGAGCGCGCGGTCAAGCTCCTCGAGGTCGGCCTCGTCACCCAGCAGACCCTCGACGACACGCGCTCGGCGCAGGACGCCGCGGTGGCCACCACGGCCGCGGCGCGGGCGCAGCTCAGGGCCGTCGAGACCAGGCTGGACAAGGCGATCATCCGCGCGCCCATCGACGGCGTCGTGGCGTTCTGCGGCGTCAACGTCGGCGACCGCGTGGAGAACATGGGCGGCGACGTGTCGATGTTCCGCGTCGTCGACAACCGCGTCCTCGACCTCACGGTGACGGTCCCGTCGACAAGGAGCGGCCAGCTCAAGGTCGGCCTGCCCATCGAGTTCACCACCGACGCGGTGCCGGGCAAGACGTTCCTCGGCGCGGTGCGCTACATCAACCCGTCGGTCGACCAGGCGGACCGCTCGGTCAAGGTGATCGCCGAGGTGAAGAACGACGACGAGTCGCTGCGCGGCGGCCTGTTCGTCAAGGGCCGCATCGTGACCGGGACGCGCGCCGGCGTGCTGCAGATCCCGCGCGTCGCCCTGCTGTCGTGGGACGTCGAGCGCGGCTCGGCCGAGGTCTTCGTGGTCGCCGGTGAGGTCGCCGAGCGCCGCGTGGTCCGGACCGGTCAGACCGCCGGCGCGGCGGTCGAGATCGTCGAGGGGCTGACCGCGGGCGACAAGGTCGTGACCCGGGGCGGCTTCAACCTCCGACCCGGCGACCGGGTGGCCGTGGCGAACCCGAAAGAGGCGTAGCCATGTTCCTCTCCAACCTGTCCATCAAGCGGCCGGTGTTCGCCACCGTGCTCATCCTGGCCCTCGTGACGATCGGCCTGTTCTCCTACCGGCGCCTGGCCATCGAGATGATGCCCGACGTCGAGATCCCGGTGCTGTCGATCCTCACCGTCTTCCCGGGCGCGGCGCCCGAGACCGTGGAGCGGGAGGTGACCAAGCGCATCGAGGAGGCGGTCAACCCGATCCCCGGCGTCAAGCACGTCATGTCGACCTCGCGGGAGGGGCTGTCCAGCGTGGTCGTCGAGTTCAACCTCGAGGTCAAGATCAACGAGGCGTCGTCCGAGGCCCGCGCCAAGATCAACGGCATCCGCAACGAGCTGCCGGCGGGGCTGCAGGAGCCGGTCATCCAGAAGCTCGACTTCGCGGCGATGCCGATCGTCTCGCTGGCGGTGCGCTCGGAGACGATGCCGGCGCGGGAGCTGACCACCCTCGTCGACCGGACGGTCAAGCGGCGCCTGGAGAACATCCCGGGGGTCGGCAAGGCGAAGATGGTCGGCGACTCGACCCGCGAGGTCGCCGTCAACCTCGACCCCGCGCGCCTCGAGGCGCTCGGCATGGGCGTTGACGAGGTGATCTTCGGCCTGCAGTCGGAGAACGTGAACACCCCGCTCGGCCGGCTCAACCGCGACGGCACCGAGGTGCCGCTGCGGGTCTCCGGGAAGCCCGAGGAGGTCGCGTCCTACCCGGCCATGGTGATCGCCCGGCGGGGGACCCAGCCGATCCGCCTGGGTCAGGTCGCGACGGTCGTCGACGGCGTCGAGGAGCAGCGCTCGCTCGCGCTGGTCAACGGCACGCCGGCGGTGGCCATCGACATCCTCAAGCAGTCCAAGGCGAACACCGTCCAGGTCGTCGACAACGTGATCAGGACCGTCGAGAGGCTCCGCGAGGAGATGCCCCCAGGCATCGAGATCCAGGTGGTCCGCGACAGCTCGGCGATGATCCGCGAGTCGGTGGCCGACGTGAAGACGACGCTCGTGATCGGTGGCCTGCTGACGGTCCTCATCGTCTTCTGTTTCCTGAACTCGTGGCGCTCGACGGTGATCACCGGCCTGACGCTGCCGATCTCGGTGATCTCCTCGTTCATCGCCATGTACTTCCTCGGCATGACCATCAACACGCTGACGCTGATGGCGCTCTCCCTGGCGATCGGCTTCCTGATCGACGACGCCATCGTCGTCCGGGAGAACATCGTCCGCCACCTGGAGCGCGGCGAGGACCACTTCACCGCCGCCCGCGAGGGGACGAGCGAGATCGGCCTCGCGGTGCTCGCCACCTCGATGTCGATCATCGCGGTGTTCGTGCCGGTAGCGTTCATGAAGGGGATCATCGGCCGCTTCTTCTACCAGTTCGGCCTGACCGTCGCCTTCGCAGTGGTCGTCTCGCTGTTCGTCTCCTTCACCCTCGACCCGATGCTGTCGTCGCGCTGGTACGACCCGGACATCGAGCGGACCGGCCGGCGCAACTTCCTGCAGCGCGCCCTCGACCGCTTCAACACCTGGTTCGACCGCACCGCCGACCTCTACAAGCGCCTGATCGGCTGGGCGCTCGACCACCGCGGCGCGGTCGTCGGCCTGGCGACGCTGGCGTTCGTCGGCGGCATCTTCGTGATGGGCCTGCTGCAGTCCGAGTTCTTCCCGGCGTTCGACCGCGGCGAGTTCGTCGTCAAGTTCAAGAGCGCGCCCGATGCCTCGATCGTCGAGACCCGCTCGCGGATGATCGAGGTGCTCGACGCGATGAAGAAGGAGGTCCCGGAGATCGCGCACACCTACGCGACCATCGGCGCCGGCGACAACGATACCGTGCGCGACGCGATGATCTACATCAAGCTCAAGGAGAAGAGCGAGCGGGAACGCAGCCAGGGCGAGCTGGTGACGGCGGTCCGGGCGCGGCTCGAGAAGATCCCGGGCCTGATCCTGTCGGTGCAGGACGACCCCGACGCCTGGGAGAAGCCGTTCCAGCTCAACGTCCGCGGCGAGGAGATCCCCAAGCTGAAGGAGTACGCGGCGGCGATCAAGCAGGAGCTGTACACGATCCCGGGCATCACCGACGTCGAGGCGACGCTCGAGCTCGACCTGCCCGAGTACCGCATCGTCGTGGACCGCGAGCGCGCCGCAGCCACCGGCCTCGGCACCAGCGCCATCACTTCGACGGTGGGGGCGCTGGTCGGCGGCCAGGCCGTCTCGACCTACGAGGACGAGACCGGCGAGGCCGTCAACGTCCGCGTCCGCCTGCCCCTCGACCTGCGGCAGGACATCAACCAGGTCGGCGACCTGCGAATCTCGGTCCCCGGTCCGGACGGCGTGTCGCTGGTGCCGCTGGCCGACCTGATCACGGTCGAGCGGACCACGTCGCCGGCGGAGATCAACCGCCGCGACATGCGGCGCCAGGTCGTCCTCTCCGCCAACCTCGACAAGCTCCCGCTCGGGACCGCCGCCGAGAAGGCGATGGTGGCCGCGCAGCGCGTCAAGCTCGCCCCCGGCTACTCGGCGGTCATGGCCGGCGACACCGAGATGATGGCGGAGTCGTTCGGCTACCTGGGCGAGGCGCTCATCCTCGCCGTGGTCTTCGTCTACCTCATCCTGGCGGCGCAATTCGAGTCGTTCATCGACCCGCTGGCGATCATGCTCTCGCTGCCGCTGTCGATCGTCGGCATGGCCGGGATGCTGGTGCTCACCGGCGACACCTTGAACATCATGTCGCAGATCGGGCTGATCCTGCTCATGGGCCTGGTGACCAAGAACGCCATCCTGCTCGTGGACTTCACCAAGGTGCTGCGTGGGCGCGGCATGGACCGTCGCACCGCCCTGGTCACCGCCGGTCGCACCCGGCTGCGGCCGATCATGATGACCACCGCGGCGATGATCTTCGGCATGTTGCCGCTCGCCCTCGCGCTCGGTCAGGGCGCCGAGATGCGCGCCCCGATGGCCCGCGCCGTGGTCGGCGGCCTGATCACCTCGACGCTGCTGACGCTGATCGTCGTGCCGGTCGTCTACTCGTTCCTCGACGACTTCGCGACGTGGCTGCACCGGCGGATGGCCGGCTCGCAGTTCGAGGCCCACGAGGCCGCGAAGGGCGTCGCCGCCGTCCTGATCGTCTCACTTGCTGTGTCGCTCTTCGCGATCCCGGCCATCGCGCAGTCTCCGGAGCCCGTCGTCGCCTCCGCCGGACTCGGGACCCAGGATCCGGGACCCGGGACTCAGGACCCGGGACCCGTGACCGCGGCCCAAGGGCCGTTGGTCCTGACCCTGGACGACGCGCTGGCCATGGCAGCCGAGCGCAACCGCGACATCCAGAAGGCTCAGGAGTACCAGAACTGGCTGCGCGCCCGCTACGTCGAGGAGCGCGCCGCCGCCTTCCCGCACCTCTCCCTCGACGCCTCGGTACAGCGCGTCCACGACGAGAGCCAGCGGAAATTCTTCAAGGACATCCCGCCCGAGTTCGGCTCGATCTTCGCCTTCACCCAGGACCTGCAGACTGCCCAGGTCGGGCTGTCGCAGGCCCTCTTCACCTGGGGGCAGGTGGGCGCGGCGATCCGCGGGGCGAAGTACGCCCTCGCGACGGGCGACGACCAGCTCCGCCGCTTCCGCCAGGAGGTCCAGCGCGACGTCACCACGGCGTTCTACGACGTGCTCCTCGCCAAGGAGTTCGTCGCCATCGCCCGGCAGAACCTCGAGCAGAAGCAGCGCCATCTCGACGAGGCGGAGCGCAGGCAGACGCTCGGGACCGCCACCGACTACGACGTGCTGTCGGCCCGGGTGGCGGTCGACAACGCCCGTCCCGACGTGATCCGCACCGAGAACGCGGTAGTCAACGCGCGCGAACGGCTGCGCTACCTCCTCGCCGAGGACGCCCGCGAGGTGGACGTCACCGGCACGCTGACGGCGGCGCTCGGCGGGCAGCCGATCTACCAGGACGTCCTCGCCCGGGCGCTGGAGAACCGGCCCGAGCTGTCCGAGATCGACAACCAGAAGAAGGTCGCGGCCGAGGTGGTGAAGATCCGGGGCGCCGGCGACCGGCCCCGCCTCGACCTGCGCGCCGCGTACGGCTGGAGGGACATCACCACCGACTACCTCGGTTCCGATGGCAACACGTGGAACGCAGGCGTCTACCTCTCGTTCCCGGTCTTCGACGGGCTGAAGACCCGGGCCCAGGTCGCGGCGGCGAAGAGCGACCTCAGGACCGTGGAGATCGGCGAGGCGAAGCTCAAGGACGGCATCTCGGTCGAGGCGCGCGTCGCGGTCGACGCGGTCCGGGAGGCGCGCGAGATCGTCGGTGCCCTGGCGGGCACCGTGGCGCAGGCGGAGAAGCTGCTTTACATGGCCGAGAAGGGGTTCGAGTACGGGGTGAAGACCAAGCTCGACGTCGACGACGCCAACCTCGCCGCCCTGCAGGCGCAAGGCGCGCTCGCCCGCGCCCAGCGCGACTACCTCGTGGCCCTGGTCAACCTCGAGTGGGTGCAAGGGACGCTCGGGGCGAGCTAGATAGAACGGGTCCCGGGTCCCGGGTCTGTCGTAGGGGCGGCCCTCGCGGCCGCCCTCGCCGGGCCGGCAGGTGCGACACCCCCAACGTAGCGGCCGCCCGCCGGGCGGCCGGTCTCTCGCCCGCCGCGCCTACGGGCCCGGTGACGGCCGACGCCCTGCCCGCCGCGCCTGTCTCGCTGGGGTGGGGGATAATCGAGACGTGACTGAACAGGACGGGGTTGCCGGCCGCGCGTCGCTCGCTCGCTACGCCTGGCTGTCGATCGGGGCGGCACTCGCGACCATCGCCCTGAAGGTCAGCGCCTACCTGCTGACCGACTCCGTCGGCCTGCTCTCGGACGCGGTCGAGTCCGGCGTCAACCTGGCCGGCGCCGTGATGGCCCTGGCGATGCTGACGATCGCCGCCCGGCCGGCGGACGAGGATCACGCCTTCGGCCACAGCAAGGCCGAGTACTTCGCGAGCGGCGTCGAGGGACTGTTGATCCTCATTGCCGCGGCAGCGATCGCGACCACCGCGGTCGAGCGCCTCTTCGACCCCCACCCCCTCGGCCAGGTCGGGCTGGGCCTGGCCGTGTCGGCCGGCGCATCGGTGATCAACCTCGTCGTCGGACTTGCCCTGGTGAAGGTCGGGAAGCGGCAGAACTCCATCACGTTGGAGGCCGACGGCCAGCACCTGCTCACCGACGTGTGGACCTCGGTGGGCGTCATCGTCGGCGTCGGTGTGGTCGCCCTCACCGGCTGGAACGCCCTCGACCCGATCGTCGCCCTTGTGGTGGCGGCGAACATCGTCTGGACCGGCGTCCGATTCGTCCGCCGCTCGGTCGCCGGCCTGATGGACGCGTCGCTGCCGCCGGCCGAGCAGCAGGTGGTCGAAGGCGTCCTCGCGCGCTACCGTCTGCAGGGCGTCGAGTTCCACGCCTTGCGCACGCGCCAGGCCGCGGCGCGCCGCTTCGTGTCGGTCCACGTGCTGGTGCCGGGCGCACTGTCGGTCCACGACGCCCACCACCTCGCCGAGGACCTCGAGCGCGACATCAGGACCGCCCTCGGCGATGCGGTGGTCACGACTCACCTCGAGCCGGTTGACGACGAGATCTCGCAGAACGACATCGAGATCAGCTAGACGGTGTAGCGGCCGCCCGCCGGGCGGCCGGCTCTTTGCCCGTCGCGCCTGCATGGCCGGCTTCCTGGCACGATGTCATAGACTCCTTCCGGGGCTCCGGGCGACGCGCGGATCGTTGCGCGACCAGAGCGCCCCGGAGGTGAGATGCCCGACACTCCCGACACCGCGCGGCACATGCTGCGGCACGCCGTCGCCACCCTCGCGTATCGCGGCGGCAAGGCGGTCCGCGACGTTCCGGCCGAGTTCGCCGCGTTCGTATCCTCGACCGGTGCCCGCACGCCCGTCCAGATCCTCGCCCACGTCGGCGATCTCTTCGACTGGGCGCTCGCCATCGCCGAGGGTCGGCCCACGTGGCACGACTCGGCGCCCCTCCCGTGGGAGCAGGAGGTCGACCGGTTCTTCGCCGCCTTGACCCGCTTCGATGCCTGTCTCGCGTCGGCGGAGCCGCTCGCGGTTCCCGTCGAGAAGCTTTTCCAGGGCCCGATCGCGGACGCCCTCACCCACGTCGGGCAGCTCGCCATGCTGCGCCGGATGGCGGGCGCCCCGATGCGCGGCGAGAACTACTTCGTCGCCGACATCGAGGTGGGCCGGGTGGGCCCGGACCAGGCGCCGCCCCGCCGGCTGTTCGACTGACGACCTGACGCCGGTGTCGCGGCCGGCTCCCACCCCGTGGCGCCTGCATGTCCGCTGACGGCGTTCAGGCCGGCCGGGCGCCGTCCAGCGTGTCGCGGATGAGGCGTCCGAGGACGGCGGGGTCGAACGGCTTCTGGATGAAGGGCAGCCCGTCGCGCACCGCCTCGGCGCACCCTGACCGGTCGTCCGCGTACCCCGACATGAAGATCACCTTCAGGCCCGGGTTCTCTCCCGCGAGGCGCCAGTAGAGTTGCGGTCCGGTCTCGCCGGGCATCACCACGTCGCTCAACAGCAAGGCCACCTCGTCGCGGTGGGCGCGATAGAGGGCCTCCGCCTGTTGCGGGCAGTCGGCCGAGAGGGTGCGGTAGCCGAGGCGGTCCAGGCTCGCGACCAGGAGGCGGCGCACCTCCTCGTGGTCCTCGACGACGAGCAGGAGCTCCGTGCCCTGGGGTGCGGCGGCGCTCGCAGCTTCGGGAGCGCCGCTCTCCGTGACCTGGCCCGTCGCGAACGGAAAGGCCATGCTGAAGGTGGTTCCGCTCCCGGGCGCGCTGTCGACAGAGATCGTGGCGGAGTGCTTCCTGGCGATGCCGTACACGGTCGCCAGCCCGAGGCCCGTGCCCTTGCCCGTCGCCTTCGTCGTGAAGAACGGCTCGAAGGCGCGCTCGCGCGTGGCCTCGTCCATTCCGTGCCCGGTGTCCCGCACCTCGAGGACCGCCCACTCGCCTGGGGGGAGGGCGAGAGCGGGCTCCTCGCCGGCCTGCACCGCCCGGACCGAGATGCTCACGACGCCGCCGTCGGGCATCGCGTCCCGCGCGTTGACCACGAGGTTGACGAGCACCTGCTCGATCTGGCCGCGGTCCGCGTGGATCGTGTCGCGCTCGGTGCGAGCCTCGAATGTCAGCGTCACGTCCTCGCCGATGAGCCGGCGCAGCATCGACAACGCATGCTCGATCAAGGCGCCGAGCCGGAGAGGCACGGGGTTGACCGGCTGGTGGCGGCTGAAGGTCAACATCTGTTGTGTCAGGGCGCTGCCTCGCTTCGCCAGGTCCTTGATCTGGGCGACCTCGGCTGCCATCGACGAGCCGGTCCGCTGCCGGAGCCCGGCGACCTCGGCGGCGAGGGTGATGCCGGTCAGGACGTTGTTGAAGTCGTGCGCGATCCCACCGGCGAGCTGCCCCAGCGCCTCAAGCTTCTCCGATTGCGCGAGGCGCTGCTCCAGCTTGAGGCTCTCGCGCTCGGCCTCCTTCCGGTCGTGGATGTCGCGCATGACCACGAGCAGGCGCGGGAACGCGCCGATTGTCGTGAGCGTCGTTTCGACCGCGGCCCAGATGAGCCGCCCGTCTGGCCTCCTCAAGCGGCACTCGACATCGTGGGCGGGGGCGGTGAGGCACTGCTCGAGGGTGTCCGGGGCGTCGGGATCGGCCGCTTGCAGGAGTCCCGGCAGCGGCGAGCCGACGATCTCGTCGCGCGACAGCCCGAGCATGACGCAGCCGGCCTCATTGACCTCGAGCGTGGCGCGGGTCTCCGGGTCCAGCGCCCAGATGCCCTCGTTGACGGCGTTGAACAGCGTCTGGTAGTCGGCCGCCGAGGTCCTCAACGTCCGCTCGGCCCGCGCCCCGCGGGCCCGGAGCTGGGCCACCTGCGCGAGCAGGACGAAGAACAGTGCCGTGGCGAGCGCCGCGAACGCCGTCCACCTCCCGCTCGGCCAGTCGAAGCGGAGGTCGGCGATGTCCATGGTCAGGTCCGAGCCGGGGGGGAACGTGAAGGCGACGGTCCCGAGGCGATCGACGTCGAGGACGCCGTTGCTGACGCCCGGGTCCGGCTGGTAGTTCTGGTTGCGCGGGATGTCGGCCAGCCGCAGCGGGGTGGTCATCCAGCGCCCGGTTTGGAACGGGAGGACGGCCGAGAACACCTCGCCGGGTGCGGCGCCTTCGCCAGCGCCCCGTTCCTGCACGTCGATCTGGACACTGTGCGCGGCGCCGGCACCGCGCCAGCGGATCTTCAGCGTGGCGCCCGGCGCCGGGGAGCTCCCGCTGACGAGGCCGAAGCCGGCCCAGCCCTGGATCGCCGGCAGCCGGCAGCGCAGGAACCGCTGAGGTTCGCCCGGCGCGCCGGCGGCCTCCTCACGAACCTCGAGGGTGGCGGTGGGGTAGTAGGTGAAGATCGACCCGGGGTCGGTGGGGATCCCGAGCGGAAGCTCGGGGATCGCGACGACCGCAACAGTCCGCACCGGCGGCACGACCAGCAGCACCCCCGACGCGGCCACCGCGAGGACGACCCCGGTCACCGGGATCCCCCAACGCCACAGGCCGGGACGGCCCACCGAGGGGTCTTCGGACTGAAGCGAGCCGACCGCCGGACTCTCGCCAGCCCCGGTCACTCGTGGGGCGTCGCCGGGCATCGGCGCCATTCTCGACGCAGGCCAGTGCCCCGTCAAGCAAGAACCCCAGACCCCGTCGGGGTGGCGCGTGCCGGGTGCGCGAACCAGGTCCCATGCAAGGAGGTTGCAGCGAGCCCTGAACAGGGTCCCCAAGCGCCACGTCCGTCGCGCGTCGCCGGACGTGGGCCGTTCCCCACGGCCTTGGCCGGCCCCTTGACCACCGCGGGGACGAGGGCGGCCCCGTCTGCCCTCGTCCCCGCGCCCCTGCGGCCCAGCCGCACCGGCCGGCGTCGCCCTGCTCCCGGCCCCTGCGCACGCTGCCAGCCGCGGCCGGCCGCCACGGAGGAGCGGACCTGCACCACCTGGCGCGCGCCCGCGCGTCCTCTGGCGTGAAGAGGGCGGGCCGTGTGGCCCGCCCTCGGTTCGACTGCGAACGGCTGCGGCGAGGCTAGCGGTTGGCCCGCCAGCTCTGCAGGACCTTCATGTAGTTGGCGCGCTCGAAGGCGGCGGGGTTCGGCGACTTCTCGAGGCTCATCGAGCCGTGGGCCTGGGCGAGCGACTCGTACTCGTGCTCCTCGAGCCACTGCGCGAGGCCGTCGACGACGGTCTTGATCTTCTCGGGGCCGTTTTCGAGCAGCTCGGACACCATCTGCACCGCGTGGGCGCCGGCCATCACCGCCTTGAGGGCGTCGATCGGGGTGTGGATGCCGCCGGAGCAGGCGAGCGACCCCTTGACCTTGCCGGAGAGGATTGCCAGCCAGCGCAGGCGGAGCAGCACGGTGGGGGAGTGGGAGAGCTGCAGGCGCGACTTTACCTCCAGCTCCTCGACGTCGATGTCCGGCTGGTAGAAGCGGTTGAACAGCACGAGGCCGTCGGCGCCGGCCTCGTCGACCTCGTGGGCGAAGTTGGCGAGCGACGAGAAGTACGGCGACAGCTTGACGGCCACCGGGATCTTCACGTTCTTCTTGACCACCTTGACCATGTCGAGGGTGCGCTTCTCGACGACGGCGCCGGACTCCCAGGTGTTGGTCGCCAGGTAGTAGGTGTTGAGCTCGAGGGCGTCGGCGCCGGCCTGCTCGATCTGCTTGGCGTAGTCGAGCCACCCGGACGGGGTCACCCCGTTGAGCGAGGCGATGACCGGGATCTTCACCGCCGCCTTGATCTTACGCAGGTGGTCGAGGTAGCGGTCCGGCCCGAGCGCGTACTCCTCGGGGCGGGGAAAGTACGACAGCGCCTCGGCGAAGGCGTCCTCGTGCATCTCGACGTCCATCAGGTGGCCGAGCTGCTCCTGGGCGATCTGCTCCTCGAACAGTGAGTGCATGACGATCGCCGCGGCGCCCGCGTCCTCGAGGCGCTTGACGGTGTCGAGGTCGTCGACCAGCGGCGAGGCGCCCGGCATCACCGGGTGCGGGAGCTTGAAGCCGAGGTACGTGGTGGAAAGGTCCATGGTCTCCCCCTTCTAGTTCGACTGCTCGCCGGTGGGCTCGTCGGCCGGGGCAGCGGGCTGCCGGACCGGGATCGCCAGCTTGGCCAGGTGCTCGTAGGCGACGAAGCGGTTGCTGAGCGCGATCTGGGCCTTCTCGAGGAGCATCGCGAACCGCTTCGGGTCCTGCTGCTCGACCATGCGGAAGCGCGTCTCGTTGCGCATGTACTTGCCAAGGTCGGTCTTGCCGGGGGCCGAGTCCATCTTCAACGGGCTCTCGCCCAGCACGATGCGGCGCGGGTCCCAGCGATACAGCGGCCACGAGCCGGAGTCGACCGCGAGCTTCTGCTGCTCGGCGCCGTTGGCGAGGTCGAAGCCGTGGGCGATGCAGTGGCTGTAGGCGATGATGATCGAGGTCCCGTGGTAGGAGTCGGCCTCCTGGAACGCCCGCACCGTCTGGGCATCCTTGGCGCCGAACGCGACCTTGGCGACGTAGACGTTGCCGTAGGTCATGGCGATCATGCCGAGGTCCTTCTTAGGCACGGCCTTGCCGGCCATCGCGAACTTCGCGGCGGCGCACATCGGCGTCGCCTTCGACTGCTGGCCGCCGGTGTTGGAGTAGACCTCGGTGTCGAGGACGAGGAGGTTGACGTCGCGGCCCTGGGCGAGCACATGGTCGAGGCCGCCGTAGCCGATGTCGTACGCCCAGCCGTCGCCACCGATGGCCCACACCGACTTCTTGACCAGGTAGTCGGCGACCAGCTCGAGCCGGCGCGCCTCCACGGTCTTGATGACGGCGAGCTTGGCGCGCAGCGCCTCGACCCGCCGGCGCTGCGCCGCGATGCCGGTCTCGTCGGCCTGGTCGGCCGAGAGCAGCTCGTCGACCAGGATCTCGCCGATCTGCCCGGCGAGCTGCCGGAGCAGCATCTGCGCCAGGTTGACGTGGGCGTCGATCGACAGGCGGTAGCCGAAGGCGAACTCGGCGGTGTCCTCGAACAGCGAGTTGTTCCAGGCCGGGCCGCGGCCGTCGGCGTTGACCGCGTACGGCGTGGTCGGGAGGTTGGCACCGTAGATCGACGAGCAGCCCGTGGCGTTGCCGATCAGCAGGCGATCGCCGTAGAGCTGGGTGAGCAGCTTGATGTACGGGGTCTCGCCGCAGCCGGCGCAGGCGCCCGAGTACTCGAACAGCGGCCTGAGGAACTGCGAGCCCTTGACGTCGATCTTGACGGTGGTGCGGTCGACCTCGGGGATCGCGAGGAAAAAGTCGTAGTTCGCGCGCTCGGCGTCACGGAGCGGCATCTGCGGGTGCATGTCGATCGCCTTGTGCTTCGGGTTCGACTTGTCCTTGGCTGGGCAGACCTCGACGCACAGCCGGCAGCCCGTGCAGTCCTCGGGGGCCACCTGGATCGTGTACTTCCATCCCTTGTAGTCGGCGGCCTTGAAGTCGGTCGACTTGTAGGTCGCGGGCGCGCCGGCGAGCTGCTCCGGCGGGTAGACCTTGGCGCGGATCGCGGCGTGCGGGCAGACCATCGCGCACTTGTTGCACTGGATGCAGATCGCCTGGTCCCACACCGGGATCTCGAGGGCGATGTTGCGCTTCTCCCATTGGGTGGTGGCGCTCGGCCAGGTGCCGTCGATCGGGAACGCCGACACCGGCAGCAGGTCGCCCTTGCCGGCCGTCATGACGGCGGTGACGCGCTGGACGAAGTCGGGCGCCTTCTCGGAGACGATCGGCGGCATCGCGCGCGTGGACGTGACCTTGCCGGGGACCTTGGCCTCGTAGAGGTGCGCGAGGGTGTGGTCGATGGCGGCGAAGTTCTTCTGCACGACCTCGGGCCCCTTCTTGCCGTAGGTCTTCTCCACCGCCTTCTTGATCTGCTTGATCGCCTCGTCGCGCGGCAGCACGCCGGAGATGGCGAAGAAGCAGGTCTGCATGATCGTGTTGATGCGCACGCCCATGCCGGTGTCCTTGGCCACCTTGTAGGCGTCGATCACGAAGAGCTTGATCTTCTTGTCGACGATCGACTGCTGCATCTCGCGTGGCAGCTCGTTCCAGACTTCGTCGGGGCCGAACGGCGAGTTGAGCAGGAACGTGGCGCCGGGCGCCGCAAAGTCGAGCATGTCGTACTTGTCGACGAACGAGTACTGGTGACAGGCGACGAAGTTGGCGCGCCGGATCAGGTAGGCGGAGCGGATCTGGCGCGGGCTGGAGCGGAGGTGGGAGACGGTGACGGCGCCGGCCTTCTTCGAGTCGTAGACGAAGTAGCCCTGGCCGTGCCTGCCGGCGTCCTCGGCGATGATCTTGATCGAGTTCTTGTTGGCGCCGACGGTGCCGTCGGAGCCGAGGCCGAAGAACACCGAGCGGACCACGTCGTCCGGCTCGATGTCGAAGTCGGAGTCGACCGGCAGCGAGGTGTGGGTGACGTCGTCGACGATGCCGACGGTGAAGTGGTTCTTCGGCTTCGCCTCGGCGAGGTTGTCGTACACCGCCTTGATCATCGCCGGGGTGAACTCCTTCGACGACAGGCCGTAGCGGCCGCCGACGACGATCGGGTCGGCCTTGAACGGGGAGTCGCCGGCCACGCGCGACTCCTGCAGGGCGGCGAGGATGTCGAGGTAGACGGGGTCGCCGATCGCGCCGGGCTCCTTGGTGCGGTCGAGCACGGCGAGCTTCTTGACCGTGGCGGGGAGCGCCTTGACGAACGCCGAGATGTCGAACGGCCGGTAGAGGCGGATCTTGAGCACGCCGACCTTGTCGCCTCGCTTCATCGCCCACTCGACGTACTCGTGCGTGGTGTCGCCGCCCGAGCCCATGATCACGATCACGCGCTCGGCGTCCGGCGCGCCGAAGTAGTCGAACAGGCGGTACTGGCGGCCGGTGAGCTTGGCGAAGGTGTCCATCGTCTGCTGGACGATGCCCGGGCACGCGTCGTAGTACTGGTTGCACGCCTCGCGAGCCTGGAAGAACACGTCGGGGTTCTGCGCGGTGCCGCGCACCAGCGGGTGGTCGGGGGTGAGCGCGCGGCCGCGGTGGGCGGCGACCAGCTCGTCGGTGATCATCGAGCGCAGGTCGTCGTCGGTGAGCTCCTCGATCTCGGACACCTCGTGGGAGGTGCGGAAGCCGTCGAAGTAGTGGAGGAACGGCACCCGCGCGTGGAGCGTCGCGGCCTGGCCGATGAGCGCGAAGTCGTGCGCCTCCTGGACCGAGCCGGAGCACAGGTGCGCGAAGCCGGTCTGGCGGCACGCCATGACGTCGGAGTGGTCGCCGAAGATCGACAGCGCGTGGGTGGCCACGCAGCGCGCCGACACGTGCATGCAGTACGAGGTCAGCTCGCCGGCGATCTTGTACATGTTGGGGATCATGAGGAGCAGCCCCTGCGAGGCCGTGAAGGTCGTCGTCAACGACCCCGCCTGCAATGCGCCGTGGACGGCCCCGGCGGCGCCGGCCTCGGACTGCATCTCGCTGACCTGCGGAACCACGCCCCAGATGTTCGTCTTGCCCTGGGAGGCCCACTCGTCGGCCCACTCGCCCATGTTCGACGAGGGGGTGATTGGATAGATCGCGATCACCTCGTTGGTCCGGTGGGCGACTGAAGCCGTCGCCTCGTTCCCGTCCAGGGTGATCATCCGTCGCTTCGCCATGACGTTCCTCCTTCGCTGAGCGCGCTCCGCGGCCGTGTTGTGGCAAGCGGGGGGAGCTGCCGGCGGCGGTTCACGGTGCAAACGTGAACCGTTTCACAACGCGGAGTCTAGGCTCGAACTCGCCAATTGACAAGGGCGTGCGAGGCTCGGGATCAACGCGCCGCGGTGGCCGGCGGCCGACGTTCGATGTTGCACGGCCGGCGACGGCCGGCCGCCCGGCGAGAGCGCGCGTATGATGCAGCCCGCCCTCTGGCCGGGCAGACGCCGGCGGGCTGGTGGTGCCATGCGGCGGAATGGTCGCGAGGATGTCGAGAACTGCGCGGGGGTTCTCCACGATCTCCGCGAGCGCGTGAAAGAGCTGAGCGCGCTCCACGCCACTGCCCGTGTCCTCCAGGACGACCGCCGACCGGTCCCAGCGCTGCTTCAGGAGATCGTCGACCTCGTCCCATCAGCATGGCAGTACCCGGATCTCGCGTGTGCCCGCATCGTCTTCGGTGCAGAGGAGTTCCGCACCACTCGGTTCGCCCTCTCCGAGGCCAGGCAACGGACTGCCTTCCGCACTGCCCAGGGAACTCCCGGCATCATCGAGGTCTACTACCGCGACCCGGCTCCAGCCGCCGTCGAGGGGCCGTTTCTCGCCGAGGAACGCAGCCTGATCGACTCGCTCGCCGAGATGCTCCGCTCGTTCCTCGAACGACGCGAAGCCACGCGGCTGCTCGAAGCCGCCCACGCCGAGCTAGAACGCCGCGTCGCCGATCGCACGGCAGAGCTCGTCGACCTCAACCGGACGCTCGCCCAGGAGATCGTCGAGCGCCGGCGCAGCGAGGAACGCATTGGGGTCTACCGTGAGCGGTTGCGCTCGCTGGTCGCCGAGCTCGCGGCGACCGAGGAGATCGAGCGACGCGCGATCGCCGAGCAGCTTCACGACGACATCGGCCAGGCTCTTGCGACAGTCAAGATCCAGCTCGCCGAGGTCCAGGGCAGTGCGGCGTTCTGCGGCTATGAAGAGACTCTCGCGAGCATGCGCTCTCTGCTCGACCGCGCGATCCGCGCGACGCGCTCGCTGACCGTCGAGATCAGTCCACCGGTGCTGTATGACCTCGGCCTCTTCGCCGCGCTGCATTGGTTGGGCGACCAATTCGGCGCGACGCACGGGTTGCAGGTCGAGGTCGGCTGCCCGAGCGCTGATCCCGGCATCGACGAGCCGGTCCAACTCACCGTCTTCAAGGCAGTGCGCGAGTTTCTCGTCAACTCGGTCAAGCACGGCCGCGCGACCTATGCCGAGGTTGCCGTCGCCGTCGACGGCGGGCGGGTCGCCGTGGACTACCGGGATGACGGGGTCGGCTTCGACCTGTCGATCCTCGACGGCCACGCGCCGCGGGCCGAAGCCTTCGGCCTGTTCAACGTTCGTGAGCGCTGTGAGTACCTGGGCGGCAGCGTCGGCATCGAATCGGCGCCCGGTCACGGTGTGCGTATTGCACTCGAGCTTCCCCTGACCTTGAGTGTGACGAAGGAGCGATCCCATGCCGGTGCGCGTCGTCATCGCGGATGATCACCGCATCCTCCGGGAGGGGCTGCGCCACCTCCTCGAGCGGCGGACCGATCTCAAGGTCGTCGGCGAGGCCGCCGACGGGCTCGCGGCGGTCGAGCTCGCTCGCGCCACGGCCGCCGACCTCGTGATCATCGATGTGGCGATGCCGAGCCTGAACGGCATCGAGGCGACGCGGCGCATCGTGGCCGAGCGCCCGGGAGTGCGAGTGCTGGCCCTGTCGATGCACCCCGACAGGCGCTACGTGCTCGAGATGCTCAAGGCGGGGGCTTCAGGCTACCTGGTCAAGGACTCGGCCTTCGATGAGCTCCTCCATGCGATCGACGCCGTGCTCGCGGGCGCCTCCTTCCTCAGCCCGGCGATCACCGACATCGTGTTGCGCGAGGTGCTCGGGCGGGTCCCGACGGTCGACGAGTCAGCGTTCTCGCTCCTCACGCCGCGCGAGCGCGAGGTGCTGCAGCTCCTCGCCGAGGGAACGCCGACCAAGCTGATCGCCGCTCGGCTCGGAGTGAGCGTCAAGACCATCGAAGGCTACCGGCAACAGGTCATGGACAAGCTCGACATCCACACGGTCGCCGAGCTGACCAAGTACGCGGTCCGCGAGGGTCTGACCCAGCCATAGCCCGAGGCGGCCCGACGGCAGGGCCCGCGGCAATACCCCGAAGCGCAACCCGGTGACCCGGGATCGCGAACCCTGTGCCCCGTGGATTCCGAGGGCCCATACCGGGGCCGCCCCGGTGCCGCAGGCCGCCTCAGGTCGTTAGCCTCCACCTGGCGCGCGGCACCTGGGCGCACGAGGAGGAGCGCAATGACGTTCGACACTGGAAACACGGGGTTCATGTTGGTCGCGACCAGTCTGGTCATGCTCATGACCCCCGGCCTGGCGTTCTTCTACGGCGGCCTGGTTGGGCGCAAGAACGTCCTCGCCATCATGATCCAGAGCTTCGTCTCGATGGGCTGGACGTCGGTACTGTGGTTCATCTGCGGCTACTCGCTATGCTTCTCCGGCGACGTCGGCGGGGTCATCGGCAACCTCGACCTGGCGTTCATGCACGGCGTGACCCCCGACCAGGTCTTCTCGCCGACCAACAACATCCCGCTGTTCGTCTTCATCGCGTACCAGATGATGTTCGCCATCATCACCCCGGCGCTGATCACCGGCGCCTTTGCGAACCGCGTGCGCTTCGTGCCGTACATGCTGTTCCTCACGGTCTGGCTGCTCTTCGTCTACTTCCCGATGGTGCACATGATCTGGGGCGGGGGAATGCTCCAGAAGTGGGGCGTGCTCGACTTTGCGGGCGGGATCGTCGTCCATGCGATCGCGGGCATGGCGGCGCTCGCCTCGGTCTTCTACGTCGGCAAGCGCAGGGTCGCCGAGAAGGGCCCGCACAGCATTCCGCTCGTCGCCCTCGGCACCGGCCTGCTCTGGTTCGGCTGGTACGGCTTCAACGCCGGCAGCGAGCTGCGCGTCGACGGCGTCACGGCGCTCGCCTTCCTCAACACCGACACCGCCGCCTCGTTCGCCGCCATCACGTGGCTGATCATGGCCTGGATCTTCGAGAGGAAGCCGAAGTTCCTCGGCTTGCTCACCGGTTCGATCGCAGGCCTGGCGACGATCACGCCAGCGGCCGGCTACGTCACGGTGCAGATGTCGGTCGTCATCGGCATCGTCGCGGGTATCGTGTGCTACGGCGCCATCACGCTCAAGAACAAGCTCGAGTGGGACGACGCCCTGGACGTGTGGGGGGTGCACGGCGTGGGCGGTACGCTGGGCATTCTGATGCTCGGCCTGTTCGCGACGACGGCCGTCAATGAGGCCGGAGCCAACGGGCTGTTCCATGGCAACCCGGGGTTCTTCGTCAAGCAGCTTGTCGCCGCCGTCGGCGCCAGCGTCTACGCCTTCCTCTTCTCGTACCTGGCGCTCGCGGGGATCAACAAGATCGCTCCGGTACGGGTGACCGAGGCGGACGAGACCCAGGGTCTGGACACCTCGCTGCACGGCGAGGAGGCGTACACCGCGTAGTTGGTTCCGCCTGCGGTGGCGCTCCCGTCGTGCCTGAGCGGGAGCGCCACCTGCATCGCGAGAGGAGGAGAGATGCCACGTGGATGCGCACTCGCGCTGCTGCTCGCGGTCGCCGTCATGCCGCTGACGGCGGCGGCCCAGGGAGTCTCGGCCACGGCCGACCTCTCCGTGCAGTCGGCCTACATCTGGCGCGGGATGGTGGTCAACGACCACGCCGTGTTCCAGCCCGCGCTCACCCTCGCCGCCCACGGCTTCACCGCCGCCGCGTGGGCAACCGTCGACCTCACCGACGACCAAGGAACTCGTTACGAAGTCGACGAGATCGACTACTGGCTCACCTACACCAGACAGTTCAAGAACCTCGACGTTGCGCTGACCGCCTACGACTACACCTTCCCGGACACCGGGCTACCCTCGACACTGGAGCTTTGGGGGGCCGTCGTATGGAAGACGACGCTCTCTCCGACCCTCACGATCGTGCGGGACGTGAAGGAGGTCGATGGTTGGTACTACGCGCTGGCGGTCTCACACAACATCGGACTGCTCCCGCCCGGGATCTCCGAAGGTGTGATCGTCGGCGCCAGCGCCGGGCACGGCGACCAGGAGTACTGCCACGGCTACTACCCCGGCCTCGGCAAGGAGGTCACCGACGTGATGGTCCGCGTCGACGTGCCGTTCAAGCTCGGTCCGGGCACGCTCAAGCTCAATGCCCAATACGCCGACTTCACCGACAGTGACGTCCATTCTCCCGGGTTCGAGGGCCACGGCGCGGGCTTCTTCGGGGGTGCGACCTACTCGGTCCGCTTCTGACCGCGAGGCGACCCGGGCGCGTGCGTGACGTCTCCGACCCTCAGGTCAGCATCCTCATGACCGTCCCCCAAGGCGATCCCTTCGCCGTGAGGTTGCGGACCGGATATTCAGGCTGAGCTCCCAACTCCCGGAACGTCCCCTGGCAACGACGGACAACGGGATCGATTCAGCCGGACTCGCGGGAGCTACTTCGCCGGGGGGCGGAGGAGCAGGTCGCGGGACGCCGGGGAGCCCCAGGCCGCGAGGATCTCGCGCACCTTGGCGGCGTCGGCGGCCGGAGCGGCCTGGTCGCGGAACGAGATGGTCCGCCGCACGGTGACCGTTCCCCCGTCGCCCTGGGCGCCCGAGACCTCGACGCTCCCGACCGGGTTGCCGACCTTGACGGGCACGAGCGGGCTCGCGATGGTCCAGCCCTTGGGCAGGGCCAGCCGGACCTCGAGCGTTTCCTCGCCGGGACCGGGCAGGCCGACCGGGGTGAGTCGCTGGGTCCCCGGCAGCGGCGGGAGCTCGTCGGTGACGCCGCCGGCGACGCCGGACAGCTTGAGGGCGACGAGGCCGAGGGCGTTCGCCTCGGGCAGCGAGCCCTCGAACGACGCGGCCAGCGCCGCGCTCCGGCGCCCGAGGGAGGTCACGCGGACGTTGCTCGCCTTGCCGCCGTCGAGCAGGCCGGCGGCGAGTCGGTTGGCCACCTTCTGGGCGTCGCGGACGAGCGCGGCGTGCGGCGTGGCCGCCCCGTCGGTCGCGAGCGCGAGCTCGCCCTTCACCGCCCCCTTGTCGTCGACGGTCAGGTTCGCGATGAGGCTGCGTCGCCACGGGATCGGCATCCCGAGGCTGGCCAGGGTGGCCTTGTTGGCGGGGACGACGAGGTGGGCCCTGCCGGCCCCGAGCTCCAGCGGCTTGTCGGCGGCGGGCTCGCGCGGGTCGTAGAGCCGTCCCTCCTCGTGCTCGGCGTCGTCGCGGACGAGGATCGCCGGGCGATCGTGGAGGGCGAGGCCCGCGGAGGCCGCGAGGGCCATCGGGCCGGACAGCACGAGGACGGGCTGGGCGACGAAGCCGAGCTCGCCGAGCACGCCGGCATCGAGGGCCGCCATCTCCAGCGGCGTCGCCCATCCGGCCTTCCAGACGTCGGCGAGCGGGCGGAGCCGCCAGCCCGTCAAGGAGGGACGCAGGTCGGCGCTCACGTTGACCGCGTCGGTGAGCGCGGTGAGGGCGGCGAGCAGCCGGCGCTCGCGGTCCGGCTCGGCGTCGGCGGCCTTGCGGGCGAGCGCCACGGCGCCGGCCGGGACGGCCCCGGCGGCCTCGATGAGGCGCTGCAGCTCCCTGCCGGCGTAGCCGGGACCCGCGTCGGCGCCGGCCACGGCCAGGACGAAGTCGTCGACGGCGACGCGCGGCGGGGCGCCCGCCTCCTGCGGCCTGGCGGCCACGTCGGCGACGCGGACGCGGCACGTCTTGCGGCCCTCGCGCTCGACGCACTCGGCCGGCGGCCGGGC
This sequence comes from Acidobacteriota bacterium, assembly GCA_016213675.1. GTDB lineage: Bacteria > Acidobacteriota > Thermoanaerobaculia > Thermoanaerobaculales > Thermoanaerobaculaceae > JACQZW01. The sequence continues at coordinate 29,458 of JACQZW010000006.1, read as the reverse complement.
GAACGCGCCGGTGGCCCAGACCCGCAGCGACGAGTCCTTCGGGGCCTCGACCTCGACGATGCGCTCCTTGACGGGGAACTCGCCGGTGATCGACTCGGCGACCGTGATCCCGGCGGGCTGCACACCATTGCGCCTGACCCGCCACGACGCCTCGATGACCGCTCCGGGCTCGAGGGCGGTGTGGACGACGACGCGCCGGCGCAGGCCGCTCCACAGCGGGTTGCCGTGCACCGCGGGGGGCTGCTCGTCGACGATGGCGTTGGCCGGCCCCTGCACGACGGTGCCGGAGGGCAGGACGGTGCGGTTATGGATCACCTCGAACGACTCGATCGCCGGGTCCCAGACGATCCGGCTCTCGCCGAGCAGGCGGTTGATCGCCAGCGACGAGTTGACCTGGATGCGCTGGCTGCGCTCGTGGACGACGGCGCCGTCGTCGCTGAGCGAGTAACGGTCGACGAGCGAGAGGACCTCGGCGTCCGGCCCGGGCACGGCGTTGAAGGCCTTGGGGAGCTGGGCCGGCTTCGGGGCCGGCGCGGGCGGCGCGGCCACCGCCGAGGCGGCGAGCATGACGCCAGCGATCAACGAGGACGCGAAGTGGGTGCGGTGAGCCATCACGCTGCCTCCCTTCCGAGCCGAGGTTGTTCTTCTGTCCTGCCGGACCCAGGACCCCGGACCCCTGGCCCCGTCTCCGCCGTCTTCCTCGCCTTGCCGTCCGCCTTGGCGCCGCTTGACGCCGGTTTGACCAGGACCTGCGTCTCGGCGAGCTTGCGGAACGCCTCGAGGGCGGCCCGCAGCGACGGCCAGTCGTCGGGGGAGAAGATCCGCCGGTCGAGCGCGAGCGTCTCGCTGAGCACCAGCTCGCCGCCGACCTGCTTCCACGTCGCCTGCAGGCTGCCGGGACCGGTGAGCTTCGCATCGGCGGGCAGCCCCTCGACCTTCGCTCCGGCCGGCAGCGTCATCCGCTCCTCGAGCTTTACCAGCTTCGAGCAGCCGATGCGGACCGGGTACTTCCGCTCCTTCGGCTTGAGCGCGAGGGTGATCTCCTCCGCGCGCGCGGCCGCGCCGATCGGGTGGCGGGCGGACAGCGGGACGACGAGCAGCGCGCCGCCGTCGAGGAGGCGGGCATAGCCCGGGATGGTGAACTCGGCCTCGAGGGCGAACGGGACCCGGAGGTCGTCGGGATCGGTGCGGGAGGTCACCCGGACGACCGCACGGGAGTCGACCGCGGCGAGGAGGTCCTCGTCGAGGGCGGGCCAGTCGCTGCGCGGGCGGCCGCGGTAGGGGCGGCGCAGGCCGGAGTCGGACTGGCCGTCGGCGGTGACCTTCATCGTCCCCTTGAGCGTGCCGTCGGCGGCCAGCGCCGAGCGGATCGTCACCGACAGCGGGTGGTCCTCGGGCGGCGAGATCGGGGTGGTCATGATGTCCGCCCCCTCGGGCAAGCCCATGAGCACCTCCTGCTGCTGCTCGCGGCTCGACCACAGCTCGCGCACGCCGGGCACCCAGGTCGGGTCGAGGAGCTGGGTCTTGCCGTCGGGGCGGCGCCACACCGTGATGCAGTGGTTGAACTGGTCGGCCGCGATCTTCTCGATCCGCTCGCCGGCCATGGTCATGCCGGCGTAGGCCTCGAGCCCGGCGGCGCGGAGCAGGGCGGTGAGGATCCCCGCCTTGTCCTTGCAGACGCCGCCGCGGTCGCGCAGCGTCATCTCGGCAGGGTGGAGGGTGTACCCCTCGCCCTTGCCCATGTGCAGGCCGATGTAGCGGATGTTCTCGGCGACCCAGTGGGTGAGGGCCGCGGCCTTGTCGTCGGCGCGGTCGAGCCCGGCGGTCACCTCGTCGGCGACGCGCTTGAGCTCCGGCGTCACCGCGAACGCCTCGGCGTCCTCCTGGACACCGTGGAACCAGATCGCCTTCGCCCGCCAGTCGGGGGCGGTGGTGAGCAGCAGCTTGGGCGCGACGTCGGACCACGCGACCATGCCGGTCTCGCGCTCGAGCGGCTTGAAGTTGCGGGTGGTGACCGTGACGGTGCGGAAGCCGCCGGCGGTCCGGTCGTCGACCTCGGCGCCGCCGTTGAAGAACTGGTACTGGAGGTTCTTGGCGACCGGGACGGTGACCCGGTAGCTCTGCTCGATCACCGGTGAGCTCGCCCAGAACGGCACGATGTCGTAGAAGTGGCCGCGCATCGGCGGGACGAAGCGCGACTCGTCGGGCGTCTCGTCGTCGGCGAGCAGCGCGTAGGTGAAGCCGACGCGCCGGCTCACCACCTCGACGGCGTCGCCCGGTTCGAGCCGGCCGACCGGGACGAGCCGGTGGCGGGCGTTCCACAGGATCGTGTACTGGGTGTCCGGGTGGTCCTGGACGCTCGCGACGTCGACCTCGCGGACGGCGCCGCCGGCCTCGAACACCCGGCAGCGGAGCACCTCGACCTCGGCGGACAGCGGGTCGTAGGACAGCACGCTGGTCGCGAGCTCCTTGGCGCCGGCCGCGGTGAGCGCCTTGGCGAGGGTGTGCTGGACGGTGCGGGACAGGCCGCTGTCCTCCACCTGCGCCTCGCGGCGGTCGAAGACGACGACGGTGCCGGCGCCGGGGAAGGCGTCGGTCCCGCCGACCTTGGCGAGGGAGGCCTTGACCGTGTCGGCCGGGAGGTCCCAGGCGGGAGTCGCGGCCGTGGCGGCCGCACCGACGAGAAGGGCCGCCACGAAGGCGGCCAGGACGATCGGACGGGGATGACGTGCGCGCATGGGCGAATCATACGCGACGCGCCGGCTCGGGTTCACGTTCGCTGCGCGAGCTTCTGTGGAGCGCGCGCTCCGCGCGTGCTCGTCTCTGCGTCGTCGTTGTGGGAGCACGCCAGGAGGGCGCGCTCCACAGAGGCAATGCGGCCGCGAGGCAGGTCGGGCGGGAGGGGGCCTGTCCCCTGTTCCCGTTCCCTGGTCCCTACTTCTTCACCGGCGCCATCTTGCGGTACGGCGGCGGCGTCGGCACCGCGATCGGCTTGGCGGCGATCAGCTCCTCGAGGTGCTTGACGGCCGCCTCGAGCTGCGCGTCGCTGCCGCGGAACGTCGCGGCGGGCAGGTTGTCCACCACGATGTCCGGCTCGACCCCGTGTCCCTCGATCAGCCAGGTCCCCTCGGGGCCGTACACGCCGGTCTCGGCGGCGGTGGCGATGCCCTTGTCGACCAGGACGTTGGAGCTCGACAGCCAGATCTCGCCGCCCCACGTCCGGACGCCGAGCACCTTGCCGAGGCCGAGGCGGCGGAACCCCTCGGCGAACGCCTCGCCGTCGGAGGCGGTCCACTGGTCCACGAGGACGACCATGTGGCCGCGGAAGGCGTACTGCATGTTCCAGGTCGGCTGGCCGACCCGCGGCTGCCAGTAGAACCAGGCGCGGCGGAGCAGCTTCTCGAGCACCCACGAGTCGATGTTGCCGCCGCGGTTGTGGCGGACGTCGAGGATCAGCCCGGCGCGGTTGAAGACGGGGTAGAAGTCGCGGGAGAACTCGCTCCAGTTCGCGCCGCCCATGGCGCGCAGGTGGACGTAGCCGATCTGCCCGCCGCCGAGCTTCTCGACCTCGAGCCTGCGCGTGTACTCCCATTCGTCGTAGCGCAGGTCGGCGTCGCGCTCGCGGGCGATCGGTGTGACGACGACGTCGCGCGCCTTCTCGCCGCCCGACGGCTTGACGCGGAGCAGCACTTGCCGTCCCGCCTGGTTGCGCAGCAGCACCGACGGGTCCGCGGTCTTCAGCGTGTCGGCGCCGTTGATCGCGACGATGACGTCGCCGTCGCGCACGTCGACGTCGGGGCGGGCGAGGGGCGAGAGCTGGTCGGGGAGGTCGGGGTCGGCGCGGTAGACGTGCTCGACGCGCCAGCCGCCGGCGGCCTCGTCGCGGACCAGGGCCGCGCCGAGCGAGGCCGGCTCGACGTCCTCCTTGCCCTTCCGGGTGTCGCCGCCGTAGACGAACATGTGCAGCGCGGACAGCTCGCCGATCATCTGGCCGAGCAGGTCGGAGAGCTCGGCGCGGTCGGTGACGCGGTCGACGAGCGGCCGGTACTTGGCGAGCACCGCCGGCCACTCCAGGCCGTGCATGCCGCGGTCGTAGAAGTAGTCGCGCTCGAGCCGCCACGCCTCGACGAACATCTGGCGGAACTCCTCGCGCGGGTCGACGGCGAGCTTCCAGCCGGACAGGTTGACGTTCTTGCCGTCGAGGTCAACCTTCTCGCCCGCGGAGGCGTCGATGACGGCGAGGGTGTCGCCCTTGCGCACGAGCACCTTCTTGCCGTCGCCCGACAGCTCGAACGACTTCACGTCGGCGACCAGCGTCTTGGGCTTGGGATCCTTGTTGGAGACGTCGAGGGCGACGAGGGAGGCCTTGCGCTCGGCGCTGGTCTCGCGGGAGAGCCAGAACAGCCGGTCGCCGTTGACCGCGAGCGACTCGAGGTTGCCGGCGGGCAGGGGGACCTCGAACAGCCGGGCCTGCAGGCCCGTGGTGTCGATGGCGACCTTGACCGCGGGCTTCTTCTCGCCGCCGGCCTTGTCGTCCTTGCCCTTGTCGCCCGTCTTCTTGGCGGCGTCCTTCGGCTTGAGCTCGTCGTCCGGCTGGAACGGGAAGCGCTGCCCCGCGGCGAGCGCGAGGGCGTAGACCCTGGCCGGCTTGTCGAAGAACGGCTCGGGCTGGCGCGACCCCCACGGGCTCTTGACCAGCGACTCCAGCCGGCGGTCGGAGATGAAGTAGAGCCACTTCCCGTCGGGGCTGAACGCCGGCGCGTAGCTGTCGGCGCGGTCGCTGGTCGCCTCGACAGTCCTGCCGGTGGCGACCTCGAAGAGCTTGATCTGGGCGAACAGGTTCGCCGCCGGCGTGACGTAGGCCAGCCAGGCGCTGTCGGGCGACCAGGCGAGGTCGCCGAACTCGTCGACCGGCGAGGTGGCGACCTTGACGACGCGGGCGTCGAGGAGGCTGTGCAGCCACAGGGTGTGGTCCTTGTCGTGCGAGGCGATCCAGGTGCCGTCCGGCGACGGGATGCCGTCGAAGCGCAGCACCTTGCCGTCGCGGGAGACCTGCTCGGGCTTGCCGACGCCGTTGGCGGGCAGCCGCCACCACTCGACCTCGCCGCTCTCGTCGGAGAGCGCGACGATCGACGTGCCGTCGGGCAGGAAGCGCGCCTGGCGGTGGCGGACGCCGTGCCAGCGCGACGCCTCGACGAGGCGCCCCTGGGTGACCGGGGCGACGAACACCTGGCCGCGGGCGGTCAGCACAACCCGCGAGCCGTCGGGCGCGAGGTGCGCGGCGGTGAGGTAGTCCAGCGGCTCGTCGACCCACTTCTCGCGGAGCTGGTCGAGGTCGGTGGCGAGGCGGACGTCGAGCGCGGCGTCGCGGTCGGCCGCGACGTCGTAGACGTGCAGGTCGGCGCCGAGCTTGTAGGCGATGCGCCCGGCGGAGAGCGACGGGGTCGCCGCGTCCCACCCGGCGTGGCGGGTGTGCTGCCGGAGGTCGCGGCCGGCGGAGTCCATCGACCACAGGTTCATCGTCCCGTCGCGGTCGGAGAGGAAGTAGACGCGGCCGCGCCACGGCATCGGACACTTCGACGTGCCGGCGAAATCGGAGGTCAGCGGCGTCGCCTCGGTGGCGCCCTTCGGCAGCTTCCAGAGGTTCTGGGCGGTCCCGCCCTTGTAGTACTGGGTGTGGCTGCCCTGGGTGCGCAGGCGGGTGAAGACCAGCGCCCCCGCGTCGTCGTAGGCGCCGTCGGCGGCCTGGGCGAGGGGGATGCGGGTCCGCGTGCCGTCGGCCGGGTCGACGGTGAAGAGCTGGTCGTCGGGCAGGGTGGCCAGGGCGTCGGTCGCGACGAGCACCTTGCCGTCCGGCGTCCAGCCGACCACGAGGGCCTGGTCGCCGTCCCAGGTGAGGCGGCGCGGCAGCCCGCCGGCGAGCGGCATCACGTACGCCTCGGCGGGTCCCTCGTAGCTCGCGGTGAAGGCGACGCTGGCGCCGTCCGGCGACATCGCCGCGCGGGACTCCATCCCGGGATGGCTGGTCAGCCGCTGCGCGACGCCGCCGCCGATCCCGACCTTCCAGAGGTCGCCCTCGGCGGTGAACACGACGGTGTCGCCGTGGATCGCCGGGTAGCGGACGTAGCCGCGCGGCCCCTCCGCCGCCGTCGCCGTGACCGAGAGGAACGCCAGGATCGCCGCCGCCACCGTGTTTCGTCGCATGGGTCGCCTCCGCCGGCGCGTACCGTAGCATCCGCGCCGCGTCTCACCGATACGTCCGCTGCCGCTCGCGGTTTCGCCGCGCTCGGGCGGCTCGTCCGGCGCCAGCCGGCCCGGCTACTTGATCGCCGCGAGCTCGCGGTCGATCTCGGCCTTGAAGTCGGCGAACGGCCGGGCGCCGCGGATCACCGACAGGCCGGTGACCTTCTGCGGGTCCTTGGGGTCGGTGAGGGCGAGCAGGAACCCCGGCGTGCCCTGAATGCCCAGCTTCTGGGCGGCGGCCATGTCGGCCCGGATCGCGGCGGCGTGCGTCCCGTCCGCCATGCACGCCTCGAACTTGGGGAGGTCGAGCCCGACCGCCGTCGCGTGCGCGCTCCACGGCTCGAGGGCCTTCTGGTTGGCGAACAGCCGCGCGTGCATCTCCCAGTACTTCCCCTGGTCGCCGGCGCAGCGCGCCGCCTCGGCCGCCTTGAAGGCCTGCTTGTGGATCGACTCCAGCGGCAGGTCCATGAAGGCGTAGCGGAGCTTGCCGGTGTCGATGTACTCCTTGGCGATGAGCGGGTGGGTGTCGGTCGCGTAGCGGCCGCAGAACGGGCACTGGAAGTCGGAGACCTCGATCAGGGTCAGCTTTGCGCCGGCGTCGCCCCGCGTGGGGCGTTTCCCAAGCTCGACCGGGACGCCGCGGACGTTGGGCGGCGCAGGCTGGGTGCCCGGCCGGGCCTGGAGGAGCTGCTTGATCTCCTGGAGCTGCTTGCGGATCTCCTCCTGACCCTGCTTGAGGGCCTGGATCTCCTCGAGGACCTTGGGGTCCGTCTGCTGACCGGCGGCAAGGCCGACAAATGCGAACCAGGCCGCGAGCGCGACGCATCCAGTCTTGAGCGGACCACCGATCATCCCTGCACCTCCGCGTTCCCGACCACGAGCCGGGCGATGCTAGCCGGGTCGTGCCGGCCCGCGCAAGCGATCCAGGCGAAAGGCGGGGCGCATCGGACGCCCGAAGCGTCGAAGCTGCTGTCCGGTGGGGAAGCGGTCGGAAAGATGGCGGCCCTGAGGGGAGTCGAACCCCTGCTGCCGGCTTGAAAGACCGGTGTCCTAACCGTTAGACGACAGGGCCGCGTCCGGCCGCGAAGGGTAACACAACGTGGGCGGGTCCGTCCCCGGGCTCCCCCGTCACGACGCCCACTCCGTCATTGCGAGCACAGCACGGCCCGCGCGGGGGCCGCTTCTTCGAGGAAGCAACGCCATCAGGCGAGTGGGCGCGGTGCGACACCCTCCGTCATCCTGAGGAGGAGCGCAGCGACGACGAAGGACCCCGAGGCGCCTGAGGTTGACCTAGACGTGCAGGTTGGCGCTCCAGGCGCGCCGAGATCGCGCGGAGGGTTGGGCGGGTGGCGCGACGCGGGCTGCAGGGCCATGGCCGGAACCCGGTGGCGGCCGGGTGGCGGGTGGTAGGCGCGGCCGCTGCGATTGGCGCGGTGCTCCCGCATCCTTCACTCGCTGCGCTCGTTCAGGATGACAGCGGGGTCGATGCTACTTGGGAGCGAGTGGGGCTCGCGAAGCAATACCGGCGCGCCTGAAGCGCGATCAGGCGCGCCGGTATTGCTTCGTCGCCGCTGCGCGGCTCCTCGCAATGACGGTCACCTTCACGATGAAGGGCCGCCGGATCCTCCGTGGCTGGGAGCGCCCGTGGGGTGATCTGCCGCACCGAGGCGCGGGCGGGGCAGGGGGTAGGTTCACACATGCTGTGGCCGACCATCGGTAAGGCGCTGTCGCCGCTCCTCGGCCTCCTCGAGAGGTCTCGACGCGAGCAGGTGCTCCGTGATCAGACACGGGAGCGGCGGATCGGGCGCTTCGTCGGCGATTTTCTGGCTCGCCGGGGGAGCGGTCTTGCCGATGCCCTGCGGTCCGGGGTGCGCCGCCTGGGCAGCGACGCCGAGATCCGGGAGGCGTTCGAGCGGATCGAGGTCGCGACCGGACAGCACCCGCTCCTCCCGGCGGTCGCCGCGCTCTTCGAGCCGGACGACGACCTCGCCTCGTTCTTCCGTTCTCTCACGCCCGAGGACGAGCGGAAGGCCCGTTCTCCCGCCGGTCTGCAGGAGGTCGTCGCGCAGTGGCGCCTGAAGCGGCAGGGCTTCTCGAGAAGACGCCGGAGTCGGTGAGGACGCGCAGGCGGCTGGCCTGACGGCCCTTCCGCGCCGCCGGCGCCGGTGACCGGCCCGGACCCGCGCGGTGGTAGTCTCGACGGCGAACCAGCCGGAGGTCGCCGTGACGCTCCAATCCGCTTGTTCGATTCCAACGATCGCGGTGCTCGGCCTCCTGGCCGTGCCGGTGCCGGGCGCGGCGGGTGCCGGCGAGGGCGCGCAGGACGTGCGCAGGCGCCTCACGCAATGCAGGGCGCCGGTCATCGTCACGCAGCCTGCGGACGTGACCATCCAGAGCGGCGAGCCCGCGACGTTGACGGTCGTCGCGACCGGCCTCGAGCCGCTCGCCTTCCAGTGGTACCGGGGCGAGTCGGGCGACGCCTCGGCACCGGTCGGGACGGACTCGCCGTCGGTCACGACGCCTGCGCTCGGCGCGGCGACGAGCTACTGGGTGCGGGTCTCGAACCCGTGCGGTGAGGCGAGCAGCCGGACGGCGGTCGTGACGGTCTCGGGGCTGCCGGCGCAGGAGATCACGGTGTACCTCGGCCCCGGCGACACGGTGCCGCTGGTCCTGGTGCGGATCTCCGGCGGCACCCCGTTCCTGATGGGGGCCCCGGCCGCCGAGCGGGGCGGCAACGCGTCCGAGATGCCGCAGCACCAGGTGACGATCGCCCACGACTTCTACCTCGGGAAGGTCGAGGTCACGCAGGCGCAGTGGCAGGCGGTCATGGGGTGGAACCCGTCGCGTTACTACGGCGTCGGGCCGGACTACCCGGTCTACGACGTGTCCTGGAGCAACATCGCGGGCGCGGGCGGCTTCATCGACCGGCTCAACCAGGCGCTGGGCACGACGGCGTTCCGGCTCCCGACCGAGGCCGAGTGGGAGTACGCGGCGCGCGCGGGGACGACCACGACCTTTCCGTTCCCGACGCCAGCGGACTGGGACTCGGAGTGCGGGAGCTTCCCGGCCGCGGAGCCCCACATGTGGTGGTGCGGGAACGGCGGACCGGGCACCTACCCGGTCGGCGGGAAGCTGCCGAACCCCTGGGGCCTGTTCGACATGAGCGGCAACGTCTGGGAGTGGGTGCAGGACTGCTGGCACGAAGACTACACGGGCGACCCACCGACCGACGGCAGCGCCTGGGACGCCTCGCCGGCCGCCTGCTGGGCCCGCGTCATGCGCGGTGGCAGTTGGCAGGGCGACGCGAGCCGCTGCCGCCCGGCTGCGCGCCACAAGTACTACCCGGACACCTGGGGTCACGGCATCAACGGCTTCCGCCTCGCCAAGTCGGAGTGACGCGGAGCGGCCGCGGCCGGACGGAGCGCCCCCGGGACCCACACCGCGCTGCAGAACAGTCAGGGAGCTCAGGGCGCAGGTGCCTTCACCTCCTGCTTCTTCGGCGTGAACGTCATCTTGATCGTCTGGACCGACTGCTGCGACGACACCCGGCCGGCTCCGGCGGTGAGAGACATGGCGGCGACGTTGAGGCCTTGGTTCCCTTCCCTCGTGACGCCGAAGGAGACCTGGCAAGAGACCGACTTCGGCACGAGACCCTCGATGGAGTCCCATCCGGCGCTTGCCACCTCCCCCGCTGCGACGATCGCCGCAGAGAGAGCCTGAACGAGCCGCGACTGCTGGGCCAGGCCCCTTTCCGGTCGTTGGGCACCGGGCCTGGCGAGGACGAGGGTGAGCGCGCTGGTCGCGGTTGCTGTGCGAGTCCTGCCGAACTCGAGGATGAAGAACCTCACGTGGAAGCCAATCTGCGTGACGGCGACAGCCTCGAGCTCCAGTGTCACCGAGTCGAGCACGAGAGTCCCACGCGACATCTGTTCGTTCGCCGAGGCGAGAGCCTCCTTGACATCTGCGAGAAGCCTTTCCACTGCGACGGCGCCATCAGGCGGGGAAGCAGGGGTGGCGGGTTGTGCGGCAGCGCCACTGGCGGTTGCCGCCAGTAAGGCGAGTCCGATACAGACACGAGCGGCGGTGTTGCGACACATGGCCATCCTCCTTGTGGTCCGACGTTCACGACAAGCCTTCGTAGAATCGACTGCGGAACAGCGGCGGTCCTCCCACGGCGCCCCGGCCTGCCCCTGGGCGCCGGTGTCAGGGAGCACGGTGCGTCGGTCACGCATGATCCCGCTCCGGGCCGCCTGTTGGTCTTGCGGCAGTGCCCGCTGAGAGTTCCTTCACGACCGCCTCGAGCCGCGCCAGGGCTGCCTTCATCTCCCCGCACCACGCGGCGCTCACCTCGCCGCCCGTCATCTCGTCGAAGCGCTCCCGTGCGGCCAGCGTCACGTAGTTGAACGCGCAGATGAAGTCTGGAACGAGGTCCGGGTCGCAGTTCCCGGGAATGTGGCAGATCGCGGCCGGGCACACGTGGCAGTCCGCGACGAAGCGACACTCGGCACAGGCACCGTACGAGGAGCGCTTGGCGAGCCGGTCGGTGAAGATGCGCAGCGTCCCCGCCCGTCGAGGCAGCGCGGCCAGACGCCGCGGGAACGAAGGAGCGGAGATCCCGCCGAGGTCGAGCGCCCGGGCGGCCTCGGCCGCCCACGGAGGCAGCGACCGCAGCGACGAGGCGAACAGTGCGCAGCCCCACGCCCGCCCCTCGGTGTCCACGCCGAGCGCTCTGCCGATAGGCGCGGCGCAGAGGAGGTCCCGGACAGGGGCGCCGGCCCGCTGCAGTGGCGGCCCCGCGAGGAAGACCACGGGGATTTCCCCGGTGCGCCGCCAGTGCTCGACGGAGAGGAGGAGGATCCGGTCGACCTGCCGATCGAGCTCCCCCCGCGACGAGGCCCGGAAATCGGGATCGAAGGTGGAGCGCGAACCGACCTCGATCCGGCGAACGCCTTTCGCCAGGAGGTACTCGACGCCGTCTGCCAGCCACGAAATCGTCGAGCCGAGCACCGTCATGTGGATCGTGACGTGTCTTGCGAAGTCGGCGGGGTCGCGCGTCCGCAGCCGGTCGAGCAGCCGATCCAAGGTGCGAAACGTGTCCCCGCCGCGCTCGCGCTGCGCGGCGGGAACGCCGTCGAAACTGATCCGGACCGTCAGCCCGTGCTCGAACAGGAACGAGAGCAGCCGGGCGGTGAGGCGGGTCCCGTTGGTCGTGACGGTCGTCCTGACCAGAGCAGGCGCCGCCCGGTACGTCTCGACGAACCGGACCGCCCGCCGGAGGGTGGCCGAGTTCAGCAGCGGCTCGCCGCCGCTGAGGTCGATCGAGACATCGCTTGCAGGCGTCGACAGGACTCGCTCGAGCGCGGCCCGCGCCGTCGACCACGGCATCGAGGCCGGCCCCCCCCTCCGAGTCTGGTAGCAATAGGAGCATCTCAGGTTGCACCGCGACGACAGCAGCAGGACCGCACCCCGGGGCGCCGGGCTCGCGGGTGTCTCCCTGGGCAGCACGGCCCTGCGATCCTCTGGCGCCGGCGCATCGCTGCGAGCGACCGGGGGAGGTGCCACCTCTACGGACTCACGACGAAGCAGTTCACGTCAAGTTCCTTCTTGAGGTCCCTGGAGAGCGTCGCGGTCAGGTCTTCCAGCGAGTCTCTGAGGCCTGGCCATGCGGTCGCTTGCCCACCCGACTGTCCCTGCAGCTTGCCGACGAGCATCATCAGCTCGTGCAGTTTCTCGTGGATCGCTTCCGTGTCGTGAAGCAGCTCCTGCAGCCTCGTCTCCAGCGCTTCGGCGCTCGGCAGTGGCTTCCCTCGGTCGCTCATTGCATCCTCCCCTGGAACGAGCTCACAGCAACATCACTGTCCTTCCGGTCTCAGAACGCGCCCTCGTCGGCCTCGAGGAACCAGATCTCCTCCTTTCTCGTGCGCTGGAGCACGGTCAGCAGCGCGCCGTCGGGCGAGATGTCGAAGTGGGGATACTCCACGTCGAGAATCACCTCGAACGGCACTGGCAGCCGTGTGGCCGTGCCGCCGCCCGCCGGGACCAGCCTGATGCCGGGCTGGCTCTCGCCCCAGGACCCCGACACGACCCAGCCGCCCAACGCCTGGCACCAGCGGACCTTCGCCGCTCGCGCCCCCGAGGTCAGCGCATGTGTCCGGGCGCTGCCGTCCGCGGGCGCGACCCGCACCTCGCTGCCCGCGTCGGTGGCCAGCACGTACCCGATGGAATTTCCGTCGCCCGACCAGCTCAAGCTGTCGACGTCGCCCTCCTCCGCGGTGAGACGTCGGGGCTCGCCCGTCCGGTGGCCGTCGCCGAACGACGCGGCCCAGGCCTGGTGCGAGCCGCCCCGATTCGAGACGAAGGCGATCTGCCGGCCGTCGGGCGACCAGACAGGCTCGACGTTGACGCTCGGATGATCGGTGAAGTTGACCGGCAGGCCTCCGCGTGCCGGGATGACCCAGACGTCGCGATGTCCCCCGATGACGCGGAAGTAGGCGATCCAGCGACCGTCGGGCGAGAACCGCTGCGCGGCGCATGTCCCGGGGTGGTCCGTCAGGCGGATCGGTTCGCCGACCGGCCGGTTGTCGCGCAGCGTCAGGGACCAGAGATCCCACGTGCCTGCAAAGTCCGCCGCGAACGCGAGCGCGCCTCGGTCCGGTGCGATCGCCGCGGTGGTCATCTGCCTGCCGTGCTCGACCCTGCTGACGGCACCGGTCTGCATGTCCACCATCGCAGCCGACAACGTCTGGTCGCCGGAAAGGAACGCGAGGTGCCGGCCGTCCCGGGACAGAGCCGGGAAGTCCTCGATCGCCGAGCCGCGCGTCACCCTCTCCGGCGCTCCCTCTCTCAGCGGCTTCCGCCACAGCGACCGGGTCCCGCCCCGCTCGGAGACGAAGTAGACGGAGCGGCCGGACGACGACCACACCGGCCTCGAGTCTGCCTCATCGTCGTGGGTGAGCCGCCGCGCGATCCCGCCTGCTGCGGGGACCAGCCAGAGGTCGCGCTGGTCGCAGTAGCAGATCGTCCGGCCGTCGGGGGACCACGCGGGCTGGTGGTGGTCCCAGAGGCCACCTCCGTTGTCCGTCAACTGGCGGACCGTCTCCGGCTTCGCGAACGGCACGACCCATAGGCGGCTGGCGCCGTCCTTTTGCCGGCGCGCGAACGCAATGCGGCTGCCGTCAGGTGATACCGCCGCCTCGTGCGCGTCGGGAACGAGCAGCATCGGCGAGCCGCCGACCCGGGGCACCTTCCAGATCGATGACTCCCGGCCGCTGCTCGCCGAGTAGGCGATGCTCTCTCCATCCGGGAACCACGCCGGGCCGGAGCATCTCGACGACCCGTCGGTCAACCGGATCGCCTTGCCGCCGCGACCGCCCACCACCCAGATGTCGCTGAACCCCCGTTGTCCGGCGACGTAGGCGATCTCCGTTGCGTCGGGAGACAGGGCCGCATCGGAGATACTGCCGAACTGCCCCGCGACGCGGCGGGGATGGAAGTCCGGCAGCCCGGAGGCTCGGCCACGGGTCGTCAGCCACCAGCCGGCGGCGGCCGCCAGGACGATGCCCAGCCCGGCCGCGGCCCAGCGCCGCCAGCCTGCATTCGCTGGCCGCCGCAGTCGAGGGGCTTCCCGTGAGACGCCTCCGTCGAACGCCTGCAGCGCGAGCGCGAGGTCGTGCGCGGAGGAGAAGCGTTCGTCGGGCTGCTTCTCAAGGCACCGGTCCACGATCCTCGCGAGCGGGCCGGGGACTCCGGGCGGGAGCGCCGCCGGCTCGTCGTGGAGGATCGCGCTGATCGTGTCCGGTCCGGTGTTCCGCACGAACGCCCGCCGGCCCGAGAGCATCTCGTGGAGCACGCAGCCGAGCGAGAAGATGTCCGAGCGCTGGTCGACGGGGAAACCGCGCACCTGCTCCGGCGACATGTACGCCACCGTGCCGATCACCGTCCCGGGCTGCGTGGTGTCCACCACGGTGGGGGCGATGGCCGGGTCGGGTTGGGTCGGCATGAGCTTCGCCAGCCCGAAGTCGAGGATCTTGACGTGACCGTCGTGGGTGAGGAACAGGTTGTCCGGCTTGAGGTCGCGGTGGACGATGCCCTTCTCGTGCGCGGCGGCAAGCCCGGAGCACACCTGCACCGCCAGCTCGACGACCTTCCGAACGGGCAGGGCACCCCCCCGCAGGCGCTCTCGCAGCGACTCCCCTTGGAGCAGCTCGGTGACGAGGTACGGGATCGCCTCGTGGGTGCCGACGTCGTGGATGGCGAGGATGTTGGGGTGATCCAGCGCCGCGACCGCGCGCGCTTCCTGCTCGAAGCGGCGGAGCCGATCGGGAGCCGACGCGACATCCGCCGGCAGCACCTTGATTGCGACGTCTCGGCCCAGACGCGTGTCGCGGGCGCGGTACACCTCACCCATCCCGCCCGCGCCAATGCGGTCAACGACCTCGTACGGGCCCAGGCGGCTCCCGGCCGCGACGGTCATTGTCTCGATTCCTGACAGAAGTATGGGCCCGCAGTCGCAGAAATGCACGCGACTTCGGGAGTGGTGGGGCCGGGACAGACGACGGCTCGGTCGGCTCCGCTCAATACCAGTCGAGCAACGACACGCCAAGCCCCAGGTGGGTGGCGTTGTGGTTGTAGTCGATCATGCTCTCGCCGTAGCCCTTGAACAGCTCGACGTAGCCCCGGAAGTTGCCTCCCATCGGGAAGCTCCACGTGAGCTGGGCCGCGCCGTGGCTGCGGCTGCCCTCGCGCAGCGAGTGGCGCAGCATCAGGCCGAACTCCTGGCGGCCCCTCTCGTGGACGATCTGCACGTCGCCGCGGCCCATGTAGTCGCTGATGTCGGGGTTGTCGTCGTTCTCGGACGGTTCGGGGATGCGCCACCACGGACGCACCATCACCGTCCAGCCATCGCGCTCGAGTCCGACGTCGGCGATGACACGATTCCAACCGCGGGACAGCGGGTTGGAGCGGCCGTTGGACTGGTGATTGACGCCGATGCCGAGCAGCCGTCCCTGCCAGCCGAGCACCTCGTAGTGCGTGTCGAACGCCAGCACGGCCTCGGGTTCGTAGTTAGTCTCGCGGAAGGGACGCGACTCGGCCTTGTTGTAGAGCTGCCAACGCGACGACTGGGTGTAGGCGATCCACAGGTCGCCGACATCGCCGAAAACGCCTTCCCAGACCTTGGTCTTCAGACTGATCTGGAACTTGGCCTCGACGTCGTCGAGGTGTTCAGGGGTGCTGACGGTGTTGTCCGGGTTGGGGCTCTGCGGGCTCTCGTTCTGGTCGTTGGTGCCAAAGCCGGGCATCACGTATACCGGCTTGTAACCGCGCACGTTGTACGTGCCCAACTTCGATTCCGGCGACAGCTCCCAGCGGCTGTCGAGCAACGAAAGGGACCTCACAGTGGCGCCGGCGGCAGTCCCTGTGAGCTTGCTGTCGCGTTGGAACACGTCCGGCGACGCCGTAGCGTCCGCGGATTTCTTGCGCGCGGCCGGCAGGCCGGCGCGGCCGGCGGCCTGGTCGTAGCAGGCCAGTCGCTGCGCGTCGCTCTCGATCGCAGTGCAGGAACGGATGTCCATCGTGTCGGAGCTCTGTGCGTGCGTCTGCCGGGACGCCAGGGCGGCGCACAGCGCGAGGATCACGGTGGCGGTCGTTCGCTTCATTGGGGATGCTCCTCTCCCGGTTCGGTGGGGCAATTGGATGCGAGTCTAGCGTGATTTCCCTGGGGCGCCTGGCGGGCGCCCGCTGGGCCAGCGTCCAGCGCGGCGGCAGTTGGCAGGGCGACGCGAACTGCCGCCGCCCGGCCCAGCGCCACAAGCACGACCCGGATTCCTTGGACCACGGCATCCCCGGCTTCCGCCTCGCCAGGTCGGAGTGACGCCATACCCAGTCAGACAGAAACCAGGTATGCCGGTTATGTGTTAGTGCCGATGAGTCCGGCGAGAGTCGACCAGACTGAGATGAATGTGATACCTGGTACCTATCTACCTATCTATCAGGCGCCGAGAATGAGGGGTAGGGGCGGAACCCACCCTGAGCCGACCCGATGTCGGCCGGGGAGAAGCTCCCACAATTCGTTCCAGCGGGTGGGAATCGGGCAGACGCGCCCCTCCAGCCCGATGTAGGTTTCCAAGTCGCTTTCCATGGCCTCCTCAGTTCGGCTTTGTCCCTTCTCCAAAGGGAAGTCCGGCCTGGCCGAGCCCATCACTGCGGTCTTCGCCCGGCGGATGAGGATGGAATCCCAGGCGGCAGGCCAGGCGATGGAGGCGGGCTGCCCAGAGTCTCTCTGACACAGGGAGGGAACCTCGGGCTGCAACCTTCTTGGCTACCCGGCGGACGACATTTCGTTGCGTTGCGTCCCAGTGGCTAAGCACTCTCGCCCATTGCGCGAGGTCGGCCCATTCCGCTGCCGAAACCACTTCGAACTGTGTCAGCAGGTCCTGGTCGGAGGGGGTTCGGGAAGGACCCGAGAGAGACCCGCCGGACAACGGCGGCCGGGAAACGGCACCATCCACCTCCGTGTCGTGTGAAGTGTCGCCGGCTAATGGCTGTGTCCACTCCTCGTGGGGACTGACAGCATCGGTCGGTGGGCTTGGAGGCTCAAAGTCTACCAACTCGGCCGGGCCAAGGGGCTCCGGCGGTGACTCAGGGACGTTGGCCATAATCTCAACATCCAAGTCCTGAACCACGCTCGCTTCCTCCGAAGGAGGCGGCGGAGTGGCGTGCAGTTGTTGGTCGCCCCTGGGCTCGATCCCAAGGGAATCCAACACGTTGGTAAGAGCCCGGATCGCTGTTTCAGGATCGCGGTAAAAGTCCGACGCCCAGATCCGGTGGAAGACCCACCCGGCTCGCTCGAGCTGTCGCTGGCGGCGGCTGTCAGCATCCCAGCATTCGATGCCGTGCCACACGTCGCCGTCGCACTCGACTGCAAGTCGGGCTCTTTCCCCCTCGATGACGAGATCGATACGGTAGGCGTGGCTTGTCTGATCTCCAGCCGAGACCTGCGTCCGCACCCTGTAGCGCTTGTCCTTAATGCGCTCATAGACATCGCGTTCGAACCCGGAGTCAAACCGGGGGTCCTGGACCTCATCTCGGTTTGAGGGATTCAGGCAGTACGAAAGCAGCCTCCGCCGGACACATGATTCACTCAGGTCCTCGAGGTTGGCGCTGTGAAACAACCAGAGTTGGTCCTGCGCTCTGCTTGCGGCCACGTTGAACCGCTGGAAGGCCTCCGAGCCCGCCAGCGTCCCTATCCGTGCGTTTGGGGCAGATACCATCGACAGGAAGACGACGCTGCGTTCATCGCCTTGAAAGGCGTAGGCATCACCGCAAACGAGCTTTCGCTCCTCCATGAGCTCTGGTCCCAAGGCGGAGAGCAGCAAGCGCTCAATGAGGCGGGCCTGCGCCTCGCCGAGTAGCGAGATGACGCCGAACGACTTCCCGTTGTACCTGGGGTCCTTGACACACGAGGCGATCTGCGAGACCAAGGCCTGGGCCTCAGGTCGATTGACTGCAGAACTGGCTGAGCCCTCCTGAAAGCCCTCACGGACGAGGCGAGTCAGGATCGGCTCGAGCCGAGCAGGCTCATAGTTCCGCAGCGGGACTAGGGGGGTTCCGTTCGGTGCATAACAGAGCTGATCGCTGAACCCGATGATTTCGGGAACACAACGGAAGTGCTCTCTTAGGACGACCCTTCCGCTGAAGCGGATCTTTGCATGGTCGTACAGGCTTACCTTCGGGGCCAGAGCCTCCGGGAAAGGTGTTGTAGCAAGGAACCTTCGGCGGAGCGCCTCGACCTCGTCCACCCTCACACCAATGTCACTGGGGCTGATCTGCTGATCATCCCCGACAATCAGCACTTGATCTGCCAGGGCATAGAGGAAGAGCCCCTCAATCCCTGTTTGACTTGCCTCGTCAACAATGACCACGTCGAAGAGGTTGGGGCTGGCCTCGAAGGCATCGACCACCCTGTAGCGCGGCAGGATCCACGCAGGGATCGCAGCGACGCAGACCTTCATGTTCGCCCGGGCGGCAGCGCGGAACCCCTCGGCTCCTTTGCCCGTGCCCTTGCCGATCTTCCGGATGTTGAAACTCCAGGCTTCGAGGTGTTCCTGTTGCCTCTTGTCGAGTCGATCGAGGAAGTGCAACCACGCCTTGTCCGCCGCCAGCCTCGTAACAAGTTCTCGTTCCCGCTCGTCGCACTTGCGGCTCTCGGCTTCCAGGTCCGAAATTGTCTGCGGGTCTCGAAGGTCAGTCAGCCAGCGCTCGGCTCGGCGCCACCTCCATGCCCGGTCAAGGCTCTTCAGTTTGTCTTCCCACTCGAGTTTGTCAGGCGCCGATTGAAGTTGGCTCAAAAGACCGGCTGCGCCCGTACTGAGCCGGTCCGAGAGGGTTCCCAGGCGGGCGAGACGCCGGCGGCGCTCCAGCAGCAGTCCAGCGAAAGTGCAGGCCTCAGCCCACACCTGCGGTTCCCGACGCCTGGCGGCATCGAGGAGTTGATGGTTGACAGGGTGGGCGCTCGGATCATGCACTTGCTTCTCAAGCATCGTGACGGTCGCGTCCAATGCGGCAGAAGCCTCGCGCCTCGCATCGACAGCCGTGACCGCGTCAAGAGCTGACAACAGGCGCGAGAGGCCCTCGGCAGTCCAGTTCGGGAGAGGCACCGGGGGCGACAGACTCTGGAGCTTCTGAGCGACGGACCGCGCGGTGCGTCGGAGATCCAGTGCTTGATCAATGGCCTCCAGGCACTCGTCCAGCTCCGCCACAACGCCCAGGAGCGCTCCCGAGCCCGTCGGGGTTGGCAGGTGCCAGAGTTCGAGGGCCGTCGACGCTTTGCGCTTGGTCTCCAAGACCATCGTGAGAGTCCGGAGCTCATCGACTGAAGCCGCGGGTCTGCCGTCGATCAGGACCAGTTTCCGTAGGTACTCGCGGCCTTTGATCCTCGAGGGCGTGAACCCAAGGACACTCCAGCGTCCCCCGGACTGCAGATGGTCGATGACTACGTGCGCGTCGGCCAGAATCCGGTCCTGTCCCCTGTCCGTAGGCAGGGTCAGACGCACTTGATCAACTCGTCCTGCCTTGGATCTCAAGTCCGCAAGGTCCTCTCGCGTAGTTTCTGCCTTCGTCACCCATGGCCTGTCGTGCTCGACCAGGATGTCGTGGACTGCCTCAAGCAGCCACGACTCTTTCCGGTGGAGGGTTTCGTCCAGCCCGATCTGTAGTCTCTGGACCGCGTCGCGTAGGTCTCGCCGCAAGGTTGGGGCCGCTGAGAAGAGGCCGCTCAAGGCATGGTCTTTCAGCAGAGGCTGGAATTCCTCTACCCTCTCGCGGGCCTCCTGTTCTAGCTTGATGAATCGCGCAAAATCGGGGGCGGAGGGGAGCAGTTTGACGTCAACTAGAACCTTGTTCCCTTCGTTCGCTGTGCGGGTGTGGAACTCCCTGAGCAGCCCTAGGAGTTCGATTGCGTCGCTGTTGGACAGGGGTGGCTCAGGATCAGCCCCACCCTCAGGGCCGAGCCATTCGAACTCCGGTCGTTCGGCTCGGACCCTCTTGGCGATCTCGCAAGTTGAACCCCGATAACTCCCGTCTCCGATGCTCACCTCATAGGTTTCAGCCTCGTGTAGCTCTCGAATGGTGCGCTGAATCTCCGCGCGGCGGGCTCGGCAGTCGGTGAGCTGTTGCTGACGGTCGCTGATCGTTTTTCGGCGGGCGTCCCGGGTCTCGTCATTCCAGAGGGATCGCTGGTGGCTGATATTGCTGACGGCGCCAGCCAATTCGGAGAACGACACCTGGTCGGCGCCAAGCAGGCTCACGCAGAGTGGCCTGAGTTCGCTTGGGATCATCTCCTTGAGAACGGCTAGGGCACGGGCTGTCTCGCTCGTTACAAGAACCCTCTTGCCGGTAGCCAGCAGATGGCAGAGGAGGTTGGCGATCGTATGGCTCTTACCGGTGCCCGGTGGGCCTTGAACGAGGACACCCCGCCTTCGCGTCAGGTGCCGGACGATACTCTGTTGTTGATCGTTCGACCGGAGGGGGAAGAAGACCTCCCCTGGGTCGTGGTTGCTGGCCGTTCCGCCAGGACCTCCGCCCTCGGAGTTCCCCAGGTCGGGGATCGAGTCATCAAGGTGTTCCACGAGTCTGGCAAGGCCGAATGGCACTTGCGTGCCGTCGTTGAGGGCGGCAATCAGGCGTTGGTAGAGCGTAATGGTGCCCCGTTGAGTTCGGCGCCGCAGGATTACCGCAGGTGCCCAGGTAACCCTGGAGTCAGAGGTCGATGCTTGTGGCGGCTGTAGTTCACTTGAGTACCGTGGACCCGGGCTCTGTGGAAGGAGGTTGGTCCAGCTTCGGAGAATCTCATCGATCTGAGTGCGATCCCAGATTGCGTCGCCGAGGGAAGCAAGCTGCATCTCGGTTGCCTTGTAGTCTTCCGGGTTTGGCCGTGCGTCGGGTCCCAGAAAATCATCCTCAATCGAAAGACGAGCTCCTTCAGTCGGTGGAGGGCACTGAAGGCTGATTTCCCCCCGGCGAGCCTCGAACGCTAGCTGAGCCTGCGCGGTAATGACGTGCCGACGGATAGCCGTCTTGCCTGCTTCGCTGGTTGTGAGAAGCCCCAACCCGACCACCAGTTCGTAGGCTTCACCAAGTCGTCTTTGTTTCTGATACGCGCTGTAGAGCTTGGCGTAGATCTGTTGAACTCCGGCGCGGCGGGCGTGCTCGGTCGACCACTCTCGCCACCCGGGCAGGTACCGTTGCCAGGAGCTGCGGACCTCTGGGTGTCCCGCAAGCAGGTGCCGCCAAACTGTTGGTCTCTCTGCCGCGTCGTCCTCTTTGGCGCTTCCATTCTCTTGTTCTGATCCACCACTCTCTGCGATGGGCACGGGCAAGAAGGCCACTGACTGTAGCTGCGGATCGGGCCCGCCTGACCGAAGGACCTCGGCGGTTTCGACCCACGGCTCAACCTCGCTGGGGAGCGGCGGACACGGCGGGAGTTCCTGTTTCCGTACCTTCAGCCAGGTGTTGGCTTGGCCTTCCGGGGGCGCCGTCCATGCTTGGCAGAACAGCCCTGGCGCCTTGGGGAGGTCACAAAACCACATCAGAAGCCCATCGGCTCCGTAGCGAGACACGTCGTGAACGGGGCTCGCCTCCTTGAGCTTTGTGTACTCCAGCAGGTACTTCAGGAGAGTGACGGCCCCTTCGCGGTTTGCATCGACGTCAGGGGCGGTCCTGCGAGGTGCTACGGGTCCGGTTTCAGGCATCTTGCGCGCTCCATCAATCCAAGTTGCGGATAGGGAATCGCTTGCCTACACCAATCGATAATACGCCAACGGCCAGCCTCCGCCGCACTGCTGCCCCTCACGCCTGCGCGATGGGTCTTCCCCCGCGCAAGAAGGGAATGGGCCGTCGTGATTCCGCCGAGCCGCGAGGCGGGGCAGTACGGACCGCAGCTCTCCCGTTTGGCCCCCGGAGCTGCCGGGCAGGGGGGGCCTTCCTGCCGGCGCCGGTGTGGCCTTGGCGCTCATCGCCTCCTACGCCGGCTTGATGTCATCTATCGGCTGGTCGGCGGAGTGCTTGACCTCCCGATCAAGCAGCTTGTAGAGGTCCGAGGCTTGACGAAAGAGACCCGCCCGGATCCCGATGTCCCACGGCGTGGTCTTCTTGGTGAGTTGGATAACTGCGGGAGCTTCAGCCAGAGAGGCTTTGAGTACCCTGGCAAGGTCGAGAACGGAGGAGGTGACGCGGGGCTTGGCGTCGGCCTGGAGGTATAACTGGCCGGCGTATTCCAAGGCAGGAACAAGGGCCGAGAAGTTGAAGACACTCGAAAGGACCCACCGGAACCCGAGGGCCTCTAGCCTGGGGTCGTCGCTCGGGAGACGGCCAAGCTCATCCAGTTCCTCAGCCAGGAGCGACAGCATGCGGCCGGCTTCGTGGTTGCAGGCGCCCATCGCTTGGGCCGTTCCATCGCCTCTC
The DNA here is from genome assembly GCA_016213675.1 of Acidobacteriota bacterium. Classification (GTDB taxonomy): domain Bacteria; phylum Acidobacteriota; class Thermoanaerobaculia; order Thermoanaerobaculales; family Thermoanaerobaculaceae; genus JACQZW01. Next base: position 7,255 of record JACQZW010000006.1, on the reverse strand, counting down.
AAGGCTATCAAGGCCTCTGCCGCGAGAATCGCGAGGTGCAGGCGGGCTTGGTGCACGGCGCCGACCACGGCTGGCATCCAATCGGCCCGGCGCTGCTGACGAGCGAATCGATCAACGGCCCAAACCCCGAAGGCAATCGCGAAGCAGTTCGCAGAGAGTCCAGTAAGAAGGCCAACAGCCACGCCGCGGTCCGTTGGTTGCAGGAGGGCAACACATGCGAGCGCCAACGCGAGCGCGACGAAGGTGCCGATCCACCACCAACGGCTAAGGCCTGAGAGCGCCGGTACCTTCACGCTGAACCTCCTCTGTGATTGTTACTGGGCTGCAGGCGAGTCTACGCCAACTCCGCCCCTCGCTGGCGCGTGCCGGGGGATCGGGGCGCGGGTGGTGTCCTCATGCCGGGCGGAGGGAGATCGGGGCGTACGGACACCGGACCCCGGCCGCGTGCCGGGGTCGTTTCCTTGCTGTGGGAGGTGTAGCCTCACGACAGAACAGGACGGGGAGACAGATGAGCGGAGCGAAACCTCAGACTGCGGCTGGGCTTCGAGCAGGGCTCTTGGCTGTCCTGTGTAAAACTCCAGAGATTGGTTGGCACGTTGTTGAAGTGCAGAACCCAGCGGAGCCCCTGTGGCAGGTGGTGCCGATCAAGACGCCACGATCTGTGATCGACGAAGCACTGTGGACGATGCTGGCCGATGGCCTGGTCTCCATCACCATGCCAATACAGCAAACGTCGGGTTGGCGTTGGAGAATCACCGACCGCGGACGGCGCTGCGCAGGTGGTGACGCGCCCAACCCGGACGATCCTGGCGCCTACCTCGCCCGTCTGAAGAAGGGCGCAGCGGGCTTTGCTGGGCCTGTCGAGTTCTACACAACGGAGGCTCTCCGGGCTTACAACGGCGGGTGTTTTGCCGCCTCTACGGTGATGATTGGGGTTGCTGCTGAGGCGGGGTTTCAAGTGACCGCCGAGGCTTTCGTGTATTGGCTTGAGGAGCCGGAGCGCGACAAGTTCGAGAGAATCCTCGGGAACGCAAGGGGCACCTACGCGACGAAGTTTGCGAGGTTTCGGGAGCTCGTCGACCAGAGGCAGAAGCAGCTCGACGCAAGTCTCCGAGACGGTCTCGATGCAGTGCTCCACAGCGTGGGCGACTTCCTGAGGATCTCGAGGAACGAGGCGGGACACCCGACCGGAAAGGTGGTGGAGCGAGAGGAGGCACACACCTACCTCGTGATGTTCGCCTTCTACGTCCGCCGACTCCTGGCGCTCGGGGAGTTCTTCGGCTCGGCTGTCGAGAATGGCGAGGGTGAATCATGACGCTGCTTGAGGCAACTGGTCCGATAGGCCTTCTGCTATCGCTGTGGGCCCTCTACTGGAATCGCCGGAAGGGCATTGCGGCGGAGAAGAGTGCCAAGGCTGCCGAGAGCAGCGCCGAGGCAGCACAGCGAAGCGCCGCGACCGCCGAACGGGGCGCCAACGCGGCAGAGGAGGCGCTCAGGCTAGCGCGACAGCGGGCTGAACTGGATCGGGAGCAAGCCGCAGAGGCCTTGGTCAGCGGCGTAGTTGAGGAACTCGTTGCAGCCTGGAGTATCCGCCCCGATATAGAGGCGACTCGGAGGATCCTTGATCGGCTCCCGTCAGAAGAAGCCCAGGTGAAAGCTGTAGAAAGGGCCTTCCCGCGAAAGCGGATTGGAGGTCGCGACCTGGGCGAGTTCCTGGTAGCACTTGGATTTCCTAGGCGGCAAGGAAAGGCGGGGACAGGGTGACATTGATCGAGAATCGACGCCGGCCCGCGCCGGGGTCTCTTCTTGTGTCTGGAGGGGGCAATAGGGGGGCAACGGCGCCGCGTGGCTTCGTACAGTATCATGAGTTGTGGTTCGTAAGTTATTGCTTGTAATGGTGTTAAGGTGTGGGCCGTGGGGGGCTCGAACCCCCGACCCTCGGGTTAAAAGCCCGGTGCTCTGCCAACTGAGCTAACGGCCCGCTCGGACGTTAGCCCATCGACCTGGGAGCGTCAAGGAACTATCGGGGCGGCGAAGAGGGCGCTGGAACGCGACGGGACTGCTTCGTCGGCGCGTCGCGTCTCCTCGCAGGGACGGGGGGGTGGACGGGGCGGGCGAGGGCGCCCGCCCTACTTCAGGCGATGGCGGGCGTGGGCACCCGGGAAGCCCAGCAGCGTCGCGTCATCGCGCCGCATAGAGGCTCCGGGCCCCGTCGAGGATCTCGCGGCGGCGGATCCAGTTCGGTGAGCGCTCGACTGCCGAGCGGGTGACGAGGTCCACGTCGCGCCCGATGATCGCCGCGAGCTCTCGTTCCATCCGCGCGTGGTCAAGCAAGCCCCAGCGGGCATCGTCGGCGAACGTCACGAGCACATCGACATCGCTGTCGGGACCGAAGTCGTCACGCAGGACGGAGCCGAACAGGGCGAGCTCCATCACCTTCCACGTACGGCAGAAGGCCTCGATCTTGTCCTTGGGCGGCTCGACGTGCGGCATGATGTATCGGCTCCTGGCTCAGTTGGATGATCACCCATCAGTGTGGGAGCGTCAAGGAATGATGGGGGTGGAGGGGCGGGCGAGGGCGCCCGCCCTACGGGGAACGGGGATTCGTGGCGCGGCCGCGCGCCCCGCGCGTCGGCCTACCAGGAGGTGGCGAGGGGGCCGACCTCGCGCTCGACGGCGTCGAGGACGGCGCAGCGCTCGACGGCGGCGGACATCGCGTTGTGGTCGGAGAAGAGGGGGCGGTCGACGTCGAGGTGGGCGACGACCTCGCGCACGGCGGCGTGGGCCGCCCTGGTGCCGCGGCCGAAGCCGAACTCGCGGAAGTCGAGCGCCTGGGCGGCGGCGATCAGCTCGATGCCGAGGATGCCGAAGGCGTTCTTCAGGATCTGCTTGGTCTTCAGGGCGCCGTTCATGCCCATGGAGACGAAGTCCTCCTGGTCGGCGGCGGCCGGGATCGACTGGACGCACGACGGCGCGGACAGGATGCGCTGCTCGACGATGAGCATGTCGGCGGTGTACTGGCTGAGCATGTGGCCGGAGAACATCCCGGCGCCCTTGGTGAGGAACGCCGGCAGGCCGACCGACAGTGCCGGGTTGAGCAGCCGGTTGAGGCGCCGCTCGGAGAGCACCGAGACCATCGTGACACCGGCGCCGATCAGGTCGAGCGGCATCGAGATCGGCGTGCCCTGGAAGTTGGCGCCGGTCAGGACGAGGTTCTCGTCGCGGACGAAGATCGGGTTGTCGGCGACGCCGTTGAGCTCGGTCTCCAGTTGCGCCCGCGCGTAGGCGAGGGCGTCGCGCAGCGCGCCGATGACCTGCGGCGTCGAGCGCATCGAGTAGGCGTCCTGGACCTTGACCTTGAGCTTGCCGGTGACGAGGTCCGAGCCATCGATGACCTTGCGCAGGTTGGCGGCGCAGGTAATCGCCCCCTTGAAGCCGCGCAGCTCGTGGAGCTTGGCGATGTACGGCCGCATGTTGGCGAGCAGCGCCTCGAGGCTCATGGCGGCGGCGATCTCGGCCTGGGCGACCCAGCGGTCGATGTCGAAAAGGAGCAGGCAGCCGATGCCGGTGATCAGGTTTGAGCCGTTGATGGCGGCCAGGCCGTCGCGGGCCTGCAGGCCGGGGACCGGGATGCCGGCCTTGGCCATCGCGTCGCGGGTCGGCATCCGCTCGCCGCGGTAGAAGCTCTCGCCCTCGCCCATCAGCGACAGCGCGATCTGGCTCATCGGCGCGAGGTCGCCGCACGCGCCGACGCTGCCCTTCTCGCAGACGACCGGGGTGACGCCGCGGTTGAGCATCGCGACGTAGGTGAGGGTGATCTCCGGGCGGCAGCCGGAGCAGCCGCGCGAGTGGACGGCGATGCGCGACAGCATCGCGGCGCGGACGTGCTCGATCGGCGCGGGCTCGCCGATTCCGGCGGCGTGGTTGTAGATCAGGTAGCGCTGGAACTGCTGCACCTGCTCGTCGTCGAGGACGACGTTGGCGAGCTCGCCGATGCCGGTGTTGACGCCGTACATGATCTCGTGCGCGGCGATCTTCGCCTCGAGCATGCCGCGGCAGGCGCGGATGCGGTCGAGGGCGGCGGGGGAGAGCTCGACCTCCTCGCCGTGGCGCGCGACCCGGACGACGTCCTCGATGGCCAGACGGCTCGTGTTCCCGATCACCAGCATGCGTTCTCCTCGTCAGTCGTGGTCGGGCGTCCGCGCCGGAGCGTCAGCGCGGCGCCTTGCGGCGGAACAGCTCGGGGAACCACTGCGAGAACGGCGGGACCGCGCGCAGGATCGTCTCCTCGCGCCGCGGCCCGGTCGAGATCATCGCGATCGGGACGTCGAGCAGCTCCTCGAGCCGCGCGACGTAGCGGCGGGCGGCGTCCGGCAGCTCCGCGTCGTCCGTCACCCCGGAGGTCGAGCTGCACCAGCCGGGCATGACCTCGTAGACGGGGTCGGCCTCGGCGAGGTCGGCGACGTCGTCGGGGACCTCGGTGGTGACCTCGCCGCCGATCCGGTAGCCGGTGGCGATGGGGATCTCCTCGACCTCGTCGAGCACGTCGAGCTTGGTCAGGGCCACCGCGTCGATGCCGTTCCAGCGCACCGCGGCGCGGGCCGCCACGGCGTCGAACCAGCCGGTGCGGCGCGGCCGGCCGGTGGTGGTGCCGAACTCGTTGCCGCGCCGGCGGAGCTGCTCGCCGAGGGCGTCGTTCAGCTCGGTCGGGAACGGTCCGCCGCCGACCCGCGTGGTGTACGCCTTGAGGACGGCGAGGACGCCGCCGATCGCGCGGGCCGGCAGGCCGCAGGCCGGGGCGGCGAAGCCGGCGAGGACGCCGGAGGAGGTGACGAACGGGTAGGTCCCGTGGTCGATGTCGAGGAAGGTGCCCTGGGCGCCCTCGAACAGGATCGCCTGCTTGGTGGCGATCGCGTCGTGGAGGACCTGGGAGACGTCGCCGACGAGCGGGGCGAGCGCGAGGGCGGCCACGATCGCGGCCTCGACCTCCTCGGGGTCCGGGGCCGGGGCGTCGTAGCCGCGCAGCAGCTCGCCGAGCGCCTGGTTGGTGGCGTCCACCGCCTCGCGGAAGCGGTCCTCGTTGCGGACCAGGCCGAGCCGGACGCCGGTGCGCCCGGCGCGCGTCTCGTAGGCCGGTCCGATGCCCTTGCCGGTGGTGCCGATCTTCTTGGCGCCGCGCGCGGTCTCGCGGGCGAGGTCGAGGGCGCGGTGGCCGGGCATGACGAGGTGGGCGCGGGACGACAGGAGCAGGCGGGTGCGGACGGAGATCGACTGCGCCTCGAGCTCGCGGATCTCGGCGAGCAGGCCGACCGGGTCGATGACCACGCCGGGGCCGACGGCGCAGCGGCAGGTCGGCTGGATGATCCCGGAGGGGATCAGGTGCAACGCGAAGTGCCGGTCGGCGAAGCGGACCGTGTGACCCGCGTTGTTGCCCCCGTTGAACCGCACCACGTGCTCGAAGGAGGGGCAGAGCAGGTCGACGACCTTACCCTTGCCCTCGTCCCCCCACTGCCCGCCGATCACCACCACGTTCGCCATTCGGACTCCTTGTGCAGCCGCGGCACAAACCGCGTATTCATAGCAAAGTATCCCTCGGAGGGCAAGGCGCGGCGCGACGTCGCCTGCGCTATCCTGCCCGGTCGGAGGTCGGGATGGAACGAGTCGTGCTGGACGGGCGGAGTCTCACGCTGGAGCAGGTCGAGGCCGTGGCGCGGCACGGGGCGCGCGTCGAGCTCGAGGCCGGGGCGCGCGAGCGGGTCGCCCGCACCCGGGCGGGCATCGAGGCGCGCATCGCGGCGGGCGAGGTGCTGTACGGCGTCAACACCGGCTTCGGCCGGCTCGCCGACGTCCAGATCCCCGCCGACCAGCTCGCCCGACTGCAGCTCAACCTGCTGCGCTCGCACGCCTGCGGGGTGGGCGAGCCGTTCCGCGAGGACGTCGTGCGCGCCATGCTCCTGCTCCGCGCCAACGTGCTCGCCGGGGGGTACGCCGGGGTCCGGCCGGTCGTGGTCGAGCGACTCGTCGAGCTGCTCAACGCCGGCGTCGCCCCGATCGTGCCGAGCCAGGGGTCGGTCGGCGCCTCCGGCGACCTCGCGCCGCTCGCCCACCTGGCGCTGGTCCTGGTCGGCGAGGGCGAGGCGACGCTGGGCGGCAAGCGGATGCCCGGCGCGATGGCGCTGAAGCTGGCCGACGTCGAGGCGCTGGAGCTCGCCCCGACGGAGGGGCTGGCGCTGATCAACGGAACCCAGGTGATGACCGCGGTGGGTGCGCTCGCGCTCCTCGACGCCGAGCGGCTGGCGGCGGCGGCCGACGTCGCCGCCGCGATGTCGATCGACGCGATGGAGGGCACCGACACCGCCTTCATCGCGGAGATCCACGCCGCCCGCCCGCATCCGGGCCAGGTGGCGAGCGCGGCGAACCTCCTCGCGCTGATGCAGGGATCGCAGGTCCGCGACTCGCACCAGGCGTGCTCGCGGGTGCAGGACGCCTACTCGATGCGTTGCTCGCCGCAGGTGCACGGCACCGCGCGGGACGCGCTGGGCCACCTGAGGCGCACGCTCGCCATCGAGGTCAACGCCGCCACCGACAACCCGATGGTGCTGCCCGACGGCCGCGTCGTCTCCGGCGGCAACTTCCACGGCGCCCCGGTGGCGGCCGCCTGCGACTTCGCGGCCATCGCGCTGACCAGCCTGGCGTCGATCTCGGAGCGCCGCTCGGCCCGCCTCGTCACCCCCGAGCAGTCGTGGCTGCCGGCGTTCCTGGTCGACGCGTCGGGCCTCAACTCCGGGTTCATGATGGCGCAGGTCACCGCGGCGGTGCTGGTCTCCGAGTGCAAGACGCTGGCCCACCCGGCGAGCGTCGACTCGATCCCGACCTCGGCCGGCCGCGAGGACCACGTGTCGATGGGGACGTGGGCGGCGCGCAAGCTTGCTGCGGTCGTCGACAACGCCCGCCTCGTGCTCGCCGTCGAGCTGCTCGAGGCCGCGCAGGGGCTCGATTTCAAGCGGCCGCTGCGGTCGTCGCCGGCGCTCGAGCGGGCCCACGCGATCGTCCGCGAGGTGGCCCCGCCGCTCGACGGCGACCACACGCTCCACCCCGACATCGTCGCCGCCGCCCGCGTCCTCGACCGGCTCGATCCCGCGGAGCTGCTGAAGGGTTGAAGGGTTGAAGGGTTGAAGGGTTGAAGGGTTGAAGGGTTGAAGGGTTGAAGGGTTGAAGGGTTGAAGGGTTGAAGGGTTGAAGGGTTGAAGGGTTG
>JACQZW010000070.1 GCA_016213675.1 Acidobacteriota bacterium | reverse complement strand
GCGGGCGAGGGCGCCCGCCCAACGGCACCCTGCAGTCCCGGCGACGGCCGGCCACGGCCGGCCGCTACATCTCCAGGCCTGCTGGCCTCCTCCGCCTTTGACCTTCCCTCTTCCCTCTTCCCTCTCCCCTCTCCCCTGCCTCGCGCACGTACAATGCGGCGATGACGCAGCGCCGCACGCTGTTCTGGATCGCCGTGCTGTACTTCGCCGAGGGGCTGCCGTTCGGGCTCGCCTACGACGTCTGGCCGGTGTTCTTCCGCGCCCACGGCGTGTCGCTCAAGGAGATCGGGCTGATGAGCCTGCTCTCCCTGCCGTGGACCTGGAAGCTGCTGTGGGCGCCGCTCGTCGACCGTTGGGGCGCGCGCCAGCACTGGATGACCGGGGCGCTGCTCGTGCTCTCCGCGACGACGATCGCGATCATCCCGCAGGACGCGGCGCACCCGTCGTGGCTGCTGTGGGGCGTGCTGCTCCTCTTCACGACCGCCTCTGCGACCCAGGACATCGCCATCGACGCCTACGCCGTCGACGTCGCGACGCCGGAGACCAAGGGGCCGATCAACGGCGTGCGGGTGTCGGCCGCGCGGGTCGCGCTCCTCGTCGGCGGGGGCGGGATGATCTCGCTCGCCGAGATCACCGGCTGGAACGTGCTGTGGGCCGCGCTCGCCGTCCTCTTCCTCGGCCTGGCGGCGGCGGCGTTCTCGAGCCCCCGGGTGACCCTCGAGGCGAGCCAGCGGCGCGACCCGATCCGCCCGGTGCTGCGCTGGCTGCTGCGCTGGGAGATGCTCCCGGTGCTGCTCTTCGTGCCGCTCTACAAGCTCGCCGACTCGACGCTCGGCCGGATGGTCAAGCCGTTCTGGGTCGACCGCGGCTACTCGCTCAAGGAGATCGGCCTGATCTCCGTGACCCTCGGCGTCGTCCTGACCATCGCCGGGGCGCTGGCCGGCGGCTGGTTCGTCAAGCGCTTCGGGAACTTCTCGGCGCTCCTCTGGCTCGGGCTCGCGCAGGGGGTGTCGAACCTCGGCTACGTCGCCGTCGCCTCCCTTGCCCTGCCGCGCGAGAGCATCTACGTCGCCTCGATGGTCGAGTCGTTCACCCAGGGGCTCGGCACCGCCGCCTTCCTCGCCTTCCTCATGAGCCTGTGCGACAAGGAGCAGGCGGCGACCCAGTACGCGCTCCTGTCGGCCCTGTTCGCCCTGACCCGCGACGTCGCCGGGGCGTTCACCGGCATCGGCGTCGAGACGCTCGGCTACCCCACGTACTTCGCGTTCACCACCGCCCTGGCGATCCCGGGCCTCGCGCTCCTGCCGTTCATCCGGCGCCACGTCCGCGACGAGAAGCCTGCGAGCGATACGGCCGCAACCTCGTAGCGCGGCCGCCTCTGGCAACGCTGCTGTGGAGCGCGCCCTCCGGGCGTGCTCATCGAGTGGCCTGCACGTATCCAGAGAGCACGCGCGGAGCGCGCGCTCCACACAGACACTGGCGTGGGCGACCCTACTCCTCGACGCCCTTGCCGAGGCGGCGCGACTTCTGGTAGGCGGCCCAGATCGCCCGCGACATCACCGTCCGCAGGCCGCCCTTCTCGATCTGGTAGAGCGCCTCGGCCGAGGTGCCGCCCGGCGAGGTGACCTGGTTGCGCAGCGCCGCGAGGTGCGACCCGGCCTGCCGCGCGTACTCCACCGAGCCGCGCGCGGTCTGGAAGACGAGCTGCTCGGCGACCCGCCGCGAGAACCCCATGTGGACGCCGGCATCGATCATCGCCTCGAGGAAGATGAACAGGTAGGCCGGCCCGGTGCCGGACAGCGCGGTCGCCATGTCGAGGTAGCGCTCGTCACCGACGAACACCTCCTCGCCGACCGAGGCGAACACCGCCTTCGCCTGGCCGCGGTGCGCCTCCGAGAGGTGCGGCGCGCACGTCCACACCGTCATGCCGAGGCCGATCTGCGCCGGCGTGTTGGGCATCGCCCGGGCGACTTCGGCATGCTTGAGCACGCCCGCGATGTTCTCGAGTCGGGCGCCGGCGACGATCGACAGCACCAGCGCGCCGGGCGCGACGCGACCGGCGAGCTCGTCGAGCACGCCGTGCAACACCTGCGGCTTGACCGACAGGACCACGACGTTGGCGCCCTTGACCGCCACCCGGTTCTCCGTCGTCGCGAGCACCCCGGAGCGCTCGCGCAGCTCCTCGCCTCGCTCGCCGCGCGGCCCGCTCGCCGTGATCCGTTGGCCGGGCACGCCGGCACGCTCGACCAACCCGCGGATCATCGCCTCCGCCATGGCGCCCGACCCGATGAACGCGAACCGCAGACCCTTGAGCATCGCCCCTCCACGACCGCCGCCGGAGCTCCCGGCGCGAGCCGCAAGTATCCCACGCGGCTCCCTTTCGGCAGCGGCCGGGATGTGGCAGGATGGGCGGCCGGCGCCGCGCCCCGGCGCCGCCAAGGAGCCCTCCATGCGTCGTGCCCTGCCGCTGGTCCTCGTTGCCACCGTCGTCATCGCCCCCGTCGTCTGCGCGGCCCCGCCGTCCAAGCCCACCCCGGCCGCCACGCGCGACCACGTGATCTACCTGCCGAAGTACGAGGACCCGGTCCTCAAGCAGATGGAGGACGCGCGCAAGGAGGCGGCGAAGCAGGCCGAGGGCGAGACCGCCAAGGTCCGCGACGCCCAGAAGGTCGCCAAGGACGCCAAGAAGAAGGACGCCAAGACGCTCCGCTTCGACATGACGAAGCTCGCCAAGCCCGCCGGCCCCGAGGCGTTCAAGCCGGCGTGGCACAACCCGCCGGTCGCCCAGTACAGCACCGGGACGTGCTGGAGCTTCTCGACCACCAGCTTCTACGAGTCCGAGGTGTTCCGCCTGACGGGTGAGAGGGTCAAGCTGTCGGAGATCTGGACGGTGTACTGGGAGTACGTCGAGAAGGTCCGCCGCTTCGTTCGCGAGCGCGGCGACTCCCTGATCGCCGAGGGCTCCGAGTCCAACGCGGTGGCGCGCATCTGGAAGCTCTACGGCGCGGTCCCCGCCGAGGCCTACGCCGGCGTGCTCTCTCCCGACGGTCGCCACGACCACGAGCACCTGATCGGCCAACTCGACGAGCTCGCCGACTGGGTCAAGGCGCACGACGCCTGGGACGAGGAGCGCGTCCTGGCCATGGCCCGCGTCATCCTCGACCGCGAGCTCGGCGTCCCGCCGACCAACTTCACCTACCAGGGCACCTCCTTCTCGCCGAAGGAGTTCCTCGCCAAGGTGCTGAAGCTCGACCTCGACGCCTACGTCGAGGTGATGTCGACGCTGTCGGTACCGTTCTGGACCAAGGGCTCGTACGACGTGCCGGACAACTGGTGGAAAGACTCCGGCTACAACAACGTGCCGCTCGACGCCTGGTACGGCGGGATCGTCGGCGCCGTCAAGGCCGGCTACACCGTCGCGATCGGCGGCGACGTGTCGGAGCCCGGGATCAACGGCTTCGAGGACGCGGCCGTCGTCCCGACGTTCGACATCCCGCAGGACTACATCGACCAGGACAGCCGCGAGTTCCGCTTCAACAACCACACCAGCGAGGACGACCACCTCATCCACGTGGTCGGCATGACGACCACGCCGGACGGGCACACGTGGTTCCTCATAAAGGACTCGGGGCGCGGCGCGCGGTGGGGCAAGTTCGAGGGCTACTACTTCTACCGCGACGACTTCGTGCGGCTGAAGATGCTCGCCTACACCGTCCACAAGGACGCCGTCAAGGACATCCTGGCAAAGATGAAGTGAGGTCTCTGTGGAGCGCGCGCTCCGCGCGTGCTCTCATGGACCCTGCAGTCCAGATGAGGAGCACGCCCGGAGGGCGCGCTCCACTGAAGAAGTGGGTGCGAGGAACCCCGTTTTCGACGGTTACAGCACCGGCTGAGGTGGAGCGGTGAGCTGCGCGAGCAGCGCGAGCGCGTGACGGCGCGCGAATGCGAGGCTGAGGTCCGGCCCGGTGAACTGCACGGCCTGGCGGCACGCGGCGATCGCGCCCTCGCGGTCGCCCAACGCCGCCCGCGCCCGCGCGATGAAGAGCCGGACCCGCGGATCCTCCCGGTCGGACTTCTCGAGCTCGGCGATCGCGGTCTTCGGGTCGCCCTTGGCCAGCGCGAGGAGCCCCTGCAGGGCGTGGGACAGCCGTTCCTCCTGCGGGATGTGGCGCGCGGCCGTGCGGGTCCTGAAGTCCTCGGCCAGGCGCGTCGCGGCCTCCAGGTCGCCACGCCCGATCGCCACCCGCGCGCTGTCGAAGAGGTAGTCGATGCGGTTGGTCTCCCTGAGCCCCTCGGTGACCTCTGCCTGCTCGAGGATCGCGAGCGACTCGTCGAGCTTGGCCTGAGCCTCGGACGGGCGGTTCGCCTCGAGCAGCACCTCGGCCAGCAGCTCGAAATCGGAGGAGAGCGACAGGCGGTCGCGGCTCTTCCTGGCGATCTCGATCCGCCTCTCGAGCTCGGCGATGGCGCCGTCGTAGTCTCCCTCGTAGAGGTAGGACGCGGCCAGCCACAGGTACGCCTGCCGCGCCTCTCCGTCGTTCCTGGCGATGAAGCGGAGCTTGGTGAAAGCCTTCCGCGCCTCGTCCGGACGGCCGAGGAAGATCAGCGCGTGGCCGATGCCGACGTAGGCGCTCGGGAAGTTCGGGTTGATGTCGAGCGCCTTCTTGTAGGCGGTGATCGCCTCCTCGTTGCGGCCCAGGTGGAGGAGCAGCTCGGCGTAGGAGTCGTAGGGGTTCGGCTCGTCGGGGATGAGCTCGGTGTAGGCGCGGAAGACCTTCTCGGCCTCGTCGGTGCGGCCGAGGTGGCGCAGCGCGTAGCCGAGCTGGTTGTACGGCGCAGAGAACTTCGGGTCGATGGCGATCGCTTTCTTGTACGCCGCGATCGCCGCCTCCCACTCGCCGGAGTTGAAGAGGAAGTTGCCCAACTGGGTCTGGGCGCGTTCGTCACCGGGGTACGCGGCCGCGTTCGCCTCGAGCAACCGTCGCTGCTCAAGTGGCTTGCTGTTCGCCCCGGCCTCGGCGACGCGGATCATGTTCGCCTCGCCCGGGCTCACCCGGTCGGCGAGGGCGACCGCCTTCTGCACCGAGGCGAAGAACTCGACGGGGCCGGGCGCCGTGTTGGCCAGCCCGAGGTGGGCGAGGGCGAACTCGGGGTCGAGCTGAACCGCCTTCACGAAATGGGCGTGGCCCTCGGTGGCGCGGAGCTTCTCGACGAGGTCACGGCCGACGAGGTACTCCTCGAGCGCCTCTTTCGACGAGGTCGTGATCGGGATCCTCCCCGGCCCGGGCACGGGCTTCCTGTCTGCGCACGCGACCAGCCCCAACGTCACAAGGGCGATGAGTGGCAAGGTCTGGCGCCTTCGTGTCGTGTCCACCTGCGTCCCCCTTCGGCACAACTCGCCGGCCGCCACGAACCGGACCTGCTCACGATACGCACAGTCGCGCGGGAGGTTTCGCCCGGGCCGTGCCCTGTGGCCCGTGGCCCGTGGACCGTGACCCGTGGGCCGTGGCCCATCAGGGAAAAGGCGAAGCACGCGCTAGAATCGCCTGGGAAGGTCCACCATGGCTGAGACGCGCTCCCCGCAGCACAAGGTCCGGTTCGTCACCGCGGCGGCGCTGTTCGACGGCCACGACGCGGCGATCAACGTCATCCGCCGCCTCCTCCAGGCGCACGGCGCCGAGGTCATCCACCTCGGGCACAACCGCGCCGTGACCGAGATCGTCGATGCCGCCATCCAGGAGGACGCGCAGGGGATCGCCGTCTCGTCGTACCAGGGCGGCCACATGGAGTTCTTCCGCTACATGGTGGACCTGCTGCGCGAGCGCGGTGCGGGGCACGTCAAGGTGTTCGGTGGCGGCGGCGGCGTCATCGTCCCGGAGGAGATCCGCGAGCTCGAGGCGTACGGCGTGACCAAGATCTTCTCCCCCGACGACGGCCGCGAGCTCGGCCTCGACGGCATGATCGACGTGATGATGGGCGCCTGCGCAGGGGATGAGGGGGCGAGGGGAGAGGGGAGAGGGGAGAGTAAGAGCGGGCCCCCACCCAACCTCCGCCGTGCCGACGGTGCGATCGAGTTCGGTGAAGTGGCGCGACGCATCAGTCGGGCAGAGACGGGCGCGGCCCCTCCTGTCCCTTCTCCTTCTCCGTCTTCGTCTTCGTCTCCCCTCTCCCCTCTCCCCTCTTCCCTGTCCCCGCGTTGCCCGGTGGTGGGCATCACCGGCACCGGCGGCGCTGGCAAGTCCAGCCTGACCGACGAGCTGGTCCGGCGCTTCCTCGCCGACTTCCCGGCCCGCTCGATCGCCATCCTCGCCGTCGACCCGACCAAGAGGCGCACCGGCGGCGCGCTGCTCGGCGACCGCATCCGCATGAACGCCCTCGGCGAGCGCGTCTACATGCGCTCCCTGGCGACCCGCCAGGCGCACCGCACGCTGTCGGCGCACATGCGCGCGGCGATCGACGTCTGCGCCGGCGCCGGGTTCGACCTCGTCATCGTCGAGTCGGCCGGGGCCGGCCAGGCCGACAGCGAGATCGCCGACCTCGCCGACGTCGCGCTCTACGTCATGACCCCGGAGTACGGCGCCGCGATGCAGCTCGAGAAGATCGACATGCTCGACTTCGCCGACCTCGTGGCGATCAACAAGTTCGACCGCCCCGGCGCCCTCGACGCCCTGCGCGACGTCCGCAAGCAGCTCCGCCGCGCGCGCAACGACTTCACGACCGACGACGAGTCGCTGCCGGTCTTCCCGACCTGCGCGCACCAGTTCCACGACCGCGGCGTCAACGCCCTCTACCTCGCCCTCGCCAACCTGATGCACGAGCGCGGCGGCAACGGCTGGGAGATCACCGACAGCCACGCCCAGCCGGCCGGGCACCCGGAGCGCCACCCGCTCATCCCCGCCGAGCGCGTCGCCTACCTGCGCGACATCGCCGTCGCCTGCCGCGATGCCCGCGCCCGCGCCGAGGCCCAGGCCCGGCTCGCCCGGCAGCTCTATCAGTTGGTCGGGGCCCGGGCAATCCTGTCGGGAAGGGGAGAGGGAAGAGGGGAGAGGGAAGAGGGAAGAGGGAAGAGAGACGACACTCTCCCCTCTCCCCCGGGCGGCGGGGTGGGGGCTTCCCTCTCCCCTTCCTCCAGCATTCACGCGGCGCTTTGGGGGCTGTTCGAGCAGATCGTCGAGGGGACCCGCCACCCTGGGTCGGGCGGGGGCAGCGAAGCGAGCTCGGGCTCGGCCCGAGTGAGCGGTGGGGGCCCGGGGGGCAGCGGCGTGGAGGTGCGGGTGGGCGGGAAGGCCGCGCCCCCCGCAACGGATAGTCCTGCGCTGGCGGACCTCGACGCGGAGATCCGGCGGCTCGCCCACGAGCTGACCTCCGAGAGCCGCGAGTCGCTCGCCACCTGGCCGGAGCTGCGCGAGGACTACGCCGGCGACACCTTCACGTACACGGTGCGCGACAAGGAGATCACCGTCCCGCTGACCTCGACCTCGCTGGCCGGCACCCACGTGCCCAAGGTCGTCGTCCCCGTCCTCGAGGACTGGGGCGACATCGTCCGCTTCCTCGCCCTCGAGAACGTCCCCGGCGCCTTCCCGTACACCGCCGGCGTGTTCCCCTTCAAGCGCACCGAGGAGATGCCGACCCGGATGTTCGCCGGCGAGGGCGGCCCGGAGCGCACCAACGCCCGCTTCCACCTCGTCAGCCACGGCCAGAAGTCCGCCCGCCTGTCGACCGCCTTCGACTCCGTCACGCTGTACGGCGAGGACCCCGCCGAGCGCCCCGACATCTACGGCAAGATCGGCGAGTCCGGCGTGTCGATCTGCACCGTCGAGGACATGGAGCGGCTGTACGCCGGCTTCGACCTGTGCGCCCCGACGACCAGCGTGTCGATGACCATCAACGGCCCGGCGCCGATGATCCTGGCGATGTTCCTCAATGCCGCGATCGACCAGCAGATCGGCAAGTTCGTCAGCGACAACAATCGCCAGCCGACCGAGGACGAGGCCGAGAAGATCCGCGAATGGACGCTGTCATCGGTGCGCGGCACGGTGCAGGCCGACATCCTCAAGGAAGACCAGGGCCAGAACACCTGCATCTTCAGCACCGAGTTC
>JACQZW010000071.1 GCA_016213675.1 Acidobacteriota bacterium | reverse complement strand
GCAGTGGTACCTGCACAACTCGAACGCGGGCGGCAACGCGGAGCTGGTCTTCCCGTACGGCGACCCGGCGCAGGACGTGCCGGTGGTGGGCGACTGGGACGGTGACGGCGACGACACGGTGGGGATCTACCGGACCGCGCTCGGCGAGTGGTTCCTGAAGAACACCAACGCCGCGGGGAACTCCGACCTCAACTTCGTCTACGGCCTCGTCGACGAGAAGCCGCTGGCCGGGGACTGGGACGGGAACTGAGAAGACGGTAGACGGGGGTCAGGCCCCCGCCCGGCCGAGGGACGCTCAGGGTGGTGGACGAGGTGGGTGCGACCGACTGACGGTCCGCGCGCTGTCCTGAACGGATTCTCGACACTTCTTCGCCGCAAGGCCCCCACACGCGCGGAAGTGCCCAGACGTTGAGCGTGACACGTGGATTACAATCACGCATAGGGACGGGGATCCAGATGCCAAAGTTGGTGCCGGCGGTCCGGGGCACAGTTTTCCGGAGCCACCACGACGGTCGTGGTGTCGGCGTCCCGCCGTCCCGTCCAACGATCGCCCCGGCGCCGTCGTCCAGGCGCCGCACCGGCTAGGCGAGGGGAGCACGCCATGCGACACGTGTGCGGGTCGACTCCGATCGGAAGGAAGGGTCTCGTGTTCCTGGCCGTCTGCGCCGGCCTGATCGCGGCGGGCGCGTTCGCACAACCGGGCGAGCAAGGGGCGGCCCAGGTGGCATCTCGCGAGGGCGTGCTGGTCGCCGTCAACGAAGGGACGCCGCCCTTGGCTGCACAGTCGGCTGTCGACGCCGGGGACTCCTACGTCTACCAGGGCCGTCGCATCGACCTTCGCCGCAGTGCGGACCGCATCGTCGTCCGGTTCGCGGCGAACCTGACGTCCGAGGAGGCCTGGAACGGTGTGCGGAGCCTGCTGCCCGGCGCGGTCCTCGATCCGCCTGCGGAGCTGGCCGCGTGGGGCCTGCGGACCGTCCGGTTGGCCGACTCGCCGGCGCCGGGTGGTGGAAGCAAGCCCGTGCCGGACGCGACCGGCGCGAAGGTCGAGGAGGCGCTCCGGCTTCTCGGCACCTCACCGCTCGTCGAGCTCGCCGTGCCCGTGCTGGTCAACCCTCAGACCGGCGGGACGCTGCTGGCCCTGGACGAGATCGTCGCCAGGCCGCGCGGCGGGATCACGGCGGCCGCGGTCGCCGAGCGCTTCGGCCTGACCGTCGTCGCTGCGATGTGGGGAACGGACGACGAGTTCGTGTTCCGCGTGCTCGACCCGAAGGCCACCTGGTCGCTGGTGGTCGCCAACGACGTGGCCGAGAGCGGCATGGTCGAGTGGGCCGAGCCGAACTTCATCCAGGAGTACCAGAAGTCGGCGACGCCGAACGACCCGCTCTTCCCCAACCAGTGGCACCTCGAGAACACCGGCCAGGGGGGTGGGACCTCGGGCGCCGACGCCAGACTCCCCGGCGCCTGGGACCTCACGACCGGCAGCTCGGAGATCGTCATCGCGGTGATCGACGACGGCGTCGAGATGACCCACGAGGACCTCGCCGCCAACGTCTTCACCAACCTCCTGGAGATTCCCGGCAACGGGCTCGACGACGACGGCAACAGCTACATCGACGACGTCCACGGGTGGGACTTCAGCAACGGCGACAACGACCCGTCGCCGATGTCCACCGACGACAACCACGGCACGGCCGTGGCCGGCGTCGCGGCGGGGCGCGGGAACAACGCCACCGGCGTGTCCGGGGCGTGCCAGGGCTGCCGCATCCTGCCGGTGAAGGTCTTCTCGCCGAGCTTCGCGGGCGACACCGCGGCGGCCAACGCGATCCGCTACGCCGCGAGCCTCGCCGACGTGCTCAACAACAGTTGGGGCGGAGGCACACCATCGAGCGCGATCCAGTCCGCGATCCAGTGGGCGACGACCAACGGCCGCGGCGGCAAGGGGTCGGTCGTGATGTTCGCGAGCGGCAACAGCGCCGGCGCCTTCGTCACATTCACCCTCTCCGGGTTCCCTGCAGGCACGCACCACTTTCGCTGGACCTACGCGAAGGACAGCTATGACGTGCCGCCAATCGGCGACAACACGGCCTGGCTGGCCTGGGCCGAGTTCCCCGGCGGCCAGCGCGTCGACTTCGAGTCCGGAATGCCGGCCGGGTGGACCACCGGCGGCAGCGCCAACTGGACGGTGGTCTCGGACCGCAGTCGCGCCAACGAGGGCTGGTGCCAGTCCCACTCGGCGAAGGCCGGGACCATCACCCACAGCCAGTCCACCTACCTCGGGGTCGTGAAGACGGTACCGGCCGGCGCGCTTCGGTATAGCGCCTGGGTCTCCTCGGAGTATCAGTACGACACGCTCGCGGCCTACATCGACCTCGACAACAACGGCGGGTGGTTGGGGCCGTTCCTGGCGGCTTCGGGTGTGCCGACCATCGTCACCGACGTCTCGTACCCCGCGGCGTTCCCGGAGACCATCGCGGTGGGGGCGACCTCCGACTTCGACTGCCGGTCGAACTACAGCCAGTACGGCCCGGATCTCGACGTGGTCGCGCCGAGCAACGGGGGCAACGCCGCAATCACGACGACGGACCGCACGGGGTCCGCGGGGTACGACACCACGAGCAACTACACGTCGTCGTTCGGCGGTACGTCCTCGGCGACGCCGTTGGCGTCCGGGGTCGCCGGTCTCGTCCTGTCCATCGACCCCGGCCTCACGGTTGCCGAGGTGCGGCAGGTCCTCCAGGACACGGCCGCCAAGGTCGGCCTCGACCCCTACGTCTTGGGACGCAACGACCGCTACGGCTACGGGCGGCTCGACGCGGCGGCGGCCGTCGCCGCCGCGCAGCCCTGCGCCTACTCGATCGATCCGACGAGCACGAGCGTCGGGGCCGGTGGCGGGACGGGCAGCGTCGCGGTCACCGCCGGGGCGGGGTGCGACTGGACGGCGGTGAGCAACGATGCGTGGATCCTCGTCACCTCGGGGTCGAGCGGGTCGGGGAACGGGCCCGTCGGCTACTCGGTGTCGGCGAACACGGGTCCCGCGCGGAGCGGCACGGTCACCATCGCGGGGCAAACGTTCACCGTGAGTCAGGCCTCGGGGTGCACCTGGACGATCGACCCGACCTCGGCAAGCGTCGCGGCGGGTGGTGGCACCGGTTCCGTCGACGTGACTGCCGGCGCCGGATGTGGCTGGACTGCAGTCAGCAACGACGGGTGGATCCTCGTCACCTCGGGGTCGAGCGGCAGCGGGAACGGGAGCGTGAGCTACTCGGTGTCGGCGAACACCGGTCCGGCGCGCAGCGGCACGATCACGATCGCGGGGCAGACGTTCACCGTGAACCAGGCTGCGGGGTGCAGCTACTCGATCGACCCGACGAGCTCGAGCGTGGCTTCCGGTGGCGGGACGGGCAGCGTCACGGTCACCGCCGGGGCCGGGTGCGCGTGGACGGCTGCGAGCAACGACGCGTGGGTCGAGGTGACCTCGGGCGCGAGCGGCAGCGGTGACGGGAGCGTCGGCTACTCCGTTTCGGCAACCACGGGACCGGCGCGGAGCGGCACGATCACGATCGCGGGGCAGACGTTCACCGTGAGCCAGGCGTCGGGCTGCACGTGGGCGATCGACCCGACGAGCGCGAGCGTCGCTTCCGGCGGCGGGACAGGCAGTGTGGCCGTCACCGCCGGCACAGGGTGTGTCTGGAACGCGCTGAGCAACGACGCGTGGATCGAGGTGACCTCGGTCGCGAGCGGCAGCGGCAACGGCAGCGTCGGCTACTCGGTGTCGGCGAACACCGGTCCGGCGCGCAGCGGCACGATCACGATCGCGGGACAGACGTTTACCGTCAACCAGGCGTCGGGCTGCACGTGGGCGATCGACCCGACGAGCGCGAGCGTCGGTTCTGGCGGCGGGACGGGCAGCGTGGCCGTCACGGCCGGGGCGGGGTGCGACTGGACGGCAGTCAGCTACGACGCGTGGGTCCTCGTCACCTTCGGTTCGAGCGGGTCGGGCAACGGGAGCGTCTCCTACTCGGTGGAGGCGAACACCGGTCCGGCGCGCAGCGGCATGCTCACGATCGCGGGACGGACGTTCACCGTGAACCAGGCTGCGGGCTGCACCTGGGCGATCGACCCGACCTCGGCGAGCGTCGTGGCCGGCGGCGGGACAGGCAGTGTGGCCGTCACGGCCGGGGCGGGGTGCGACTGGACGGCAGTCAGCAACGACGCGTGGGTCCTCGTCACCTTCGGTTCGAGCGGGTCGGGCAACGGGAGCGTCTCCTACTCGGTGGACGCGAACACCGGCCCGGCGCGCAGCGGCACGATCACCGCTGCGGGCCGGACCTTCACCGTCAACCAGGCCTCAGGCTGCGGCTACGGGATCGACCCCACGAGCGCGAGCTTCGGCGTGGGCGGTGGGTCCGGCAGCGTCGAGGTCACGGCGAGCACCGGGTGCGCCTGGGCCGCGGTGAGCAACGACGCATGGATCGAAGTGACTTCGGGTGCGAGCGGATCGGGGGATGGCAGTGTCGACTACGCGGTTTCGGCGAACCCCGGGTCGGCGCGGAGCGGCACGATCACGATCGCCGGGCTCCCGTTCGACGTGACGCAGGGCACGTCGCCCTTCGTCGACATCGGCGCCGATGTCCTGGAGTTGGCAGGGAAGGTCGCGTGGGGCGACTACGACAACGACGGCGATCTCGACATCCTCTTCGCGGGGAGCGGAATCAAGTTCACGGGGCTCTACCGGAACGACGGCGCCGGCGACTTCGTCGAGGTCGACGCGGGGCTGTGGGCGTTGTCGCAGGCCGCCGCTGCCTGGGGCGACTACGACAATGACGGCGACCTCGACATCCTGCTCACCGGCCAGGACTCGGGGACGCTCCTGACCTTCCTCTACAGGAACGATGGCGGGGGCGTGTTCACGTACGTCGCCACCGACATTCCGGGGATCGACCTCGGGCAGGTTGCCTGGGGTGACTACGACAACGACGGCGACCTCGACATCCTGCTCGAGGGTGACATCGGAACCCGCATCACGAGGGTGTACCGGAACGATGGCGGAGGCGCCTTCACCGACATCGGCGCGGCTCTGCCTGGAGTCTACTCCGGCGATGTGGCGTGGGGAGACTGCGACAACGACGACGACCTCGACATCCTGCTCACCGGCAACGACATCGACGGCATCCATCACACCCAGGTGTTCCTGAACCAGGGAGGGGGAGTCTTCTCGGATGCCGGAGCAGGGCTGGTTGGGTTGTACTGGAGTTCGGCTCGGTGGGGCGACTACGACAACGACGGTGACCTGGACATCGTGGCCTCGGGTTCCACGGGTTGGCCGGTCGTAAGGACCACAACGGTCTATCGCAACGACGGCCCAGGGGTCTTCACGGACACCGGAGCAGGGCTCACGGGTCTGGGAGGCACCGTGGCCTGGGGCGACTACGACAACGACGGCGATCTGGACGTCCTGCTCAGCGGCTTGAACGGGTCCGAGTATGTCACGAAGGTCTTTCGAAACGACGGGGACGACGCCTTCGTGGACATCGGAGCCGCGCTGGTCGGGGTTTCCGGGGGGGCGGCCGAGTGGGGCGACTACGACGGTGACGGCGACCTGGACATTCTTCTCTCGGGTTCCACGGGGACAGGAAGTCTGACCAGGGTCTACCGCAACGACCTCGGCGTCGCGAACTCGACTCCGGCGGCGCCCGCTGACGCCTCGGCCTCCACCACTGACGGCATCGCAGTTCTTGCGTGGCTGCCCTCGGCCGACGTCGAGACGCCGCCGGCGGGCCTGACGTACAACGTCCGCATCGGCACGGCGCCGGGCGGCGTCGACGTCCAGCCGCCGATGGCTGATCTGGGGAGCGGGTTGCGACGGCTCCCCGCGCTGGGCAACGCGCAGCACGGCACGATGGCACGGCTGAAGCTCCTCCAGGGGACCTACTACTGGGCTGTCCAGGCCATCGACACCGCGTTCGCGGGGTCGCCCTTCAGCTCAGAGGGTACGTTCACTGTCTGTGCGTACGCGATCGATCCGACGACGGCGAGCGTCGCGGCCGGTGGTGGGACAGGCAGCGTTGCGGTCACGGCCGGGGCAGGGTGCGACTGGACGGCGACGAGCAACGACGCGTGGATTACGGTCACGTCCGGGTCGAGCGGCAGCGGCAACGGGAGCGTCGGCTACTCCGTGTCGGCGAACACCGGTCCGCCGCGCAGCGGCGCGGTCACGATCGGGGGGCGGACGTTCACCGTCGACCAGCCCTCGGGCTGCACCTGGGTGATCGACCCGACGAGTGCGAGCGTCGGCGCGGGCGGTGGCACAGGCTCCGCGTCGGTGACGACCGAGGCCGGGTGCGCCTGGGCGGCCGCGAGCAACGACGCGTGGATCGAGGTGACCTCGGGGACGAGCGGCAGCGGCAACGGCAGCGTCGCCTACTCGGTCGCGGCGAACACCAGCCCGGCGCGCACCGGCACGATCACGATCGCGGGGCAGACGTTCACCGTCGACCAGGCGTCGGGTTGCACGTTCTCACTCGACCCGACGTCGGCGAGCTTCGACGCCAACGGGGGCTCCGGGGGAGTGGCCGTCACGACGGGGTCGGAGTGCACATGGACAGCCGAGAGCAACGACCCCTGGATCGAGGTGACGTCGGGGGCGAGCGGCACCGGCACCGCCGGCGTCGGCTTCTCCGTCGCGGCGAACGTCAGCCCGGCGCGGACCGGCACGCTGACCATCGCCGGGCAGACCTTCACGGTGAGCCAGTCCTCGGGCTGCAACTACTTGATCGATCCGTGGGGCGCGTCGGTCGGCAGCGCTGGAGGCGCCGGCAGCGTGGCCATGACGTCCGGACCCGGCTGCCCATGGACGGCGGTGAGCAACGACGCGTGGATCCTCGTGACCTCGGGATCGAGCGGCAGCGGCGCCGGCAGCATGGGTTACTCCGTGGAAGCCAACGTCAGCCCGGCGCGTACCGGCTCGATCACGATCGCGGGACAGACGTTCGTCGTGGACCAGGCCGACGGCTGCTCGTACGCGATCGACCCGACGTCGGCGAGCGCGGCCGCCGCCGGCGGCACGGGCAGCGTCTCCGTGAGCGCCGGGGCCGGGTGTGCGTGGACCGCGGTGCGCAACTACGCGTGGATCGAGGTGACCTCGGGGGCGAGCGGCTCGGGCAGCGGCACCGTCGGCTACTCGGTCGCCACCAACACCGGCCCGGCACGTGAGGGCACGATGACGATCGCGGGCCACACGTTCACTGTGAGCCAGGCGGACGGCTGCGAGTACGCCATCGACCCGACCGGCGCGAGCTTCGAACCGTTCGGCGGGACCGGGAGCGTGTCGGTCACGGCCCCCATCGACTGCTCGTGGACGGCGGTGAGCCACGACGCGTGGATCACCGTCACCTCCGGCGCGAGCGGCAACTGGAGCGGCACCGTGGACTACGCGGTGGCGGCCAACACCGGACCCGCGCGCACCGGGACCATGACCATCGGAGGACACACGTTCACCGTCGACCAGGGCGAGACGCCGTTCGTGGACGTCGGAGCGGGCCTCACCGGCGTGGGCCTCGGCGCCGCGGCCTGGGGCGACTTCGACGGCGACGGCGACCTCGACATCCTGCTCGCCGGGCAGGCGACCTCCGGGGAGCGGATCGCCATGGTGTACCGCACCGACGGCGGTGGGACGTTCGTGGACATTGCTGCGGGGCTCGTCGGCGTCTCCGGGGCCTCGCTCGCGTGGGGTGACTTCGACGCCGACGGCGACCTCGACATCCTCCTGACCGGGTACACCGGCTCGGCGTACGTCTCGAAGATCTACCGGAACGACGGCGGCGCCTTCGTGGACGTCGGCGCGGGGCTCACCGGCGTGGCCTACGGCTCGGTGGCCTGGGGCGACGCCGACAACGACGGTGACCTCGACATCCTCCTCACCGGGCCGACGGGGACGGGCAGGATCGCGAAGGTCTACCGGAACGACGGCGGCGGCGCCTTTGCGGATACCGGGGCAGCGCTGGCTGGGGTCATGTATGGTTGCGCGGCCTGGGGCGACTACGACGGCGACGGCGATCTCGACATCCTGCTCGCGGGCGTCGCAGTCTGGGGGGAACTCGCCAAGGTGTACCGCAACGACGGCGGCGGGGCGTTCGTGGACGTCGGCGCTCCCCTCCAGCCGCTCTACTACACGGCAGCGGCCTGGGGCGACTACGACGGCGACGGCGACCTCGACATCCTTCTCACCGGCTGGGACCTGGACACTCGCGTCCCGATGACGAAGCTCTACCGCAACGACGGCGGGGCGTTCGTGGACATCGGAGCCGCGCTCAGCAGTGTGTCCTTGGGCTCTGCGGCCTGGGGCGACTGCGACAACGACGGCGATCTGGACATCCTGTTGACCGGCGACAGCAGCAGCGGTTCCGGCTACGTCTCCAAGGTCTACCGCAACGACGGCGGCGGCGTGTTCGTGGAGCTCGACGCCTGGCTCGCCGGGGTGTACCGCGGCTCGGCGGCGTGGGGCGACGTCGACAACGACGGGGACCTCGACATCCTGCTGGTCGGTCAGGGCGGGGGAAGCGACGCGCTCGCGATCGTGTACCGCAACCGGAGCGCCGTCGCGAACACGGTCCCGACCTCGCCAGGCGACCTCACCTCCTCTGTCGGCGGTAGGAACGTCATCCTCGGCTGGGCGCCGGCGACCGACCCCGAGACGCCACCGGTCGTCCTGACCTACAACGTCCGGATCGGCACGACGCCGGGCGGCACCGACGTCCAGCCGCCGATGGCGGACACGGGATCCGGCACCCGCCGTGTCCCCGCCTTCGGCAACGCGCAGCACGGCACGACCGCCCTCGCCCTGTCGCTTCCGGCGGGGACGTACTACTGGGGCGTCCAGGCCGTCGACACGGCGTTCGCCGGGTCGACCTTCAGTACCGAGGGGAGCTTCACCGTGTGCGTCTACTCGCTCGACCCGACGAGCGCGGGCGCCGCGGCCGGCGGCGGCACGGGCAGCGTGACCGTCACGGCCGGCACCGGCTGCGAGTGGACGGCGACGAGCAACGACGGGTGGATCACGGTCACGTCCGGGGCAAGCGGCAGTGGCACCGGGACCGTCGGTTACTCGGTGGCGGCGAACACCGGCCCGGTTCGCAGCGGGACCATCACCATCGGCGGGCAGACGTTCACGGTGGACCAGGCGTCCGGCTGCTCGTACGGCATCGACCCGACGTCGGCGAGCGCGGGTGGCGGCGGCGGCACGGGCGCCGTCTCCGTGACGGCCGAGGCCGGATGCGACTGGACCGCAGTCAGCAACGACGCCTGGATCGAGGTGACGTCGGGCGCGAGCGGGAGCGGCGACGGGAGCGTCGGCTACTCGGTGGCGGCGAACCTCGGCCCGGCCCGCACCGGGACGATCACCATCGCGGGACTCACGTTCACCCTCGACCAGCCGTCCAGTTGCTCGTACGCCATCGACCCGACGTCGGCGAGCGTCGGCGCGCCCGGCGGGACGGGGAGCGTGGCCGTCACGGCGCCGCCCGAGTGCGCATGGACGGCGGTGAGCAACGACGCCTCGTGGATCGGGGTGTACTCCGGTTCGAGCGGCAGCGGCGACGGAACCGTCGGCTACTGGGTGGCGGCGAACACCGGCCCGGCGCGTAGCGGGACGATCACGATCGCAGGACTGACGTTCACGGTCGATCAGGGCGAGGCACTGTTCGTCGACGTCGGCGCCGCGCTCATCGGCGTCTCACAGGGCGCCGCTGCCTGGGGGGACTACGACAACGATGGCGACCTGGACATTCTCCTCACGGGGGGGCCAGGGAGCGGTTCGGTTGCCGTGGTCTACCGGAACGACGGCGGCGGGACGTTCGTCGACATCGGCGCCGGGCTCGAAGCCGGGATTTGGAGTTCTGCGGCCTGGGGGGACTACGACAACGATGGCGACCTCGACATCCTCATCACCGGCGCCGGCAGCGGGTCCGGGTACGTTTCCAAGGTCTACCGGAACGACGGCGGCACGTTCGTGGACATCGGCGCCGCGCTGAACGGCGTGATCTTTGGCTCCGTGGCCTGGGGCGATGTCGACAACGACGGCGACCTCGACATCCTCATCACCGGCGCCAGCAGCGGGTCCGGGTACGTCTCCACCGTGTACCGGAACGACGGGGGCGCGTTCGCCGACGTCGGCGCCGCGCTCGTCGGGGTGTGGTGCGGTTCGGTTGCCTGGGGCGACTACGACAACGACGGCGACCTGGACATCCTGCTGACCGGCAGCGACGGCTCCGCGCCCGTCTCCAAGGTCTACCGCAACGACGGCGGCGCGTTCGTGGACATCGGCGCCGCGCTCGCTGGCGTGTCCCTGGGCTCGGTGGCCTGGGGCGACGTCGACAACGACGGCGACCTCGACATCCTTCTGGCCGGGCAGACGACCTCTGAC
Organism: Acidobacteriota bacterium; assembly: GCA_016213675.1. Classification (GTDB taxonomy): domain Bacteria; phylum Acidobacteriota; class Thermoanaerobaculia; order Thermoanaerobaculales; family Thermoanaerobaculaceae; genus JACQZW01. Next base: position 4,693 of record JACQZW010000071.1, on the reverse strand, counting down.
GAGCGCGTCTCCAAGGTGTACCGGAACGACGGCGGCGGCACGTTCGTCGACATCGGTGCACCGCTCACCGCAGTGAGATTGAGCTCCGTGGCCTGGGGCGACGTCGACAACGACGGCGACCTCGACATCCTGTTGGCCGGCGAGAACAGCGAGCTCGTGTACGTCTCCAAGGTCTATCGCAACGACGGTGGCGGCGCGTTCGTGGAGCTCGCCGCCTGGCTCGATGGGGTGGCCAGCGGCTCGGCGGCGTGGGGTGACGCCGACAACGACGGCGACCTGGACATTCTGCTGGTGGGGCAGTCATCGGGCGGGCCGGTTTCCAAGGTGTACAGGAACCTCGTGAATGTCGCCAACACGGCCCCGACGGCGCCCGGCGGCCTCACCTCCTCGGTGGCGGGCTCGAGCGCGACGCTCGGGTGGGCGGCCGCCAGTGACCCCGCGACATCCCCTGCCGGGCTCACCTACAACGTCCGGATCGGCACGACGCCGGGCGGCGTCGACGTCCAATCGCCGATGGCGAGCACGGGATCGGGCTACCGCCGCCTGCCCGCCCTCGGCAACGCGCAGCACGGCACGACGGCGCTCGTACGGTCGCTTGCGGCAGGGACGTACTACTGGAGCGTCCAGGCCGTCGACACGTCCTTCGCCGGATCGACCTTCAGCTCCGAGGGGAGCTTCACCGTGTGCGTCTACGCGATCGACCCGACGTCGGCGAGCGTTGCCGCCGGCGGCGGCACCGGGAGCGTTTCCGTAACCGCGGGGGCCGGGTGCGCGTGGACGGCGGTGAGCAACGATGCCTGGATCGAGGTGACCTCGGGATCGAGCGGAAGCGGGAACGGGAGCGTCAGCACCTCCGTGTCGGCGAATACCGGCCCGGCACGGAGCGGCACGATCACGATCGCCGGCCAGACGTTCACCGTGAACCAGGCCTCGGGGTGCAGTTGGTCGATCGACCCGACGTCGGCGAGCGTTGCCGCCGGCGGCGGCACCGGGAGCGTCGCCGTGACCGCGGGGGCCGGGTGCGCGTGGACGGCGGTGAGCAACGACGTCTGGATCGAGGTGACCTCGGGATCGACTGGAACCGGGAACGGGAGCGTCGGCACCTCCGTGTCGGCGAACACCGGTCCGGCACGGAGCGGCACGATCACGATCGCCGGCCAGACGTTCACCGTGAACCAGGCCCCGACACCGTTCGGCGTCGACACCCCCGGCATCTACCGGGCCTCGGACCGGAGCTGGTACCTGAAGAACAGCAGCTCCGGCGGTGCGGCGGACCTCGTCTTCCCGTACGGCGACCCGTCGGACCAGGCGGTCAAGGGGGACTGGGACGGGGACGGTGACGACACGGTGGGGATCTACCGCAACGGCACGTTCTACATCCGCAACTCCAACACGGCCGGCAACGCCGACATCGTGATCGGGTTCGGCGTGGCAGGCGACATCCCGATCGCCGGCGACTGGGACGGGGACGGGATCGACACCATCGGCATCTATCGGCCGAGCGAGGCGGCGTGGTTCCTGAGGAACACGAACACGCCCGGCCCGCCCGACTTCAGCTTCACGTACGGGCTGTCCAACGAGACGCCGGTGGCGGGGGACTGGGACGGGGACGGCATCGACACCGTGGGCATCTTCCGCGCCTCGGACCGCCAGTGGTACCTGCACAACTCGAACGCGGGCGGCAACGCCGAGCTGGTGTTCCCGTACGGCGACCCGGCGATGGACGTGCCGGTGGTGGGGGACTGGGACGGGGACGGTGACGACACGGTGGGGATCTACCGGGCGAGCCTCGGGGAGTGGTTCATCCGGAACACCAACACCGCGGGCAACTCCGACCTCAACTTCACCTACGGTCTCATCAACGAGAAGCCCCTCGCCGGCGATTGGGACGGGAACTGAGAAGACAGGGGTCCGGGGTCCGGGATCCGGGGTCCGGACCCCACCCGTCCAGGGGACCTGCGACGACGAGGGCCGGTCGGCCCGATCGGGCCGAGGGTGGGCGGCCTTGAGCGCGGTTCTCCAGGGGAGTATGTTGACTCCCCGGTAGTGGGACGCACCGGCGCCGGGACCTCCTCTCGAAGTGCACGCCAGTCTTTACGAACACGAGAGCCCGGGTCGTCGGCCCCGGTGATCCAACCAGGAGGCAACGATGCGGGCAGCTTCGGTGGCGACTGCGGTCTTGATGCTGGTGGCGGCGAGCTCGATGGCGCAGGGACCAGGGGCGATGGACCGGACGAGTGCCCTCTTCCGCGATGTCGACGAGGGGACGGTCCTCGCCGCGGGCTCCGGAGAGCGGGCGATCAACGCCGTCGGCTACCGGCTGCTCGAGGCCGACATCGCGGGGCTGCGGGCCTTCCTCGGGCAGGCGCTGATGGAGGGCTCGCCGAACGCCGCGGCCGGCGCCCCCGTGTTGGAGGTCCCGCTTCCCGACGGCGGCGCGGGACGGTTCCGCATGGTCGAGGTGCGGGTCATGGAGGAGCCGCTGGCGCGGCGCTTCCCTGAGCTCAGGACCTATCGCGGCGCGGGCCTCGACGACCCGACCGCGACGCTGGTCTGCGACCTGACCCCGGCGGGGTTCCACGGGATGATCCTGGCCGCCGCCGGCACGGTGATCGTCGAGCCGTTCCTGCGCGGCGACGACCGCTGGGTCGTCAGCGCCTTCAAGCGCGACTTCCGTCCCCCTGACGGGAAGGAGCCGTTCGTCTGCGGGGTCAGGGACGACGACGGCGCCGCCCACACGGTGCCCGTCGACGACTCGGCGCACGCCCCGCTGGAGCCGCTGGCGGCTTCGGGAGCGACGCTGCGCACGTACCGCCTGGCGCTGGCGGCGACCGGCGAGTACACGACCAGGGTGTGTTCCCCGAACCCGGCGGCCGTCGCGTGCGGGCTCTCCGCGATGGTGACCTCCGTCAACCGCGTCGACGGCATCTACGAGCGCGAGGTCGCGATCCGCATGGTGCTGATCGCCAACAACGACCTGGTCGTCTACACCAACGGCACTACGGACCCCTACACCAACAACAACGGCTCGACCATGCTCGGCGAGAACCAGGCCAACCTCGACGCGGTGATCCTCACTGCGAACTACGACTTCGGGCACGTCTTCTCGACCGGCGGCGGCGGCGTCGCCAACCTCTTCGGTCCCTGCAACGCCTCGCTGAAGGCGCGTGGCGTCACCGGTTCCTCGAGCCCCATCGGCGATCCCTTCGACGTGGACTACGTCGCCCACGAGATGGGCCACCAGTTCGGGTCGCGCCACTCGTTCAACGGCACGACCAGCAACTGCGGCGGCGGCAACCGCTCGGCCTCGTCCGCCTACGAGCCCGGCTCGGGCAGCACGATCATGGCCTACGCCGGGATCTGCGGCGCCGAGAACCTCCAGCTCCACTCCGACCCCTACTTCCACGTCAGGAGCTTCGACGAGATCGTGTCGTTCTCGACCGGTTCCGGCGACTCCTGCGCGGTGAAGACCGCGACGGGCAACGGTGCGCCGGCGGTCGACGCCGGGGCGAGCTACACCGTGCCCAAGCAGACGCCGTTCACGCTGACCGGCTCGGCGACCGATCCCGACGCCGACCCGCTGACCTACTGCTGGGAGGAGTTCGACCTCGGGACTCAGGCGCCGCCCAACACCGACCTCGACGCGGCCCGGCCGATCTTCCGGTCGTTCCTCGCCACCACGAGCCCGTCCCGCACCTTCCCGCGCCTCGCCGACGTCCTGTCGGGCTCGGCGACGTTCGGCGAGTCGATGTCGCAGCGCACCCGCACGATGACGTTCCGCCTGACGGCCCGCGACAACCGCGCGGGCGGCGGCGGGGTGAACTACGCCGCGACGACGGTCAACGTCGACGCCGGCGCGGGGCCGTTCGCGGTGACCCAACCGGGTACTGGCGCATCTTGGCCTGCCCTGTCCACCCGGACGGTGCAGTGGAACGTCGCCTCGACCGACGTCGCGCCGGTGAGCTGCGCGAACGTCGAGATCACGCTGTCGACGGACGGCGGCGCGACCTTCCCGACGACGCTCGTGGCCTCGACCTCGAACGACGGCAGCGAGTCCGTCACGGTGCCGGACAGCCAGACGACCACCGCGCGCATCAAGGTCGCGTGCGTGGGCAACGTCTTCTTCGACATCTCGAACCCGAACTTCACGATCTCGGCGCCGGCGGCGACCCTCACGGTGTCGAAGCTCGGGTCCGGGACCGGCACCGTGACGTCGAACCCGGCCGGGATCGACTGCGGCGCCACGTGCGCCGCGGACTTCGCCCTCAGCACCACGGTCGAGCTCTCCGCCGTCGCCGGGGGCGGTTCCTCGTTCATCGGCTGGTCGGGCGAAGGCTGTTCGGGGACAGGGACCTGCCAGGTCCTCATGGACCAGGCGCGGAACGTCACCGCGACGTTCGACGCGCTCGCGGGTGCCGACACCCCCGGGATCTACCGGGCCACCGATCGGCAGTGGTACCTGAAGAACACGAACGCCCCTGGCGCCGCGGATTTCGAGTTCCCGTACGGCGACCCGAGCGACCAGGCGGTCAAGGGCGACTGGGACGGGGACGGCGACGACACCGTCGGGATCTACCGGGACGGGACGTTCTTCCTGCGCAACAGCAACACCGCCGGCCCTGGCGAGCTGGTGTTCTTCTTCGGCGCGCCGGGCGACATCCCGATCGCCGGGGACTGGGACGGGGACGGCATC
>JACQZW010000067.1 GCA_016213675.1 Acidobacteriota bacterium | reverse complement strand
TGACCTGCGAGGCGCACTCGTGCGCCCACAACGCGGCGCCGCCGCCGTCCAGGCCCCGGAGCACCCGTCCATCAGCCTGCACGGAAACCGCGATCGGCGCTGCGCCCAACCGGCCCGAGCGGATTCCCCAGCCGGTCACCGCGACGGTGCTTGCCAGCACGGCCGCGACGACCGCGACCCGCCGGCGGACGCGAGGCGAGGCGAGCCCGCTGCGACGGCGCAGCGCCCCGAGCGCCGCGGCGGCGTCCGGCCAGCGATCGCGGGGCAGCTTCTCGAGCAGCCGGCGCACGAAGCGGGAAAGCCATGGCGGGCAGTCGGTTCGCGACGAGCGCGGGTCCGGCGGGAGCTCCTGCAGATGGAGGTGGGCCACCTCGAGGTCGGAGGCACCCGAGAACGGGGGCCGGCCGGTGATGAGGTGGTAGAGCGTCACCCCGAGTGCGTAGAGATCCGTGGCCGGGGACAGGGGTTTCGCCCGGATCTGCTCGGGGCTCATGTAGGCCGGCGTTCCCACGGCCGTGGCCGTCTGGGTCAGGTGGGCCGCGTCGTCGAGAGCGCGCACCAGCCCGAGATCCGCCAGCCGGACGCGCCCCGATCCGTCGAGGAGGAGGTTCGACGGCTTGACGTCGCGGTGGACGATCCGCCGCTCGTGCAGGTGGGCCAGGGCCGCCAGCGTCTCGTCGGCGATCCGCAGCACCTCGGCGATCGGCAGCGGGCCCGCGGCGAGCCGCTGCGCGACGCTGCCTCCCGAGAGCCACTCCATGGCCATCGCGAGCCGACCGTCCGACTCGATGAGCTCGAAGACGCGGACCAGGTTGGGATGGGAGAGAGACCGCCCGAGCTTGACCTCTTGTCTGAGGCGTTCGAGCGCGTCGCGGGAGAGGCCGGGATGGAACACCTTGACGGCGACGAGCTCGCCGAGCACGCGGTCGTGGGCGAGCCAGACCTCCGACTGCCCACCACTGCCCAGGAAGCGCTCGATCTGCCAACGGTCCGGGAGTTCGAAAGCCCAGCTCTCACCGGTGCCGTGCGGCACGACCCTGGTGATCGTCCGCTCCCTCGGGGGCTGGCCGTCGTTCATCGATTCCCGAGTATAGCGGCCGGTCTGCGATGCGCCTCGCCGTCGCCGACATGGAGAAGGCCGTCACCATGCTCGTCGAGGCCTTCCGCCTCAGCGCAGCGTAGCGATCACCGGCCGTCCTTCCTCGTAGCGCGGGCGCCCTCGCCCGCGCGCGGGCTGCGCCCCTGCGAAGGCTCCCGACCTGCCCAGTCGCCGAATGCCCAGGACCGTGTAGCGGCCGCCCGTGGGCGGCCGGCCTCTTACCCGCCGCGCCCCCATGTCCGACCACGGCCGGCCACGGCCGGCCGCTACGGACGACGGGACCCGTATGCCGTGTCGCGGCCGCCCATTGGGCGTCGTGCAGGGCCTCGCCGGGGCGTCCTTGACTCGCTGGCGGGCGGAACGGACAATCGCGGGGCGATGAGACGCACCCCCACCCCGGCGTTCGGCGGGCCCGTCGCGTGAGCGCCACAGGCGGCCCCGACCCGCAGTCGGGCCACAAGCAGCGCCTCCTGCTCGCCATCGAGTCGCTCAGCCGGAGACGGTGGGGCGTCGTGCTCGCGATGTTCGCGGCGATCTTCGTGCTGTCCACCTGGCTCGGCTCGAGGATCCGCCTCGAGTCCGACGTCCTCCGCCTCATCCCGCACGGCAACCGTCAGGTCGACACGTTCCGCCAGGCGCTGGCCGACTTCGGCTCGATCGACTACCTGATGGTCCTCCTCGAGGCCGCCGAGCCCGACCAGGCCGAGGTGCTCGAGGAGTTCTCCGACCTCCTTGCCGCGCGGCTCGCCGACCGCGCCGGGCTCGTCGAGTCGGTCGAGTACCGTCTCCGCCCGGACCCCCGCTTCCTCGAGCTGTTCTACGACAACGCCCTGCTCTTCCTCGGCCCCGAGGACCTCCCGGCGATCGCGGCGAAGCTCACCGACGAGGCGATCGTCGTCCAGGTCGCCGACGACCGCGCCGCCATCGCCACCCCGGTCGGTGCCTTCCGCGAGGAGTTCCTCGAGCGCGACCCGCTCAGCCTGATGCCGATCCTGGCCGGCCGGCTGCTCGGCCAGCACGGCTCCCTCAAGCTCGACCTGTCGACCGGCTACTACCTGTCGAACGACGGCCGCTCGCTGATCATGCTCGTCAAGCCGAGCCGCGCCTCGCAGGACATCGCGTTCTCGACGAAGCTCCTGCGGGCGGCCCGCGAGGACGTCGACGCGACCCGCGAGGAGCTCGAGCTCGCCGCCGGGGCGCCGTCCAATGTGACCGTCCGCCTCGGCGGCAACCCGTCGATGCTCGTCGAGGAGGCGGCGCTGCTCCGGCAGACCATCCTCGTCACCGGCTCGGCCTCGTTCGTGGCGGTGCTCTCGCTCTACCTGATCTGCTACCGCCGGCTCGCGGCGCTGTTCTACTCGAGCATCCCGCTGATGGTCGGCCAGGCCGCGACGTTCGCGATCGCCTACTTCTACCCGGGCAGCCTCAACTCGGCGTCGGCCGCGCTCCCCGCGCTTCTCATGGGCCTGGGCACCGACTTCACCATCGTGATGTACGCGCGCTACGTCGAGGAGCGGAGGGCGGGCCGCGACCTCGCCCAGGCCACCGAGGCGATGGTCGGCGAGGGCGGCCTCGGGGTGTTCACCGGCGCGGTCACCTCGGCCGGGACGTTCTACGCGCTGTGCATCTCGAGCTACCGCGGGCTCTCCGACCTCGGGTTCCTGATCGGCACCGGGATCGTCCTGTGCGGCATCGCGATCATCTTCCTGCTGCCGGCGATGATCGTGTGGAACGAGGGGGTGCGGAAGCGGCGCGCGCCGGTCAAGCGGCTCCACCTCCAGTCGTTCGGCCTCGAGCACCTGATGACCGCGTCCGCGCGGCACCGCGGCATGGTCGTCGCCGGCGTCACCGTCCTCGGCCTCGCGGCCGCCTGGGGCGCCACCCGGCTCGACTTCAACGAGAGCATCGACTCGCTGCGCTCGACGGAGTCGGCGTCGTTCAAGACCCAGCAGGACATCGCCACGCGGTTCGGCGCGTCGCTGTCGTACATGATGGCGATCTGCGAGGGCAGCGACCTCGACGAGGCGGTCGCCCTCGCCGCCAAGGTCGAGAAGCGTCTCCAGCCGTTCGTGGCGAACGGCGTGGTCGGACGCTACGAGTCGATCTTCAGCTACCTGCCGCCGGCCGAGCAGCAGCGCGAGGTGCTGGCGGCGCTCGCCGCCGGCTCCGGCGAGGCGTTCGACCCCGACCGGGTCCGGCGCACGCTGGCCGCGGCGCTGGCCGGCAACGGCTTCCGGGTCGAGCCGTTCGAGCCCTACCTCGCCCGCCTGGACCGGTTCCTCGCCCCCGAGCGCCCGCTCACCGTCGCCGACCTCGAGGGCAAGGGGCTCGACCGCATCGTCAACCGCTACGTCCGGCGCGACGCCGGCCAGGTGCGGGTCGTCACCTACCTCTACCCGACGCGGCCGGAGTGGCGGCGCACGCCGCCGCCGGGGCTGGTCGAGGCGCTGAGCCTGGACGACCGCGGCATCACCGTCACCGGGACGAACGTCCTCGGCCGCGAGCTGAAGCGGATCTTCCTGCGCGACGCCTGGCGCGCCGCCTTTCTCGGCCTCACCCTGGTCGCGGTGCTGCTCCTCGTCGACTTCCGCAGCCCGCGGCTGGCCGGGATCGCCTTCGCCCAGCTCGTCGTCGGCGTCGTCCTCATGCTCGGCTGCATGCGGCTGCTCGACATGCAGATCAACTACGCCAACGCCTTCGTCGCGACGATGATCATGGGCGTCGGCATCGACTACAGCATCCACCTCATCCACCGCCTCCACCTCAACGGCGGCCGGGTCGACGAGGGCGTGCTCGAGACCGGCAAGGGCGTCGTCCTCGCGACCGCGACCAACATCGCCGGGTTCGGGATGCTGACCCTGGCGGATTACCCCGCGCTGCGGTCGCTGGGCGTGATGGCGCTCATCGGCTCGATCACCTGCCTGCTCACCGCGCTGACGCTGGTGCCCGCGCTGATGGCGCGCCGGAGCGAGTGATGGAGAACGCCCCGGTGTTCCGCGCGCGCGGCCTGGTCAAGCGCTACTCGATGGGCGACGCGGTGGTCGACGCGCTGCGCGGCGTCGATCTCGAGGTCGGCGCCGGCGAGGTGGTCGCGGTGGCGGGCCCGTCGGGGAGCGGGAAGAGCACGCTCCTCCACCTGCTCGGCACCCTCGACGAGCCGGACGCCGGGTCGCTTGAGGTCGCGGGCACGGCGGTCGCGGCCATGGACGAGCGGGCGCGGACGCTGTTTCGCCGCCTGCGCCTCGGCTTCGTCTTCCAGACGTTCAACCTGCTGCCGGTGCTGTCCGCCGAGGAGAACGTCGAGCTGCCGCTGTGGCTCGCCGGCGTCGGCGGGCGCGAGCGGCGCGCCCGGGCGCGCGAGGCGCTCGCCGAGGTCGGCCTGGGCGGCCGGGTCGGTCACCGTCCCGACCAGCTCTCGGGCGGCGAGCGGCAGCGCGTCGCGATCGCGCGGGCGCTGGTCCACCGGCCGCTCGCGGTGCTCGCCGACGAGCCGACCGGCAACCTCGACTCGGAGACCGCGGTCGCCGTCATGGACCTGCTGACGGCGCTCAACCGGTCGAGCGGGACGGCGTTCGTGGTCTGCACCCACGACCCGGCGCTGATCGCCCGCGCCCCCCGCCGGGTGTTCCTGCGCGACGGGCGGGTCGTCGCCGACGAGCGGGGAGCGGCGGCGTGAGGCTCGCGCTCCTCGCCCTGCGCAACCTCACCCGCAACCGGCGGCGGACCGCGATCTCGCTCGCCGTGATCGCGACCGGCACCGCGGCGCTGCTGCTCACCGCGGGGTTCGTCGCGTTCTCCTTCGAGGGGCTGTCCGAGGCGATGATCCACGGCGGGCTCGGCCACCTCGAGGTGGTGCGACAGAGCACCGCCGACAGCCACACCGCCACCCTCGAGCGGTCGGTCGCCGAGGGCCTCGACGACTGGGAGGCGCTGCAGGCGCGGATCGAGGCGCTCCCCGGGGTGCGGGCCGCGGCGCCGACGCTCTACGCCGCGGGCATGGCGTCGACGGCGAGCGGGAAGTCGGCGGCGTTCCTCGGCGTCGCCGGCGACCCGGTCCGCGAGCGGCGGATGGGCTTCACCCTCAAGCTCCGCGAAGGCGAAGCGCTGGCCGACGCGCCGCCCCGCGAGGGCGAGGACCGCGTCCTGCTCGCCAAGGGGCTCGCCGAGTCGCTCGGCCTGCGCCCCGGCGACCGCATGACCCTCCTCGCGGTCGACCCCGACGGCATGCTCAACGCGCTCGACGCGGTGGTCGCCGGGCTCGTCACCACCGGCGTGCAGGAGCTCGACACCCGCTACCTCAAGCTCCACCTCGCCTCGGCGCAGCGGCTGCTCGGCTCGTCAGGCGCGTCCAACCTGCTCGTCACCCTCGACCGCACCGACCGCACCGAGGTCGCCCGCGCCGAGCTGCTCCGCCTGCTCGCGGGCCACCAGCCGCCGCTCGCGGTGGTGCCGTGGACGGCGCGGGCGCCGTTCTACGGCCAGGTCCGCGCGCTCTACAAGGGGATCTTCGCGTTCCTCGGCTCGATCGTCTTCGCCCTGGTCGTGCTGGCGACCTCGAACACCCTGCTGATGGCCGTCATGGAACGGGTCCGCGAGTTCGGGACGCTGCGCGCGCTCGGCACCTCGATCAGCCAGGTCGCCGGCCTGGTCGGCCTCGAGGCGCTCTGGCTCGGGCTGCTCGGGGCGCTGCTCGGCGACGCGCTCGGCGCCGTGCTCATCGTCGTCCTCAACGCGCTCGCCATCACGATGCCGCCGCCGCCCGGCGCGGTGGACCCCATCGACCTCCAGGTCCTCTTCGTGCCGGAGGCGTTCGCCGGCACGATCGTGCTCATGCTCGTCGTGCTCACGCTGGCGTCCGCGGCCCCGATCGTGCGGGTCGCCCGGCTGCGCATCGTCGAGGCGCTGACCCACACCTGAGCCATGGCCGGCGAGACGCGCGAAATGGGCGAGAGAGTCCGGGGCAGGGGTGGCGTCGCGATCGCGGTGGCCGTCGCCGCGCTCCTCGCCGGGCGCGCCGTCGCCGAGGTCGCCCCCGAGGAGCGCGCGCTGCTCGCGGAGTCGAACCTCTTCGCCGTCGTGCCGGAGCAGTTCGAAGCCCGCCTGACGATCACGAGCGGTGGCCGCCCGATGCGCGTCCGGGTGTGGCGGGGCGGGCGCGACCGCCTCCTCGTCCAGCCGCAGGAGGCCAAGCAGGCCGGTCGCTTCCTGCTCCAACTCGGGGCCGACCGCTACCTCATCGCGCCCGGCGCCCGCGAGCCGGTCAAGCTCGGTGCCGGCGTCGCCCTGGCCGGCGCCGTCTCGGCGGAGAACGTCCTCGGCCTCGACGTCGAGCGCGACTTCGACGTCGAGCGCGTGCAGGCCGAGGGGCGAGTCGTGACCTTCCACCTCAAGGCGAGGCCCGACACGGCGGCCGCCCGCGCCACCCCGGCGGCGCGCTGGGTCGTCGACCGCACCACCCGGCTGCCGCTGCGCGTCGACGTCGTGCTCGCCGACGGCCGGACCGCCCGCGTCGTCGAGTTCGCCGCCTTCATGGCCGGGCGCCGCGGCGTCCCGTCCCGCCTCGTCCTCAAGGACGTGCTGCGCGGTGGTCCCCCGGCCACGGTCGAAGTCGAGGCGTTCGACGCCGTCCCGGTCCCCGACGGCCTGTTCTCCCTGACCGACGGCGCCGCCCGCGCCAAGCTCCTCGCGGCCCCGACGCCGCCCCGCTGACACGTATCTGTCATCCCGAGCGTAGCGAGGGATCCCCTACCTTCTCGCCGTCATCGCGAGGAGCGCAGCGACGAAGCGATCCCGTCGCGCTTGGAGGGCCACCAACACGACTTGCCGCCAGTCACGGACCAAGGTCCGTCCCCTCGTTTGGCCGCCCCTGTGGCGGGCTTGCGCCGCCCGTCGCGCCTCCGCGCGCCGGTCGGCGCGATCCTCC
>JACQZW010000069.1 GCA_016213675.1 Acidobacteriota bacterium | reverse complement strand
TGGTAGACGGTGATCATCTCCATGTCGGCGTGGTGGTCGCCGCCAATCCGCTCGAGCAGCGCGCTTCCCGCCGACACCACCTCGTAGCTCACGGTGGCGCGCTTGCCGTCGGACATCGTCGTCTCCCACCGGCCGGCGAGCGTCTTGAGCTTGTCGAAGCCGGGGTTGGGCACCGGGCCGGCGAGCGCGGCTCCCGCCGCGGCCGTCAGCGCCACGAGGGCCAGGGTTGCGAGCTTGATCGTGCGCATGGTGTCTCCCAGTGAAGAGGAGAACTACTCGCGTGGGCTGTCGATTCCGTCCGGCATGGGCGGCGCTGCGCGGATCGCCGCGAAGCGCACCTTGAGGTCCCACATGAGCAACGCCAGCGCGGCCCAGATGCAGGCGAACGTCGCGGCGTGGGCGGCCGTGAACGGCTCCCGGTAGAGGAACACGGCGAGGAGGAACTGACAGGTCGGCGAGATGTACTGGAGGAACCCGACCGTCGACAGCGGCAGGCGCCGGGCGCCGAACGCGAAGAGCACGAGCGGCAGCGCGGTGATCGCGCCGCCGAGGGCGAGCAGCACGGTCGGCGTCACGCCGCCGCGGACGAAGGCGCCGCCGCCGCGCGCCGCGAGCGAGACGAGCAGGGCGAGGGCGGCGGGCGCGAGGATGGCGGTCTCGACGAGCAGGCCGGTGACGGCGTCGGCGGCCACGGTCTTGCGGGCCAGGCCGTAGAGGGCGAAGCTCACCGCGAGCGCCAGGGCGATCCACGGGAAGCGGCCGTAGCCGACGGTGAGGACCGCGACGCCGGTGCCGGCGAGCGCAACCGCGACGACCTGGGCCCGGCTCAGCCGCTCGCGCAGGACGACCACGCCGAGCGCCACGTTGACGAGCGGGTTGATGAAGTAGCCGAGGCTCGACTCGACGACGTGGCCGTTGATCACCGCCCAGATGAAGATCAGCCAGTTGACGCCGATGAGCAGCGCGGTGCCGGCGAGGACCAGGAGGGTGCGCGGGTTCCGCGCGACGGCGCGCGCGGCGGGCCAACCGCGCCGCAGCGTGACCCACGCCGCCACCGAGACGAGACCCCAGAACGTCCGGTGCGCGACCACCTCGAGCGCCGGCACCCCGGTCAGCGCCTTCCAGTAGAGCGGGAACAGCCCCCACATGAAGAACGCCGACGCCGCGGCGACGATCCCGGCGCGCTGGTGCTCCGCTCCGCTCACGCCCGCATCATACGGGCACCCGCCGGCGCGATCGCGCTCCCCGGCATGGGGCGACCCGGGCGTGCCGCCTCTTCTGGGAGATCGCCGTCATTGCGGGCACAGCACGGCCCGGCCGGGCCGCTTCTTCGGGAAGGTAACGCCATCAGGCGAGTGGGCGCGGTGCGACGCCCTCCGTCGTCCTGAGGAGGAGCGCAGCGACGACGAAGGACCCCGTCGGGCCTGAAGCAGATCCGGACGCGCAGGTCGGCGCTCCAGGCGCACCGGGGTCCTTCACTCGCTGCGCTCGTTCAGGATGACAGCGGGGTCGATGTTTCCTGGACGAGCCGCGCTCGCCGGCCACGGTCGAGAAGCGGGACGTTCCCGGCTATCATCGCGGGATGCCGGCCGACAAGCCGCTCACGACCTCGGCGCTACTGCGCTCGCTCAAGCTGGGCGGGCTGGTCGGACGCGTCGGCATCTCGCTGGCCGCCGATCGCCTGCTCGAGCTTGGACGCACCGGCGAGGCGCGGCGCGAGCGGCGGTCGGAGTCGCTGGTCCGCAATGCCCGACGGGTCGTCGAGACGCTCGGCGAGCTCAAGGGCGCGGCGATGAAGGTCGGGCAGATGCTCAGCCTCCACGAGGGGCTGCTCCCGCCCGAGGTCGCCGCTGTCCTGCGCGCCCTGCAGAAGGAGGCGCCCCGGGTGCCCCCCGAGGTCATGCACGACGAGGTCGACGGGGCGCTCGGCGACATCGACGCGGTGTTCGCCTCGATGGAGCCCGAGGGATTCGCGGCGGCGTCGATCGGCCAGGTCCACCGGGCCACCCTGCGCGACGGCCGGCGCGTCGCGGTCAAGATCCAGTACCCGCTCATCGACCACATCGTCAAGGCCGACCTCGGCAACCTGCGCCGGCTGTTCAAGGCGCTGTTCGCCCTCATCTCGGACGCCGACGTCGAGTCGGTGTGGGAGGAGGTGCGCGACCGCCTGCTCGAGGAGCTCGACTACACCGTCGAGGCCGACAACATGCGGCGGATGGCGAAGCTCCACGCCAAGGTGCCCGAGCTCGTCATCCCGGGCGTGATCGACGAGGCGAGCGCGAAGACCGTCCTGACCATGGAGTACGTCGAGGGGATCCCGGCGGACGAGGCCTGTTCCGACCGGCACCCGCAGCACCTGCGCGACCGCTGGGGTCAGGTGCTCCTCGAGTTCCAGCTCCGCGGCCTCCTCAGGCACCGCTTGCTCCACGCCGACCCCAACCTGGCCAACTTCGCCTTCCTCCCCGACGGCCGGGTGATCGTCTACGACTTCGGCTGCATGAAGCGCGTCCCGGCGAAGATCGCCCGGGGCTACGCCGCGCTCTTCCTCGCCGTCCTCGAGGGGCGCAAGGCCGACGTCGGGCAGGCCCTCCTCGGCCTCGGCGTGTCGCTGGCCGACGGCTCGCCGCTGCCGCAGGACCTCACCGACCCCTACGCCGACGTCTTCGCCGACATCACCAGGGCCGACCCCCCCTACACCTTCGGCGAGAACGAGCTGTACCAGCGCCTCGTCGAGCTCGGCATGGCCAACTGGACCCGCGCCACGGACATCCGCTTCCCGCGCGACCTCGTTTTCATCGACCGCTCCTTCGCCGGCCACATCGGCAACCTCAGCCGCCTCCGCGCCACCGGCCCCTGGCGCGCCCTCATCCAGCGCTACGCGCGCTCCGCTTAGCTGACGGGGTCAGGTCTTGTACTCTTGGGGTTAGCGGCACTCACCCCGGTCCCTGCGTCCAGTCCCGCGCGGTGCAGACATGCCAGATTGGCTTCAAACCCCAAGAGTACAAGACCTGACCCCGTGGGGGCTGGTAGGCTTGGGGGTGGAGGGCACATGAGCGGTCAGTTGGAGCGGGTGTTCATCGGCATCGCCGGGATCATCGGCGCGGGCAAGACAACGCTCGCGACGGCGCTCGGGCAGCACCTCGGGCTCGACGTCCACTACGAGCCGGTGGTCGACAACGAGTACCTCGACGACTTCTATCGCGAGACCAAGCGCTACAGCTTCGCGATGCAGATCTACCTGCTGAACCGGCGCTTCCAGCAGCACCAGGAGATCATCTGGCGCGGCCGCGGCGGCGTCCAGGACCGTACGATCTACGAGGACGCGATCTTCGCCAAGACGCTGCGCGACATGGACCTCATGGACCCGCGCGACTACGACACCTACGTCGACCTGTTTCGCAACCTGTCGAACTTCATGTGCCGGCCCAACGTGATCATCTACCTCGACGTCACGCCCGAGCGGTCGATGGAGCGGATCCGGGAACGCAGCCGCGGCTGCGAAACCGGCATCACCGTCGAGTACCTGACCCGCCTCCACGACGGCTACGAGGAGTTCCTCCGCGAGATCAGCAAGCTGATCCCCGTCCTGCGCGTGGAGTGGAACGAGTTCTGGGAGGTCGAGCGCCTCGCCGAGGCGATCTCCCGCGAGTACACCCGCGGCAACTTCCTCCGCGAGGTCGCGCAGCTCGCTTAGCAGCAGGGGGACAGGGCACAGGGGACGGGGAACAGCTCCCCCACCCCACCACGCCACTCCCGGTAGTTCCGGCGCAGCCGCCTCGGGTGATCCACTCGAGGATGCTCCGCAGCACCGGGTGGTCTCGACGTCGCGGTTGCCGTCAACCGTTCGCTCGCCGTACGCCGCCAGGCCGATCCGCGGCACGGCTGGATGACAGTGCTTCCACGCCGCGACGTGTCGCGAACGGACATGCCGCCGTCGGGACGGGGCATTCCGATCGCCCGGGGCGCGGGCTATTCCTGGAGCCACGGACGCGCTGTGCGGGACCGTCCGGCCCCCCGAGGGAGAGAGCGAGACGACGACCATGAGCGATCGAGATGCCCGTTGCGGTTCGCGACTGCTGGCCTGCCTCCTGACTGCCCTGACGATCCTCGCCTGGGCTCCGCCCTCGGGCACCGCGGCGCCTCCGGCCGCCGGCCCGTCCCGCGTCGAGGCGTTCCTCGCCGACCTCCAGAAGGCCTCCACCGGCGCGCAGGCCGCCGCCCTCCTGGAGAAGGCGAACCTCTCGGAGGCCGAGCTCAAGCTCGTCGCGCAGGAGCTGGGCAAGCCCTCCTGGGCCGGCAAGCTCGACGCGTTCAAGCGCACCCCACCGCCGTTGGGGGCGCACCCGCCGACACCGTTGCTGCGCAAGGGCACGAGCGCGCAGCAGGTCGTCTCCGACGTGCGCCTCGAGCTCGAACAGGAACACACGGCGAGGCTGGCCACCGCGAAGCAGGCCCAGTTGCGCCGGCTGAGCGCCTTGCGCGCGACGGCCAACGCCAGCCCGTCCCGGACGACGCTGCGGCCGGCCGGGCGCGGGTTGATGCAGGCCAACAGCCCCTTCGCCGGCGACCCGGCAACGGCGGCGCACATCGACGGAATCCGCCCCTCGCCGGTGGTCGTCGGCGAGACGCTGACGATCGTGGGGAGTCGCTTCGGAGCCACCCCGGGGCGCGTCGTCATCTGGACCGAGGACGGGATCATCGAGTGCGGCCCGCACCTGACCTGGAGCGACCGGCAGATCACCGTCCGCATCCCCGTCGAGGCGCGGCCGTGGTCGAGCATGCGCGACGTGCCGCCGAACATCCACGACGACGGCCACGGCGGCCGCTTCGGCGACACGAGCCGCTTCCGCTCGGCGGCCAACCTCGAGGCGCGGATCTGGGTGAAGCTCGCCGGCGGCGAGACGGGACCGCTGCACCCCATCGAAATCGGCCCCGACCTGACGCTCCTCACCCCGGCCATCGACTCCGTCGCCCCGAGCGCGCTCGAGCCCGGCAGCGAGGTCGTCATCGAGGGGCGGAACTTCGGCAACCAGCCCGACCTCCACACCTCGATCGTCCGGCTCGAGCTCAAGTTCGGCGGCACCGCGATCCGTCTCGACGCCTCCGAGTGGCGCGACAACTACATCGTCGCCACCGTCTGGCCTGACACCGCCAGGGTCGGGCGGCTGTCCGGCGGGATTCTCAGGGTCGCCAACCGCCTCGCCCTCGAGGCCGTCGAGGGGGGCATCACCTTCACCCCGGCCACGGAGGTCGCCGAGATCGAGCGCGGGCCGTTCCGCGCGTCGTGCCACCCGCTGGGGTTCCCGCCGCTGTGCCTGTTCGGGGACTCCAACACCTACCCGGCCTACGACCTCGCGCTGCAGAACGGCTGGACCGTGCAGGAGAGCTGGATCGACATCATCGAGAGCCACTCCCAGGGGGCCAACTACGGTGGCTACTTCGAGCGCCAGCCGGAGGACGGAAGCGCGACGCTGCGCACCGGCGTGGTGGCCTGGGCCGACGCCTACTCGCTGGTCGAGTGCCGCGCCCACGTCGTCGTCAGCGGACCGCGGGGCACGAGCTTCCGGTAGCCCTCAGGCCCGACTCTCGCGCCGCATGCGACTGAAGATCTTGAAGTACGCGACCGAGCCCACCGACTTGGCGAAGACCATGATCGGATGGGGACCGCCCAGGCACTGGCGGCAGTACGGATGCGTCGGGCGAAGGCGGCGGAACCCGGCGAGCGCCTCCTGCACCGGCGCCGAGTCGAGGTAGTCGAGCAGCGACAGCTCCTGGAAGCGGGCGGTCGAGGTGCGGCCGTTGTGGTCGGCGCAGCAGAAGGCGTACGAGCCGTCCCAGAGGATCGCGATGTGCTCGGAGATGCCGTGGCAGGTGCCCCAGGTCGCCTCGCGCCACGGCCTCCCGTAGTCCCGCTCGGGCATCGGCCACGCCCCGACCGGGCGCGCCTCGAGGAGCAGCCTGGGGTGGAGCCGGATCTCGTTGCGGTGCAGTACGCCGGCCTTGCCGATGGCCCTCCGGACTGCCGCGGGCGCGGGTGCGTCAGGCAGCGCCGGGAGCCAGCGTTCGGCCCAGGCCAGGAGCAGGGCGCGCAGCTCGCGGGTGTGCTCCACGAGTCGCCAGCTCCCGCCGACGAACGGCAGCGTGAACCGGGGCAGCGGCTTGGTCAGGAAGGCGACGCGGACGTCGGTGTGCCCCCCGCTCGCAAGGACCCGCGCCACCGCGCGGACGACCCGTTCCTCGAAGGCGGGATAGGTCAGGTTCTTCGCGCCGCGGATCGCGAACGACGCCTCGTCCGGGGTCTGCAGCGAGACGACCAGCTCCGTCAGCCCGGCGCCGACGAGCCGGTCGACGGCCGCTTCGGTGAGCAGCGCGCCGTTGGTGGTCACCGACGTCTCGAGCTTGAGCGAGGTCGCATGCGCGACCGCGTCGGCGAGCCCCGGGTGGAGCAGCGGCTCGCCCTGCTGGTGGAAGTACACCCGCCGCCCGACGCCGGACGCGGCAACCTCGTCGAGGATCTCGGCGAGGAGGTCGAGCTCCATCAGCCCGCCGGGTCGCATCAGGCTCGGGTTGGGACAGAACTCGCAGGCGAAGTTGCACAGCGACGTGACCTCGACGTGGACGCGCTCGAGCGGCAGCCGCGGCAGCTCGCAGCGTCGCACCGTCGTGTTCCGCGATCTCACCGGCGCGGACGGTAGCACACGAGAACGAAGGGGACGGGGAACGGCGGACAGGGTCGCGGGTCCCGCGTCCCGGGTCCCGGGTCCCGAGTTCCGGGTCCCGAGTTCCGCGTCTCGGGCCCTGGGGCGGAAGCCGGGTTGTAAAATGCGGGCACGATGCACGCGATCAGGACACTTGCGGTCTACCTGCTCACGCTCGCCACGTTCCTGGCGATGGACGCGGTGTGGCTCGGCGTCGTCGCGCGCGACCTCTACCGCCGCGAGCTCG
The DNA here is from genome assembly GCA_016213675.1 of Acidobacteriota bacterium. GTDB lineage: Bacteria > Acidobacteriota > Thermoanaerobaculia > Thermoanaerobaculales > Thermoanaerobaculaceae > JACQZW01. The sequence goes on along the minus strand of JACQZW010000069.1, from coordinate 13,274 downwards.
GGCACCTCCTCGCCCCGACGGTCCGCTGGGGCGCCGCCGGCGCCTTCTACCTCCTCTACGTCGCGGTGCTCCTCGTCCTCGTCGTGATGCCCAACCGCGGTGCGCCGCTCCTCCGGGTCGCGGCGCTCGGCGCGCTGCTCGGCCTATGCGCTTACGCCGCCTACGACCTCACCAACCTCGCGACCCTGCGCGACTGGCCGGTCCACGTCACCCTCGTCGACCTCGCGTGGGGCGCGGCCCTCACCGGCGCGACCGCCGTCGCCGGCCGCGCCTTCGCGCGCTGGCTCCTGCCATGACCGACGCCTTGCACACCCCGGCGTCGGGCGCTGCGGCGACCCGGCCGGCGCTGAAGGTCGGCGCGTATGCCATCGCGATCGTGCTCTGCGAGCTGGCGGGCGTGCTCGGCGCGCTCGCCACGACCCCCGCGATCCCGACCTGGTACGCCACCCTCGCGAAGCCGGCCTGGACCCCGCCGGGATGGCTGTTCGGCCCGGTCTGGACGACGCTGTACGCGATGATGGGCGTCGCCGCCGCGCGCATCTGGATCGACTGGCGCCACACGGCGACCGGCCGCCGATCGCTCGCCCTGTTCGGCGCGCATCTCGTCCTCAACGCGGCGTGGTCGTTCCTCTTCTTCGGCCTCCGCTCGCCGGCCCTCGGCCTCGTCGGCATCGTCGTGCTCCTCGCCACCATCGTGGCGCTGGTGGCGTGGTGGTGGCGGCTCGACCGCGTCGCCGCGCTCCTCCTGGCGCCCTACCTCGCCTGGGTGGGCTTCGCCACCGCGCTCAACGCCGCGATCTGGCGCCTCAACCCCTGATCCACCGCAGCACGGACGAGCCTGCATCGCCGACGCTCCGTCATCTTGAGGAGGCGCACAGCGCCGACGAAGGACACAGTCGCGCCTGAAGCTGAACCGGACCCGCAAAGCGGCGCTCCAGGCGCCACGGGATCCTCCACTCCCCTTCGCTTTCGCTCAGGGGCGTTCAGGATGACGCCATGGGCGAAGGTCTCGTCGACCGTCAGACCGGGGCGGTGGGGAGCCGGCCGGCCTCGAGCTGGGCGATCAGCTCGTCCATCGTCACCGCGAAGTGGGCGACCGCCTGCTCGGCGTAGCCGCGAAAGTCCCGGTGAATCCGCCGGCAGCGGGCGTCGACCCGGGCCAGTAGCCGGTCCCTGGTGGCCTGCAGCTCGGCGACCCGGGCCGCGAGATCCCCGGTCGACATGTCCCTGACCCTCTGCTCGAAGGCGCGGACGAGCTCGTCGAGCGTCTTCTTGAGGCGATCGACCTCGAGGACGTTCCGGGTCATCTTGAAGTAGTGATGGCCCTTGACAGCCATGGTCACGGTCTCGGCCAGCATCGTCGGCCTGGCGACCAGGCCGCGGAGGAGGAACTTCCAGTACGCCCACGAGTAGCGTGAGAACGTCTGGACCAGCAGCGAGAGGACGAACGCCCGCAGCTCGGTGAGCCTGATCCGGCGGCGCGACGATCGGTGGACCTTGAGGTTCCTGAGCAGGCCGAGGCAGCGCTCGAAGTACCGGTCCGGCCTGTAGATCTCGGCGAGGACCCGCTTGTAACCGGCGAGCAGCTTCTGCACGTCCATGCGGGGCACGAAGTTGAGCCTGAGGTCGTGGGTGTTGTTGCCGGTCGAGTCCTCGGTGAGCCGGCCCTCGGCGAGGAGCCGCCGGCCCAGCCGCGTGCTCGGCAGGGCCGTCAACAGGCCGACCATGGCCGTGGGAATCGCGGCCTCCTGGATGAAGCCGATCTGCCGGTCGAAGATGTCGTCCGGGTCGCTGTCGAAGCCGAGGACGAACCCTCCCGACACCTCCATCCCGCGGGACTGGATCGCCCGCACGGCGGCGACCATGTCGGAGCGCGCGTTCTGGGTCTTGCCGACCGACTGCAGGGTGCAGCGGTCCGGCGTCTCGATGCCCAGGAACACCATGTTGAACCCGGCCTCGACCATGCCGTCCATCAGCCGCTCGTCCTCGGCGAGGTCGATGGTCGCCTCGGTGAAGAGGGTGAACGGGTAGTCGCGCGCCCGCTGCCAGGCGGCGATCTGCGGCAGCAGCGCCCTGACCTCCCGTCGGTTGCCGATGAAGTTGTCGTCCACCACGAAGAGCGAGCCTTGCCACCCCTCGTCGTGGAGGATCGTCATCTCGGCGAGGAGCTGGGCCGGGGTCTTGGTGCGCGGCCGGTGCCCGAACAGCTCGACGATGTCGCAAAACTCGCACGAGTGAGGGCAGCCACGGGAGAACTGCAGCGCCATCGAGGAGTACTTCTTGCGGCGGACGAGGTCGAAGCGCGGCGCCGGCGTCACCGCGAGCTCAGGGCGAGCCGGGTCGGAGTAGACGTGCCGGGCCCGTCCGCGCTCGAAGTCGGCGAGGAACGGGGCGAGCGTGACCTCCGCCTCGTTGAGGACGAAGTGGTCCACGCCCTCGATGCGGTCGAACGACGCCGTGGGGTACGGCCCGCCCGCCACCACCGGCTTGCCGAGCACCTTGCACAGCCGGATGACGCGTTCCAAGGAGTCCTTCTGCACGAGCATCGACGAGGTCAGGACGACGTCGGCGCTGGCCACCTCCTCCGGGCGAAGCGGCTCCACGTTCATGTCGACCAGGGTGACGTCCCAGTCCTTCGGGAGCATGGCCGCGACGGTGAGCAGGCCGAGGGGCGGGAAGCTCGCCTTCTTGCCGATGAAGCGCAGCGCGTAGCGCATGCTCCAGTAGGTCGGAGGCATTTCGGGATAGACGAGGAGCGCGCGGCGACCCATTCCGGTTCCTTCCTGGGGAGGCTCGACTCACGATCATACTCGGTCGCCGGTGGGCCAAACACAAGGGGCGCTTGCCTGCGACCCCGGCTTCGCGTTCCGTCGGGTCGTACCCGTGGCTCCCGGGTGTCGCCGCGGTCTCCCGACTGGGGTAGCATGAATCCTGATTCGGCTTCATGACATGAGCCGGTCTTCCCTATTGATGGCGGAGGCCGGCGAGGTTGAGGGATCATCGGGCATCGAGATGGAGGTCGCCATGGCACGTTGGAGAGGATCCAGTCGGGTCGTTGGCCGGGCGTTGATCTGCGCCCTCCTGCTCGCCGGAGCCGATGCGACCGCGGCGGCGCAGAACTGGAGCTCGACCGACGTCCAGCTCCTGCACGGGCGCGGGTTCGAGCTGGGCCTCGACGAGCGCGACATCCTCACGTTCGAGCACGCGTCAGGATGGTCCCTGGGCACCAACTTCTTCTTCTTCGACGTCACCGAGCCGTTCGGCGGCGGGACCGAGATCTACGGGGAGTGGTACAGCCGGTTGTCCTGGAACAAGCTCGGCATCATCAGCGAGGGACGGGGCCTGCTGCAGGACGTCTCGTTTTCGGCCTCACTGAACGCCGGGAACGGATTCCGTGCCTACCTCGCCGGGGTGACCCTCCACCTCAAGGTCCCCGGATTCTCGTTCCTCGACCTCGACGTGATGGCCTACGACGACCGCAGCGACAGCGATGTGACCTACATCCTCACGCCCGCCTGGGAGCTGCCCTTCACCCTGGCCGGCCTCGGCCTCCGCTTTCGCGGCTTCGTCGACCTAATCGGAGCCGAAGGCGTACGGGAACGGCAACTGCTGGCCCAGCCCGAGCTGCTGGTCGATCTCGGGAAGCTGTGGGGCAGCGCAGGAATGTTCTTCGCCGGTATCGAGTACCAGTATTGGCACAACACGTACGGTCTGGAGGGAGTGGACGAGTCACTCCCCCAGGTGATGTTCCTCTGGCACCTCTAGGTGTCCGCCGGGGCATGACGAGACTGACGCCGACGATGCAGGACTTGTCGACCTGAAGGAGCGGGGCGACCGTGCGAGACGTTCGGATCCGCCGATCGGTGTCCATCTCGACCGCATTCCTGGTCGCGATGGCGCTGGTGGCCGGCTGTGCGGTGGCGATCCTCGGCTACCTGTGGTTGACCGAGGAGTACAGGAGGTTCGCCCGCGAGTCCAGCGCGTTGCGCCAGCAGTTCCTCGACGAGCACAAGGCGGAGATCCGCAACGAGGTGCTGAAGGTCCTCGACTACATCGAGTACCGTCGTTCGAAGTCGGACGAGGTCCTGCGGGCCTCGCTCAGGAGCCGGGTGAACGAGGCGCATGCGATCGCGTCCCACCTCTACGAGCTCGAACGAAGCAGACGGAGTCCGAGCGAGATCGAGCGTCTCGTCAAGGAAGCCCTGCGCCCGATCCGCTTCAACGGCGGCCGGGGGTACATCTTCGCGGTGACCATGCAGGGAGTCGAGAAGCTCTACCCGGTCGCCCCCGAGTTCGAGGACCAGGACCTCCTGGGCCTGCAGGACGCCAAGGGAAACTACGTCGTCCGCGACGAGATCGGGCTGCTGCGGAAGCTGCCGGAGGGGTTCGTCTTCGACTACTGGCGCAAGCCGACGGCGTCGCCCGAGATGGTCTACCCGAAGATCACCTTCGTGAAGCGGTTCGAGCCGTTCGACTGGTACTTCGGGACCGGCGAGTACCTCGACGACCACGAACGCGACCTCCAGGAGGAGCTGCTCGACCGCATCTCCCGCGTGCGCTTCGGCGCCGAGGGCTATGTCTTCGTCAACACCTACGCGGGCGACGCCCTGATCACCGACGGCCGCCGCGTCACCACTCCCACCAGCCTCTGGGAGGTCACCGACCCGAACGGCGTCAAGGTCGTGCAGGAGGAGCGGCGAGCGTCCAAGAAGCCGGAGGGCGACTACATCACCTACACCTGGAACCGCCTCACCCGTGCCGAGCCGGCTCGCAAGATCTCGTACGTCAAGGGGTATCCGGCCTGGGGCTGGATGGTCGGCGCCGGTGCGTACCTGGACGAGATCGAGGAGGTCATCGCAGCCCGGCGGGTGGCGCTCCAGAATGCGGTTCGAGGGCGCGTCCTGGAGATCGCCGGCATCGTGCTCGGGCTCGGGGTGGTCATCATCGTGGTGGCCAACCTCTTCTCCCGGCGTGCGCGGCGCAGCCTCGATGCCTTTTCGACGTTCTTCGAACAGGCAGCCACCCGGTCCAGCACCATCGACGAGAAGGAGCTCCACTTCGCGGAGTTCGTCGGCCTGGCGCGTTCCGCCAATACCATGATCGAGGCCCGGCGGCAGGTCGAGTCGGAAAAGCGCGAGCTGCAGGAGCAATTGCTCCGCTCACGCAACATGGAGGCGCTCGGTCTGCTCGCCGGCGGTGTCGCCCATGACCTCAACAACATCCTCTCCGGCCTCGTCATGTACCCCGACCTGATGCTCCTCGAGCTGCCGCCGGACAGTCCCCTGCGCCGCCGGGTGGCGGCCATCAAGGAGTCCGGCCAGCGAGCCGCCGCGGTCGTGGCCGACCTCCTCGCCGCGTCACGAGGCGGACGCGGGGAAAGCGAGATCGTCAGCCTGAACGAGATCGTCGAGACGTTCCTGCAGTCCCCCGAGCACCGTGCACAGACCGACCGGGTTCCGGGCGTGACGGTGCGCGCCACCCTGGATTCGGCCACGTTCAACGTGCGGTGTTCCAGGGCGCAGCTCGGTAAGACCGTGATGAACCTGGTGGCCAATGCGGTCGAGGCGATCAAGGAGGTCGGGCGGGTGACGGTGCAGACCGAGAACCGTTTCCTGGAGCGGACCCTGGCCGGCTACGAGGCGGTGCCGCCCGGCGAGTACGTCGTGTTGCGGGTCGAGGACACCGGCGGTGGAATCTCCGACGCCGATCTCGAGCGGATCTTCGAGCCCTTCTTCACCAAGAAGATCCTGGGCCGGACCGGCACCGGTCTGGGCCTCACGGTGGTCTGGCACACCGTCAAGGGCAACGGCGGGTTCATCGACGTCCGGAGCGGTCCGGGCGGAACGACGTTCGAGCTCTACTTCCCGGCGTGTCGGGAGCACATCTCCGGCGCCCTGCCTCCCATGTCCGTCGAGGAGCTCCTCGGACGCGGCGAGCACGTTCTGGTCGTCGACGACGAGCAAGGCCAGCGAGACATCGCGTCCGAGCTACTGACCCGTCTGGGCTACCGCGTCACCGTCGCCGCCTCGGGCGAGGAGGCGGTCGCGCTGGTCGAACGCGAGAGCTTCGCGCTCGTGGTCCTCGACATGGTCATGGAGCCCCTGGGGGGTCGCGAGACCTACGCCGCCATCCTGCGCCGGCGCCCGGGTCAGCGGGCCATCATCGCCAGCGGCTACGCCGAAACGGATGACATCCGGGCGACGCAGGTCATGGGAGCGGGCGAGGCGGTGTTGAAGCCCTTCACCATCGAGAGGTTCGGGCGCGCGGTCCGGGACGAGCTGCGACGGCCGGCCACGGCAGACCACCGGGAGCCGCCGGTGGACCGTCCAGGCAGGTAAACGGAACCCGGATAGCGCACCTCGTGGACCCGGATGGTACCGGCGCGTAGCATTGGGGAGATGGTGGCGTCACCGACGGCTGTCGTGCGCGAGTCGCTCCGGCGTGAGAAGGGTCGACTGACGCGGAGACTCGCGGTTGTCCTCGGGTTGGTGGCGGCACCCATGCCCATGCCCAGGGAGTGGCCGATGTCCCACGTGAATCCCGCGTCCGCCTCCTCCAGCCTGGCGACCGCACGAGAGACCGCGGCCGCCAGGCTGCCCGAGGCCGCCGGTACGTTTCGCCGCATCGAAGGTGCGCGGCTGGTCGAGCCCGCCGCCATCTTCGACTACATGGACGGCGCCGGAGAGCTCTACCTCGCGTACCGCTTCGACCACCTCGAGGTCGTCGAGTACCGCGCCGGCGAAGGCGACGACATCCTCGTCGAGCTCTACCGGATGCGCGGCGCCGACGACGCCTTCGGGCTGCTCTCCGGCGACTGGGGCGGCGAACCGGTCGTCCTCGGCGGGAAGCCGCCGGACGACCGCCCGCGCGCGCTCTACGGCGCCGGCTTGCTCCGCCTCGCGGCCGGCGACACCTACGCCCGGGTCATGGCGACGCGCGAGACGCCCGCCGCCCGCGAGGCGGTGCTCGCCCTCGGCCGGGCGATCGCGGCCGGGCGCGACCCGGCGCCGGCGCCGCGACTCGTGGCGGCGCTGCCGCCGACCGTCGGCGCAGGCCACGCGCTGCGCCGCGACAGCGCCTGCTTCCTGCGCTCCCACCTCGTGCTCAACTCGGCGTACTTCCTGAGCCGGCAGAACATCCTCGACCTCGGCCCCGAGGTCGACGCGGTCACCGCGCGCTACGACCGGCCCGCCGCGGCGTCCGACGCCAACCGGGTGCGCGTCGTCCTCGTCGCCTACCCCGACGCCGACCGGGCCCGGCGGGCGTTCGACGGCTTTCGCGCGGCGTACCTGCCCGAGGCGCCCGCCGGCGCCGCGGCCGCCGGCACCATCGTGACCCCCATCGAGGACGGCTGGGCGGGCGCGCGGCGGGCAGACCGCGCGGTCGCCATCGCCCTCGAGTGTCCCGACCGCGCGACCGCGACGGCATTCCTCGCCGCCGGCCTCGCAGCCCTGCAGACAGCGGAGGCAACCCATGAGTGAAAAGCACCACGTGCTGACCAGACGGGACTTCGTGCGAGCCGGCGCCGGCGCCGCCGTCGGCGTCTCGGTCGCCGGCGCGGCGTGGGCCGAACAGGCCGTGGCGACGCCGCGCGCCTCGACGGTCGTGCTGGTGCGCGACGAGCGCGCCCTCGACGCCGCCCACGCGGTGAACGAGGCCGTGCTCGCCGAGATGCTCGCCGCCACCGCGATGCGCGTGACCGGGGCGCCGACCGCGCGCGAGGCCTGGCGGACGCTGTTCAAACCGACCGACGTCGTCGGCCTGGTGCCGACCCCGCACCTCAACCCGACCCACGCCGAGGTCGTCGCCGCCGTGCGCGCGGCGCTCGTCGACGCGGGCGTCCCGGACGGCAACATCCGCCACGCCCAGGGCGACGTCGACAGGGCCGCGGCGTGTACGGCGCTCGTCTGCCTGCCCGCCCTCAAGGCGCACTGGCTGACCGGGATCGGTACCGTGCTGAAGAACTACATCATGTACTCGGGCCACCCCTCGCACTACCACGACGAGGACAGCGACCGGCTCGGCGAGATCTGGCTGCTCCCCCAGGTCAAGGGCAAGACCCGCCTCGTGCTCGTCGACGCCCTGCGGCCGCTGTGCGACAAGGGCCCGCAGGTCGACCCGCGCTACCTGTGGGACTACAAGGGCCTGCTCGCCGGCACCGACCCGGTCGCCGTCGAGGCCGTGGCCCTGAAGATCATCCAGGCCAAGCGCGAGGCGATGCGCGGCGAGTCGTGGCCGCTGTCGCCGCCGCCGACCTGCGTCGCGATGGCCGACCGCCGCTACGGCCTCGGCACCGCCCGGATGACCGAGATCACCATCGCCCGCTCCGGCTGGGCCGCCGACGCGCTGGTCTGACGGGACCGTCGTGTCCTCCGCCCCCCCGGAGGAGTGCCGTCCCGACCGCCCGCTGTGGGCGTTCTACGGCCTCACCTTCGCCGTCGCCTGGGTGCTGTGGTTCGCCTCCGGCGTGCTCGCCGGCCCATCGCCCCGCTCGACCCTCGACGGCCGCTGGCTCGTCGCGCAGATCGGCGTCTTCGCCCCGGCACTGTCGGCGCTGCTGGTTTCGGCGTTCACCGGCCCGCGCTTCCGCCGCAGCAGCGTCCTCGTCACCCTCGCCGTCTTCGTCCCGGCGACGGCGGGCGGGGCGTTCGTCGCACGCGCCGCGGCGCCGAAGATCCTCGCCCTCGACCCGCTCCGCGCCGTGCTCGTGGTGGCGAGCGCAGTCGGCGTTCTGGCGTTCTTCTCGACCGCGAACCGGCGCTATGTCCACCCCGGCAGCGACGCCCCCGTCGGGCCGGTGCCGTTCGGCTGGCTGCTCGCGGCCGCGCTCTACATGCCGGCGGCGTTCCTGCTCGCCTGGGCGGTCAGCGGCCCTGGCGAGGGCGGCTTCACCGTCGCCCTGGTCCAGGAGCGCGGCGCCGGCGCCCTGGCGGCCCTCGCCGCCGTGTGGTGCTTCAACCTGCTGTTCGGCGGCTCGCTCGGCGAGGAGCTCGGCTGGCGCGGCTTTGCGCTGCTGCGCCTGCTCCGCCGCCACGGCCCGCTCGCGGCGAGCTTCCTCCTCGCCATCGCCTGGGCGCTGTGGCACGCGCCGATCGACCTCCGCTACGGCTTCGGCGTGCAGGGCCCCGGCGCGCTCCTCGCGCGGTTCGCGTGGACCTGGCCGCTGACGATCATCTTCACCTTCTTCTTCCTGCGCACCCGCGGCAGCCTCCTCGCCCCCCTGCTCCTCCACACCTCGGGCAACGCCCTCCCCGAACTCGGCTTCTCCCACTACGAGCAGGCCGTCACCTTGCTGTTCGCCATCAACGTCGTCACCGCCATCGTCATGGCCTTCGCGCTGGTCGGGAAACCGCACTGGCCGACCGACGTCGAACCGGCGCGAGCGGCTGGCCGATGACCCGCATCCGGCGACGGATCGGCCGGGGCGGGAGGCCGTCGCCCGTGCTCCCGGGCTCCTGACCGGTCCGACGCCGATGCGTGCAGACGGGCTACGTCCGGCGGTAGACGTCGGTGCTCAGGTACTTCAGGCCGGAGTCGCACATCAGCGTGACGACCGTGGCGCCCGGCCCGAGGCGCGCCGCGACCCGGAGCGCGGCGACGACGTTCGCGCCGGAGGACGTCCCCGCGAAGAGCGCCTCCTCGCGGGCGAGGCGCCGCGTCATCGCCTTCGCGTCGTCGGTCGCGACGGCGGCGATCTCGTCGACCAGCGACCGCTCGTAGAGCGGCGGCAGGTAGCCGATCCCGACCCCCTCGATCTTGTGCGGTCCCGGCGGCCCTCCCGAGAGCACCGCCGACTCCGCGGGCTCGACGACGACGAGGCGGACGTCCTGCCGGCGGCGCTTCAGCGCGGTGGCGACCCCGCGCGACGAGGCGCCGGTGCCCACGCAGTGCGCGAACGCGTCGACCCGCCCTTCCGTCTGGGCCCAAATCTCCTCGCCGAGCGCCTCGTACCCGGCGATGCTGTCGCGGTTGTTGAGCTGGTCGGTCCAGTAGGTGTGCGGCTCGCTGGCCATCGCCCGCGCAGCCTCGATCATGTCGAGGATCAGCTTCTTGGTGGTGCGGCCGCCCTCGCTCGGGACCAGCGTCAGCTCCGCCCCGAGCGCCGCCATCTGGTCGCGCTTCTCCTGACTGAACGCCTCGGAGGTGACGATCCGCAGCCGGTAGCCGCGGGCGGCGCAGACCAGCGCGAGCGACGCCCCGGTGCTGCCGCCGGTGTACTCGACGACGGTGTCGCCGGGCTTCAGCCGGCCGTCCGCCTCCGCCCGCTGGATCACCGCGAGCGCCATGCGGTCCTTCATGCTGCCGGTCGGGTTCTCCCACTCGAGCTTGACGAACACGTCCGCGCACCCCGGCGGCACGACCTTGCGAAGCCGGACCAGCGACGTGTTTCCGATGGCAGCAAGGACATCCATGGCGTGCGGCCTCCTTGCCGAGGCGGCGGCCCCGGTCGCCGGACTCCACCATGCAGCCACAGCGATGTCAACGAAGCGGGCCTTCGTTTCGGCGCACGTCCTTCGTTGCAGCACACGTGCGCCGGAGCGCGGAACACCAGGCCACGGTCACGTTGGGTGGGAACAGCCTGGCATCGGGCTCCGTCCGGGCGTGCGGACGCGGTGCCGGGGTCGGGGCACCTACCGGCAGCCGGGGCCGGGCTTGAAGGCCAGCAGTTCCGACGAGTGCTCGAGGTACGAACCGCGGCGCGAGAACGACTCCTTGACGACGCCCACGTTGCGCACGAACCACCGGTGGGGCGCTCCCCCGACCGAGAAGAACCTGAGGTGCCACGCACCGCGGACCCGACGCCAGGGCAGGTCGAGGCTGTCCCGGCCATCCACCTCCCAGTAGTGGAACCGTGGGCCCCGGACCTCGGCCTCACCCCGCGAGGCCGCGCAGATCGCCGCGACGTCAGCTTCCTCACGCCGACGGTCGGACCACTTCGAGCCGTCCTCGAGGGGGAAGAAGAACGCCGGCTCCCGCTCGTCGAGCTCCGCCAACCTCGCCTCCGTCAGCTCCGCGCAGGGATCGTCCCACGAGGCCGGCGAGAAGTCGTACACCGCGCTGCCGCGCACGAAGTACCCGTGGGTCCCGGCCGTGCCGACGTTGGCGTCGAACCACTCGCGGTAGTCGGCGCTGATCCCGGACGGGTACTCGCGCTGCACGTTCTGCGGCGAGGCGTCGATGCGCACCACGACACCACCTCGGCAGGGCGTCCGCGAGACGACCTCCTCGGCGCTGACCCAGCGGACCCGGGCGATCAGGCCTGGGTTGTCGGTGACACTCCCGTAGGTCTTCCGGTACTGCCACTTCGTCCCGACGCACAGCGGCAGCCAGGTGCCCGGGTCGGCTCCCGTCGTCTTCTCGCACCTGATCCCGGTGGCGGGGCACTTCCTGACCTGGCCCTCGACCGACGACAGCGACGCCAGCAGAGCGACAGCGCTCGCACCAACGCATGCAAGTCTCATCGCGCCCCTCCCGCAGGTTCCCTAGCTGTCCAGATGAAACGTTCTTGCGATTCTCCAGCCAGTTGCACGCTGCGTCAAGCCCGCGACCGTGCTCCCGGAAACGCGCGCGCGGCGCGCGCGCCCCACGAGCCCTGCAGCTCATGACATGACGTGCGGTTCTCAGGTGGGTGGACGAGGAGCGGGGGCGCGCGGGCGGGTGGCGGAGAAAGCCCGCCCCTGGGGTGCGCGGCCCATCCCTGCCGAGCGAGCGGGTCACCGGACGCGACGATCGCTCGCGGAGCGTTCTCGGCGCAGGCTGAGCGAGCGGGAGCTTGCCTCCCGCGAGCGTGGGGGTTCGGGGGGCTGTAGCCGGCGGGAGGGTGGGAGGTGCGCCGGCGCGCCCCCCCGGAGCGGATAGCCCACGCACCCCAGGGGCCATAACAGTGGACGGACCTGGGTCCGTGATGGGCGGCACGCCGTGGGCGCGTCCCTCCAGGCTTGACGAGACCGCGCGGCAGGCCGGGCGGGGGTCAGCCGGCGGCGGCCTCGAGCACGTCGCGCATGCGGGCGAACGCCGCGCGGATGACCGCCGGCGGGAACGCCGTGAAGCCGAAGACCAGGCCCGGCCGGGTCGCCTTGACCGCGTAGCGGGACAGTGGGGGCACGTCGAAGCCGGCGTCGTCCAGGCGCGCCGACCAGGCGGCGTCGGCGGCGCCTGCCGGGAGCAGGCCCATCAGGTTCATGCCGCCGTCGGTGTGGGGGAACTCGATCGGCAGGTCGGCGTCGGCGAACAGCTTGAGGAACAGCGCCTGGCGCTCGGCGTAGGCCCGGCGGCAGCGCCGGATGTGCGAGTAGAACGCGCCGCTCTCGAGGAACAGGGCGAGGGTGGCCTGGTCGACGAGCGGCAGGTGGTCGTCAATCAGGTGCTTGAGCTCGACGAACGAGTCCAGCAGAGGCTCCGGGACGACGACGTAGCCGAGGCGCAGCGACGGGAAGAGCAGCTTCGAGAAGGTGCCGACGTAGATGACCCGCCCGCTGCGGTCGAGGCTCTGCAGGCTCGGCAGCGGCGCCGCTCCATAGCGTAGCTCGGAGTCGTAGTCGTCCTCGATCACCCACGCCTTCGTCCGGCCCGCGAAGTCGATGAGCGCGAGCCGGCGCGGCAGCGACATCGACACGCCGGTCGGGAACTGCCGCGACGGCGTGGTGTAGACGAGCGACACCCGGCCTTGCCGGGCCGGCAGGCGCAACCCCTGCTCGTCGACCGGGCCGGGCACGATCTTCGCGCCGGTCCGCCGCCAGGCGAGGCGCGCCTCGACGTAGCCCGGGTCCTCGACGTAGACCCGGTCGCGCGCGCCGAGGAGCTGGGTGGCGAGGAGGAACAGCCCCTGCTGCGAGCCGGCGGTGATCACCACCTGGCGCCAGTCGCAGTGGACGCCGCGGTGGTCGGCGAGGTAGGCGGCGACGTTCTGGCGCAGCGCCGGCAGCCCGGCGACGCACTGCGCCTGGTAGTGCAGCAGCCCGCGCCCCTCGAAGCGGAGCGCCCGCGCCCGCATCCGGTTCCAGATCAGCAGCGGGAACAACGAGACGTCGGGCTGGCTCGGGCGGAACGGCCGCGGCGCCCCGAGCGGGAGGCGGGCCGCGGGCGTCGCGGCGGGGGCCGCCGGGCGGCCGCGCGCCTCCTTCGGGCGCAGTGGCCACGTCGAGTGGCGCGACAGGGTGATCGACGAGCTGACGAACACCCCGGAGCGGGCGATCGTCTCGAGGTACCCCTCGCTCATCAGGCGGTCGTAGGCGTTGACCGCGGTGTTGCGCGACACCGACAGGCCGGCCGCT
>JACQZW010000068.1 GCA_016213675.1 Acidobacteriota bacterium | reverse complement strand
TGATCGGCGAGAGACTTGCCGCAGGCGACGCAGAACGCCGTGCCTTCGGGGTTGTGCGTGCCGCAATACGTGCAGAAAGTCATCGCCGATCGTCCCCGTCCGGCGCACGCGCACGCCGGCGCCCCGTGAGCCCCACGCGGACGGCCACGCTAGCACGCGGAATTCGGAAGCGTCAACGACCGGTCGAACCGCAGGCCCTACCCGCCGGTCAGCCGAACGATGGCGTCGAGTTCCTCGTCGGTCGGCTGCCTCGGGCGGGGCCGGTCGATCCGCTCGGGATGCTGTGCCTCGAGCGAGCGGAGCCAGGCGCAGAAGCTCTCCATGGTGCCGCCGTGTTCGTCCCATAGCCGCTGACCAACCACGCGGAAGTGCTCGATGAGGTCGGTCTGCTCAGCCATCGTCATCCTCCAGCAGCGATTCCGGCGTGCAAAGCACCGGTGTCGCCACGTTCGCGATCAGGTTGACCGCCCTCAGGCGCTCGACCTTGGTCGGGTTTGCGAGTTGCCGGACGTTCCACGTGAGCAGAACGTTTACTCCATGGACGGAGGCGCAAGCGAGGTGGACGGCGTCGCGAGCCGCGGACGCGGGTACGATGCGCGCCCGGAGATAGGTACCGGCCAGCGCGGTCACGTCGTCGGTGATCGGTAGCAGCGGCAATCCGCGTATCGCGGCCAGCGCCTGTTCCCGTCCCGGCCACTCCTCGGCGGACAGCTCTGCGATCACGAGTTCGGACAGGAAGAGCCGGAATCGTCCGGGGTGTGCAGACCAGAATTGCTGCGTGATCGTCCGGCGCAGTTGTGACGCGTGATCGTCCCGGGTCGTCACCAGGAAACTCGGGACGTTGGTGTCGAGATAGACGCTGCGCACGCCGGGGAGTCTAGGGCAGCCAATGGGCGAGATCAACCGAGGGTGGCGGGCCAAGCCAGACGGACGAGGCGGTCGACGAATTCGTCCCGGAATGCGCGCAGGTCCGATTCCGACACCGGTTGCAACAGCACCAGCGGGGAGGGATCCGTGGGCGTCTCGGCGAGCACCTGCGCGAGCACCGCCGGGTCCATTCCTCCGTCCTTGGTTCTCGCTCGCTCCACGAAGTCGAGTGGATCCGCTCCGGCCCGGGCGAGGAAATACAGGTCGACGAGGTCCTTGATCGAGCTTCGGCCGAGCAGCGCACAGAGCTTGTTGACCACGAGGTCCGGGATACCGTCGATGCGGATGCCGTCGACCTCGAGCTTGTGGGCTTCCAGGGGAGTCGCGGTGTCAACGACCACGTCGATGAGCGTGGCCTCGCCGGCCGGATCTTCCAACGCGTAGCGGCGGAAGGACGGGTAGTCCTGCCGGATCGCGGCGCGCCAGCCCTCTTGGCGGCTCGCGCTTTCGATCTGCGAGCCGACGAGGCGGAGGTCGTCCGGTGCCGTCACGAAGAGGTCCACGTCCGCCGACCTGCGATGGCCGAGATGGAAGCCGCCGAGGGCAGCACCGCCGGAGAGGACGAACCGCGAGGACACGGGACGCAGGGCCGCCAGGAGGCGGCGTTGCAGCGGCGTCAAACCGCTACGCGAGGAGTCCAAGGCGTCTCCAGCCGTCCAGCAGGAACTGCCAGTGGGCGCGGCGGCGTCCCAGGCGGGGAGCGAGGCGGTCCCACGCGCTCGCCACTTCGGCGGGCGTCGCGAATGCCCACACCTCGTCGGTGCGCGCCTCGCGGAGGATGTTGGCGAGCAGCTCGATTCGCTCGCGTTCCGGACCATCCCGGAGGCGGCGCTTGACCTCGCCGATGGTCAGGCGCAGGTCGGACAGGAACTCCGCCCGCAGGTCGTCGCGCCGCAAGTCCGAGGTCAAGGCCGGTAGCATCTCGTCCACGGATCGGATCGTGCCGCCCGCGGTGCCCAACGTCAAGCAACGCCGGTCTTCCATCCCGGCGCTTCTCCCGGCGCATCTTCGGGACCGTGCGGAAGCGCACGAAGAAGAGGAGGGACGCGCCGAGGAAACCCCCGGTCGCCGCGGCGGATTCGCGAGCGGTGAATGCGGTATCGCGGCGCTCCGTCAGATGCCCCGCCCACTCCTCCCTCACGCCCTCGAGGCGCGCGGGAACCGGGACGGGCATCGTGGACGATGGGGCTTGCACGCGCAGGGTGCCGATGCTAGCTTCCACGTCAGCCGAAAGGAGGGCTCCAGAATGAAGAAGCTGATGGTCGTGGCGCTCGCGGTGGTGGGGTTGGCCGGATCGAGCTGCATCATCGAGACATCGTCACCTTGCTGGTCGAACGGAACGTGCGTCGTGGGCGCGTCCTGCGACTACGCCGGCGACATGGACTGCGTCAGCCGCACGTCGGCCTGGTGGTGCTCGCCGTCCGGGTACATCCAGAGCGTCGACTGCCTGACCGACACCGCTGCCCAAGGCGGGTGCTACGGCACCGGCACGGCCTACGCGGCGTGCGGCGAGATCACGGGCTGCCAGGACGCGCGGTGCATGTGCAGCGACAACCCGAGCTTCTGCGGGGCTGTTCTGAACATCGGCGGGTGCACCGGCACTGCCGTCTGCCATCCATAGGGCGGGCTTCGTTCGACCGGGCGCCGGCCCGGCATAGGTGATCCTCGTGTCCAACCGCCTCAGCGAGTGCCGTTCCCTCGTGTATCTTGCGATTGCCTGCCTCGCCGTCTGCGCGTGCGACTTCGACGCGGTGCAGCCGGGAGAGACGTGCGCGGACAACGGCGACGAGCAATGCCGCACGCCGACGGTCGCGCTGTACTGCTCCCACGGGCACTGGTTCGAGCGCGACTGCTGGGTCGAGTGCAAGTACCTCGGCTTCGAGGTCGGCTCGTGCGGGCTCAACTCGCAGACCGGGGACGAGACGTGCTTCTGCGCTCCCGACGAGGTCTGGACGTACGACGACGCGACCGGGGTCGGCGCGGCGTGCGAGAACGAGGGGAACCAGCTCTGCTTCGACACGCGGACCCTGCGCGTCTGCCTCGACGGCCAGGTCCGCAAGGTCGACTGCGCCGCCGCCTGCTCCGGCCACGCCTCGTCGTTCTGCGGCTTCGACTCCGCCCGCAGCGACGACTCCTGCATCTGTTGCGATACGCCGACCTGCCCGTAGCAGTACAATAGCCCCCATGGAACATCCCATCCCGCTCGAGGAGCTGGCGCCCGAGATCGCGCGCGTCTGCGGCCCCGCCGCGCCCGGACCGGCCAAGCTCATGGCCGCGCGCGGCATGATGCCGATGGCCCGCCCCGGCGACCTGGTCACGGTGCTGTACATGCTCGCCCACGACCCGGTCCCCGCGCTGTCCACCGCCGCGAAGGACTCGCTGGCCGGCCTCCCGCCCGACGTCGCCCGCTCCGCCCTCTCCGGCGACCTCGACCCCCGTGTCCTCGATTACACCGCCGACCTCTTCCAGCGCCGCGACGAGCTGGTCCAGGAGATCCTGCGCAACGCGCGCGTGGCTGACGAAACCGTCGCGCGACTGGCCTCCAACGTCTCGGAGTCGATCGTCGAGCTGATCGCGGGTAACGAGGTGCGCCTCCTGCGCTGCCCGCAGATCATCGAGGCCCTGTACCTCAACCGCCGCGCGCGCATGTCCACCGTCGACCGCGTGATCGAGCTGGCCGTCCGCAACGGCCTCACTCTCGAGGCGATCCCCGCCTTCCGCGAGATCGTCGCCGCCATCGAGGGCCAGGTGATCCTCGAGGGCGAGCCGGGCGGCGAGGCCACGCCCGACGACACGCTCTTCACCTCCGCCCTCGGCCTGGGCGGCAGCTCCTTCGACCTCGACGACGGCGGCGGGCTGTTCGGCGAGGGCGGCGGCGAGTTCTCCGACTTCGACAACCCCAACGCGCCGGCGCCCAAGCCGGCAGGCGAGACCGATGAGAAGCGACTCGGCTTCGACGTCTCGCGCATGACCGTCAGCCAGAAGATCCGCCTCGCCCTCCTCGGCAACGCCGGTCACCGCGCGCTGCTCATCCGCGACCCGAACAAGCTCGTCGCCATGGCCGCGATCAAGAGCCCCGCCGTCACCGACCAGGAGGTCGGCGTCATCTCGCAGAGCCGCTCCGTCTCCGAGGACGTCATCCGCTTCATCGCGGACAACCGCGAGTGGACCAAGACCTACCTCGTGAAGGTCAACCTGGTGAACAACCCCAAGACCCCGATCGCGCAGTCGCTGCGGTTCCTCACCCATCTGCGCCAGGGCGACCTCCGGGCGCTCACGAGCAGCAAGAACGTCCCCCAGGCCCTGACCAACGGCGCCCGCCAGCTCCTCCAGCGCAAGCCGGGCGGCGCGAAGTAGGCGCTCGCCTACGCCCCGCCGAGTCCCCCCGGTTGCCCCTGCTTGCGGACCTGTTCGACCAGGTGGACGATCTCGGGGGCGTTGCCTGACACCTTGAGAGCCTGCCGGCAGAGCAGCTCGGAACGGCCGACGTCGCCCAGGGCGCGGACGGCCGCCGCCCCGATCACCACGACCTTCGCCGCGAGATCCTGGCGCGCCAGCGCGCGGTCCAGCACCGCCTTGGCCTCGGCCGCCCTCTTCCGGTCCCCCGGGTGCGCGCGGATGGCCGCCAGCGCGTACGACACCGCGTAGAGCGGGATGTCGGGACACATCTCCCACGACGACTCGAAGATCGCGAACGCCGTCTTCGGGTCGTCGCGCCAGAAGAGGAAGATCTCGCCCTTGCGGAATTGGATGTCGGAGAAGTACTCCAGCCGCGGGCGGTCGTAGGTCTTGTTCCGATACTCCTTGCGCCGCTTCGCGTCCTTGAGATGCTCGTACGCCTCGGTGATCAGGACCATCATCTTCTCGAGCGTCGCCTTGGTCGCCGGCCGCAGGTTGGAGTAGTAGCGCGGATGATAGCGCGCCGTCACCCGTGCCAGCGCGTCCTCGATGTCCTGGTCGGTCGAGATCGGATGCGCCGACAGGCGCTCGAAGTAGTTCCCCATTTGGATGCACTGGAACTGCTCGGGGATGTCCTTCGCGTCGACCGGCCCGGCCTCCGTCGGGTTCTTCTCGGACAGCTCGGCCAGACCCATGGCCAGGAGGCCGTCGATGAAACGGTAGGTCTCGTTGATGAACAGCGAGGTCAGCTCGAAGATGTCGCGGATGCGCCGCGTCTGCTCCTGGATGGCGTTGAACAGACGCTCCTCCTTCGGGTTGAGCTTCATCCGCGCGATCGTCTCGGGCGTGACGGCGGACGGGACGAGATACCAGTTGCGGTGCTCCTCGAAGTACTTCTTCCGCTTGTCGTCGAACGGCGCCTCGCGCCAGGCCTTGACCACCAGCGTCGGCAGTCCCAGGTCGTAGCGGGGCGCGTCGGCGGGGATCTTCCCGGGCTCGCCGAGCTCGTAGGTCCCCTCGCGCCACAGCAGGGCGTCGAAGAGGACCGCCTGCGCGCGCCAGCGATCGGCGCGTGGCGCGTCGGCCGGGGTCACCGCACCCAGCTCCATCAGCGCGGCCATCGGCGTCTTGCCGGCCTTGCGCGCCGCCTGGTAGTCGGCCAGCCGCCGGTCGTCGATCTTGCCGCGCTTGTGCATCAGGATCCCGACTTCCTCGTCCGGAACGTCGGAGTCCGCGTAGGTCGGGTCCCCGCCGAAGAATTGGACATGCTTGGTCGCCTTGGCGCGCTTGAGCGTCACGACCCCCGAATAGCGCGCCTCGCCCAGGTGCCGCGCCAGCCGCGCCAGCGGGCGCGCCGCCAGCTCACCGGTCCGTTCCACCGACAACGGCCGCGCCATCGGCGGCGGCTTCGCCGACGCCGCCGACGAAGCGGGCGGCGACGACGGGGACGACGAGGGCGCAATCGTGAACGTCGCGGCCCGCCCCGCGTCCGGAGCGACCGTGACCTGCGCCGGGGTCACGCGCAGGGGCGTGGACCGCGGCGGAGTGAAGCTGACCGGCTCCGGAGCGGCGGTCGCCCGTGCGCCGGCGGAAATCGCGGATTGGCCGGGCGGCGTGGCGCCCGGCGCGACGGACGTGCGGACCGGAGGCCGCGCCTTGAGGTATTTCCCCTCGAACTCCTCGCTGAACCCGACCAACCCCTCGGCGTGCAGCAGCAGCAACGATTCGAAGAGCGCCTTCGGCGGCATGGGCAGCGAGTCCAGCAGCTCGCCCAGCGACGTGTTCCCGTCGATGCGCGAGAAGAGGTACGCCACCCGCGGCGTCAGGTCCTTCTCGGCCGGATCCGCGCCCAGCATCGGCAGCGGAATCTCGATCGAGAAATCCTGCGGCGGACTCTTCGGATCGACGTCCAGCAGCGGATACGCCCCACCCATGTCCCTATTCTAGCGCGAACGAGGCCCCCGCGGCATCCCCCAACGCGCCGAGCGGATCCGGGCCCCAGGGCCCCCGGCGCTTCGACGCCAGCTCGAAGAACAGCACCACCAGCCGCTGGGCGTGCACGAGCGCCTCCTCCAGCGGCAGCCCCGCCGCCAGGCCCGCGGCAATCGCCGACGCGAGCGTGCACCCTCCTCCGTGCGTCGCCAGGGTCCGCCGCGGTCCGGCGGGCAGCGCCCAGGTGCCGGCGCGCGTGACGAACAGGTGCGTTCCGTCCGGACCCCCGCCGCCCTTCACCAGCACCGCCCCGGCGCCGGCGTCCAGCAACGAGAAGGCCGCGCGCTCGGCGTCGTGCGGGCTGCGGACCCGCCGCCCCGTCAATGCCGACGCCTCGGCCACGTTCGGCGTCACGAGCGTCGCGTGAGGCAGCAGCCGGCGCAGGATCTCCCGCGCGACCGCGCGCCCCACCAGCCCCGGCCCCCGCGTCGCGCCGAGCACCGGGTCGACCACCAGCCGCGCGACCTTCCCGCCCAGCCGCCGCGCGACCGTTCGCACGTGCGCCGCCTCCGGCAACGCCCCCGTCTTCGCCGCCGCCGGCCGGTAGGCCTCCAGCAGCATCGCGAGTTGCCGGTCGAGCAGCCGCGGCTCGACCGGCCGCCCGCCGCGGAACTCCGCGTGCGTCTGCACCGTGAGCGTCGTCACCGCCGCCAGCGGGCGCGCCCCCGCCGCCAGCATCGCGGCGGCATCCGCGAGCACCCCGGCGCCGCCGGAGGGATCGAAGCCGCCCACGGCGAGGCAGAAGGGCGTCGTTCTACGTCTTGCGGTTTTCGTTTTTCGCCCGGACGACATGACCGAATTCGAAGCCTCCCTTGGCGTCCTTTGCGTTCCTTGGCGTCCTTTGCGCGAACTCCGGAATCCCCTACGGCTTGCCCGGCGGAGGCGGTGGGTCGCTGGACGGCGGCGGCACGCCCGGCGGTTCGCTCGAGGTCGAATGGTTGTCGCCGGTCGTGACCAGCTCGATCGCGGCGATCGCCGAAAGCAGCTCCTCGCACTCGTCGACGTAGACCCGG
This sequence comes from Acidobacteriota bacterium, assembly GCA_016213675.1. GTDB lineage: Bacteria > Acidobacteriota > Thermoanaerobaculia > Thermoanaerobaculales > Thermoanaerobaculaceae > JACQZW01. The sequence goes on along the minus strand of JACQZW010000068.1, from coordinate 86,428 downwards.
TTGCCGGTCGTCCGTCCCAGGCGGACCGCCTCCTCCAGGGCCTTCTTGGCCTCGGACAGGCGGTTCAGGTCGTAGAGCGCCTGGCCGAGCAGGTACTTGCCCTGGATCATGTCCCAGACGTAGTGCTTCTCCTCGGCGAAGCGCAGGCCGTCGAGGATCTGCCGGATGCCCGCGTCGGAGCGCAGGCGGATGGCGTCGATGTAGCCGACGAACATGAGGTTGAGCGACCGGAGCTTCTCGAAGCCGTGGTGCTCGCAGATCTGCAGCGAGGAGTAGAAGTAGGTGAAGGCCTTGGCCAGGTTGTTGCGACGGACCTGGACGTCGCCGATGTTGTGGGCGCAGACGGCGCGGACGTAGGGGAAGTCGTAGCTCTTCGCGATTTCGTAGGCGACCTCGGTGGCCACCACGGCGGCGTCGTAGTCGCGGAGCATGAAGTGGATCAGCCCGGCGTCCTTGTGCAGCTCGGCCAGGGCGAACATGTCGCCCCGGGCCTGGATGATCTTCTCGGCGCGGGTGAGCGAGTCCAGCGCGAGGTCGCGCGCGCCGCGCGCGGCCTGGGCGTGTCCGATGGCCAGGCAGAGGTTCGCCTCGGTCACCTCGTCTCCCGTCGCCCGCGCCAGCTCGATCGCCTCGGACAGGTACTGCTCCGCCTGGACGTGCTCGGCGTTGCGCGCCAGCGTCTGGCCCATGGCGCCGAGGATGTCGCGACGCAGGGTCTGGTCGGTCAGGCCCTCGGACAGCTCGAGCGCGCGCGTCAGGTGACGCAGCGCCTCGCCGAAACGGTTGGCCTTGGTGGCCAGGCGGCCGATGAGCGTGACGGCGACGACGAGCGCGCGACGGTCGCCCAGCTCCTCGGCGAGGTCGGCGGCCAGCCGCATCTTCTCGAAGCCGAGGTCGGCGCGGCCGGCCGCGAGGGCCAGCTCGCCCACGCGTTGGTAGGCGGAGAGGATCGAGCGGTTGTCGGGCTGCGGGGCGTTGCGCATGAGGTCGATGGCCCGCAGGTAGTTCTGCAACGCCGCCTCCGGCGAGTACTCCCTCGCCAGGCGGTCGCCGTTCTTCATCAGGTACGTGATCGCCTTCTCGCGGTCGGCGCTCTCGCGGTAGTGGTGCGCCAGCACCTCGTAGAACTCCGGCAGCCGGTCGGCGTAGAGCGACTCCACCGCCTGCGCCACGCGCAGGTGCAGCTCGCGCCGGTTGGCGAAGGTGAGGGAGTCGTAGATCACGTCGCGCGTCAGGTCGTGGGCGAATGCGTACTCGACGAGCGAGGCGCGCGTCAGGACGCCGTGGTTCTCGAACTCCGCGAGATACGGGTACAGCGCCGCGGAGCGCATGCCCATCACCTGCGCCAGGAGGTCGACGTGGAAGCGCAGGCCGACGACCGCGGCGACCCGCAGCACGCTGCGCGCCTCGACCCCGAGCTGCGAGAGGCGGGCCGTGACGATGCCGCGCAGGGTCTTGGGCACCTCCGTCGCCGCCGCCTCCGGCTTGTAGACGACCGTGCCGTCGACGCGCTCCAGCGCCCCCGACGCCTCCAGCCCCTTCAGGTACTCCTCGATGAACAGCGGGTTGCCGCCCGACTTGTGCGTGACGTCCTGCAGGAGCTGCCAGGGCGGGTCCTTGGGCTGGCCGAGCCGCGCCAGGACGAGGCGCTGGGCGTCGGCCTCGGCCAGCGGGCCGAGCGTGATTTCCCGGTACTGGGGCAGGTCGCGCCAGGGGAAGACGCCGTCGGGACGAGCCGTGAGGAACAGGAGCAGGCGCACCCGGCCGACCTGGCGGACCAGCGAGTCGAGGGCGGCGATGGTGTCGGGGTCGATCCAGGCGGCGCCTTCGACGACGAGGATCGTGACCCGCTCGGAGGCGAGCGCGGAGACGATGCGGGCGACGGCGCCGCGGAGCATGCGCGCGAGGTCCTGCGGTCCGAGCGTCGTGGCGGACTCGAGGCCGACGGCCGACGCGACGGCCTCGACCTCGTCGTGCCCGCAACCCAGCTCGCGCAGCCGCTTGAGGCGCTCGCGCAGCAGCGGCGCCGGATCGGTCTCGTCGGCGCCGACGATGGCGCGGACGAGCGAGGCGAGAGCGGAGTAGGGGACGTTGGCCTGCTGGCGCGAACAGCGCGCCTCGTACCAGAACGCCTCGTAGCGGTTGCGCAGCCGGTGCGAGATCTCCTGGAGCAGACGGCTCTTGCCGATCCCCGCCTCGCCGATGAGAGCGACGATGCGTCCGTTGCCGCCGGAGGCGGCCGTGAGGTGCTCGGCGACGGCCTTGATCGCGTCGCGGCGGCCGACCGTGGGCACCGTGACCACCGCGACCGGCCGCTCGTCGTGCACGACGACCCAGTCGGGAGAAGCGCCCGCGACGACGTGCGAGGCCTCCTCGAAGCGGAAGGCGTCGGCCAGGTGGCGGCAGGTGCGGCGGTCGAAGGTCACGACGCCGGGGCACCGCGCCGCCTGATCGCGCATGCCCAGGACGAGCTGCCGGTAGCCCTCATCCTCCTGAAGGCGGCCCTCGGCGTCGACCACGACGCGGACCGCGCGCACCGCGACGCCGATGCGCCGGCCGCGCTGGTCGGCGATCTCGCGCGAGACGCGACGGATGCGGAGGGCCGAGCGTGCGGCGGCCTCCAGGTCCCGGCCGTCGGACTCGACCAGGCCGAACAGCGCGAACAGGTACTCGGCGTGGTCGACGACGACGTGCCCGCCGTCCCGTTCCAAAATGCGCCGCGCCTCGCCGGAGAAGCGGTCCCCGTCCTCGAGCGCGGGAAAGGCGATGCACAGCGCCGTCAGGTCGCGCTGCTCGCGCTCCAGCTCGCTGGCGTTCGTCACCGACGGCGTGCACACGCTGTCCGCCGGCGCCTCGACCGGCACCTGCCGCGCCGTCGTCTCCTCCAGACCGGTGCGTCCCAGAGCCTCCGCCTCCGCGGCGGTCCCCTCGGGCCGGTCGAGGATCTGGATGATGTCGCGTGCCAGCTCCTCGCTGGAGGGCCGCGGCGCGTCGCGCATGGCCTGGACGAACTGGGCCAGGTCGGGAGCGCCGACCCGCAGGCCGCTGGTGTACAGGAAGCCGATCAGCTCCTCGTGGAAACGGCTGGCGTTGGCGTAGCGCTTCGCCAGATCCGGGGTGATGGCCGTCTCGATGATCCGCCGCAGCTCGATCGGCGCGTCGGCCTTCACCTCGGCCATCGGCACCGCCTGCCCCTTCTGCACGCGCTCCAGCGTCTTGGCGCCGGTGGCGTCGCGGAACGGGTTGACGCCCGTCACCAGCTCGTAGAGCACGACGCCGAGCGAGAAGATGTCGGTGCGCGCGTCGACCTCGTCGCCGCGGGCCTGTTCGGGCGACATGTACGAGAACTTGCCCTGCACGGCCGAGCCGGTCGGCTCGGCCACCAGGTGCTTGGCGCGCGCGATGCCGAAATCCGTGATCTTGACCTCGCCCTCGAACGAGACCAGCGCGTTGTGGGGGCTGATGTCGCGGTGCACGATGTTGAGCGGCGTGAGGTCCGGCCCGCGACGGCGGTGGGCGTAGTCGAGGCCCTTGCAGACTTCCGCGGTGACGTAGACGGCGAGCTCGATCGGGAAGGCCTGGCCGCGGCGCAGGCAGCGGCGCAGCAACTCGGCCACGTCCATGCCCGCGACGTACTCCATCGCGATGTAGTAGCGCTCCGCGTCGTCCTTCCCCAGGTCGAACACCTGGACGATGTTCGCGTGGGAAAGGTTGACCGCGATCTTGGCCTCGTTGATGAACATGTCGACGAAGCCGCGGGTCCCCGAGAACTCGGGCAGGATCCGCTTGATCACCACCGTCTTCTCGAAACCCTCGACCCCGAACGACTTCGCCTTGTAGACCTCGGCCATCCCCCCTCGAGCGATCATCTCGAGGAGTTGATACCTCCCCACGACGTTGGCGCGTTCGGTCGCCACGATCCGGCGGGAGTTAGCACAGTGGCGGCGCGGGCGCAACGATGGGGGGAGGGGGCGGGGGGGGAATGCAAATGCTAAAACATGCAATAATTGACCGGAAACGGGCAGGGCTCGGCGCAAGGCGAGATGTGAAACCGGGGATGGAGGACGGGCGTCGCCCTCATCGGATCCGGCCCGGGGGGTCGGCACATCGCAGCCGGCGGATCCGGACGGGGGCGGAGGGATGGACGAGACCGGGGTCGACGGTGGCGGCATCGACGGAGACCTGGGCGCACGAGTCCGACCAGGCACCAGCTTCCTCCGGCCCCTCCCCTGGGCGGCGGCCCACGAGCTCGATCGACCACCACTCCCACTCCACATGCCGGGATCGGCCCTGCCACTCTGCCGGCCATCGGGGCCGCAGGCCGTAGAACCTCAGCACCGCCGGAATCGGGTCATCGGGCGAAAGAACGTCGGGGACGATCGGCTCGGCCTGCCGCTGGAGCGCCCCGACCAGTTCCTTCCACCCGTGGAGTCGCGCCGCGGGATCGGAGGGGCCCGTGAACGGCGCAGAAGACCCCGTGCCCAAGGGCAGGAAGGGGCGAAGGAGATGGACGTGCACGAGAAGCGATACCAGCACCTGCAAGCCCAACGCGACGGCGATCCACCGTCCGCGGGACCAGCGGCGGCCGGAGTCCCGAGCATGCTGGAGGAGCAGCGCCGCGCCGGCGAGCGCTCCGACGTGGGCGCAGGCCGGCCAGTTGGCCTCGGGGCGAGCAAGCAGCGAAGCGAAGCCGAAGAGGGCCCATGGGACGATCGCCGACAGCCACAGGGGCCACGAGGCCGGCGTCGCGGCGAGCGGGCGTGCCAGGAACGCGATGACGGCGACGGCGAGCGCAGGCGAGAGCAGTCCGATTTGCCCTCCCAGGAAGGCGCCCAGGTTGGCGAGCCGGTCGGCGACGCCCAACTCCGGTGCCCACAGGCCGTGCCGGAGCTGGAACGCGGTCGAGCCGCCGGAGCCGAGGCCTGCGAGGAACACGGGGACGGCCGCCACGAGTCCCAGCAGGACGGCGAAGAGCAGCGTCCAGCGCTTGCGCCACACCCGCTCGCGGGCCCAGAACAGCCACAGCGCAACGATGGCGGGGAGCAGGATGCCGGTCAGCTTGGACGCGACGGCCACGGCCGTTCCCGCCGCCAGGAGGCCCCCGTCGAGAAACGGCCGCTCGCGGGATGACAAACCGATCAGTCCGAGCATCGCCAACGTCCATCCGAAGACGAAAGGGGTCTCGGGAGTCGCGAGCAACGCGCCGGCCGAGCCCAGCAAGGAGGTTCCCACGGCGGCGGCGACCAGAAGAGCGATCCCTGGTCGGGCCCCCGACCGGCGGGCCAGCAGGAACGAAAGCGGGATGAGGCCCGTCCCGAGAACCACGAACCAGAGGCGCACCCCCACCTCGGTGTCGCCGCCCAGCGCCGTCCCGGCGGCGACGAGCCAGGCGACCAGCGGCGGATGGTCCGGGTAGGCGAGCGCGAGGTGCTTCGACCACGTCCAGTAGTACGCCTCGTCGGGAGCCAGCTCCAGCGCGCCGGCCATCCACAGGTGAATCGTGCCCAGCCCCACCGTGAGCAGGACGAGCCACCGCACCGCGCGCCGCGGATCCATCGCGGCGCACGCTACGCGCAACGCCCATCGTTTTCCACCATCCATTTCCGGTGCGACATTGCCGCCTGCGCTCCAGTTTCCGGTCTGGTATCGCATGTTTTAGCATTCACATTTCCTCGCCCTCCGCCGCTTGCTCCGAGGTGCCTCGCCGCAGTACAAGCGTCCCCGAGGGCGGAGGTCGGAAATGGGTTTCGTTCGCGTGGATGGGAAGGACAAGAAGCACAAGGTCGTGCTGTACGCGCTCTCGACGTGCGGCTGGTGCCGGCGCACCAAGGAGCTGCTCGTCGAGGAGGGAGTCGATCACGAGTACGTCGACATCGACCTGTGCAACGGGGACGAGAAGGAGAAGCTCTCGACGAAGGCGCGGGAGCTGAACCCGCGGGGCAACTACCCCGTGCTGCAGGTCGATGATCGGGTCATCGTCGGATACGATCCCGACAAGATCCGGGAGGCGTTGGCATGACGGCCGGGGACGACGTCGAGAAGACGTTCGCGCCGGACGTGGTGGAGCTGTTCCACCGGCTGGACCGGGAGGCGCGCGAGGGTGGGTACAACCTGAACCCGGACAAGGAGTTCACGCTCCGGCTGGTCGAGGGGCTCGTGGCCAACCAGAAGCGGTACGGGTACTGGCAGTGCCCGTGCCGGCTCGCGTTCGGAGAGAAGGCGAAGGACATCGACGTCGTCTGCCCGTGCTACTACCGCGACGCCGACGTGGTGGAGTTCGGGGCGTGCTATTGCGCGCTGTACGTGAGCGAGGAGTGGATCGCGGGCAAGGTGCCGCAGCGGTCGATCCCGGAGCGGCGCCCGCAGGAGTTCATCGACCGCGGGTACTCGAAGCCGTCGCCGGCCGAGCCGGCGGGGGCGGCGCCAGCGGGAGGGCTCAAGCTCCCGTACCCCGTTTGGCGGTGTCAGGTGTGCGGGTACCTGGCGGCGCGGGACGGGCCGCCCGGGGTCTGTCCGGTGTGTTTCGCGAAGAAGGATCGTTTCGAGCGGTTCCTGTGAGCGGGGCCGGGGAGGGGCGCACCGCCATGGCGGACGACGGGAGAGTCCGGGACGACGCTGCGGCCGCGTTGGACGAGCTGCGGGAGCTGGCGGCGCGGTACCGGAGTCTCCTGGCGGCGCTGCCCGACGCCGTGACGGTGACGGACCTGCAAGGCCGCATCACGGAGGCGTCGGCGCAGGCCGACGCCCTGTGGGGCGGGACGGGGACCAAGGGCCTGGTCGGGCGCAACGCCTTCGACCAGATCGCGCCCGAGGACCGGGCGAGGGCTGCGGCCGGCATGCACCGCACGCTGACCGAGGGCGTGGCGCGGGGCCTGGAGTACTCGCTGCTGCGCATCGACGGGACGCGTTACACGGGCGAACTGAGCGCGGCGCTGGTCCGCGGCGCTTCGGGCGAGCCGGTCGGGTTCATCGCCAGCATCCGCGACGTCACCCGGCGCCTGGAGGCCGTGCGGGCGCTGCGCGAGTCGGAAGAGCAGTTCCGTACGCTGGCCGAGCGCTCGCCGAACATGATCTTCATCAACCAGGCGGGGCGGATCGTGTACGCGAACGAGCGCTGTGCGGAGGTGATGGGCTACTCGCGGGAGGAGCTGGCGTCGGCGGAGTTCGACTTCCGGTCGCTCATCGCGCCGGAGTCGCGACCGATGATCCACGACTCGTTCGTGCGCCACATGCGCGGGGACGACGTCCCGCCGTACGAGTATTCGCTGCTGACGCGCGACGGTCGGCGGGTCGAGGCCATCATCACGACCCGCCTGGTTCCGTTCCGCGGGAACCAGGCGATCCTGGGCATCGTCACGGACATCACGGACCGCAAGCGGATGGAAGCGGAGCTGCAGAAGTCCGACAAGCTCGAGTCGCTGGGGGTGCTGGCCGGTGGGATCGCGCACGACTTCAACAACACGCTGGCGATCATCGCCGGCAACGCGTCGCTGGGCCACCGCCTGGTCCCGGCCGCTTCCGAGCTGGCCCAGCTCCTGGCCGACATCGAGCACGCGGCCCTGCAGGGGCGGCAGCTCACGCGGCAGCTCCTCACGTTCGCCAAGGGCGGCGCCCCGGTCAAGCGCACGCTCTCCCTGGCCGCGCTGGTCCGCGAGACCCTGGACTTCGCCCTGAGCGGGTCGAAGATCGTCTCGCGTGTCGCGCTGCCGGCGGAGCTGTGGCCCGTCGAGGTCGACGAGGGGCAATTCGTGCAGGTGTTCAACAACCTCTTCCTCAACGCGGTGCAGGCGATGCCGGACGGCGGGGCGATCACCGTCGCCGGCGAGAACGTGACCGTGGACGCGTCCGAGCCCTCCCCGCTCCGCTCGGGCCGCTACGTGCGCATCACGGTGCGCGACGAGGGCGTGGGAATCCCGCAATCGCAGCAGCGGCGCATCTTCGATCCGTTCTTCACGACCAAGCCCGGCGGCACGGGGCTCGGCCTGAGCACCGTGTACTCGATCGTCAAGCGGCACGCGGGTCACGTCGAGGTGGAATCCGAGGTGGGCAAGGGCTCGACGTTCGTGGTCTGGGTGCCCGCGGGCGGGACGCCGGCGCCTTGCCCGGAGCCGCCGGCGGCCCCGGCGCCCCGGGCGGGCGCGGGGCGGATCCTGATCATGGACGACCAGCCGCAGGTTCGCGGGCTGGTCGGCCGCTTCCTGGAGCTGGCGGGCTTCCAGGTCCGGCTGGCGGAAAGCGGGGAGGCGGCCATCGAGTCGTTTCGTGCGGCCCAGGAGCGCGGCGAGCCGTTCCACGTGGTGATCGTCGACCTCACCGTCCCCGGGGGTCTGGGCGGAAAAGAGACGCTGGGGCAACTCCGCGCGCTGGATCCCGACGTCCGCGCCGTCGTCTCGTCGGGGTACTCCGAGGACCCGGTGATGGCGGACCACCGCGCCTTCGGTTTCCGTGGCGCGCTGACCAAGCCGTACGAGCTGGACGAGATGGTCGCCCTCCTGCGGCGCGTGCTGGAGGAGTAGGGCCGTGGCCGAAGCTCCACCGCCCGACCGGACCCTCGGCGCGCGCTCGTGGACCGGGCGCTGCGCCGGCTGCGGCGCCGAGCTGCCGCTGGACGTCGACCACCGCGTCGTGCGCTGCGCGCACTGCGGCGCCGCGAACCTGTTCGCGGGACGGCTCGTCCGCCCGGTCGCCCGCTTGCGCGCCGTGCTGGGCCCCGGCGACGTCACGGCCGCGGTGGCCCGCTTCGCCCGCTCCCGCGACCTCGAGCACGCGCCGTCCGTCTCGACGCTCGAGGAGCAGTGGATCCCCTACTGGACGACGGGCTCCGCGGCGGCCGGGGCGGCGGGCCGCGCGGCGATCGATACCGGGGACCCGTCGCTCGCCGGGATCCGGCTGCCGGACGGCGAGCCGGAGCCGCTGGACGCGTCCGTGGAAAACGACCCACGGTGGGAGTGGCCGGCGGTCCCCGGGGGCGAGGGCGAGGTGCTGCGCTACCTGCCGTTCTTCCGCGTCGTCCTGTCGGCCGGCGGCGCCGAGACGGTCGCCTGGGTCGACCGCGTGGACGGTCGCGTCTGGACCTCGGCCCCCCTGAATCCCCGCCGCCTGCGCTTCGGCGCGTCGCTCGGCCTGCTCCTCGGGTTGTACGGCGTCGCCGGCACCGCACTGGGCCTCTTCGCCCCGCACCCGCTGCTGGCGCTGGGCGGCCTGGCCGGCGCCGCCCTGGCGCTGGGCTGGCCCGCCGCGGTGCTGGCGCGGCGTCGCGACGCCGCGCCGCGGGAGGGAGACGGCGCATGACTTCGGCGGCCCGGTTCCTCTGCCCGACGTGCGGCGCCCTGTTCGGCGAGGACGCGACGCGGGGCGCCGCGCGCTGCGACTACTGCGGCCGGCGCGCCGCGCTCGCCGAGCCGGAGCGCTCGGCGACGCGGCAGGTGATCCGGCCGGCGATCGAGCGGTCCGAGGCGCTGCTCGCCCTGCGTCGCACGCTCCTCGCCGAGAACGTCCTGCCGCGCTCGCTGCGCGCGGACGTCCAGCCCGTCGAGGCGCGGCTGGTCTACGTCCCGTACCACGTCGCGCGCGGCCTGCGCACCGGGATCGTGGAGCGGAAGCCCGAGCCGCGGACGAGCTACGAGACGCTCACCAACCGGGACGGCACGCGGGAGACGGTCACGGTGCGCAAGGAGCCCGTGCCGACCGACGACCGCGCACGCGTGCTGCTCACCGACGTGGAGCGTTCGGCGCCGGCGGTGCGGCGCGGGGGATGGGGCCTGGACGCGATCGGGCCCGGCGCGCTGATCGGCGCGGGGGCCGAGCTGGTGCCGTTCGACGCCGAGGAGGTCCGGCGGACCGGCTCGGTGCTGGCGCCCGACGTGGATCCGTCGGAGCTGGTCGAGCGGCTGCGGGGGGAGACGGCGCGTGGCGAGACGCGCCTGCACCTGCCGACCGTGCGCACCGTGCTCGTGCCGTTCTGGCGGATCCGCTACCGCATCGGCCCCGGGCTCTACGACGCGACGCTGGACGCGGTGACGGGCCGGCTGCTGGCCGCCCGCGCGCCGGAGAACGACCGGCACCGCGTGCCGCTCGCCTTCGGGGCGCTGGGGCTGGCGACGCTGTGCGTGGGCGGGGTGTTCCGGTTCCTCGCGCCCCTGGTCACCCGACCTGCCGACGCGCGCGCCTCGTCGTCCGGCTCGCTCAACGTCGCCTTCTACCTGCTGCTGCTCGTCCTGGTCGTGCTCGGCGTGTTCGCCAGCTACGCCTGGAACGTCGTGCGCTACGATGCCGACCGGATCTTCGAGAACGGCCAGCTCCGCGGCGAGTACCTCAACCGCCCGCCGTCGACCGGCCTCGACCGGTTCTGGGACCGGCTGTTCGGAGGCGTGGGCAAGGTGTTCGACGCCGGCCGGCGGAGGCACGATGCCTGAAGCTCGCGCCGACACGCGCCTCGTCCCGCTGGTGTGCCCCACGTGCGGCGCGGATCTGGACGGGCTGCCCGGGGACCGGGTGTTCGGCTGCGCGGAGTGCGCGCGGGCGTACTCGGTCGAGGCGGTGACGTTGCGGGAATCGCCGCTCGTCGCATGGGAGGCGGACGGGACGGCGCCGGACGTGTACCTGCCGATCTGGGTGTTCGAGGTCGAAGCGACGCTGGTGTTGCCGCCGCGGCGGGCGTCGCGGGCGCCGGGTGCGCCGCAGCCCGGGGAGCGGCTCGTGCCGTTCCCGGAGCGCTTCGTGTACGTGACGGCGTTCGAGCTTCTGGGGCGGACGCGGTTCGGGGATCCGGGGCTGCACATGACGCGGCGGCAGCCCGCGGTGAAGGTCGCGAGGGGAAATGCGCCGCGGCTGCGCGGGGCGACGGTGGGGCGTGCGGCGGCGGAAGAGCTGGTGACGCCCACGATCCTGTCGGTGGCCGACGCGCGCGAGGACGTCCTGGGCGCGAGAGTCGACCTGCGGATCGTGCGCGCGGCGCTGGCGCTGGCCCCGTTCGGCCGGCGCGAGGACGGCGGCGTGGTGGAGCCCTTCGGTGGCGTCGGCTACCCGCCCGCGGCGCTGCCGGATCTGGCGGGGGTACGAGGGTAGGGCGCACCGGATTCCGCGCAAAGGACGCAAAGGGACGCAAAGCCCGCAAAGGGCGCCGACCTCTCCTTGACGGCCCCCTCTTCTCCCCGCACACTACGGTAAGGCCCGCAGAGGGCGAACGACGTTCGGCGCATGCGATTCGATGCGGCGGCTGAGTCTCGGTCGGCCGCGATCCGCTGCTCTTCGGGCGGGCCCTTCGATGGGGCTCAGGTCGGGAGGGAGCGATGAGGAGAGAATGGCGGCTTCGTGTTGGTATCGTTCTGCTGCTCGTGGCCGCCACTTGCGGGCGGGACTCGGCGCCCACCGGCGGGCCCGGCGCGAGCGGGTCCGTCACCATCGGCCACGACGGCGGGCGCGTCGAGTTCGGGGCGCTGTCGCTCGAGGTCCCGGCAGGCGCCCTGGAGGAGCCGACCGCCATCACCGTGCGGCAGCTCGAGGACGCACCGTGGGGCACCATCGGTCCCGCTTTCGACTTCGGGCCGGACGGGCTGACGTTCGCAGTTCCTTCACGGCTGACCATCACCTTCGACGAGCTGGAGCTTCCCGCGGGAACGGACGCGGAGTCCCTTGCGGTGCGAGTTCTCGAGGACGGCCGCTGGGTGCCGCTCGGCGGGGGCGAGGTGGACGCCGGCGGCGGGACCGTCTCGGCCCTGGTCTCGCACTTCTCGGTCTTCGGCGTCGCGGCCGACCCGGCAGCGGAAGGTGGGGCGGGCACGCGATGGGAAGCAAACGGCGTCGTGGCGGAGTCCTCGGCGGAGGTCGCGGCGCGCCTCTTCGTCTCGACCGACATCGTGACGCTCCTGGTCGATGGCCAGGGGGTCGCGGCGACCGACCTGACCGTGTCCGGGTTGCCCGTGGACGAGTCGTTCCTCATCTACGTGGACACCGTGGAGGACGGCCGCGTGATGACGCCGGTGGACGGCGGCGTGCTGCACCTTCCGCTCGACCTGGACCACCCGCGGTTCGTCTGGATGCAGTTCCACCACTCGACGACCGGCATCGGCGGGCCGAACGACATGTGCGAGAACGCCGGCGTGGACGGCGTGCGGGTGGGCAACACCTGCACGCTGACGCACGACCTGGTGGGGACGGTGGAGATCGGCGACGACGAGCAGGTGCTCGACTGCGCCGGGTACAGAATCGGCTCCGAACCGGCCGCGGTGGGCGAGGGGTTCGGCATCCGCATCGTGGGCTGGCACGGCGTCGAAATCCGCGACTGCGTCGTCGGCGGGCCGGGCGCGGGCTTCTCCATCGGGCTGGGGGCGGAGTTCTCGGGATGGCCGGCGGATGGGTCGGGCCTGACGGTGACGGACTGCACGTTCGAGGACAACACCACCGGTGTGCGGCTGGAGCAGGTGCGTGCCGCGAGCGTGACCGACTCGGCGGTGCTGCGCTCGTGGAGGGGCGTGGAGGTCGCGTCGAAGTCCGAGGCGGTGGTGTTCGAGCGAGTCCAGATGGAACCACCGGCGGTGGCGGCGGAGAAGGCGGTCGGGTTCGCGACCGAGGGATTCGTCGGCAAGGAGAACGTCTACTACATCCCCCAGGGTTGCTCGTTCCTGGACGACAGCATCGCCGGCGTCGGGACCGGCGTGGCGTTCGGGATGTCGCGCGAGATTGAGGTCCGGGACTGCAACCTGACGGATGTGAGGACGGGGGTTCTGGTCAGGCCGGGGGCGATGGTGGGGAGCGACCCGACGGCGCCGCCGGAGTGGAGCCACCGCGTCTGGCACAACAACGTCGAGGCGACGGTCGTCGGCATCTCGTTTCCGGTCGGGCCGCTGGAGGTGAGCTGGTCGTCGCAGGGCTCCTTCTGGAACCACCCGTGTCCAGGCACGTTGTTCACGCCGGGCGTGGACAGCGACCGCGCGGACGTCGTGGACAGCCATGCCTACGGCGCGGTGAGCGCGTGGGCGACAGGCGGGGCGCCCGGGTGCGGCCCGGACGGCGACGGGTGGCCCAGTATGCCTATGACGAGGACGAGGACGGCTACGCCCTGAGCACGAAGGAACGGCCGACGGAGCCCGACCGGACCGTGGACACCGATGAAGGCGTGGACGAGTTGGTCTACTTCTCGCAAGACGAGCACCGTACCCATTGGACTTGGTGGGGTGGCGCTCTGTATCCGTTCGCGCCGGGGCCCAAGGCGGCCAGCGACCGTTCGCTGACCCCTGTACTTGAGTTGGCCGTCGCCGCAGCGGAGGGACAGTCCTCTCCGTTCGAGGCCATGCGACGCATCTACCGCGTCGCCAACCAGCGTCTTTCCTGGGTGTCCGCTACCGAAGGTGACGTATCCGGCCCCGATATCGAGGCCTTCTTGTACACGCCGGTTCCGCTAACGCCGATCGAGGTGGCTGCGCTTGCGTCGCCTGACACTCTTGGCTCGATTCAAGCTTCCAATGGTCAGTGCGGCCCGACCTCGTTCGTCTTGAGCGCACTTGCCCGGTCCTTGGGCGTGCCGACGCGAATCGCGCGCAGCGATGCAGGGGATGGCGCATGCCCGCCGGTGTTCGGGTGGGGTAGCTACCACGCGTGGGTCGAGGCCCGGCTCGGGAGCACGGACCTTCCGCGCCACGGCGGAACGACCGCTCCCGATGGAGGGTCGGAGGTGGACGCGCTCGACCACTGGTACGTCTTCGATGCCACAGACAGGTATCCGCGTTGTGTCACGGCCTTGCACGGAGAGGAGAGCATCGATCCACGTCAGGACTACATGCGGCTGTCGCAACTCCAACTCTCCTGCACGTCGAACGTGAGCACATGGGATGGCGTCCGTAAGGCCCCGGGAATCCAACTGGGATTCGAGCCTCTCACGCCCTACTACGACCCAACCTACGGACGATGGGCATCTTCGCCCGGCCTGCGGGGTGTCCTGGGTTGGGGAGACGTCGACTTCTACTCGTACGAAGGCGGTCCGGGGACCGTGGGGTTTCGACAGACTAGTGACGGAACCGTGGCAGCGGTTCTGTACGCAACGCGGGGCGGCTTTCCCGTCTATCGGTGCGACACGGGGTGGGTTTTCGACGTAGCGGGTTCCGGTGCGCCAGGGGCGATTACGCTGCCAGACCATGACGTCTGGGGCATTGCGGTTGTTGCAGATACCCCGGACGACCCGGCGTTCCACGGCAACGCGGTTGACTATGAGCTGCAGTTCTCCCCATAGACGGCATGGCTCCCGTCCGTGCAGATCGTGGGTGCCCCGACGCTCATCTGCATTCGCTGCCTCACCCGAGGCCGGACGCTGCTTGGTCGGTCCGCAGCGACTGATAGGCTTCCTGGCGCTGGCGGCAGCGCACGCGGTCGGCTGCTGGACCAGCCACGGAGATTCCGCTTCGGACGGCCGCGATTCCGCTGACGACGTCCACGCGGACGACGGGGCCCCCCGCTGCGTCGTCGATATCCTGCTGGTACTCGACATGCAGCCATTCGGGGCGACATATCGTGCGGAGCCTCCTATCGCCTACGCCGAGTTCGAAGGGTTGCTTGCTTCCGCGGGGGTGGACAGCCAGCGCTTGGGATCGGTTCCCGGGTCATACGACGAGGCTTTCTGCGAGCGCCCTCTTCGATCTGGCTGTCTCCTCTCGACGGATACGGTATCGTACGACTTGTGTGCGACGTCGGTGGTTCCGCCGCGTCGCTGGGCAGAAGGACCGTCTGACGACGCGGTAGGCGTTGCGGAGTGCCTCACGACCTTTGGGCTTCCCGGAACGTTGACCTGCTTCAGCAACGAACCGCTCAAGGCGGTCGAGTTGGCCCTGGCGCCTCCGCTGTCCGAGGAATGTAACGCCGGCTTCCTCCGGGAATCCGGGCTGTTGCTCGTCGTGGTCATGAGCGGGCGGGACGACTGCTCGGTTCGTGACGAAGGGCTCTATGACGAGCCGGGATCCGTGGCATCGAAATGCGTGAACGGCGGAGCACAACTGTTCGATGTTGGCGCTTTCGCGGGTTGGCTGGACGGGGTGAAGCCGGGTGGGAATGTCCTGTTGGCCGTCTGGGGCGGGCGTGACGGGACTGCGCGGGTCGTCGTCGACCCGACGACGGGCATGGAGATTGAGGAACCTCTCTGCTGGCGAGAGACGGCCGTAGCGAACGCGACTCCTCGCCTGCACCAGCTGCTCGCGGCGTTCGGGGAGCGAGCAATGTTCGGCGACTGGTGCGAGGAGAATGTGCAGGAATTCATGCTGCGCGTCGGCACCTTCGTACAAGGCTTCGTTCCGCCAGCGTGCCGTGCGGCGGGCGACTGACGTGGGTGGGTGCCTCGCTCCGGCCACTACTTCAGCGCGAACAACAGGCGAAGCGGGTTCGCGTGTTGGGTCGACGGCGTGGTGTATGAGGCGTAGCCTGCCCGGCGACGACGGGAGCTACGAGAACGGGGCGGGCCGCGCCCGGCCGCCGGGACAGCGGCCGTCTTCCGGTCGGACTCCCTCGGTCGGCTTTCGATCCACTACTCATCCTGCGCCGCCCCATGTACCTCCAGCACGGGTTCGACCGCGCCCCGGGGCTGTCGACTGTCGACCCCTGTTCCGTCGGGCGGGGCAGCGAGGCCGCGCCCTGATGGGCGCGGTTCTGTTCAGTGAAACGCAGTCCCCTGCTCCGCGATGACCCGGGTCAGGCGCCCTTCGCGGTCGGCGGTGCGGCTTCGGCGGGTTCCGCGGCGCCGCCGGCCGCGGACACGGGTTTCCCCGCGGCGCCGGCGGCGGGCGCGTCGGTGGCCAGGGGACGGGCGGGGAGGGAGCGAACGACGAGGCTCGCGAGGTCGATGACCTGCATCTTGTCGTCGAGGTCGGCGAGCTTCACGGAGTCCTCGAGCATCTGCTTGCAGTAGGCGCAGCCGGTGACGATGGTGTCGGCGCCCACGTCCTGGGCCTGCTTGACGCGCAGGTTGTTGATGCGCTCGCCCGCCTTGAGGTCCATCCAGTAGTGCCCGCCGCCCCCGCCGCAGCACAGGCTCCGGGCCTCGTGGCTCTTCATCTCGACCAGGGTGGCGCCCGGCAGCGCACGCAGAACCTGGCGGGGCGAGTCGTAGACGTGCTGGTAGCGGCCGAGGTAGCACGGATCGTGGTAGACGACGCGGCGCGGCTCGCCGAGCCGCGGCTGCAGATCCCCGCTCCAGAGCATCTCGTGCAGGAACTCGCTGTGGTGCGCGACCGTGAAGTCGCCGCCGAACTGCTTGTACTCGTTGCGCAGCACGTTGGCGCAGTGCGGGCAGGAGGTGAGCAGCACCCGGAACTTGCGCTGCTTGATCGCCTCGACCTGCGCCTTCGCAATCTCCTGGAACAGGCGCTCCTCGCCCATGACCCGGGCGGGGTCGCCGCAGCACTTCTCGTCGGCGCCCAGGACGCCCCATTCGATGCCGCAGCGGTCGAGCAGCCGGCAGATGTCGGCGGCGATCGACTGCTTGGCGGGGTCGTACGTGGTGCAGCAGCCGATCCAGTAGATGACGTCGCAGTCCTCGCCCGGCGCGACCACGCGGCAGCCCATGGTCTCGATCCAGGACACGCGGTCTTCCTGGAGGCCGAAGGGGTTGCCGTTGGACTCGAGCATCTTGAGGCAGCGCGCGGCCTCGGGCGGCACCCGCCCCTGCATCATGACCTCGTTGCGCCTCAGCTCCAGCACCGTGTCGACGTGCTCGATCGCCGCGGGGCAGACCTCCATGCAGGCGGTGCAGGTCCGGCAGTGCCAGATGAACTCCTCGTCGAAGACGTTGCCGACGATCGCGGCGTCCTTGCCGCCGGCGGCCAGCAGCTTCTTGTGGGCCTGGATCAGGCGTCGCGGGGAGAAGGGGTGGCCGGCGAGGACGGCGGGGCAGATCTCGTCGCAGCGTCCGCAGCAGATGCAGGCGTCGGTGTCCAGGCGGTGCTTCCAGGTCAGATCGCCGACCTGCTCCACGCCGACCCGGAAGGTGCTCTCGTCGAAGTCGTCCGCCGTCATGAGCTTCTCGATGTCGACCCGCGACAGCTCGCCGCGCGGCTTGAGCTTGGCGAAGAAGACGTCGGTGGGCAGCGCGAGCATGTGGAAGAACTTGGTGTAGGGGATGGTCGCGATCCAGCCCAGCGCGAGCACGGTGTGGGTCCACCACAGCGTCGCGTGCACCGCCCGTCCGGCCGGCTCCGACACGCCCGCGAAGAGGAAGCTGGCGCCGTAGCCGACCGGGGAGAGCCAGGGCCACGGGTCACCGAGGGTGGCCATGCGCAGCCCTTCGGCCAGGAAGCCCGTGAGCACCAGGGCGCCGATGAGCAGCAGGGCGAAGGTGTCGGCGAAGGTGGTCTCCAGGGTGGCTGGCTTGCGGACGTAGCGGCGCCAGGCGGCGATGCCGACGCCGGCGAGAACGAGCACGCCGGCCAGCTCGGCGGCGACGGTGAGGAAGACGTAGAGCCAGCCGCGGAAGAGGGACGTGCCGAAGTCGTAGTCGAGCGCGACGACGGTGGTGACGACCACGAGCATCGCGAAGGAGTAGAAGATGAGGCTGTGGAACAGGCCCGGCAACCGCGAGCCGCGCACGCGGCGTTGCAGGAGCAGTTCCCCCAGGAGGGCGCGCAGGCGCTTCCCCCAGGCGCCGAAACGCTCGCCGTCCGCCCGCCCCCTGCGCCAGAAGGAGATCCGGCGCGCCAGACCGTAGCCGAAGACCGCCAGCGCGAGCGCCAGCAGCACATACATCAGCCACGCGGGGCTGATGTTCCACATGATCGGCCGAGTGGCCTGCGAGAGGTCGGGCATGGCGTCACGCCGGCTCCGCCCGCCGCTTCAAGTACACGAAGTTCAGCCGCTCGGGCCGCCGCACCGTTGCCGGCTGCGCGGACTCCAGCGCGGGGGCCTCGCACACCGCTCCGCCGAGCGGCTTGTAGCCGGGCCGGAAGTAGTGCCGCGCCTGCTGCGAGACGCAGTCCCACAAACACGCCGCCGACTCGACCTTGCGCCCGCGCCGCTTGAGCTCCTTGAGGAACACCACGAGGCTCTGCCAGTTCCGCGACAGGGACCACACCCGCTCCACCAGCACGAAGTCGTACTCGGACTCGTACGCCAGGAGCCGCTGGATCCCCGGACGGGTGACGACGTCCTCGTCGTAGATCTCGTCCTCGAAGATCTCGAGCAGCTCGATGCCGTTCTCCGCGGCATGCCGGCGCAGCCGGTCCTTCTGCGCCTGGCGGCTGATCACCTCGCCGCTCTGCCCCAGCACGATGTCGCTCACATACCCGATCGCTTTCGCCGCCATGACCGCCTCCTCCATCCCCCCTGTCCGTCCGCTGGATACAGGTTACGAATTCCATGCCACCGACACCAACGCAGCGTTACTATTACTGAATGCAGATCAAGCGCGTTAGCGATCCGGGCAATGTGTATGTATGAAACATACTACCGCCGGCCTTGTGGCCGGAACAGAACCGCGTCCTTCAGGGCGCGGCTGAGTCGATCGGTTGCCAGCCGCGGGCTGAAGCCCACGGTTCTGATGGGGAAGCACGACCAGGATCGGAAGCCCGGTTCCCTGCCGACGAAGCAGATTCCGGCCAGCCCGTGTAGCGAAGCACTATACACAGCCCTTGACTCGGCTTCGGATCCGGGCAACAATCTCGGCGTGTTGACGGAGTGTATGGCGGATGGATACGGAAACGGGGCCTGAGGCGTCGGCCGGCGGGGCGGGCGAGTTCCGGGCGAAGCGGCCGGTCGCCGTCAGCCGTTGGTGGCGGTGGTTGCGACGCATGCCGATGCGCATGCGGCTGGTGCTGGCCTTCGTCGCGTTGATCGTGAGCTCGGCCACCGCGACGATTCTCATCGGCAGCACGGTCTTCGGGCAGAAGATCGACGAGCTGGCGCGCGAGAGCGTCGGACTGTACCTGAAGCTCGGAGCGCAGGTCTTCGACGTCCAGCTCGAACGCTTGCGGATGACCGCGCAATCGGTGGCCGGGTCGCGGGACGACGCGCAGCTTGCGGACCAGCTCGCGCGGACGGCGCCGTCCGACGTGCGGGTCGACTTCGCCGTGCGCTTCAACGGCACGGCCTCGGCGCTGCTGCGCCGCACGGCCGACGGGCTGGCTCCGCCGGCACCGCCGTCGGCGCGCCTGGCGGCCACCTTGGACGCGCCGTTCGGGGCCCTGGTACGGCGTTGTCGCGGGACGGCGGTGCCGTCGGCCGGGCTGGTGGTGGTGCCGCGGTCGTTCGCGGTGGAACTGGGGCTCGCGGTGCCGCCCGGCGATCTCCTGCTCGAGGTCGCGGTGGCGCCGATGCCGGGCGGTCCGGTGCTGCTCCTGGGGCGCATGCTGAACGGCGCGACGGATCTGCTGCGGCGGATCGAGGAGCTGGTCAATCCGCGGGACCCGAAGCGTTTCGGGGCCACGGTGTTCCTGGGCGACGTCCGCATCGCCACGATCGTCGGCCCGGCGGCCTTGCACACGCACGCCGATCCGCGGGTCGCCGAGGTCGTGCTGCGGGGCGGCCGGCAGTACACGGGCCTGAGCCGGGTCGTCGATGACGACTACTACGCCTCGTACGTGCCGCTGTTCGACCTCGACGGCCGCGTGATCGGGATGCTCGGGGTGGGCGAACGGCTCGGCGAGGGGTCGTTCGCGGACCTGCGCCGGCGCACGGTGCTCCTGTTCTCCAGCCTGATCGCCGCGGGGATGATCGTCGGCTTCGTGATGACGGTGCTCTTCTCCAAGTGGCTCGTCCACCCGATCCGCGGGCTGGCGGCGGGGATGAGTCGGGTGGCGGAGGGCGACCTCTCGCACCGGGTGCGCATCGAATCGTCGGACGAGCTGGGGCGACTGGCGCGGGCGTTCAACATGATGGTGCAGGCGGTCAAGGAGCGCGATCACAAGCTGCGGGAGATGACCGAGGACCGGTTGTCGTCGGTGGAGAAGCAGATCTCGATCGGCCGGCTGGCCGCGGGGGTCGCCCACGAGATCAACAATCCGCTGACGGCGATCCTCTCCCTGTCCAGCCTGATGCTCAAGAAGAGCGGTCCGGAAGACCCGGCCCGGGAGGACCTGGAGATCATCGTCGCCGAGACGACGCGCTGCCGGGACATCGTGAAGAACCTGCTCGACTTCGCGCGCGAGCGGCCGATGGCCAAGCGGATCGTGGACATCCGCGAGGTGCTCACCGACACGCTGCGGCTGACGGCGAAGTACGAGCCGATGCGGCGGGTCGAGGTGTCGGTGCGGCTGCCGTCGTTCCCGCTGCACGTCAACGGCGATCCGAAGCTGCTGCAGCAGGTGTTCACCAACCTGCTGACCAACGCGGCGGAGGCGTGCGAGGAGGGCGGGCGGATCGAGGTCGCGGCGGACGAGGACTCCAGCGGCGGGCAGGTCCAGGTGCAGTTCAAGGACGACGGCCGCGGGATTCCGAAGGAGCACCTGCCGCGCATCTTCGAGCCCTTCTTCACGACGAAAGGCTCGCGCCGGGGCACGGGGCTGGGCCTCTCCGTCTCGCTGGGCATCGTGCGCAAGCACGACGGGGCGGTGGACGTGCAGAGCGAGGAGGGAGCGGGGACGACGGTGACCGTCACGCTGCCGCGCTGGGAGTGGGTGTGACGATGGAGAAGGCGACGGCCAGGATCCTGGTCATCGACGACGAGCCCTCGGTGTGCGTCTCGTGCAAGAAGATCCTGCGCGAGGACGGGCACGAGGTCGAGTACTGCCTGGCGGGGCTCGAGGGAGTGCGGCGGGCGATCGAGGGCGATTGCGACCTCGTGCTTCTGGACCTCAAGATGCCCGACCTCTCCGGCATGGAGGCGCTGGAGCGGATCCGCGCCGGGCGGCCCGAGCTGCCCGTGGTGATCATCACGGGGTACGCGACGATCCAGACGAGCATCGAAGCCGTGCGCAAGGGCGCCTTCGACTACATCCCGAAGCCCTTCACGCCGGAGGAGCTGTCGCTCGCGGTGCACAAGGCGCTGGAGGACCGGCGGCTGCGCCGCGAGAACGAGTTCCTGCGGCAGGAGCTGTCGGTCCTGCACCAGGGCACGCCGATCCTCGGGCGCTCCAAGGCGATCGAGGACATCCTTCGCCAGGTGCTCAAGGTCGCGCCGACCGACTTCACGATCACGCTGTACGGCGAGTCCGGGACCGGCAAGGAGCTGTTGGCCCGCGAGATCCACCGCCACAGCCGGCGTTCCGAGCGCCCGCTCGTCGCGGTCGACCTCTCCGCGCTCTCGCCCACGTTGCTCGAGTCGGAGCTGTTCGGACACGTCAAGGGCGCCTTCACCGGCGCGACGCAGACCCGCCCCGGGTACTTCAGCATCGCGCACGAGGGAACGCTGTTCCTCGACGAGATCGCCAACGTCAGCCTGGAGCTGCAGGGCAAGCTCCTGCGGGTGCTGGAGAGCCGGCGGCTGCACGCGGTGGGCAGCGAGCGGGAGCAGGAGGTGGACGTCCGGGTGATCGCGGCGACGAACCGCGACCTGTACCAGCTCGTGGAGCAGGGGAGGTTCCGCGAGGACCTGTACTACCGGCTGAACGTGATCCCGATCGTCGTGCCGCCGCTGCGCGAGCGCACGGAGGACGTGCCGCTGCTCGCGCACCACTTCCTGGAGCAGGCGCGGCAGTCGGCGACGACGCGCGTGCGGGGCTTCACGGGGGAGGCGATGGCGCGGCTGGTGGCCTACCTGTGGCCGGGCAACGTGCGCGAGCTGCGGAACATCGTGGAACGGCTGGTCGCGACCGTCGACGACGAGGCCGTGCGGCTGGAGCATCTGCCACCCGAGATCCGCGGCGGCCAGGCCGCGGCGGCGTCGGCCGAGACCGGTCCGGCCCCGGAGAACGCGGAGCAGCTCAAGGCGTCGAAGCTGCGGCTCAAGCAGGAGGCCTACGACCGGCTCGAGAAGGGATTCGTGCTGCGCGCCCTGGAGCGCGCCGGGTGGAACGTGACGCGCGCCGCCCTGCAGGTCGGCATGGCGCGCCCCAACTTCCATGCGTTGATGCGCCGCTTCGGCATCCGTGCCCGCGACGGCGAGGGACCGGGGTAGAGGTCAGGACGCCGGTCCCAGGACGAGCCACAACGCGGCCGCGAGCGTGAGCAGGGCGAGGAGGGCGACCAGGAGGGCGGGGCGCCAGCGGCGGGGGCGGCGGGCCAGGAGGCTTCGGCGGCGCCCCTCCAGGCCGTCGACGAACGCCTCGACGTCCGCGAACCGGTCCTGCGGACGGGGCGCGGTCGCCCGCACCAGGGCCCGCACGATGTGCTCCGGCAGCTCGGGTCCGGCGAGCCGCTCGACCGGCAGCGGCGCCTGGACCTCGCGCGTCACGATCTCGAACGGCTCCAGGCCCTGCCGCATCTTGCGGCCGGTCAGCATCTCGCCGATCACCAGTGCCAGGGCGTACTGGTCGGTCGCCGGTCCCGGCGGCGCCAGGCCCACCTGCTCCGGGGTCAGGTAGGCCGGCGTGCCGATGACGTCGCCGTCGGCGGTCATGCGGAGCTGTCGGCGGCCGACGACCCACTTGGCGAAGCCGAAGTCGAGCAGCTTGTCGATGAACGAGGCCCCGGCGGGGACGACCAGGACGTTCTCGGGCTTGACGTCGCGGTGGATGAGCCCGCTGTCGTGGGCGTACTGGAGGCCGGCCGCGAGCTGCCGCGCGTGCTCCAGGACCTCCCCGAGCGGCAGGCCGGCGGGGTGGTCGCGCAGCACCTGCCGCAGGTTCGGGCCGGAGAGCCACTCCATCGTGTAGTACGGCGGGCCCCACTCGCTCCGCGCGACGTCCTCGGCCCGCACGATGTTCGGGTGCCGCAGCTCGCGCAGCATCTGGGCCTCGAGCAGGAAGCGCGCCTCGGCGTTCTCGTCCTCGTCGTCGGGGTACATCAGCTTGAGCGCGACCGCGGGGGCGTCCAGGCTCTTGCGGGCGAGGTACACGGCGCCGACGCCGCCGACGCCGATGAGCTGCTCCACACGGTACGGGCCGACCTGCCGGCCGATCAGGAACTGCAGCGGCTCGCGATGGAGCACGCGGCTGCACCGGGCGCAGACGGACGCGGGCGCGACGAGCCGGCGGCAGTTCGGGCAGTGGAAGAGTGCGTGCGACGACATCGACGTCCACGAGCGGCGCGCCTGCGCCGCGACGGGGCGATCGTCGTGCGCGGCGGCGGCGGAGTCAAGAATTGGCGCCAAGGGCGCCACCCTTCGACAGGCTCAGGGCGCCTTCGGCGGAGAGGCGAAGCACGCCACGAGGGGGTGGCGGTCAGTCGAGCTGGGCGGAGACGCCGACGAAGCCGAACGTGAGCAGCGTGTCGTAGAGCGCGTGCAGGGCCACCTGCTGGTCGGCGTCGGCGATGCGAGCCAGGCTCGCGTCCAGCGGCTCGGCCGGCGGCGCCGTCGGCGGACGCTGCTTGCGCGCGGCCCAGTCGATCATCATCTTGAGCACCCGCGTCCGGAA
Organism: Acidobacteriota bacterium; assembly: GCA_016213675.1. Taxonomy (GTDB): domain Bacteria; phylum Acidobacteriota; class Thermoanaerobaculia; order Thermoanaerobaculales; family Thermoanaerobaculaceae; genus JACQZW01. The sequence continues at coordinate 63,005 of JACQZW010000068.1, read as the reverse complement.
CGGGTCGGTGCTGCAGGCCATCACCTCGGCGTCCTCGTCCAGGAGCGAGCGGTCGGTGCGGTAGAGGATGATCGCGGCGGACTTGGCGAGCTGTTTCCAGTAGGCGGCGATGGGGTCGGCGGCGGCGATGCCGAGGTGGTTCTCGAGGGCGATGATGAAGGTCTGGTTCAAGAGGTACGGCGGGGTCTGGGGGTGGAAGACCGCGATGGCCGCGCCGGCCGGCTCGTTGAGGCACAGCGTCGGGAAATCGATCGGCGGCGACGCCTTCCCGGCCTGCTCCGCCGTCTCGATGGCCCGCACCGCCGCTTCGACCAGCTGCATGTCCGCGCCCGCATCGATCAGCCGGCTCACGTCGCGCGCCGCGGTCGTCGTCGCCGGTGCGGCCAGGATCTCGCCCAGCACCGTCATCGGTCCCGTCGGCGCCGTGATCAGGGCCCGCGCCAGGCTGTCCGTGATCACGCTCTTGATCGACGGCAGCCGCATCGTGTCCAGCTCCTCCGGCGGCTCCGCCGGAGGCGGCGGCGGCGGACGCACCCGGATCTCGGCCGCCAGCTTCGGCGGCACCGCCGCCGAACCCTCGGCCGTGATCCAGAACACGATCTTCTCCGTGTCCGCCCGGATCTCCAGCGGGACCCCGCGCTCCACGCACGCACTCCCCTCGATCAATCCCACCGGCGTCGTCGCGTCGTAGCGGTTCTTCAGCACCACCAGGCGCGCCGACCGCGGCGGCCGCGCACCGAAATCCGCCTTCACGTCCAGGTAGTACGTCTGCTCCGGAACGTCGCAGCAGACCTTCACGTCGAGGTAGAACTCCGTCGGGCGCTTGGCCGAGCCCGCGACCTCCATGAGCCGCAGGCGGATCGCCCGCATCTGGCCGCGACGCAGCGTCGCAAGACGCAACGACGCCGTCTCCGGGTAGAGGCGCGAGTGCCGATCCGCTCCCGGGTCCGTACACGCTCGAACGTGCTCGTCTCCCGATGGAGCGGGTGGGGGTGATGAAGCGGCTTTCAACATGGCATCAACCGTAGGATATTACAGGCCATCGTGCCCTCCCCCGGTTCTCACTTGCTCGCCTAGCCCTGCGACACCCGTGCCAGACGCCACGACGGCGGCCGCGCCGGAATCAGGATAGACATCGGCCGGCCTCCCGCAGGTTCCGCGCGCTTTGCCGTCGTCTCGGCGCCGAAAGTACCGGACGTCGCATCGTCCGAAGTTTCACGCATGAAAGAAGATCATGCAAGAGGAAAACGCATGTCCACCCCCGAACAGGGGAGACGAGCACGACCTCGGACCCCCTAGTCGATGCGGTCCGGGTCCCACCGCAGGACGTCCAGTCGCATCGGGCACTGGCGGGCGAGGGGCTCGAGCTTGACCTGCGGGTGGCCCATGTGGGCGACGAGGTCGAAGCCGTCCAGCTTGCCGTCGGCGCGACCCTCGTCGGGACCCTCCGGGTCGCTGCGGTCCTCGTACAGCACCGCGACGTGATCCCACGAGCGCGGCGTCGCGTCCGCCCAGACTCCGCCGTAGTCGATGCGGATGACGTCGCCCGGCAGGACACCCTCGATCGCGTCTCCGGCCGGCACCCCGTCCTCGTCCAGCTCCGCCGGTCCGGCGACCGTCGTGGTGTACGCGTCCAGGGCGGAGACGCTCGTGTAGGGCACGCCGCGGTGCCCCATCGCGTGCAGCGCGCCGACCAGCACGTCGGCGCAGTCCGCGCCGACGAAGCGCTCGGTCTGGTGGTCCGCCCCGGGCCCGGCGGAGCCGAAGATCTCCGGGACGAGGAAGTACGACGACAGCCAGCCGCGGTAGGTGTCGTCGAGGCGGATCGAGACGCGGTGCACCGCCGTCTCGATGCCGTAGGAGTCGGTGGCGTCGGCGCCCGGAGACGCGAGGATCTCGCCGCCGGCGTCGTCCAGCCGCACCTCGACCTGGTAGCGCATGGTCCCCAGGCCCTGCCAGAGGTCGTCCTCGGCGCGCGGCGGGTTGGCGGTCGCGGATCGCCGGCGTGCCGCGGCGTCGCTCGACCAGTCGTCGATCGGCGTGGCAAAGTAGGTGACGCGGTCCCACCCCAGCCACTCCCCGTGGTCCGGGCCGCCGCAGACGACGTTGGAGTAGAACGACGTCGTCGAGCCGTTCGGCGCCGTCTCGCCTTCGGCGCGCCACGCATGGGGCTCGACGTGCGACCACCGGATCCCGACCGCGCCCAGCGCGTCCCACGAGCGCCGGGCGTCATCCGCGACCGCGCGCCCCGCGATCTCGAGCGGCGCGATATCGTCGTCGACGACGAAGACTTTCGTCCGCCGGCGACCCTCGCGTGCCTCCACGACGACCGCCAGCTCCGCCACGTCGCTCGCGCGCGCCTCCGTCGGCGCGTCGGTCCAGACGCCCCCGGCCGGCGCGCGGCCGACCACGCCCACCCGCACGGGCTGCAGCTCGTCCGCCGCGGCGGGGGCGGCGGCGAGGATGCCGAAGGTGGGAGCGAGAAGGCGGGGAAGCATCGCGGAGCATCCTATCATCGAGTTCTTCAACGTTCGCCCGCCTTCCGCCATTCACGTCGTTGTCCGGCGCCGGAAGCTCGCGTACGATCGCCGCCCATGAAGACCATCAACCTGGCGGAAGCGGCGACGAGGATCTCGAAGGACCGGGCGAGCGCGACGTCGGGCGGGGGAGGGACCCTCTCGGCGGCGACCGTGATGCGGGTGCTCGGGGTCAAGACCGCGCCGACGCTGGCCTCGCGCGGCACCTGGCCGTTCGGCGTGGCGCCGGGGGGAGCGGCGGTCGAGCGGCCGTCCGGGGGCGAGCGGTCGCCGGACGGCGCGGCGAGCGGCGAAACGATCGGGCGGTTCGTGGTGCAGCGGGAGCTGGGCGCCGGCGGAATGGGTCGCGTTCTCGAGGCGCTCGATCCCGAGCTGCTGCGCGCCGTGGCGGTCAAGCTGCTGCTCGACCCGCACGAGGTCGACGAGACGCAGTTGGCGCGGTTCGTGGCCGAGGCGCAGATCACGGCGCAGCTCGACCATCCCAACATCGTTCCCGTGCACGAGCTGGGGGTCACCACCGACGGCCGCCTCTACTTCGTCATGAAGAAGGTGCAGGGCCGCTCGCCGCGCGAGATCCTCACCGGCCTGGCGGCGGGCGATCCCGGCCTGACGCAGCTCTACTCCACGTTCCGCCTGCTCATGGGGTTCGTCTGGGTCTGCCAGGCCGTCGCGTACGCACACGACCACGGCGTGCTGCACCGCGACCTCAAGCCGGAGAACATCATGATGGGCGAGTTCGGCCAGATCTACGTCATGGACTGGGGCATCGCCCGCCTGATCGGCGACACCTCGGAACGCGTCGCCGTCGACCGCCGGGGTCAGGTCGGGGCCGCCAAGACCATGGACGGCACGACCATCGGCACGCCGGGCTACATGAGCCCGGAACAGGCCTGTGGTCGAGTCCACGACCTGGACCCGCGCAGCGACGTCTTCGCCCTCGGCGCCATCCTCTACGAGATTCTCACCCTCCGTCCGGCCTACGACGACCCCGACCCGTACTCGCGCCTGCTCAAGACCGTCGAGGGCCCGCCGGCGCACCCGCAGCTCCGTGCGCCCCAACGCGCGATCGACCCGGAAATCGCCGCCGTCGCGATGAAGTCCATGGCGACGGACCGGGAAGAGCGCTTCCGCAGCGTGCTCGAGCTGGCCTTCGCCATCGGCGGTTACCTCGAGAGCGTCAAGCGGTCGCGGCCCGAGCTGGTCGAGGGGTGCGAGTAGGAGCTGGCGGCCCCGAGAATCAGAGCCACCTGCGGCCCATGAGGACGAGGCCGGATCCGAGGAGCACGGCGGCGGCGAGGGCCCAGGGGACGCCGGGGGCGTCGCGGGGGCGGAGGACCACCACCGGCCCGTCGTCGACTCCCGCCAGGAGCCACAGGCGCGAGCCCCAGCCCGAGGTCAGCGGGTGGCTGAAGGAGACCTCGACCGTCGACTCCGGGACGTCCTGTCCCTCGGCCGCCACGTCGAGCGAGGCGGTGAGCTGGGCGAGCTGCCCGCCGGGGTGGAACTCGGGTCGCAGATCGCCCAGCCGCACGCGGCGACCGTCGCCGAGCGCGGTCCAGTCGCGACCGACCACGACCGGGTCGCCGTCGCGCGAGCCGAACCCTCCGACGAGGTGCGCGAGCAGGGCGACGAGGAGGGCGGCGTGCACGATCGCCGGACCGTGCTGCCACGGCGAGTGCTGGCCCTTGCGCCAGCGCTCGACGGTCGTGTCCCAGGTGCACAGGAGCGTGTTCAGGCCGTAGAGGCCGAGCACGGGGACGAGCAGGTAGAGCCAGAGGTGCCACGGCGACGGATCGGTGAAGAACGGCGCCAGCTCGTCCGTGCGCAGGGCCGCCGAGGCCCCGTCGCGCGTCCCGGCGACGACGAACGACCCGACGGCGAGCAGAAGCACGGTCGCCCCGCCGCACAGGAGGCCCAGCTCGGGCGAACGCAGGAAGCGCAAGATCCGGCCTTTCCGGCCTTTCCGCTCTTCCCGCACTTCTCCCTCAGAACGCATGGCTCGACCTCCCGAAGAGGAAGGACGTGCCGACGTAGGCGACGAGGACGAACAGGAAACCGACGCCGGCGAGCGCCGGGCGGAGCCAGGGTCGGCCGATCAGCGACGGCGTCCAGCGCAGGTGCACGAAGGCACCCCAGTGGAACCAGAGGATGACCGACCACATCACCTTGGGGTCCCAGAGGAAGTACGCGCCCCAGGCCAGGACGCCCCACACGCCGCCGGCGATCATCGACAGCGACCAGAGGCCGAAGCCCCAGAGCGCCCAGCGATCGAGACATCGCAGCCAGTCGGGCTCGCGCCGCACGCTCCACGCGAGTCCCGCGGTGGCGGCTGCCGCCCACAGGGCATAGGCCAGGAAGGCCAGGGGCACGTGGATCGGGTACCACACGGTGCGCATGAGCGGCGGGGGGAAGGCCAGGTCGAGGGGGAAGCGCAGGGCGGCGCCCAGGGCGGCGAGGGTGAGCGCGAGCATCGGCAGCGCGAACCACGGCGAAGGGCGCCACGTCGCGACGGCGACCAGGGCGAGGGCCAGCGCGGCGGTGGAGAACGACTCCATCCGGTTGGTCAGCGGGAAGAAGCCGATCGCCCAGCCGCGGCCGAACATGGCCAGGAGGTGCGCGAGCGCGCCGGCGGCGGCGATCCAGCGGGCGCGTCGCGGGGTGATCCACGCGGCGAGCCACGCCACGGCGTAGAGCACGAACGCGACCGCCAGCAGCCGCGCCGACCAGGGATGGGCGCCCGCGGGCAAGCTAGCGCATCCCCAGCTCGGTCTCGACGAAGGTGTACATCCGCGCGTACTGCTCGACGATGTCCGCCAGGCCGGAGCCCGCGCCGTGGCCGACGGCGCGATCCATGTGGAAGAGCACCGGCCGGCCGGAGGAGGTCGCCGCCTGGAGCCGGGCGGCGAACTTGGTCGAGTGCCGCCACGAGACGCGCGAGTCGCTGTCCGCGGTCTCGATCAACACCGCGGGGTAGGCCGTGCCGTCCCGGACGTTGTGGTACGGCGAGTAGTCGAGCAGCCACTCGAACGCGTCCCGCTCGGCGGGATCGCCGTACTCGGTCATCCAGATCTCCGCGGGCGGGAAGTGCGGGAAGCGGACCATGTCGTACAGGCCGACACCCCCGACCGCGGCGCGGAAGGCGTCGGGACAACGCACGATCGACGCGCCGACCAGCAGGCCGCCGTTGGACGCGCCATCGATCGCGATGTGCTCCGGCGAGGTCAGCCCCGTCGACGGCAGCCAGCGCAGCACCGCCTCGAAATCCTCGAAGACGTGGTGCTTGTTCTCCAGCATCCCGTCCCGGTGCCACTCCTCGCCGAACTCCGACCCGCCCCGCAGCACCGCCTCGACAAAGACGCCGCCGCGGTCGAGCCAGTACAGCACGTTGCGCGCGAAACCCGGCAGCACGGGGACGTTGAACCCGCCGTAGCCCGTGACGCGCGTCGGCCGCGCACCGTCCTGCGGCAGGTCCTTGCGGTACACGAGGAAGACCGGCACGTCCGTGCCGTCGGCCGACTCCACCGACGCGCGGTTTAGCTCGTACCGCCCGGGATCGATGTCCGCCCGGACGCGGTCCAATTCGCGCAGCGAGCCCGAGCCGGGGTCGTGCGCGTACAACGCCGGCGGGTGGAAGTAGGAGTCGAAGGTGAAGAGGATCCGATCCGAGCCGTGCTGCGTGGCCGGACCGGACGCCTGCCCCGCCGTCGGCAGCGGGATCTCCTCGTGCAGCGTGCCGTCGGCGAGGTACACCCGCAGGCGCGAGGCGAGATCCTCGGTGGTGCGCACCGCGAGGAAGTCGCCCGCGAACGACCACGCCTCGAGGTTCCCCGCCCCCTCGGGCACGATCTCCTTCCACGTCGAGCGATCGTCCGGGGAAGCCAGCGGCGCGGCCACGATCCGCGACCGCGGGTGATCCTCGTTGGTCGACAAGAACACGCTGTCGCCGTGGACTTCGCCGGCGACCAGGTGGTCGCCACCAACGTCGACGGGGATCGGTCCCGAATACACCACCGTGCGGTCGAGCAGCCAGACGTCGCTCTGCGACCACCCGTGGAAGACGTTGAGCACGACCCACCGATCCCCCTCCGCGACGACCGGGGCCGCGAAGTCGGTCTTCTTCTCCAGGCGGAAGACCAGCGGATCGTCGCTGCCGTCCGGCAGAAGCTCGAACCAGTGCATGTAGAGGTGCGCGAAGTAGGTGTCGGGCTCCTCGGCGTTCCAGTCCGGCTCGCCCTCGCGCGGGTAGCGCGTGTAGATGAAGCCGTTCTCCGCGTCGAGCCACGACAGGCTGGTCCACTTCGTGTGCGCGATGCGCTCCTCGCGCTCGACGCCGGCGTCGACGTCCAGGACGTGCAGCACGGAGCGCTCGTCGCCGTTCTCCGAGAGGCCGTAGGCGACGTGGCGGCCGGAGGGCGAGGGGAAGGCCCAGTCGATGGCGACCTTTCCTTCGAGGGTGTTGGGGTCGACCAGCGTGCGAGGTTCGGCGGCCCCGGTCTCGAGGACCATCAGGCTGCCCTGGTCGGCGTCGCCCTCGCGCTTGATGTAGAAGACCCGGTCACCGCCCTGTGCCGGGCCCTGGATCCAGCCGATCTTGAGGAACGCCGACAGGCGCTCGACGGCCGCCGGGTCGGCGTGGGTGTCGAGATAGCGGCGGGTGAGGGCGTTCTGCGCGTCGATCCAGGCCCAGGTCTCGGGCGAGTCCTCCTCGAGCGCGCGGTACGGGTCCTCGACCGTGCGGTCGAAGATCGACTCGGTCACGGCGCCGCGGCGCGCCGCGGCGTCAAGCGCGGCGAGATCCTCGCTCGTAGGGGCGCCGCCGGTGACGGGCGCGCCGGGGCAGCCGGCGGCGATCAGGGGGAGCAGGGCGGGGAAGGCGATTCGTGGCATGGGTGATCCTCCGGCGTCGAGGCGGAGTCTGGCGCAAAGGGCGCCGGGAAGGCAAAGGGCGTTGGGACCGCGGCGGCGACCGGCCCGAATGGTGCAGAATACTCCTGGCACATCTTCCGGGTCTCGGGTAACCTCCACCGGCAAGCTGGGGCCACCCGGGGGGGAGAACCGAGGAGGAGTCATGGCATCGCGCATCTGGACATGGGCTGCGATCGCGACGATCGCGGCGGGCGCCGCGTTCACCGTCGGTACGGCCTGCGACGAAGGCGGCGGAGGCCCGGGCGGGAGCTGTTCGCAGCTCCTGTGCGAAGGGGGGAGCAGCCAGTGCTGCGTGCCGGCATTGCCCGGGACGTGGGATCCCACGCTCATGATCTGCAACTGTCCGCCTCCGCCCGAGGACGGCGGCGCGGACGGGGACGGCGACGTCGCGGCCGATGCCGACGCGGATCCGGAGACGGGCAGCGACGCCGACGCGGAAGACGACAGCAGCGATCCCTGCTTCGCCTACCCCTGCGGACCGTACGGCCTTGAGCTGGGCGACGTGCTCGAGGACTACCAGTACCGTCCCGTCAACACCGTGGCCTCGGACATGGCGGGCGAGGACGGCGTCTTCGATTTCCACGACCTCTACGCGCAGTCCCCGACGCACGGCGGCGAGCTGAAAAGCGTGCTCATGTGGGTCACCTCCGTGTGGTGTCCGGTGTGCCGCGAGGAGGCTCCGCAACTCGAGACTCTGTACCAGGACCTGCAGGACCAGGGCGTGCTGGTCATCGCCGTCATTCTCGACGGCGCCAGCCCCGGGACGCCGGCGACCGAGAGCGAAGGCCGAAGCTATGCGACCCGCTACGGCTGGACCTTCCCGGCGATGATCATGCCGGTGGGGGAGAGCTTCGACGGCGACTGGTGGACGCCCGCCGATCGGGCCGAGCCGGGCGTGCCACTGCACACGTTCATCGACGTGACCCAGATGCGGCTGTACGGGCGCTTCGCGGGTTTCGCGGGCATGGGGCCGCCACGCGGGACCTTGACCGAGATCGCGACCGAGCCGAGTTGGAGCGCGCCGGGCGTGCGCGAGCCGAACTTCGATTGCGCGCCCGGCGTGGGCACGGAGTCCGAGCCGAACGACGAGCCGGCCAGCGCCGTCGACGGCTCCTCCTGGCCGTTCACCATGAGCGGCGTGACCTGCCCGATGACCGTCGCCGACGGCATGCTCCTGGACCAGGACCTCATCGATCTCGGCACCCTGGACGAGGGCACGGTGATCGATGTCACCGCGACCGCAGGCGCGGGCTCGCCGACCTATCCTTTCTTCGAGCTGATCCCCGCGACCAGCTCGATGGGCTACCCGACCATGGGCCCGTCGTTCATGGGCGCCACCGAGGTCAACCGGCAATGGGTCATCCTCGCCCGCGGCCAGTACTTCGTCGCCGTCGTGGACGGCCGGCTGATGTCGAACTCGTACTACGGCGGCGGAACGGTGCCGGCCGGCGACGAGTGCTGCCAGGGCGGGCCCGATTTCACGTACGACGTGGCGGTCGACGAGTTCGCGCTGGCCGTCACCGACGGCGCCGTCACGCCGGGCACGCCGGCCGGCGGCTCCATGGACGAGGGCGATCTCGACGTGCGGACCCTCGACGTCACCGCCGGCACGTCCTACACCGTGCACATGAACGCGGCGAGCACCGACGTGATGGACCCGTACCTGGTCGTCTACGACCCCGACACCTCCGCCGTCATCGGCGAGAACGACGACACCGGGTCCGGCAACCTCAACTCGACGGTCACCTTCACCGCCTCGGCCACCAAGACGCTCTGGATCGTCGCCGGCTACTACGCCGCGTTCTACAACGGCGGCGCCCCGTCCTACACCATCACGGTGGACTAGCCGTCAGAACCCGCTCCAGGAAGGCCCGAAGCTCTCGTCACGCAGGATCACCGGGTTCCCGTCGGCGTCCGCGATCGGCGCGATGCGGCAGTCGATCGTCCCGCACTCGTCCGTCTCGAACTGCACGTCCGCCACCATCCAGGCGTCGTTGCCGCCGAGGCCCGAGCCGTTGAGCAGCGGCTGCGGTCCGAAGGTCGCGCGCAACGCGCCGCCGCAGTAGACGTTGACGGTGACGTTGGTCTCTCCGGCGTAGAACAAGGCGCTGAAGTAGTGGACCATGATGCGCATCGGCTGGCCCAGCGGCGGGGCGTCGACGTTGATGTTCTCGGGCGAGCAGTAGAACAGGCCGGCGGGGTCGGTCACCGCGGGGTTGCAGGAGACGACGTCGACATCGAGCCGCGGATTGTGGCACGAGCCGCGGGCGGCCCATCCGGCACCCTCGCCGTGCGGCGCATCGACGCAGGCCGAAACGTCCGGCGAGTCGTCCAGACCCCACTCGGCGCCCCCGCCCGCGGCGTAGTCGCCGGCGTTGCAGTTGGCATAGTAGCAGTCGTCCCCGCCGAAGAACGGCGTCTCCGTGCCCCACTTGTGCAGGTGCAGGTCGACGTCCGTGTTGCCGTGGCCCGAGCCCTGGGTGTCCCAGTTCAGCTCGACGCGCAGGCCGTCGCCCTGCACCAGCAGCGCGAACTCGCAGCGGTACGCGTCGCTGCCCACCGTGACGGTGGCGCGGGCGCGATAGGTGCCCGAGGCGACCAGGTAGACGCGGGTGTCCCGCACCGCGGGCTCCTCGGGAAGCGGGCAGAGATCGACGGGAATCGTGGACGGGCAGAGCAGCTCCCACGACCACGTGTCGAACGAGCCGCCGAAGATCGCGGTTCCGTCCAGCGCCACCCAGGTCATCGGTGCGGCCGAGACCGAGCCGGGGCAGTCGATCGGCGACTCGCACCCCGTCAGACCCTCGTCGTAGTCGCCGTCGCAGTCGTTGTCCGCGCCGTCGCAAACCTCGGGCTGCGGCACGATGGCGCCCGCGCACTCGCCCCAGTTGAGGAACTCCGAGCACGCCTCGACGCCGCGCACGCAATCGCCGCGGCAGGGCAGGCCGGGCGGGCAGGTCGCCGGGTCGCCGGGAAAGCACTCGCGCGTGACGCCCATGCCCTCGCAGGCGCAGGTCTCGTCCACGCTGTCGTCGCAGTCGTTGTCCAGCCCGTCGCCCAGCCCGTCCGCGCCGCACAGCTCGTCCGGGCCGCACGAGGCGTCGCCGCACCAGGGCGGGGCGTCCGAGCACTCGCAGCCTCCGGCCGTGCATGTCCCGACGCGCCAGCCGCCGGCGACGCAGTCCGCGGAGCACGCGTCGGGGTCGCAGGGGGTGTCGGAGACGTCGCTGTCGCCGGGCGAGTCGCCGTCGACTCCGTCGTCCGCGTCGCCGTCTGCGGCCGCATCGTCGTCCGCGCCGCCGTCCGCATCGTCCCGCGCCGTGTCGGGCCGCCCGCCTCCGTCGTCGTCGGGCGGTTGCGAGCAGGCCGCTGCGGCCAGGGTCAGGACGATGATCACGTTGGCGATTCGCGTGGTGGTCGTGTTCATGGCGACGGTGAGATTACCCGGCTCGGGGCCTCGGGGCCAGAACGCACCTCCGGACCGAAGACCGAGAACCGAAAACCGAGAACCGACGCGCGCCGGCGCGTCACGCGTCAGCGCGTCAACTTGCGGTGCTGGTACCGGTGCGGGGTCTCGGAGGACTGGCCGAGGCGCCGGCGGCGGTCGGCCTCGTAGTCCTGGCAGTTGCCGGCGAACCAGAAGACCGAGCCGTCGTCCTCGATGGCCAGGATGTGCGTCGCGATGCGGTCGAGGAACCAGCGATCGTGGCTCACGACGACGGCGCAGCCGGCGAAGTCCTCGAGGGCCTCCTCCAGCGCCCGCAGCGTGTTGACGTCCAGGTCGTTGGTCGGCTCGTCGAGCAGCAGCACGTTGGCCGCCTGCTTGAGCATCTTGGCCAGGTGCACGCGGTTGCGCTCGCCGCCCGAGAGCTGCGAGACGAGCTTCTGCTGATCGGGGCCGAGGAAGTTGAATCCGGCGACGTAGGCGCGCGAGTTGACCTCGCGATCGCCGAGCTTGAGCACGTCCTCCCCGCCCGACATCTCCCGCCAGACGGTCTTCGTCCCGTCCAGCGTGTCGCGGGACTGGTCGACGTAGGCGAGCTTGACGGTCTCGCCGAGGCGGATCGTCCCCGAGTCCGGCTCGACCTTGCCGGTGATCAGGTTGAGCAGCGTCGTCTTGCCGGCGCCGTTGGGACCGACCACGCCGACCATGGCGCCGGGCGGAATGGTGAGCGAGAGCTTGTCGAAGATCACGCGGTCGCCGAAGGCCTTGCAGACGTCCTGCAGCTCGACGACGAGGTTGCCCAGCCGCGGCCCGGGCGGGATGTAGATCGTCATCGCCTCGCGCCGCTGCTCGGTCTCCTGCGAGAGCAGGGCCTCGTACGCGTTGACGCGCGCCTTGCCCTTGGCCTGCCGCGCCTTGGGCGACATGCGGATCCAGTCCAGCTCGCGCTCCAGCGTGCGTTGCCGCCGCGCGTCCGTCTTCTCCTCGCGCGCCAGCCGCTGATGCTTCTGCTCCAGCCACGACGAGTAGTTGCCCTTCCACGGGATGCCGTGGCCGCGGTCCAGCTCGAGGATCCATCCGGCGACGTTGTCCAGGAAGTAGCGATCGTGGGTCACGGCGATCACCGTGCCCGGGTACTCGCGCAGGTGCTTCTCCAGCCACGCGACCGAGGCGGCGTCGAGATGGTTCGTCGGCTCGTCCAGCAGCAGGATGTCGGGCGCGGTGAGCAGCAGGCGGCACAGCGCGACCCGCCGGCGCTCGCCGCCCGAGAGCACGGTGACCGGCGTGTCGCCGGGCGGGCAGCGCAGCGCGTCCATCGCCAGCTCGAGGCGGTTCTCCAGGTTCCAGCCGTCCTTGGCGTCGATCGTCTCCTGGAGCTTCGCCTGCTCGTCCAGGAGCTTCTGCATCTCGTCGTCGTCGGTGACCTCGCCGAGCTTGTTGCTGACCTCCTCGAAGCGCCGGAGCGTGTCGACGACGTCCTGCGCGGCCTCCTGGACGACCTGCAGGACGGTCTTCTCCGGGTCGAGCTGCGGCTCCTGCTCGAGCATGCCGCGGGAGTAGCCCTTGGAGAGCATGGTCTCGCCGAGGTGGTCGTCGTCGAGGCCGGCCATGATGCGCAGCAGGGTGGACTTGCCGGCGCCGTTGAGGCCCAGGACGCCGATCTTGGCGCCGTAGAAGAAGCCCAGCGAGATGTCGCGCAGGACCTGCTTGCCGGACGGGAAGCTCTTCCCGACCTGGACCATGTTGTAGATGACCTGTTGGGTGTCGACCGTCGGCATGGATGCCTCCCGCGCGCCGTCTGCTGCGGCGAGCCGCGCGGGAGAAAACCACAGATGCGTCCGCTTGAATACTCCCGCGGCGTTCCATCGACCTGACACCTGGCCGGTCCGGTTGTCACGTCGACGGAACAGCTCCGGTGGGACCGGAGAGGAAGGTGCGGTCGTTGCGGGGACTTGCGGCGTTGGCATTGCGCTTGCTCTCCACGCGGGGCGAGGTGACCGCGCGGAAAGGCCGGCGGTCCGGGAAAGGAGAAAGTGGCATGAGAGGACTCATCGGAATCGTCGCTGCCGTTGCCGTTCTCGGCCCGTCGGTCGGTTGTCAGGACGACGCCGGCTCGGGGGTCACCGCGATCAACCTCAGCACGGGAGAGACGCGCGAGTATCCCGACGAGGAGTCGGTCCCGGACGGCTGGGCGCCGTGTCCGGAGGGCGACTGTCCGGATCCCTACGACTGTACGGCGCTGGACGAGACGACCTGCGCGGTCCGCCCGGACTGCTTCCCCGTGTACATCGAGGCCTGGCCGCGCGAGTGCGAGTCGCCCGAGCCGCCGGAGTTCTGTGCGGGCCTGCCGTTCGCGGGCTGCGACGGCGCGCGCTGCATCCCCGAGGACTGCGGCCCCCTGCCTCCTCCCGGCATGCCGTGCCCGGACGGCACGCTGCCGGCCCCTGACTGCGTGAGGAACCTCGACGGCGCCTGCGGCTGGGAGCCGACGTGTCCGCCGCCGCCGCCGATCTGCGCGCCCGAGGAGTGCGGTCCGATGCCGATGGCGGCGGTGCGCTGCCCGGACGGCTCGACCGCCGACACCGTGTGCGACCCCGGCCCGGACGGCGTCTGCGGCTGGCACTTCGTCTGCCCGACCCTGCCGCTCTGCCCTCCGGAGGAGTGCGGCCCGGCGCTTGGGATGCCGGCGTACGTCTGCGCGGACGGAAGTCTGGGCGGCAACACCGGCCGCTGCCTGCGCGACCCGGCGACGGGAACCTGCGGCTGGGAAATCCGCGATTGCCCGCCCGGCTGCGAACCCGAAGCGTGCGGCCCGATGCCGGGCATGCCGACCGTGCTCTGCGAGGACGGCAGCGTTGGCGGCTTCACCGGGCGCTGCCTGCCCGGGCCCGACGGTGCCTGCGGCTGGGAGATTCTCGAGTGCCCGCCCGCCTGCACGCCCGAGACGTGCGGTCCGCTGCCCGAGATCGCGATGATCTGCCCTGACGGCTCGACGGCCGAGCCCGTGTGCGGGCACGACCCGACCGGCCTGTGCGGCTGGACCTTCGTCTGCGGACCGCCCCCGGTCTGCGATCCGGTCGCGTGCGGCCCGATGCCCGGGATGGCTTCGTGGATCTGCGCCGACGGCACGCTGGGCGGCTTCACCGGAAACTGCCTGCCCGACCCGACGACCGGCGCCTGCGGCTGGGAGTTCCGCGACTGCCCGGCCGAGTGCCGGCCCGAGCTGTGCGGCCCGCCGCTGGGCATGCCCAACTACGAGTGCCCCGACGGGAGCCTCGGCGGCCCCACCGGCCGCTGCCTCTCCGGCCCCGACGGCGCCTGCGGCTGGGAAGTCCGCGACTGCCCGCTCGACTGCTCCCCGGAGGAGTGCGGCCCAGCGCCGGCTCCCGAACCGTGCCCCGGCGGCGCAACCGGAGCCGCCGCCTGCCTTCGCGACCCGTCCACCGGCACCTGCGGCTGGTGGTTCGGCTGCTAGATCCTGAGCCCCCCGATCCTCGGCTGCGCCCGGGTCTCCCTCCCCCGGGCGCAACCGCGTCGACGCGGAGCGGCGATGCGCTAGGATGCGCCGGACGGAGGTCGAACACGCCGCCTCAACGTCCCCGTCGCATCGCCCGCTTCCGCCGGCTCCCCGCCCCGGCGGTCCTCGCCGCCTGCACGTTCGCGGCCTGCGGCGGCAGCGCGACCGGCGCCGATGAGCCGGCCGCCGCGGTCCCGACCATCGTCGTCTTCCCGCCCGAGTGGATCACGGAATCCACGTGGGACGACGCCGATGCGGGCGCCGCCGCCGTCGCGGGGGTTTCCGCCGCGGGCGTCGCGAACGTCGATCCCCTGTCCGTCATCACGGCGCTGGGCGAGCCGCTCGATTCCACCTGCCTCGAGGAGCCGGCGTGCGTGCGCGGCCTGGGCGAGCGACTCGGCGCGACCAAGGTGCTGCTCGTCCGCCTCGCCGGGCTCGGCGACACGGTCGCCGTGCGGCTGGTGCTGGTCGACGTCGCCACCGGTGCCGAGGAATCATCCCGGCAGGACGTCGTGCAGGACGCCACGGCGGAGCGCGTGGCCGCGGCCGTCGAAGCCGCCGCCGCCTCGCTCGCCGCGCCGCTCGCGCCGCCCCCGCCCGAGCCGTGGTACGAGGACTGGAGGTTGTGGGTGGGAATCGGGGCCGGCGCGCTCGCGGCCGGCGGCGCCGCCGCGGCGGGCATCCTCCTCGCCCCGGGCGACCCCGCTCGGCCCGACGTCACGGTGACGCCGCCATGAGTGCCGCGGCCCGCCGTGCGGCGCGCCCCGGGTCGGGTGTCCTGGGAAAGGCCCGCCTGCTCGTGCCGTTGTGGATCGTCATCGCGCCCGGCTGTGCCGAGGATCCCGGCGATACCGCGCTCGACCTCGAGCTGACCCCCGACCCGAACCTCAACACGGTGGAGCAGGTCGCGTCCGCGATCGAGACCATCGTCCTGGTGCTCGACAGCCCCGATGGCCTGTATCCTCCGGGCTCGGAACGGGTCGTCGGCAACCTCCAGATCAAGAATGTCGACACCGATGACGAAGGAGAGGTGGTCGTCCTGGTGCCCGTGCCGGACCGAAGGCTGCCGTGGATCCGGATCCGCAGGGGCGGGCTGCCGCCGAGAGCGCCGCTCACGATCCGCGTGACGGGCCTCGCGCGCGGCGGCTCGGCGACGGCGATCGCGTCGGGGAGCGTCGAGGGGATCCTCTTCGAGGAGGGCGAGGCGGTCCCGGTGGCGATCCCGTTCGACCTGGGGCCCGAAGTGCGTCCGCCGCGCGTGCAGCAGGTGCTGCCGCCCGACGAGACCAATGCGTCCGGGTGCGTGCTGGACGAAGTGACGATCATCTTCTCGGAGGCGGTGGATGAGGCGTCGGTCCTCGCGGACGGAGCAATCGTTATCGTGCGTGACGGCGAGCCGATTCGGACCGATGTGCGCCTCGCGGGCTCCGGCTACATCGCCACGGTCGTGCCGACCGGCCTTTCCGGTGTCGGGATGCTCCGCTATCGCGTCACGGTCTCCACGTCCGTGGTGGACCTGGACGGCATCCCGCTCGACCAGACCTCGGCCCAGGACGGCAACCAGCCCTACGAGGGCGACTTCCAGCTCACGTGCGCGGGGCCGTAGGTGCGGTCAGGGCGAGCCGCCGCCGGCCGCCAGCCTTCCCAGGATGTCGTTGAGCGTGCGGTTGGTCGCGTCGTACCGGCCCTGAAGGTAGTCCTGGAGCCCGGTGGCGGCGAGGTCCCGGAGGTCGGCGACGTCGCGACCCGCGTCCGACGCGGCCGAGAGCGCCGCCTCGACGCGCTCGAGTTTCGCGCGGACGAACGGGCCGTCGACACGGATCGCCGCGAGGCGCGGGAGCAGCTCGTCCAGCGCCGCCTCGGCCTCGGCGGGTCGGCCCTCGACAAGAGCCTCGTCCGCGGCGCGCAGATCGGCCCGCAGCGCGGCCGGAAGGTCCTCGAGCAGCACGCCGCGCCCGCGCAGCTCGCCGCGCGCCCGCTCCAGCCGCCCGCGCACCTCGGCGGGATCCGGTCCGGACGTTGCTCCGACGTCCGCATCGACGGCCGGACCGGCAACGGCCTCCGCCGCGACCGCCGCCTCCGAAGAGCCGTCTTCCTGTCGCGTGGGGCCGGCGTCGGGTGTCCTCGCGCCATCGGGCGCCGTCCCCGTGCGCGCATCGACCGTCACCGTGTCCCGGGGCGCCACGCGGCCATCGGACGTCGCGCCGTCGGGCGACGCGACCGGCGGCGCATCCGCCTCCCCGTCGTCGGGCGCCGGCGGCGCATCTGCGGCCATCGGGGGCGTGACCTCGCCGGGCGTCGCCGCCGAGTCCTCCAGCGAAGGTGCGGCCTCGTTGTTCCCCGCCTCCGGCGACGCGGACGCCGTGGCGCCGTCGACCGCGACAGGCGGCGAGCTCGGCGGGACGACGTCCGCGAGCAGTGACGACGCGTCGGAGACCGGAGCATCAGGCGCAGCCGCCGCCGAGGTGTCTGGCGCCGCGCGGCCCTCGTCGGCGGCCTCCGGCCGCTCCTCGCGCAGCACCCACCAGCCGGCGACGACGGCGACGGCGGCGGCCAGAACGCCCGCCGCGACCACGAGCCCGCGCCTTCGCCCGCGCCCGGACGACTCCGGAGTCGGCGGGATGCGCCACGTCGTCCGCCCGGGCGGCGACGCCACCGCGCGGCCGCCGGGCCCCGCGCCCGGCCCGACCGCCCTGCCGGCGACTGGCCTGCCCTGAGCCTGCCTGCCCTGGGCGACATCGGCAGGTCGAAGGGCCGACCGCCTCCCCTCGTCCCGCGCCGCGGTCGCGATGCCGCCGGAATCGCGCAGCTCGCCAAGCAGCGCGGCCAGCTCCTCCGCCCCAGCCGCAAGACCCGGCTCCCCGCGCAGCCGATCGAGGGCCTCCAGGAACGATCGCGCCGAGCCCCAGCGCTCCTCGGGGAAGCGTTGCAGCGAGCGGGAGAGCAGGCGATCGAACCGTGCGTCCAGACCGGGGCGTCCGGCGAGCGGACGATACGACGGTGCTTCGGCCCCGCGCATCAGCTCGATCTCGCTCTCGCCCTGCAGGTGCGGCTCGCCGGCCAGAATCTCCCACAGGACCAACCCCGCGGCGAAGATGTCCGTGCGCGAGTCGAGGCGCGACCCGGTCACCTGCTCGGGAGCCAGATAGCGCAGCTTCCCCTTGATGACGCCGGTATGCGTGCGCGTCTCGCGACCCGACGAGCGGGCGATGCCGAAGTCGCCGAGCCGCACGCGTCCCGTTCGCTCCAGCAGCACGTTGGGCGGGTTCACGTCGCGGTGCACGATACGCAGCGGGTTTCCCGCCTCGTCGACGGCCTCGTGAACGTAGGCCAGCGCCCGCAGCAGCTCGGTGCCGACGAACATCGCGACCGGCGGGGGACAGGTTCGTCCCGCCTTCGCCAGGGCCTTGAGGACCTCGGCCAAGGACGGACCATCGACCAGCTCCAGTGCCAGGAACGGCCGGCCTTCCGCTTCGCCGTGCCCGAGCACGCGCACGAGGTTGGGATGGGAGAGCCGCCCCTGGAGGCTTGCCTCCGCCGCGAGCATGCTGCGGAACTCGGGATCGTCCGCGTGCTGCGGCAGGACCACCTTCAGCGCGACCCGCGCCGGCGCTCCGTCCCGTGGTTCCGCGGCGCGCGCCTCGAAGATCTCCGCCATCCCGCCGACCGCGAGACGCCGGACGACGATCCAATCGCCCCAGCGCCGCCCGGAGAAAGGGTCACTCGCCCCGGAGACCATGCTTCTCCATCAGGCGGTACATCGTCTGGCGCGAGAGTCCCGCCGCGCGCGCCGCGGCCGAGACGTTGCGCTCGTGCGCCTCGAGCAGCCGTGCGAGGTACGTGCGCTCGAACGAGTCCGTCCACCGCTCCTTCGCCTCGTGGAAGGGCAGGTCCAGGGGAATCGCCGGCGCGGCCGCGCCGCCGGGAGGTTCGGGCGCGGGCGGCCCGGCACCCCTGAGGTGCACCACCGGGTCGATCTCGGGGAGCAGGGCGTAGCGCTCGACGAAATTGCGCAGCTCGCGAACGTTGCCGGGCCACGAGTGGTGCAGGAGGATGTCGAGCGTCGCGGGCGGCGGCGCCGCCGCCTCGGGTCCGGCGAGGCGTTCCAGGAAGTGCCGCACCAGCCGCGGGATCTCCTCGGGCCGCTCGCGCAACGCCGGCAGGCGCACGGTGATCACCGAGACGCGGTAGAACAGGTCCTGGCGGAAACGCCCGTCGCGAACGTCCTGCTCCAGGTTGCGGTTCGTGCTGGCGACGAAACGCACGTCGACGGGGCAGGTCGACGTCTCACCGAGCCGTTGGACGGTGCGGCTCTCCAGGACGCGCAGCAGCTTGGGCTGCAGCTCGAGCGGCAGCTCGCCCAGCTCGTCGAGCACCAGCGTGCCGCCGTGCGCCGCCTCGCACACGCCGGCGCGGGCGTCGGCCGCTCCGGTGTACGCGCCCTTCGCATGGCCGAAGAGCTGGCTTTCCACCAGGTTCGGGGCGGCCGCGCCGCAGTCGAAGACGATGTAGGGGCCGGCACGACGCGGCGAGTGGTCGTGCAGCGCCCGCGCGGCCAGCTCCTTGCCCGTCCCGGACTCGCCGGCGATGAGCACGAGGGCGTCGGTCTTCGCCGCCCGCTCCAGCACCGCGAACACGGCCCGCATGGCGGGGCTGTGGCCCAGGAGGCTGCCGAAGTCGGTGCGGCGCGAGAGCGGGATGGACAGCTCGTCGCGACCGAGCGTGAAGCGCAAGCGGCAGGAACCGGCGCCGATCTCCGAGCCGTCGCGCAGGAACACGTCGAGCGCGCGGAGGCCGTCGACCGTCGTGCCGTTGGTGCTGCCCAGGTCGCGCAGGCGCCGGCCGTGCTCGCCGGCGACGATCTCGAAGTGCCGCCCGGAGACCGTGGGGTCGGCCACGACGAGGTCGTTGTCGGGATCGGAGCCGACGCGGATGGCGGTGCGTTCGAGCGGCACGCGGCGCCCCGCGTCGGGCCCGCGGAGCACTTCCAGCTCGGCGCGCCGCAGCAGCAGCGCCGCGCCCTCCGGTCGCTCGATCAGCCTTGTTCCCGTCGTGTCCTCGTCGCCCGCCATGCGGCGACAGGATACAAGAAGAAACCACCGATGGACACCGATGGACGCGGGCGGCTCCGGCCTTCCTGGACCAGGACCAGGACCTGGACCTGGACCCGGGCAGGGAACAGGCAGCGGGCGACCGGCAACCGGCAACGGGCGATGATCACTGCCGGCCGCGGGGTGCTTGTGCCCGGTTGCCGGTTGCGGGCGTACGGGCGCCCCGGTCAGGTGAAGCGCCGAGTCGTGCCTACTGCGGGTCCGGCGCGACGAACGTGATGGGGAGCCGGACGCGGGGTTTCTTCCTTCCCACTGGAACCCCGCGGCCACTTCATCCGTAGGAACCCCCCATCGCCGTTCCGGGTATCATCGGGCACGGCGACGACAACGGGACGGCGCTCCGGAGAACGGCGGGGCATCCACAGGGAGGACGACCATGGAGTACGCACGGCAGAATCGGCGGATGGCGGGCAGGGGAAGGAAGACCGCGCGGCTTCGCTGGCTCGCGGCGGCCGCAATCATGGCGGCCGCGGCCTGTCCGGGACGAACTCCCGGCCCGACCGGGGGCGACGAGCCCCGCCCCGACCAGTGGACCACCTCGCCCGCCGGCGGTCCGACCGCGGCGTCCGTGCCCGCCGTGCTCGAGGATCCCGAGCCCGTGGACGTCGAGCTGCCGGTAGACGCTCCCGACGAGCCGGGCGACCACGTCGAAGGCGGCCTCCAGGCCACCCTGCTCGGTCAGCTCCAGCTCGCCGTCGGCGCTCGCGCCGGCCTGCGGGTCGTCGTCGAGCGCGAGGTCTCTCTGCTCGAGGCCGCGCCGGCCCCGGACGCCGAGGTCTGGGTCGCGCTCGGCACGGGCGACGACGCGAAGACCGTGTACCACGGGCGCACCGACGAGAAGGGCGCAGCCGCGGTCTCCTTCCGCGTCCCGCGCGGCACGGCCGGCAAGTCGCTGCTCACCGTCCACGTCGTCGACGACGAGACGAACGGCAAGGCGACCCACGCGCGCGAGGTGGACATCACCGACCCGATGCGCGTCCTGCTCACCACCGACAAGCCGATGTACCAGCCCGGGCAGATCATGCACCTGCGTGCCCTCGCCCTCTCCGGCCGCGAGGTCGGCGCCCGCGGCAACGTCTCCGTGACGTTCCTCATCGAGGACGCCAAGGGCAACAAGCTGCAGCGCAAGACCGTCCGCACCTCCGCCCAGGGCATCGCGTCGCTCGACTTCCCCATCGCCTCCCAGGTCAACAAGGGACCATGGCACGTCTCCCTGGTGGATGCCGGCGGCGAAACCCTGGCCGAGAAGACCGTCACGGTCGAACACTACGTCCTGCCGAAATTCCAGGTGGCGGTGAGCTTCGATCGGTCGTACTACGCCCCCGGCGACGTCGTCTCGGGCACCGTCAACGCCCGCTACTTCTTCGGCCAGCCCGTCGCGGGCGGCCGCGTCACCGTCAAGGCCCAGACCTTCGACGCCGAGTTCCACACCTTCCAGGAGGCGCACGGCACGACGGACGCCGACGGCATCTGGGGCTTCGAGATCACCCTGCCGCGCGTGCTCGCCGGCTCGGAGCTGGAGCAGGGCAATGCGCGCGTCACGTTCGAGACCACCGTCGTGGACACGGCGGACCAGGACGAGACGGACCACGGCTCGGTCGTGGTCTCGCCCGACCCGCTCGAGGTCCTCGTGATGCCCGAATCCGGGCGGGTCGTGCCCGGCGTGGACAACGTGCTGTGGATCGCCGTCGCCCGACCGGACGGCACCGCCGTCCGCGGCACCGTGACGCTCGACGTGCCCGACGGCTCGACCAGCGCCGCGACCGACGAGCTGGGCATCGCCGCGCTGCGCTGGCACGCGCCGCGGAATCTCCCCGACCGCGCATCCACCGACGAGAACGGCATCGCCCGGGCGTCCCTGCCCGTGCGGTTCGCCGCGGACGCGGGCGGCGAGCGCTTCGACACCGCGGTCGCGGTCCCCGTCGAGGCCGGCGGCGACGACCAGGTGCTGCTGCGCCTGGAGCATGCCGTGGCCAAGGCGGGGAGCACGACCAAGGTCCAGGTCCTCTCCACGCGGGACGTCGGCTCCGTCTTCCTCGACATCGTCCAGGGCCGCCAGACCGTGCTCACGAAGACGCTCGATCTCGCGGACGGCAAGGCGAGCCTCGACCTGGCGATCCCGCCCGAGCTGGCCGGGACGCTCGAGCTGCACGCGTACCTCTTGCGCCGCGACGGCGAGTTCGTGCGCGACGGGCGGGTGATGGTGGTCGAGCCCGCGGACGAGCTGCGGATCGATGTCAGCCAGAACCAGCCCGAGTACCTGCCGGGCGAGCACGCGCGCATCCGCTTCGCCGTGACCGACGCCGCCGGCCGTCCCAAGGCCGCGGCGCTCGGCGTGATCATGGTCGACGAGGCGGTCTACGCGCTCCAGGAGATGCAACCCGGCCTGGAGAAGATCTACTTCCTGCTGGAGAAGGAGATCCTGCGGCCGCGCTACGAGCTGCACTTCGCGCCCGGCGGCGTGAGCGTCGACGACGTGATCCGCGACCGCGACATCCCCGCCGCGCGGCAGAAGGCCGCGGCGGTGCTCCTGGCCGGTGCGGAGCCCGAGGCGCCGTGGAGTCTCGACCAGAACAAGGCGGCCGAGCGCGAGGCGTTCCGCACCGGCAAGCTGTGGCGCATCTACGACGCCCTGGAGAAGCTTGTCGGATTCACCGGCGGCGGGCTGGCCCACGAGGACAACCACCCCGGGGAGCTCAAGGACGACGTGCTCGACCGCGCCGTGGCCGCGCAGCTCCTCACCGACGGAGAACGTACCGCGCCCGCGGGGCGCCCGGTCCGCGTCGAGGACCTGGAAGGTCTGCAGGGCGGCCTCGAGATGATCGACCTCGCGAACCGCGCCGCCCGCTGGGGCGTGCTGCACGTCTATCGCCTGGTCGCCCTGTGGGCGATGCAGGAGGAGGCACGCTGCGAAGAGGACCAGGACAACTACTACTACGGCTACGGCCAGTACTGCGTGCCGAGCGACATCTTCGCCGAGCTGCGCTGGACGCGACCGGCCGGCACGCCGGCGGGGACGCACTTCGCGACCAGCGACGCGCTGCGCGACCCGTGGGGCCGCGAGTACGTCGTGCGCAAGCTCCCCCAGGAACGGTGGGGCCAGGGTCCGGACTGGACCATCGGGCGGGTCGAGATCTTCTCCAAGGGTCCCGACGGGCGCACCGACACCGACGACGACGTGAAGTGGGACACGTACTGGGATCCCTCGACCCTCGAGGTGCCCGAGGGCGAGTACCGCACGTACACGCTGAGCGCCGTCTGGCCCGACTACTACAGCGCGCTGTCGCCTGCCGAGCAGGAATGGGCGAGCGCGATCCAGGAGGAGGAAGGCGAACGGCAGGAGGGACGCTGGGACCGCATGCGCGGCGCATTCCCCATGGAAGAGGCAGGCGGCTGGGGCGGCGCGCCGCCGATGGCCGCGCCCGCCGGCGCGTTCATGGCTGCGGACATGGCGGTGGCGACCGAGACGGGCAGCACCTCGACGCCGGAACCGACCACGCCGGCCGGGGGAGGGGCAGGCGGCCCGCCCGCGCGCATCCGCAAGTTCTTCCCGGAAACGCTGCTGTGGAAGCCGGACGTGGTGACCGACGACAACGGCGAGGCCGAGGTCGAGCTGGACATGGCCGACTCGATCACGACGTGGCGCATGAGCGTCCTCGCCTCCTCCAGCGACGGCGCGCTCGGCTCCCGCGAACACGGCATCGTCGTCTTCCAGCCGTTCTTCGTCGACCTCGACCTGCCGGTCGCCCTCACCCAGAACGACGAGGTCTCCATCCCCGTCGCCCTGTACAACTATCTCGACCAGGCCCAGGACGTGGAGCTGGAGCTGGTCGCCGACAACTGGTTCCAGGCCATCGGCGCCCAGAAGCTCACCGTGCGCCTCGACCCCCGCGAGGTCACCTCGCGCTTCTTCCGCATCAAGGCCAAGGGCCCCGGCACCCACGCCCTCACGGTCTACGCCACCGGCGAGCGGAAGTCGGACGCCATCCGCCGCGACATCCGGGTCGAGCCCGACGGCGTGCCCGTCGAGCAGACGTTCTCCGACGCGCTCATCGGCGAGGTGACGCACGAGTTCGAGATGCCGCGCGACGGGATCCCCGGCAGCGAGTACCTCGAGGTGAAGGTCTATCCCGGCGCGCTGGCGCAGGCGGTGGAGAACCTCGACTCGATGCTCCAGATGCCCGGCGGCTGTTTCGAGCAGACCTCGTCGTCGACCTACCCCAACCTCCTGGTGCTCGACTACCTCCGGAAGACCGAGACGATCACGCCCGAGATCCAGATGAAGGCCGAGCAGTACGTGCAGCTCGGGTACCAGCGGCTGCTCACGTTCGAGTGCACGGGCGGCGGGTTCGAGTGGTTCGGCAACACGCCGGCGCACCTGGTGCTCACGGCGTACGGCCTGCGCGAGTTCGTGGACATGTCGCAGGTCTATCCGGTCGATCCCGACGTCATCCAGCGCACGAAGGAGTTCCTCCTCGGGAAGCAGAAGGGCGACGGGAGCTGGGAGGTGGAGCAGGGCGGCATCGCCGAGGGCGCGATCAACCGCCAGCAGGGCTCGATCGTCAACACGACGGCGTACGTCACCTGGGCGCTCGCCGAGAGCGGCGTCGAGGGCGACGCGCTGAACCGGGCGCGCTCGTTCCTGGCCGGCAAGCTCGACGGCGACATCGACGACCCGTACACGCTGGGCCTGCTCCTGCAGGTCTTCGCCGACGACCCGGACCACTCGCGGCGCGACAAGGTCGTCGCGGTCCTGGCACGCCTCAAGAAAGAGGACGAGGACGGCGGGGTGTACTGGCAGAGCGAGGATCCCTCGGCCTTCGGTTCGACGGGCGACGTCGGGGCGATGGAGGCCACCGCACTCATCGCGCTCGGCCTGATCGAGAGCGGCCTCGAGCCGAATCTCGCGCAGGGCGCGCTCGACTGGCTGGTGCGGCACAAGGACGCGATGGGCAACTGGAGCTCGACGCAGGCGACCATCATGACGCTCAAGGCGTTGATCCAGGCGGCGCTGGGCGG
The DNA here is from genome assembly GCA_016213675.1 of Acidobacteriota bacterium. Lineage (GTDB taxonomy): Bacteria > Acidobacteriota > Thermoanaerobaculia > Thermoanaerobaculales > Thermoanaerobaculaceae > JACQZW01. The sequence goes on along the minus strand of JACQZW010000068.1, from coordinate 38,450 downwards.
GCCGCGGGACGTCACGGCCAGCGTCGACGTGGTCATCAACGGCGAGGTCGTGCAGACGATCGAGATCACGCCGGAGACCGCGGACGTGATGCATGTGGTGGATGCGACGGGCAAGCTCCAGGCGGGCCGCAACACGGTGACCATCGCCAGCTCGCTGGCCGAGCGCAAGGGGATCATGACGCAGATCCTGGCGCGGAGCTGGGTGCCGTGGCCCGCGGAGCAGCGGCCCGCGGAGGACGAGCCGCTCCGGCTGAAGGTGGAGTACGACCGCACGCAGCTCGCGACGGGCGACATCCTCAGGGCGCAGGTGACGGCGGAGTACGTCTTCGAGGAGCCGGCGGAGAACGTGATCATCGACCTGGGGATCCCGCCGGGGTTCGACGTGGTGACGGCGGACCTGGAGGCGGCGATGGAGGCCGGGAAGATCGCGCGCTACGAGCTGACGGGCCGGCAGATCATCATCTACGTGGCGAAGCTGGTGCCCGGCCAGCGGCTGCGCTTCGAGGTGGGCTTCGAGGCGCGCTATCCCCTGCGCGCGCAGGCCCCGCGCTCGGAAGCCTACCTCTACTACGACCCCGACGTCCGCGCCCAGACCCGCCCCGTCGCCATCGAAGTGGCCGACGCCGCCCCGGTCGCGCCGTAAAGCCGCACAGCTCGTTTGACAGGATCGAGGGGGGTGACTACACGCAAGCGCGGGGGTTCTGAGTTATCAAACGGCGCGGCGAAGCGGTCCGTCGAAGGAAGGGAGAGGGGACATGGCATCCGGAACACGGCGCCCGTCCGGGCACGCATCGGGAAGCGGTCCGTCGAACCGGGACTGGTGGCCCGGTCGGTTGAACCTGAGACTCCTCCGCCAGCATTCCGCCAAGTCCGACCCGATGGGCGAGGGATTCGACTACGCGACGGAGTTCAAGAGCCTCGACGTGGCGGCGCTGAAGAAGGACCTGCGCGCGCTGATGACCGACTCGCAGGACTGGTGGCCGGCGGACTTCGGGCACTACGGTCCGTTGTTCATCCGCATGGCCTGGCACAGCGCCGGCACCTATCGCACCGGCGACGGCCGCGGGGGCGCGGGAAGAGGCCAGCAGCGCTTCGCGCCGCTCAATAGCTGGCCCGACAACGTCAGCCTCGACAAGGCGCGCCGCCTGCTCTGGCCGATCAAGCGCCACTACGGCCGGAAGATCTCCTGGGCCGACCTCATGATCCTCGCCGGCAACGTGGCCCTGGAATCGATGGGCCTGAAGACCTTCGGTTTCGCCGGCGGGCGCGAGGACGTGTGGGAGCCCGACGAGGACGTCTACTGGGGATCCGAGACCACCTGGCTGGAAGGCGACAAGCGCTACTCCGGCGATCGCGAGCTGGAAACGCCCCTGGCCGCCGTGCAGATGGGCCTGATCTACGTCAACCCGGAAGGCCCGAACGGCAACCCCGACCCCGTCGCGGCGGCCCAGGACATCCGCGAGACCTTCAAGCGCATGGCGATGAACGACGAGGAGACCGTCGCGCTGATCGCCGGCGGCCACACCTTCGGCAAGACGCACGGCGCCGGCCCGGCGTCGCACGTCGGGCCCGCTCCGGAGGCGGCCCCGATCGAGGAGCAGGGTCTGGGCTGGAGGAGCAGCTTCGGCTCCGGCAAGGGGGGCGACGCGATCACCAGCGGTCTGGAAGTCACCTGGACCAGCACGCCGACGAAGTGGAGCAACAACTTCTTCTGGAACCTGTTCGGCTACGAGTGGGAGCTGACCAAGAGCCCGGCCGGCGCCCACCAGTGGCAACCGAAGCACGGCGCCGGCGCCGGCTCGATTCCGGACGCGCACGACCCGTCCAAACGTCGCGCCCCGACCATGCTGACCACCGATCTGTCGCTGCGCTTCGACCCGGCCTACGAGAAGATCGCGCGGCGCTTCCACGAGAACCCGGACCAGTTCGCCGACGCCTTCGCCCGCGCCTGGTTCAAGCTGACTCACCGCGACATGGGCCCACGCGCGCGCTATCTCGGGCCGGAAGTGCCGGCCGAGGAGCTGCTCTGGCAGGACCCGATCCCGGCGGTCGACCACCCGTTGATCGACCCGACGGACATCGCCGCGCTCAAGGCCAAGGTGCTGGCCTCGGGCCTGTCGGTCGCGCGGCTGGTTTCGACCGCGTGGGCTTCGGCGTCCACCTTCCGCGGCTCGGACAAGCGCGGGGGCGCCAACGGCGCACGCCTCCGCCTGTCCCCGCAGAAGGACTGGGAGGTCAACCAGCCCGGCGAGCTGGCGAAGGCGCTGAAGGTCCTGGAAGGCATCCAGGCCGAGTTCAACCGCTCGGCGTCGGGCGGCAAGAAGGTCTCGCTGGCCGACCTGATCGTCCTGGCCGGCTGCGCGGGCGTCGAGCAGGCGGCGAGGAACGCCGGCCGCGCGGTGACGGTGCCGTTCGCGCCGGGTCGCATGGACGCCGCGCAGGAGCAGACCGACGTGGAGTCCTTCGCCGTGCTCGAGCCGATCGCCGACGGCTTCCGCAATTACGCCAGGGGCAAGTACACGCTGCCGGTCGAGGCGTTGCTGGTGGACAAGGCGCAGCTTCTGACCTTGACCGCCCCGGAGATGACGGTGCTGGTCGGCGGCATGCGCGTGCTGAACGCCAATTACGGGCAGAGCCCGCACGGCGTCTTCACCGCGAAGCCGGAGGCCCTGACCAACGACTTCTTCGTGAACCTGCTGGACGTGGGCACGGAGTGGAAGCCCTTGTCGGACGGCGGCGACGTGTTCGAGGGGCGCGATCGCAGGACCGGGGAGCTCCGGTGGACCGCCACCCGGGTCGATCTGATCTTCGGGTCCAACTCCGAGCTGCGTGCCTTGGCCGAGGTTTTGGGCAGTGCGGACGCGGAGAAGAAGTTCGTCGACGACTTCGTGGCGGCCTGGACCAAGGTGATGAACCTGGATCGTTTCGACCTGGCGTGAGCGCCGGGAGGGGCGCCCTTCAGCGACAGCGCTGCACGGCCGCCGCCAGGACCGGCGCACACACCCACCCGCTGAAATCGGCCTCCGCTTCGGACGTGTCGTCCGGGTGGTCCTTCGCAGCTCCCGCATCGGGCGGCTCGGGTTCGTCCGATCCGCCGTCGGCCGACCCGGACGTCCTGGCGTCCGGCCCGCCCGTGCCGGGACCGGCATCCACGGTGTCTTCCGGCGGGGGCCCGGCGGGCGGGGCGGGGTATCCGGGAGGCGGGTCTCCGCCCGGCGGAATCAGAGTGCAGCCTGTCTGAAGGACCCCCATCTCACCGCAGGCGGGCACTCCGCGACATTCCGGGAGGGAGCCGCCCTCCGGACACCAGCCGCTTCCTCCCCAGCAGACGCTGCCGCTGTCGGCGACGCACGGCGTCGCCAGCGTCGGCACGGCGGGGTCCTCGACGCCGTCGCAGTCGTAGTCGAACGACGGGACGTCGCCGGTGCCGCAGACGTACGCCCGATCCTGGTAGTCCGCGCCCGGATGCGCTTCCGCAACGCGGTCGCAGCAATCGCCGTCGTAGACCGTGTACCCCATGGGTGGTTCCGCCCGACAGACGAAGTCGTGCGGGGCGCCCCATCCGTCTCCGTCGTCGTCCCGGTGGTACTCGGTCAGTCTCTGGTGCGTGCACCCGATGGCCGGCTCGCAGCCATCGATCGTGCACGGCTCAGCGTCCGTGCAATCGCGGGGAAGCCCGGGAATGCACGTGCCGGCGACGCACGAATCGTCACCGGTGCAGGCATTCCCGTCCGAGCATGCGATTCCGGTCCACGGAGCGTGCGCGCACTCCCTCCCGTCCTCGACGGCGACGCAGTCGTCGTCGGTGCACTCGTCTTCGTCGTCGCACTCCTCGCGGGCGCGGCAGCCGAGGATGCAACGCCGGTCGCAACCGTCGCCGGCGACCCCGTTGCCGTCGTCGCACTCCTCGAACGGATCGACGATTCCGTCCCCGCAGGTCGTCGGGACGCAGGTCCCCTCGCGACAGAACCCGTCGCCCGACGGGTGCGGGCACGGTCGCTCGGTCGAAGGCGGCACTCCCTCCCCACACGTGCCGTCCGGCAAGCAGGGCTCCTCGCCGTTGCAGGGATCGTCGTCGGAGCACTCGCGATCCAATCGGCAGCCCGTCCGGTCGGCGCCGCTCGCGTCGTCCAACTCGGGCCCGGACGAGTAGCAGCCGGCGGCCATCACGGCGACGATGACTCGCGACACGTGGCCCGACAGGCCAAGAGCCGCGGCGGCCCGGCACGGGGCCGCGCGCCGAATGCTCCGTCGGTCGTCCGCCACCCGGGCAGGCTGCAACGGCCTCGACATTTCGCTTCCTCCACTCCGGAGAGTACCGCCTCGGATCGGCGTCCGCAAGCCCGCCCGGGACCCGGTTCGCGGGTCGAGCTGCGCTGCGGCTGGACGACCCGCCGGAATGCGGATGCCGCGGGCGGCTAGGGAATCGCGATCCGCTCCAACGCCCGGACGTCGTCGTCGGGCAAAACGAATTCGGAGCACGCCAGGTCCTCGCGCATGTGGACCGGGTCCGTCGTGCCCGTGAGCGGGATCATTCCCGCCTGCTGCGCGAAGCGGAAGACGACCTGCGGCACAGTGCGCCCGGCGCGCCGGGCGATCCGCGCGACCGCCGGAGACGTCAGCTCGCGCCCGTTCGCGGTGAGCAGGGAGAACGCCTGGTAGACGATTCCATGGTCGCGGCAGAACGATCGGACGTCGCGGTCCCAGCCGGTGCGCGCGAAACACCGGTTCTGCACAATCGCCGGAAGCGGCTCATGGGCGGCCAGCAGCTGCCGCAGGTGCGCGAGGGAGACGTTGCTCACGCCGATCAGCCGCGTGCGGCCCGCTTTGCGCTGCCTGGCGATCGCCCTCCACGCTTCCAGGTCCTCGGTCGTGAAGTGATCCGGCCGCGACGGACCGTGCAGCAGGAACGAGTCCACGCGGTCCGTGCCCAGGTGCTCGAGCGACGACGCGAGCGACTGCGTCACCTGTTCCCCCGGCGTCGCGTCGGGGTCGTAGGGCAGCCGGTGGTCCTGACCGTCGATCGATGTGAACTTGGTCTGCAGGAAGAGCTTCGAGCGGTCGAATGACCGGAGCGCGTCGCCCACCTCCGCCTCGACGTAGTGCCGACGCTGGTTCGCCGTGTCGATGGCGACGAAGCCGGCCTCGAGCGCCGCACGCGTCAGCTCCTCGGTCCGGTCCTCCTTCCACGCCGTCCCGTAGAAGAACGCCGGAACCGAATCGCCTTGGGCGGTGTCCGCTGCCATGCCGGCCCACGGTAACCACGCATGCGGCGAGAAGCACGCGGGGCGGCCGGGACGGCGAGGCCCTCCGCGCCAATGGCTGCCCTCTTCGACGCCCGTCCTTCGGCCTTGCGAACTCCACCGGGACGGTGTTGGAAGCGCTCCTCCCGGCAAGGAGGACGACGTCGAATGACAGGGTTCCCGCCCGCGCGCGCCGAGGTGCCGCCGTACGACCGCAGCCGGGTGCGGCGTTCAGGGCATCTCGAACTCGTCGAGCACGTCGAACCCGGCGACCAGGCCGTTGTCGGCGTCGAGCGCCCGGACGCGGACACGGTCGGCCTCGACCTGGAAGCGGACGACCGTGTTGCGATCGCCGTTGCCGGCCGCGCCGCAATCGATCTGCCAGATCCCGTCGGCCTCGTCGGGAAACTGCGCGGGGTCGTTCGCCGCGGCTCCGGCGGGGTCCCGGACACGCAGGCGGGAGTAGACGTGCGTGTGGCCCACGAGCGCCGCGCGGACCTTGTCGCGGTGGGCGACGAGCATGTTCCAGAACGCATCGCGGTCGGCGGGACAGGCGTTGAACGAATCCCCGTCGTGCCCGCCGCGCGGGAAGGCGGGCTCGTGAAACGCCACGAACACGTGGCTTGCCGCAACGGCCGACTCGATCGCCGCTTCGACCCACGCCCTCCCGCCGGCGCCGAAGCATCCGTCGTCGCCCCACGGGCTCGTGTACTGGTCCACGACGATGAACCGGACGTTCTTCCAGTCGAGCCAGTAGTTGGCGTCGTCCGGCGCATGGCGCTCCAGGCCGGGCTGCGCCGGGAGGATCGCGCCCGTGACGTAGACGCGCTCCAGCGAGTTCTCGAAATCGTGGTTTCCCAACGCCGCGACGTAGGCCGCCATGGTCGGGTCGCCGCGGAAGATCTCGCCCCACAGCAGGTAGTTCACGCTGTTCGTGTCGATGTCCCCCGGGACGACGAGCAGCTCCGCGTGGTCGAACGAGGGCGGGGGATTCCTGGTGAGGTCCCGCATCTCGCGCAGCGCGTTGCGCCACGTGAGGAAGTTGTTGCGGGGATCGGCCGCCGCGACGAACGACCACGGCGCGTACGTGTCCGCATCGCCGTCCTCCGGCGCGCCGGCCTCGGCGTCGTCGTCCGCCGCTCCGTCCTCCTCGCCCGAAGCGTCGGGGTCGCCGTCCGCCCCGACGGTATCGCCGGGCTCCGCGTTCCCGTCGCCGTCGGACTCCGTGCCGTCGGGGTCGCCGTCATCGGCGCCGCCGGATCCGTCGTCTGCGTCGCCCGCGCCGTCGTCCTCGCGGGCCGCGCCGCCGCCGGAACAAGCGGCCAGAAGTGCGAGGAGGACGACGAGCGAGCCGGTGCCGGCGACCTTCCGCATCGGGATCCCCTCCGGGCCGGCGGACCTCAGCCCCGCCGGCCGCTCGGAGGAGATTAGCACGGCGGGGGAGGGTCCCGGCAGGCCGCGAAGACCAGGGAGGGGGCTTGCGAAGCGTTCAGCGCGACGGGGTGATATCGACCACGAACTCGCCCGTCATCTGGTGCCACTCGTCGTGGATGTCGAAGCGCCCGCAGACCTTGTTCGGCGTCCGCGCCACGATCTCCACGAAGCTCTCGGGGTTGCCCACGAACTGCAGCGTCGTGCCGCCGGTGATTCGGACCCCAGGGGAGACGATCGTCGGGACGTCGCCCTGCACGAGGTACTTGCCGGAGAGGACGTCGCTGTCGCCGCCGGTGTAGTAGAGGGAGAAGGTCACGACGCCCTCGCCCGGCTGCAGCTCCTTGTCGCGGAACTCCTCGCGGTTCGCCATCGGCGCGCTGGAGAGGTAGATCGACAGGCTGGCGGGGGAGCTGGTCTCGGCCAGCGTGGCTTGCACCGAGGCGAACGTCGGCTCCTCCGGCTTGGCCTCCTTCGGCGTGAACTTGACCGTGGTCGCCTGCGGGCACTTCGCCAGGTTGGCCTCCTCCTGTTTCGCCCGCTCCTCGCCGACGAGGGGGTCGACCGTGGCGATTTCCATCGCGAGGCACGCGTCCAGGACGGCCTGCCACATCGAGGCCTGGGCGCCCTGGAGCATCGCCTCGCAGGCCATGGCCGAGTCCTGGCCGGGGAGCATGTGGGTCACGCCGACGTTGTAGCTCTTCTCGCCCTCCTTCATGCCGGGGTACTCGACGACGAAGACGCGCACGCCGGGCCGGGCCTCCTCGTCCTTGAGCAGCTTCGCCTTCTCGCCCTGCATCTCGAGGCGCTGCTTGGCCAGCGCCGCGATCTGCTCGGGAAGCTTCGCGGCCAGGCACTGCCCGTTGCAGGACGGCGAGACGGTCACCGACGAGCTGTTGAAGAGGCTCGCGCCCGCGCCGGCGTCGGGCGGCATGAAGGTGTGCATCATCTCGAGCGAGGTGCCTTCGGTCATCAGTTTCCAGCCCTTGGGGATCCGGGCCTTGACCTTGAAGACCATGTTGCGGTTGTCGGCGAACTGCGAGTACTTGAACTCCATCGCCTGGTCCTCGAAATCGGCGCCCGCGGCGGCGCCTCCTCCTCCGCCCCCGCCGGCCCCCGCGCCGGGAGCGCCTCCGCCTCCTCCGCCCGCGCCAGCCTCGTCCTTCTTCTTGGAGCAGGCGACGCAAGCCAGCACGAAGCCCAAGGCGACGGCGAGCACGAACAGACGACGATGCATGTTCCCTCCTCCTCGCGCCGCGGGAGACGGCGCCCCTCCGGCGCCGGCGCGGCGAGCTCTCCGATTCCCCCCGCCGGATTCCCGAACGGGGCGAGGCGAGGTTAGCGCGGCCGGGGGGGCGCTGTCACGGCCAGGGATCCTCGGCGACGAATCGCGCGTAAGATGCCGCCGCCGACAGGAGGTGTGCGCATGGGATCGACCGCATGGATGTTCGCGATGCTCGCCACGCTCGGCGCGGGTGGCTGCCGCAAGGACGGGCAGGCCGAGGCGACCACGGGGTCGCCGGCGGCCGCCGACGCGGCGCCGGCCCCGGCGGAGGCGACGGAAGCCGCGGGGGAGGGCGATGCGACCGAGGCGCCTGCCGAGGTGCCCGCGGTGCTGATCGCGACGGTCCAGCTTCCCAGTCCCGCGGACGCCCGGTGGCTCAACGCCACGATCACGGCCGGGCCCGACGGCTGGTTCATGTCGGGCTGCGAGTCGGCCGAGGTCGGCGTCTGCCGCTGGAACCCCAGATTCGCGCTCGACGACGACGAGCGGCGCGAATACGCGCGCCGCATCGCGCTCGTGCGCGCCATGCCGCGCTGCGAGCCGGTCGCCTTCGGTCCGAACGACTTCCCGTTCGACCTCGAGCTGGACGACGACCATCGCTCGGCCCACATCCCGCACCAGTGGTTCCCCATGGGCGACGACGCCGGCCCGCCGAACGACGACAGCGACCCGTGCCGGGCCGAGGTGCGCCTGGCGTGGTGGATCTACGAAACATTCGATCGCCACGGTCGAGCGACGTCCGACGCGGCCGGGGACATGTCGCGGTGCAGCGCGGCCTGCTGTTCGGCCGCGGAGCGCGTCCCGGATCCGACGGGTGCGATCGAGTGTTGCTTCTGCGGCTCGCCGTGACCCGGGGAGTCACTCGCCCACGGGGCGGCGGGACATCGTTCCCGCCCGGCGGTCCGTCGCCCGCACCCGGAACGTGTTATCTTCGCCGGGTACGCGGGAGGGAACACGCGTGGAGGACATCGTCATCGTCGAGCGCCGGATCGAGCCGGCCGAGTTGGCCCGGCTGGTGGAGCGGTTCTTCAGCCGGATGGTGAAGCTGGTCGTCGACGTGCGGCGGGGCGTCGTCGCGGTCGGCGGCGAGCTGCACGCGGACGCGGAGCAGGTGCTGCTGGCGTCCGGCAGCCGGCAGTCCGATCTCTGGGGCGCCAACTACTACCCTGGACGGGGTCGCGAGGGTTGTCTCGAGTTCACGGCGCTGATCAACATCCGGCCGGCACAGGGCAATCGGAGCATGGAGATCGAGGACGAGGCCACCCGCCAAGCCGTCCGTCGTCTGGTCTTCGCCCTGGTCGGCGAAGGGGAGGCGCCATAGCGTGGCCCCGAAACAACATGCCGGACTCACGCCCGAACGGTGGGCAACGTTCCCGCTCGAGCGGCAGATCCTGATGCTCGGCAACGAGCTGAACCGCGCCGGCAAGCTGCTGGGGCCCGGCGATCGGGAGCTGCTGCGCGACTCCCTGGAACGGGTGCTGGCGCTGACCGATCTCACCGTGGCCGTTCATGGCCGCGCTACGCTCCGCCGCGAGTTGTTGCGCTGGCGCGACCTCGTGGCGGCGCTGTACGTCGCGCCCGAGCCTTCCGCGGCCGAACACCGCGCCGCGCTGCGCTGCCTTCTGCAATTCACGCGTGCGTCGTTCGAGCAGGTGGAGCTGCTGTGCGATCGCGCCGCGGCGAGGCCCGGCGGGATTGGAGGTCCGTTGTGAGCATGGGGATGACGGGGAGACGCGGAGCGTCGCTCGCAGCCCTCGCGCTGGCGCTGGGCGCGTGCGGGTCGGCCACGGCGGAACGGGATGCGAACGGCGATGCGTCGGGAGAGACGACCGACGAAGCGGTCGCGGACTTCGTTGCGGAGGACGCGCCGCCTGTCGAAGTGCCGGATGGGGACGCGCCCGCGGAGGATGCGGTGCACGACGCAGACGCAGGCGACGCGCGCGACGACGCCGGCGCGAGCGACGGGTCCGACGAGGCCGACGGGACAGGCGCGGAAGACGTCGCGGAGGATGCCGTCGAAGGCGCCGCGGAAGACGCCGGGGGCGACGCGCCGCCCGACGGCGGCTGCGATCCGGCGCACGAGACGCCGTCGCCCGGCGGGATGTGCGACGGCCGCGGCATCATCGCCTGCCAGAACTGGGCGCACGACAACGGCGGCGAGGACGCGGTCGCGGTGTGCATCAGCGGGGAAGGGGGCGGCTGCGCGCGGGCGACCGAGTGCGCCGATACGAGCGATCCGACCACCTGCCGCTGCGGACTTCAGCCGGCTTGCGTCCCCGGGGAGGTCTGCGTCACGTATCCCGACGCCTCCCCGGCGTGCAAGTGCGCGACGGGCCTTTGACGCCGTCGACCGTCGAGGAGGGCTCGTGGACGACCGACCGGAATGGATGAAGGAGTTTCCCGGGGCGATCACCGTCTGCGACGCCGCGGGGACGATCCTTGAGATGAACGACCTGGCGTGCCGGACGTTCGCCAGCGACGGCGGCGCCGCGCTGATCGGCCGCAACGTGCTGGACTGCCATCCGGGCCCGGCACGGGCGAAGCTCCAGGGGATCCTGGAGCGCGGCGAGCGCAACGTCTACACGATCGAGAAGAACGGCGTGCGCAAGCTGATCTACCAGGTTCCCTGGTACCGCGACGGGGTCTGTGCCGGCCTGGTCGAGCTGTCGCTGGAGCTGCCGGCGGAGCTGCCGCACTTCGTCCGCGGCGCGCCGTCAGGAGGAACGCCGTGAGGCACCGTCGTCCAGGCAGTCCGCGGTTCTACCGGATGACGCGGCGTTCGCGGTCGAGGTCGGGGCGTGGGGCGGCGGGGTCGGCGAAGAGCGGGGCGGACTTGGCCGTGTAGCCGTCTTCGGTGCCCATCGCGAGCGGCAGGAGGGTCGCCCACATCAGCTCCGCGGCGACCTGCAGGTCGTCGACACGGATGTGGCCGATCCCGTCCTCCGGCGTGTGGTAGCCGTCGTGCGCGCCGGCGGTGAACGCGAAGACCGCGGGCGCTCCCGCGTAGTAGAAGCATGCGTGGTCGGACACGTCCCACGGGTCCGCACGCTGCACCTCGTACGTGAGCCCGGCTTCCGCCGAGGCGCCCTCCATGAGATCCGCGAGCCACCGCAGCCGCGACTCGGTCGCGCCGTAGAGGATCAGACCGGTTCCGTCCCCCGCGCCGACCATGTCGAGGCTGAACATCGCCGCGACGTCGCCGATCGGATACGCCGGGTTCTCGACGTAGTAGCAGGACCCGATCAGACCGGCCTCCTCCGCGTTGAACAGCATGAACACCAGCGTGCGCGCCGGCGCGACGCCGCACTCGACCACGCTGCGGGCCAGCTCCAGCGTCGTCGCGGTGCCCGAAGCGTTGTCGTCGGCGCCGGGCATGATCTCGCCGAGGAGCGGGTCGATGCCGAGGTGGTCGATGTGCGAGCCGATGACGACGGTCTCGGACGAGAGGGTCGGGTCGGTCCCGGGCACCACCGCGACGAGGTTCGCCGTGCTCGCCGAACGGATTTCGGCGCCCACGGAGACCGTCGCCGTGACGCCGGTGGCGTGCGTGTCGGGCTGCATCGCGGCGTCGATGTTCCCCACCCAGGTCGGAAGGTCCGGCACCGCCGCCTCCATCACCGTCCGGTCGACCACCAGTGCCGGGAAGCCGGCGTCGTAGTACGACTCGTCGAGCGTCACGCCTTCGGGGACGGCAGGGGCCTCGGCGTAGTGCTGCACGAGCAGCATCGCCGCGGCTCCGTGCAGCCGCGCGTTCGCGGCCTTGTAGCCGAAGTTCCAGAGGCACGGCGCGGCGCCGCACGCGGCGCTCGCCGGGCACTCGTCGGGCACGGTCGAGTCGTCTCCCGGGCCGTGGCGCAGGAGCAGCACGATCTTCCCCGTCACGTCGATCCCCGCGAAGTCGTCGTAGCCCGCGGCCGGGAAGGGACAGCGCGGGTACGTCGCCGGATCGAAGGGCGGCACGGTCATGCCGTAGCCGGCGAAGACGATCTCCTCCGTGACGTCACCCGCGCCGGAGTACTGGAAGACCGCGAAGTCCGTTGCCAGCGCCAGCGGCCCGTCGCCGAGGTCCAGCGCCGGGGGCGCGGTGAGACCCCACTGGTCGTAGGCGAACCCCTGCCGGAAGCCGCCGCCGTCCCCGGAGGGATCGAGGCCCAACGATTCGAGGCGCGCCTCGGCCCAGTCGAGCGCCCGCTCGCCGCCCGGGCTGTCCGGCAGCCGACCCTCGTAGGCGGCCGACGCCAGCTCGCGCACGTCGTCGTAGATGCGGTCGGGGTCGGGCCCGCAGTACACCTCGGCCTCCGCCTCCGCGTCCCCCGCATCGGCGTCGGCATCGGCGCCGCCGTCCGCATCGTCGTCGGCATCGGCGTCTGCGTCGGTGCCCTCGTCCCCGAGGGTCTCTTCGACCGCTTCCGCGTCGAGCACGTCGTCGCCCGTGTCGCGTGCCGTGGAGCCGCCGCCGCAGGCCGCGGCGGCCAGGAGCGCGGACAGCAAAAGCGCCATGAGCGTCCCCGCGGGCCGGGGCTCGCGGTTCGGAAACGCGGTCCCGCATCGGTGTCCATCGGTGTCCATCGGTGGTTCCTTTCCTTCGTCCCGTCCGGCTACAGCAGGATCGTGAGTCCGAGCTGGAAGTCCAGCTCGAACGCGCCGAAGCCCCAGTAGAACTCCGAGTCGCGCTCGTCGTCCGCCTGCTCGTGGTACGGCACCGTCGCGTCGATCAGCAGGGTGAAGCCGACCGATTCGGAAACGGCGAAGCCCACGCCCGTCCCGGCAAGGAACAGGACGCCGACGTCGCCATCGAAATCGTCGAACGAATGCCACTCGGCGGTGACGGCGTCGGGCCCGAGACCGAGGCGTCCGAGCACCCAGCCCCAGTCCCACAGGCCCATGACGCGCACGGCCGCGACGAGGTGGACTCGCAGGCCCATCAGGTCGTCGTACGAGTACGGGTACGGGTCGGCGACCGCCGGGTCGTCCGGGTCCCAGACGACCCACGAGAAGCCGACCTCGGGGCCGAGAAGGCAGCAGGGCGACCCGTCGCCCACGCCGAAGAGGTAGCCGAACCGGACCCCGCCGACGAACGCCTCGCTCTGGATCGTCGCGAGCGAGATGACCGGATCGGCGTACGGAACGTCCGCGGGGCTACCCTCCTGCCAGTCGGCGACCGGGACGAGGATGCCCATCGACGGCTCGATCAGCGTGCGCGAGGCGAGCGTCTCGCCCAGGGCTACGGGCGCGGCTGCCGCCAGGGCGGCAAGGCACAGCAGCGCCGGTGGAGCCGCGCGGCCGCGTGCGTACGTTCCTGCCGGCATCGTCCGCCCCCTCACCACTGCACCCCGAAGTTGAGCATCGGGAGGCCGATGGGCATGAACTGCAGGAGGTCGGTGGCGCCCGGGAAGATGGGCACGACGAACGAGACGTCGCCGTAGATGTGCTGGCCGAAGATGCGCACGCCGTAGGCCAGAGCCCAGACCTCGCCGTAGTCCCAGTACTCGTCCCCGCCGCCGTTCAGCAGCGCCGGCGCGTGCAGCTCGAGGTTCAGCTTGACCAGCCGCGACACGCGGAGGCTGCCGCCGAGGTTGGGCGAGAGGAAGACGAACGAGTCGTCGTCCCACGAGTCCCCTTCGAAGTGCCGATCGAAGACCGTGACACCGTAGACCAGCAGCGAGAGGTTGAAGAAGGCGTCGCGCGTGCCGACCGTCAGCGCGGGGCCGCCGCCGTAGAGCAGGACCACGATCTCGACGTCGGGGTAGTAGAGCCAGAAGCCGAGATGCGTGTCGAGGCCGAGGCGCACGTACTCCGAGAGCTCGACGGCGAACCGCGCGCCTGGGAGGAGTCCGACGTTCATCACGGGGATGCTCGCCGCGCCGTGGATCATCACGTTCGGCGTGACCGTGTAGCCCAGCTCCCACATCCCGAGCCCCGTGGAGCGCAGGTTCGCCATGCCGTCCTCGGTGAGGAACGCGGTCGGCGACCAGATCGCCCGCGTCGGGTCCGGCTCGGTGAACTCGTACTCGCCCGGCGGGAGCGGCCCGCCGGGGACGGGCTCGATCGGCAGCGGCGCGATCGGCCCCGGACCGGGCGGCGGCGGCTCGATCGGCACCGGCGGCGGCACGCCCGGCAGCCCCGCCCGGACCTCGGCCAGACGCGCCTCCAGGTCCGTCCCGAATCGCAGCAGCACGGCCGCGAACGGCGACGAAGCGAACGCCGCGGGGTCGGCTTCCGCCGCGCGGCGGACGATCGCCGCGGCGCCGGAGAGCCGGTCGAGCGTCGGGTTGCCCTGCGCCAGCCACGCGCCGACGGTCTCGCGGCGCAGGAGGAACTCGACGCCCAGGCCGATGCGTTGCAGGTCGCACAGCGCGAGGTTCCATGCCAACGCGCCGTAGAGCAGCGCGGCGTGGCCGTTGACCGGCGCGTCCTCGCCGGGCGGAGCGCCCGAGAGCGCGGCGGACAGCTCGGCGGAAACGCCCGCCGCGCAGCTCGACCCCGCGGCGGGCGCCGCGTCGCCGACCTGAACCCACCGCGGGTCGATCGCTGCCGCCGGCAGGTACGGCGCCGCCCTGGCGCCGGTCGCCCCGGCCGTCGCGACTGCGAGACTCCCGTCGGCCGCGGCGCGATCCACCGCGTCGGCGATGGTCGACGCCGGGAGCGCGTAGACGATGGCGGGGTCATCCTGGTGACGCAGGACGACGATGCCGAGCAGGCGGCCGCCGGCGTCGACCACCGGGCCGCCGAACGAGGCGGCATCGAGCGCGACGGACAGCTCGACGAGGCCGTAGACCATGCCGCGCAGCACCGTCGCGTCCGTCGTCGTCGGGGAGGGGGAGGACGCGGGGAAGCTGCCGACGGACACGAGCTGGCCGGCGACGGGACGGGCCTCTTCGGCCGCTCCCGCGCGATCGAAGGACGTCCCGCCGGACGAAGCCGGGACGAGCAGCGCGAGGTCATCCTGGGCGCGGAAGACGCGGGTCGCCGGCACGAGATCGCCCCGGCCGGACACGTGCAGCCCGATAAAGGCCGCACCCTCCACCAGCTCGCGGGCCGTGGCCACGACGCCCTCGGGCGAGACCACCGCCCCGGCGCCGACCGTCACGACCGGGACGGCAACCGACTCCGCCCCGGACGTTGCGACGTCCACGCGGTGCAGCACAACGATGCCGACCGTGGCGACCTCGGAGGAGGGGGATGCCGGTGCGGAGGGCGGGGGCTCCTGAGCGACGGCCGCGGCCGACTCGAGGAGGGCGCAGAGCAGCGCCGCGTTCCGCACGACTCCGTTGCCGGTCCGGCGCACCCGCACCATCGTCATGCCTCGCAATGTGGCATGAGGGAGCGAAGCGGGCAAGGGGAGGGCGCCGGAGGGCGCGGGTGCTCACTTCTTCCGCGGGTTCGCGGTCAGGACGTCGCCCTTCGCGTCGGTGATCGACAGCAGCAGGTTGCGCTCGTACATCAGGTGCGGACGCGCCTCGACCGGTCGCGCGTGCAGTCCGGTGTCCATGCGGATCGCGTCGCACGGGCACGCCTCGACGCACAGCCCGCAAAACACGCAGCGCAGCTCGTCGATCCAGAACTCGGCGGGGTACTTCTCGACGAAGGCCAGCGGGTGTCCGTCGGGGTAGCTGCCGGCGACGATGTGGATGCACTCGGCCGGACAGGCCGTCTGGCAGCACATGCAGGCGGTGCAGCGGGGCGAGCCGTCGTCGCGCTGGGTGAGCCTGTGCAGTCCGCGGAAGCGCGGCGGGTACGGTCGCTGCACTTCGGGATAGAGGATGGTCACCGTGTCGCGCCGGCCGATCACGTTGCGGAAGAAGTGGCGCAGGGTGACGCCCATGCCGCGCACCGTCTCGGGGATGTAGCTCTGCTCCCAGATGTCGCGTTCGGGACGCTTGACGACGTAGGGCATCGGTCGCTCCCTCTAGCGCAGCGCGTGGAGGACCACGGCGGTGACGGCGACGTTGGCCAGGGACAAGGGGAGGATCGCCTTCCAGCCCAGCTCCATGAGCTGGTCGTAACGCATGCGCGGGAGAGTCCAGCGGATGGCCATCTGGAGGAAGATGAGGCCGCAGACCTTGAGGCCGAAGGCGCCGAGCTGGAGGAGCACCACGGACCAGTGCGGCATGGCCCAGAACTTCGCGCCGAGCATCGGGAGGCTCAGGTGGATCCCGTCGGCCCGGAGGAACGGCACGTCCCAACCGCCGAAGAAGAACACGGCGAGGAAGCAGGCCAGGACCCCGATCTCCATCAGCTCGCCCAGGTAGAACGCGGCGAACTTCATGCCGGAGTACTCGACGAAGTACCCCGCGACGATCTCCGACTCTCCCTCCGGCAGGTCGAAGGGCGTGCGTTTCGACTCCGCGATCGCCGCGGCCAGGAAGAGGACGAAGCCCAGCGGCTGGACGACGACGCCCCAGGTGTGGTGGTGCTGCCAGAGGACCATGTCCTCCAGGCGCAGGGTTCCGAAGACCAGGACGCAGCCGACGAGCGACAGGCCGAGGGTGACCTCGTAGGAGACGAGCTGGCTGGCGGCGCGGAGCGAGCCGAGGAGCGAGTAGCGGTTGTCGCTCGCGGCGCCGGCGATCACGGCGCCGACGACACCCGTGCCGGCGATGGCGAGGACGAACAGCAGGCCGACATCGACCTGCGCGACCTGCAGCGTCGTCGCCCAGCGGCCTTCGAACAGCGGCCCCAGGTGGTTCACCGAGCCCAGGTGTCCGAAGTCGATCGTGGGCCCGAAGGGCACGACGGCGAAGGTCACGAGCACCGGGAAGATGGCCAGCATCGGCGCCAGCGCGTGCAGCAGCTTGTCCGCACGCCGCGGGATGAAGTCCTCCTTGATCATCATCTTCAGGCCGTCGGCGGCGATGTGCACCAGGCCCCACAGGCGGAACGGCCCCGCGTTGGCCCGCACGGGCCCGATGCGGTCCTGGATCATCGCCGACATCCGGCGCTCGACCCAGACCATCAGCGCGCCGCACGTGATGATCCCGACCAGGAACAGCACCAGCTTGGCCGCCGTGGCGACGACGAAGAAGGTGGTCATGGGGCACCTCCCGCCGCGCCCGCCTCCGGAAGTCTTCCGGCGACCGCCGTCCTGACCTCGGCGGCGGTCTTGTAGGGGAACGAGAGGTCCAGCCGGCGCGCCAGGCGCGCCAGGATCTCGTGGACGTCCAGCAGACCGTCGCCGAGCGGCATGGCCCGGCCGAACTCCTGCGCCATGCCCTTGGCGTTGACGAACGTGCCGGCGCTCTGGGCCCACGAGCCGCACGGCAGGCGCACGTGCGCGGCGTCAGGCAGCGTGCCGGTCCGCTCGGCGATGGACACCACGGTTCCCAGGCGCAGCAGACCCGTTGACGGCTCGACCCCCGCGGCGGACGCCTCGGCGCCGAGCGCGATCACGGCCCGGATCCTGCCGGCCGTCGCCGCCTCGAGCAGCGCGGTCATCGGCTCGGGCTCGGCCCCGAGCATCAGCCGCACGCCGGCGCGGTTGGGGTTCTTGTCGGCGCTGCGGAGCCGCTGGTCGGCGGTCCCGTCCGGTCGCGCGGCGAGGAAGAAGCGCTCGATCCCGAGCGCTTCGCGTGCGAAGACGATGAGCGCCCAGTTCTCCTCGCACGTGCGCTCGGCCGAGAGCACCGCGGCCCGCTCGGCCTTCGGCGTCTTGCCCAGCGCCGCCGCGGCCTCGCTGAGCGCGTCCTCCCACGATGCCGGCTGGGGGTTGCCGCGGCCGAGCGAGGGCGAGCAGAGGCGGTGGTCGTTGTGGAAGCGGTAGGACAGGACGCCGTCGTCGCAGAGCCAGCAGCGGTTGACGGCGTTGTTGACGCGGGGGCGGAGGCGGAAGGCGCGCCCGCGGTTGTGGTCCAGGCAGGCGGAGCAGCCGGTGGCGCACCCGGGGCAGATCGTCTCGGCGGCCTTGAGGAACCAGACGCGGCACTGGAAGCGGAAGTCGCGGCTGGTGAGCGCGCCGACGGGGCAGATGTGCGCGGTCATGAGGGAGTAGCCGTGCTCGAGCGTCCTGTCTGGGGAGACATCGATCTCGCTGTGGTCCCCGCGGTGGACCTCGCAGAGCATCGGGTCCTTGACGTACTCGGCGCAGAACCGGACGCAGCGGGTGCACATCACGCAGCGCTCGGCGTCGTAGACCACGTGCGGCCCGAACGGGACGTGCTTGCGCTTCCGGACCTTGTCCTCCTCGGAGGCGAGCCGCGAGGACTTGAGGTCGTAGAGCATGTAGTAGTCCTGGAGCTTGCACTCGCCGGACTGGTCGCAGATCGGGCAGTCCACGGGGTGGTTGAGCAGCAGGTACTCCATGATCGCGCGCCGCGCCTCGCGCACCCGCGGGTTCTCGGTGTGCACGACCATCCCCTCGGCCGCGGGGATCTGGCACGCGGGCTGGAGCTTGGGGTTCTTCTCGATCTCGACGAGGCACATGCGGCAGTTGGCCGCGACGCTCAGCTCCGGATGCCAGCAGAAGTGGGGGGTCTTGATCCCCATCCGCCGCGCCGCCTCGATCAGCGTCACCCCGGCCTCGACCTCGATCTCCCGTCCGTCGATGGTCAGCTTCGGCATGTCCCTCGCCCCTACCGATCGCACTCGCCGCCGATCATGTTGATCGACCCGAACGTGGGGATGATGTCCGGCAACAGGCGCCCCCGGGTCAGCTCCGACAGCGCCTGGACGTTGGCGAAGCACGGCGGCCGCACGCGGCACTTCCAGGGCTTCCCGCTCCCGTTCGACACGAGGTAGAAGCCCAGCTCGCCGTTCGCCGCCTCGGAGTAGCTGTACACCTCGCCCGGCGGCACCTGGATCCCCTCCATGATGATCTTGAAATGCTGGATCGTCCGCTCGATCGTCGTGTACGTCTCGAGCTTCTGCGGCAGCAGGATCCCCGTGTCGTCCGGGACGGCGATCGGCCCGTCCGGGAGCTTGTCCAGCGCCTGCATCACGATCCGCGCGCTCTGGCGGATCTCCTCCAGGCGGCAGACGAAGCGGTCGTAGTTGTCGCCCTGGCTGCCCACCGGGATGTCGAAGTCGAGGTCCTCGTAGACGAGGTACGGGTGCGCCTTGCGCACGTCGTAGGCCACGCCGGTCGAGCGCAGGCACGGGCCCGTCCAGCCCCACGCCAGCGCCCGCTCGGGCGTGATCGTCCCCACCCCCATGGTCCGGTCCATGAAAATGCGGTTGCGCAAGAGAAGCTGCTCGCACTCGTGGATCGCCTCGAGCGACTTGGGCAGCACCGAGCGCACGCGGTCGGCGAAGTTCTCCGGCAGATCCCAGCGCAGGCCGCCGATGCGGCAGAAGGCGTGCGTCACGCGCGCGCCGGTGACCTCCTCCAGGATGTCGAAGATCCACTCGCGCGCCTTGACCAGGTACAGGAAGACCGTGAAGGCGCCCAGCTCCATCGCCATCGCGGCGCTGCACACGCTGTGGTCGCAGATCCGGGCCAGCTCGCCGAGGATCACGCGGATGTACTGGCAGCGGGCGGGGACCTGGAGGCCCAGGAGCTTCTCGACGGCGAGCGCGTAGCCGATGTTGTTGAGCAGCGGCGAGGCGTAGTTCAGCCGGTCGGTGTAGGGGAACACCTGCGTCCACGTCCCCCACTCGCACTCCTTCTCGAAACCGCGGTGCAGGTACCCGATCTGCACGTCCGAGCCGACGACGGTCTCGCCGTCGAGCTTGACGACGCAGCGCACCGTGCCGTGCATCGCCGGATGGCTCGGCCCCATGTGCAGCAGCATCGGCTCCGCCGGCAGCGTCAGTTCCTCTTCCCTGTATTCTTCCATCAACCTTCCTCGGTTCCGCGGGAGGATTCGCCGCTTCGCGTCGAACCCTCCCCTACCGCTCTACCCCTCTACCGCTCCACCGCTCTGCCTAGTGCGGTCGCTCCGGAAACGGCGGCGGCTGCGGCGGCGCGTCGTCGCGCATCGGCACCAGCGGCTGGCGCTTCTCCTTGGGGTAGTCCTTGCGCAGCGGGTGCCCCTCGAACTCCTCGTAGAGCAGGATGCGCCGCAGATCCGGATGCCCCGAGAAGCGCACCCCGTACATGTCGTACGCCTCGCGCTCGAA
The DNA here is from genome assembly GCA_016213675.1 of Acidobacteriota bacterium. GTDB lineage: Bacteria > Acidobacteriota > Thermoanaerobaculia > Thermoanaerobaculales > Thermoanaerobaculaceae > JACQZW01. Next base: position 18,437 of record JACQZW010000068.1, on the reverse strand, counting down.
CCAGTTCGCCGCGGGCCACAGCCCGGTGAGCGACGGGCACGTGCAGTCGTCTTCGGGCACGCCGGTCTTGACGCGCAGGCGCTCGCCCGAGCCGAACGACTTGAGGTGCAGGACGACGTCGAAGCGCGGCTTGCGTTCGGGCCAATCGACGCACGTCAGGTCGACGAAGAAGTCCATGGCGGTGCCGGGCGAGTCCTTGAGGAAGCGGACGACTTCCAGGTAGTCCTCGCGGCGGACGACGACGGTGTCGTCGCCGCGGAAGTCGTGGGATTCGAGCACGCCTTGGGGGAAGCGGCTCTTGACAAGGTCGACGAGGCGCTGGGACATCGGTCTCTCCCTAGCCCGCCAGTTTGGCGGCGGCCGCCTTCTTCTGCTGTTCTTCCTGCCAGCGCGACAGCTCGCCGCGGCCGATCTTCTCCTGGAGCAGCATGAGGCCGTCCAGGACCTGCTCCGGCCGGGGCGGGCAGCCGGGGATGTAGATGTCGCAGGGGATGATCTTGTCGATGCCCTGCACGGTCGAGTAGTTGTCGTAGAAACCGCCGACCGAGGCGCAGGTGCCGAACGCGACGACCCACTTGGGCTCGCACATCTGGTCGTAGATCCGCTTCAAGGGCGGGCCCTGGCGGTGGACGATGGTGCCAACGACCCACAGCACGTCGGCCTGCCGCGGCGACCAGCGGGGGATCTCGGCGCCGAAGCGCGCCATGTCCCAGTGGGCGCACATCGTGGACATGAACTCCATGGCGCAGCAGGCGGTGACGAAGTCGTACTGGAACAGCGACCACTTCCGCGCCCAGGCGAAGAGCGGATCGGCCTTCGTGGTCAGCCAGCCGAAGGGCGGGGCGCCGCCGCCCGGACCCGCCGGGCCGCCGGCCGAGCGATCGTCTACTCCTCCCATTTCAGCGCTCCTTTCCGCACCAGGTACAAGAGCGCGATCCCGAGCACTCCCAGGAACGCGAACATGGCGACCAGGCCGCGGGTGCCCAGCTCGTGGAACTGGACGGCCCACGGGTAGAGGAACGCGACTTCGACGTCGAACACGACGAGCAGGATCGCGGTGATGAAGAACTTGGCGGAGATGCGGACGCCCTGGGCCCCGGTCGTCTCGGACCCGGACTCGTAGGGGATCATCTTCTCGCGCGTCCAGTTCTTCGGGCCCGTGAAGTGGCCGAGCGCCCAGAGGGCGAAGGCCACGAACGCCCCGACGCCGAGCGCGAGGAGGAGCGGGAAATACGCTGTCGTCATGCAGGAGTCCTCCCTGCCGCAAGAGGAACCGGAGCCGGCCGCCCCCTCGGAAGCCCCGAGCGGTCGCTCCGGGGGCTAGATACGGGAAGCAAGGCGTGAAGTCAACGGTTTGAAGGCCGCGAGGTCCAAGCGATCCGGGCAGTTCGCGCCAAGGACGCCAGGGGGATCCCGCCGAGGACGCCAAGGGGGGGATCGAACAGGAGGGGCAGCGCTTGGCTGGGGTGGCCGGCGGCGCTATGCTGCCCTCGTGGACGTCCTGATCCGGATCAAGCGACTCGCCGTCTCCCACCGGGTGGAATTCACCTGGAAGGCGGAGCTCGAGCGTCTTCGCGACGCGTTGACGGTCGAGGATGTGCTGGAGTCCATTCTCAACGCAAACGCGATCAAGAAAGTGCTCCGTTCGCGATCCCCGGGCCGCGCCCGGCGCGGGGAGCGGTTGTACGTCATCGAGAGCCCGACCTACGGCGGCACGTGGGTCTACACCAAGGGTACCTTCCGTCGGAGGGGACGTGTGGAGGTGTTCTATGTCTTCGTCTCGAGCAAGCTCGCGACGTAGGAGCTCGCGTTCGGGGGAATGTCCCCGCTGCGGCAGCATGCGTGTCGAGGCCGTGCGAGAGGCCCTGGTCCTTCGCGTCCGTCGCTCGACGTTCCGCTTCGCCGATGTGCCGCACGAGCGGTGCGCGTCCTGTGGCGAGCGGATCTTCGGCGTCGAGGCGAGCCGCCTGTTCGACGCGGCGATCCTGCCGCATCGCCGTTCCACCGCTGCGTAGATCCCCGCCCCGCGCTGGCGCCGGCGGAACGGCGTCCCTTGCCGTGTGGGCGGATTCGTCGCAGGTCCATGCCGGAAGTGCAGCACGGAGAGGCGGGGCGCGCAAGGCGGGGCGGGAGGGGGAAGACGAAAGACGCGCGAGATCCGTCGGTCAAGCTCGTGCGCGTCAGGCGCGCCTTCATCGTCGCCGCTTGCCGGTCCCCGGAGGTATCGTGCGCCGGGCTTGCACCGCTACGCCCCGTGTCGTAGGAGAGATTCCATGTTCCATGCCGCGGGTGCCGCGGGAGCGAGACCGCGTTGTCTGTCTGCCGGCCTGCTCGCCGCCATGCTTCTCGCGCTCCCGGCGCTCGCCGACGAACCGGCCGGCCCGCCCGTCGTGGCTCTCGTGGTGGGCGGGGGAGCGGACCCCGTCGTCGACGTCCTCGCGAGTGCGGTGCAGGCGCAGGTCGGCGACCTGCCCGTGCGGCTCGTCGTGGAGCGCCCGGCCGAGCTTCCGGCGACGATGCCGCAGCAGGTGGCGCTGGCCGCCGAGGTCGCCGTGCGGGTCGGGGCGGCGAGCGTGTTCTGGTTCGACGTCTCCTTGCCGAACCGCGTGTTCGTCTACTTCGCCGAGCGCAGCGGGAGCCGCGTGCTGATGCGCGCCGTGGGGGCGGGCGGGGAGGCCGAGCGGGTCGAGTCGGCCGCCGTGATCGTCCGTGGACTCGTGCAGGCCATGCTGGCCGGGGGGACGATCGGGATGGAGCTGCCGCCGGGGCCGCCGGCGGTGCCGCCGGTCGAGGTCCCGCCGCCCGTCGGAACGAGTCCCGCGGTCGAGCCGCGGTGGCTGGGATTGCAGCTCGGGTACGCGGTCGACTTCTTCTCCGCCCGTCCGAACGTCCTCCACGGCCTGGATGCCGGCCTGGCCTTCCGCCTCCACGCCAACTGGTCGCTGTTCGCGGCGTACCGCGTGCTGAGCGATGCCGAGGTTTCCGGCGGCGGCCTGGAGCTGCGCGTGACGCGACATCCGTTCGTATTCGGCGTGCGCTTCGGCTGGCCGATCGACGATTGGGAGGCGGGCGCGAGCCTGTACGGCGTGGCCGACGACCTGACGCGGGAAGCCAACGCGCACGCGGCCGGCGTGACCGTGACCAGCGACGAGGGCGCGTGGCTCGGCGGCCTCGGGCTGCTGGTCCACGGCAGCTACCGGGTCGCCGGCGCGCTCGGCCTGTTCCTGGAAGGGGGCGTCGAGGTGTACCTCAACCAGGTGGACTTCGTCGTCGATACGGGCGACGGGCGGGAGCTGCTGCTCGGCTCGCGCTCGTTCTGTCCCCGCCTGCTGCTCGGCCTCCGGGTGGATCTGCTGTGACCGGGATCGGCTTCCACCCATTTCGCTCCGCCGCGGGTACCTAGGAAGTGATGCGTCCGGGGAACGCCGCGGCAGGGTCGTCCGGCGGCCGGGAAGCCGACCTGCGGCTGGCCGATGCTGCCGCTTCCGGCGACGACGGTGCGCGGCGGACGCTGGCCCTGCGCCTCGCGGATCGCATGCGGCGCACGGCCCGCTTCCTCCTGCGCGACGAGGCCGATGCGGACGACGCGGCGCAGTCGGCGATGGTCGAGGTGCTCCTCTGCCTGCGGCGCTACCGCGGGGAAGGCTCGCTGGAGCACTGGGCGAACCGGATCGCCACCCGCACGGCGCTCGAGCTGGTGCGACGGCGGCGGCGCGACGCCGAGCGCGAGGGTCGAGGGGACGCGGCCCTGCCGGCGCCCGAAGAGACGACGACGTGCGGCGACGAGCCGGAGGTCGTGCTGCGGCAGCGGCTGCTCCGGTGCCTCGACCGGGTGCCGGACGAGCGGCGGGCGACGGTGGTCCTGCGGCTGGTCCACGGGATGACGCTGGAAGAGATCGCGCGCGAGACGGCGGTGCCGCGAAACACGGCCAAGGACCGGCTGCGCGTGGGCCGGCAGGAGCTGCGCGAGGCGGTGCGGGAGGACCCGATCCTGGGCGCCGCGCTGCAGGAGAGGTTGCCATGAGTGCCGACGACGCCGACCGCGAGTGCGAGCGCTGCTGGGAGCTGGCCGATCGAAACGCCGCAGGTGCGCTCGACGCGACCGAAACGGCCGCGTGGCGCGAACACCTCCGCTCCTGCCCGGCCTGCGCGGCCGACGCGGCGCTCGCCGGCCTCGCCGCGGACCTGGTCGCGGCGGGCCCTTCGGCGAACGAGACGGCCGACCGCGAGCGGTGGGTGAACGGCGTGCTGAAGCGCGCGGCTGCCGGCGGCCGCATCCCGACGCGGGCGCGAACGTTCTCGGCGATCGTCGCGATCGGCGCGGTCGCGCTCGCTGCGGCCGTCGTGACGGCATTCCTCGTCGTCCCCGGGAGCGGGTCGCACGACTCTCGCGGCGGGACGCCCGGCGGGGCAGCACGGACGGCAGAGGTGTCGTTCGTGGCGGGAAGCGCCCGAGTGGAGCGCGCGGCGGACCGACGGCTGGCGGAGCTGCGGCCCGGCGACTCGCTGCGGCCGGGCGACGCGATCGAGGTCGGGGTCGGCCGTGTCGGACTCCGGTGGTGCGGCGGCGCCGACCTTCACCTCGATGCGGCCACCCGCGTTCGGCTGGAGGCGGCAGAGACGGCGAGCTGTACCGTGCGGCTCGAATCGGGGCGGGTCGTCGCGAACGCCCACGGCCTGGCGCGCGGCAGCCGACTCGTCGTCTCGACGGCGTCGGGCGACGTGCGCGTGAAGGGGACCGTGTTCGCGGTCGAGGTCGTCGGCGCCGATGCCGAGGTCCGGGTGCTGGAAGGGGCGGTGGAGGTCCTGGTGCCTTCAAGTCCCGTGGCGGTGCTGCGCGCACCCCGGGCCATGAGGCTGGGCGGCGGCCCGGCCCGCACGCTCACGGTGCTCGAGATCGATCGCGACCGGCGTTTGGCGTCCATCCCGGGCCGGGCAGAAGAACCGGTCGGTGCACGGGTCGCCATGCCGCCGGCTACCGACAGCCAGACGGGCCCGGAAACGGCGCTGGAGCCCGGTCCCTCGCGCGTGGCGGCGATAGGCGGGGCCGAGCGGCCCGCGGGACGGCTCCCCGGGCCGGCGGGACGAACCGACGGGGCGAGGGTGATTGGCCCGGCGGGTGTCCGCGGTACGGGCTCGGCCCCCGGCGCCGTGGCCGTCGGAGGCGCGGAACCGCTTCCCACGGCCGGGACGGCCGCGTCCGACCCCGTGGCCCCGCCGGCGGCGCCGACGCCCCGCGAGCTGCTTGACGCGGCCCGCCGGCTGAGAATCGCATCCGACTGGCCCGGCGCTGCGGCGGCCTACGAGGAACTCGTCGCGCGGCATCCTGACAGCGGCGAGGCGCACGTCGCGCTGGTGCCGCTTGGCCAGCTTCGACTGGAACGGCTGGACGACGCGGCGGGTGCGCTGCGGGCGTTCGACGACTACCTCCGGCAGGACGCGACCGCGCCGCTGGCGGAAGAAGCTTCCTGGGGACGGATCGAATCGCTGCGGCGCCTCGGACGCCCGGCGGAAGAGGCCGATGCGCTGCGGGGGTTCCTCGCGGAGCATCCGGCGAGCCTGCGCCTGGGCGAGGCGCGCCGTCGCCTGGCGGAACTGGGGGTGCAGCCGTGAAAGGACTCCAACGGTGCGTGGCCTCCGGTGCGAACCTCGTCGTCCTGCTGGTCGGCTGCGGCACGACCGTCGTACTGGTCGGCGAGCCGCCCGACGGTGATGCCGTCGGGTCGGATGAGGGGCCTCCCGACGCGACGGACGACGGTGCCGGCGATGCCGACGCCGGCGCGGACGCGGATCGCGACGGCGAGGTGCTCGAGGGGGACGGCTTCGCCGAAGGGCTCGACGACGGCGGCGACGACGAGACGGCCGCGGACGATTCCGTTCGCGACGAGGCCGACGGAGCAGCGGAGGATTCCGACGGAGGCCCGGGTTGTCCGATCTGGGCGGTCCCCGGCCCGGTGGAAGGAACCGCGGACGGCTCGGAGGCTCATCCCTTCGGCGGACTGGCCGACGCGCTCGCCGGCCGCGGCGAATGCGACACCATCCTGCTGCGCGACGGGACGGCGGCCGAGCCGTTCGATGCGGGCGTGGACGTCGTTCTTGCGGCCGGCGAGGTCTTGGCGATCGCCGGCGACCCGGCCGCGGCCGCGCGGGCCGAGCTGGACGCCCACGGCGACATCGGCTTGTACGTCTCGGGGGAAGGCTCGCTCACCCTGCGCCATCTCGCCGTGCGGAACGGCTACGCGGATACCGGCGGTTGCCTCAATGCTCTGGTCGCGTCGCTGCGTCTCGAGGACACCGAATGGACCGACTGCCGGGCCGTGACGGCGGCGGCCGGCGCGTGGATCCACGCTGCGGACGTCGCGATCGAGCGCTCGGCGTTCCTGCGCAACGCGACGGACCTGTGCGCCGACGGCGAGGAGCTGTGCGGCGACGTTGGCGGCGTATGGCTGGAGGGTCCGCGCGACGTGACGAGGATCCGGGTGAGCGCATGCCGTTTCGAGGAGAACGTTGCGCGATGGGGGGGCGCGCTCCGCATCGGCGTCGAGACGCGGGACGTGGTGGTGCGCGACTCCGTGTTTCTCCGGAATCGCGCGTACTGGGGGGGTACGGCCGTCGGCGGCACGATCGGCAGGCTCGAACACTGCCGGTTCGAGGCGAACGGGACGAGCTACGAGGGTCCGGCGGTGCAGGTGCAGCCCGGTACGCCCGACACGCTGGTGATCCACAACATCTTCCTGGACAACCTGGTCGCGCGCGGGGCCTCCGCCCTGTACGCCTCGTTCGGCCAGTACCGGAACAACCTCTTCGTCCGCAACGTCTGCGATCACCGCTGGTCGAGGGACTCGGGCTGGTGCACTGCGGCCCTGTGGGTCGGTCATGGCGGACCCGACGTGCGGAACAACACATTCGTCGACAACTCCTCGTTCGGCGCCGGCACGCCCGTGTGCGTGGCGCACCTCTCGTTCGACGACGCTTTCGGCGCCGCGCACTCGAACCTCTTCGTCGGCGGCGACGGCGGACCGGCGATCGGCACCGACTACCCGGAATGGGGCGTCTCGGCGCCGATGTCCTGGAACGCCACGTGGAACGTGCCCGAGCCGACGTGGGGCGAAGGCGTGACGGTGGGCGACGGGAACGTCGTCGCCGACCCGCTCTTCTCCGGCGCCGATGACGACTACACGCTCGGCGCCGGCTCCGCCGTGATCGATGGCGGCGATCCGGATCCGTCGCTGGCCGACCCGGACGGCTCGCGCAACGACGCGGGCGCCTTCGGCGGACCTGACGGCGAGTGGATCCCGTTGCCGGAAGGAGGTGCACCGTGAGGGCTCTTGCATGCGCGTCCTGGCCGCTCGTCGCGTGCTGCGTCCTGGCCTGTTCCTCCGGCTCTCCGAGCGACGAGGCGGACGGCACGATGGCCGACGAGGCGGATGTGCCGACCTCCGACGGCGACGACGCCGACCTCGTGGCCGATGCTCCGGACGACTCCGACTCCCGCGACCTGCCCGACGCGCCCATCGAGGACACCGACGCCGATGGCGGCGAGTTCCGGGAGACGACGGGACGGGACGACGGCGAGGGCGGTGCCGACGTGGGCGCCGACGGCGACCACTCGGACGCTCCGGACGGGTCGGCGACGCTCCCGCCCGTGTGCGGTGACCGCGTCGTGGACCCGGGCGAGGAATGCGACGACGGCAATCGCCTGAACGGCGACTCGTGCGACTGGCAGTGCCGTTTGGGGCCCGGCTCCTTCGACTACCCGCCGCTCGATCCGTCGCTCCCCGCGCTGGAGCCGGCCGCGCCGGCGGTCGCGACGACCGACCCGATGGAACTGGACTGGAACAGCTTCGACCTCTGGCCGGGCCCCATCTGTCGGGGCATCTGGTTCCGCGCCGGCGGCGGCGGCTTCGCCCTGGCCTACAACTACTCCCGGCCCTACTACGGCGTCCGCGTCAGGATCCTAGACCACGACGGCGTTCCTGTCGCCCCGGCCTGGAGCCACGAAACGGAGTGGGACGAGTGGGCCGAGGCGCTGGGCTGGGACGGCGCGGGGTTCGCGCTGTTTTCCTCCTCGCCGTGGTACGGCGTGGTTCGCAGCCGGTTCGACACGTCGGGCGCGGCGCTCGAGGAGATGATCGACATCCGGGGGCCCGATCCGTGCACGCTCGATTGGACGCACGGCGGGTGTTGGGGGATGACCGACGCGGCGTGGAACGCCGGCCGCTGGCTGGTGGCGGGCAGCCGCGCCACCTCCGACGTCTATTCCTGGGCGTGGCGCTTCGAGACCTACGACGCCGCCGGCAGCGTGCTCGCCGCCCGGGACGTCGGCGTCGCCACCCTCAACGACGATTGCGTACAGGTTGCCGCGGTGCCGGCCGGCTTCCTCGCGGCGGACTCGACCGCGCTCGTGGTCCTGGATCCCGACCTTGAGGTGCTGTCCTGGAGCGGCATGGTCCGCGCCGAGGCCGGTCCCGGGGCGATGGCGCTCACGGCCGACGGCGTCTGGACGGCGTGGGCGGCCTACGTCCGGTCCCCCGACTACTACGCGGGCGCACGGGTGGTCGCGTTTGCGGCCTACGATCTCGACGGCAGCCCGCGCTTCCCCGCGCGCGTCGTGTACGGACCGTACTACCAGCCGAGCACCGACACCGGGACCACGCCCGGCGGGGGACCCCCTCTGCCGCAGATCGCAATCGCCCACGGGCCGGCGGGCAACGTCATCGTCTTCTGGGAGGGCGACGGCGTCGAGGGCAGCGACGGCCGCGTACGGGTCCTCAGCGTGGACGACTGGGGCAACGTGCGTTCGCCGCCGCAGGCGGTCCTTCCCGGCGACGTGACCACGCCTCTCGGCTGGGTAATTGCCGCCGAAGCCGACGCCGACGGCTACGCCGTCGTGGCCGCCATGGCCGGCGACGTGCCCGGCACGGCAGACCTCTACTTCCGTCGCTTCCGCGCAGTTCCGTGAGGTTCCCCTTCCCCGGCGGTCCGGGGTTGCCGCGGGCATCGCGTTGCACGTAGGCTGTCCGCGGGAGGACGAAGCCGCACGGGTGTCGGCGGCGGGCGGCCCGTCACGAGGTGCATCCTGAAGACCTGGGAACGCATCGCGGAAAAAGCCAAGGAGCTGCCGCCCGAGAAGCAGCAGGAGGCGCTCGACTTCGTCGAGTACCTCGCCGCGCGCGCGAGCCAGGCCGGCCCGGCGCTCAAGTTCGAGACGCCGAGCGTTCCGCCGCCGCCGTCCACCGACGAGGAGTCGTCGACCTCGTGGGGCGCCGGCCGTCGCGGGACCGGTCCGGACGATGACGCGTCGGCGTCGTGGGGGCCCGAACGCAACTCGCGTGTCGCGGGCGACGATGCGTCAACCTCCTGGGGCCCCGGCCGCTCGTTCAGCCTGGACGAGTGGCGCAGGCCGCCGCCGCGCCGTCGCGTCGGAACCGTGGTCCTGGCCGTCCTGTTCACGGCCGTCGTGGTTGCCGTCGGCACCTACCTCTACCTGCGATTCGGCCGGGATTCCGGCTCGCCGGGCGTCGGGCCGAGCGGCCGAGCCCGTACGGATTCGGCAACCGCGGCCGGAGCCGCAGCCGACGCGGGGCCGGCCGACGCCGGACCTCCGCTGCTCGTGCTCGCCGCGCCCCCCGATGCCGCGGGGGGTCCGGCGATCGAGCCGGCGACCGGACCCGCTACGCCTCCCGTCGAGGCGCTCGTGACGGGCGAGTCCCCGGACGCGGAGTTCGTCGTTGCCGAAGGCGGCGGAGCCGCTGCGTCGATGGAGCCGCCGGATGCCGACCTCGGGACCGGCGAGGGGAGCGCGGCCGTGGCGCCGGACGCGACCGTGGTTGCGGTGACGGTCCCTCCGCCGCCCGACTGCGGCGACCCGCTGGGCGAAGCCAAGACGCTGTGGCGCTCGCGCGACCGCGAGGGAGCGCTGCAGAAGCTCCGCGACGCCATCGCGTGCGCGCCGGCCGCAGTCGACGCGCCGCTCCAGTGGGGACGGTGGATCCTCGAGACGCCCGCGCTGTCGCGCGACCGCGACCTCTGCTCCGGGGCCGCGGACGCGATGCGCCCCGCGGCCGAGGCCAACCCAAACCACGGCGAGCTGTGGTTCCACCTCACCAACGTCCTGTTCGAGGCTGGCCGGCGCGACGAGGCCCTGCTCGCCCGCCAGCACTGCCAGGCCATCCGTCCCGCGAACGACTACGTCTCGAGCTGCCGCTTCCTCCCGCAGTAGCCGACTTCCGCACTTCCCGCACTCCCCGCACTCCCCGCCCTTCCCGCACTCCCCGCCCTTCCCGCACTCCCCCGGCCGGTTGCGCGCCTCCCGTCCGGCGCGGTAGGTTGGAACCACGAGCGGGCGGGGGGCGGACGCCGCGAGGGAGGGAACTCATGGACAACCGGGAGATCGCGTGCTGCGGCATCGTTTGTTCGGAGTGCGGCGCCTTCCAGGCCACCAAGGCCAGCGACCGGAAGAAGGCGCAGGCGACGGCCGACCAATGGACGCGCGAGTATCACGTCAGCGTCAAGGTCGCCGACGTCTGGTGCGACGGCTGCATGGCGCTGGGCGACAAGTGCGTCCACGCGCGCGAGTGCCAGATCCGCGAGTGCGGCCTGGGGCGGCGGATCCCCCATTGTGCCGCCTGCGCGGAGTACCCTTGCGCGAAGCTCGACGCGTTCCACGGGATGGTGCCCCAGGCCCGCAAGACGCTGGACGCGCTGCGCGTCGTCCGGCCGTGAGCGCCGCCGACCTCCTGCTGCGCCTGTACCGTCCGGCGCCCGCCGCGCCGGCACTCGACGACCCGGCGGTCGCCAAACGGACCTGGACCACGTGGCGCGCGCGGATGTTCTCCGCCTTCTTCTTCGGCTACGCCATCCTCTACTTCTGCCGCCAGAACCTCTCCGCGGCGCTCGAGCCGATGGGCGCCGAGCTGGGCTACAGCAACACCGAGCTGGGGTGGATCGGGACCTCGCTGCTCGTCACCTACGGCGTCGGCAAGTTCGTGAACGGCGTCCTCGCCGACCGCGCACACATCCGTTCGTTCCTCTGCACCGCCCTGGTCGTCTCCGGCGCGCTGAACCTCCTCTTCGGCTCGCTGTCGGCGCTCTGGTCGCTCGCCCTGGCGTGGGGTGCGAACGGGTGGTTCCAATCGATGGGCTTCCCGCCGATCGCGCGCGGCATGACGCTGTGGTTTCCGCCCGAGAACAAGGCGACGCGCTGGGCGTTCTGGACCTGCTCGCACCAGGCCGGCACGGCGGCGATCCTCGGCCTCACGGGCGCCGTCATGGCCGCGGGCTGGGGCTGGCGCGCGTGCTTCTACCTTCCCGGCCTGCTGTGCATCGTCCTGGGCGTGGCGCTGTGGCTGGTGATGGGCGACACGCCGCGGGCCCACGGCCTGCCGCCGCTGGAGGCGTTTCCGGAGCGCGCGGCGGAGCGGGGCGACGAGACCGACTACCGGGCGACGCTGGTGCGCTGCGTGCTGCGCAACCGCAACGTGTGGATCATCGGCCTGGCCGATCTGTTCGCGTACGTCGTGCGCTACGGGGCGCTGTTGTGGGTGCCGAAGTTCCTGCGCGAGACGCGCGGCTACACGCCCGGCTCGGCGGCCTTCAAGAGCGCGATCATGCCGTTGTTCGGCGTCGTGGGGGTGCTCCTGGCGGGCTGGGTAGCGGACCGCGTGTTCCGTGCCCGCTACCGCTGGGTCAACGTGATCGCCTTCGCGGTGCTGGCCGTGACGCTGTGGGGCTTCCAGGCTGTGGGACCGGGACACCCGTGGCTCGAGCTGGGCCTGATGGCCGTCGTCGGGTTCTTCGTCGAGGTCCCGCAATCGATCCTGGGAGCGGTCGCCGCCGTGGATGCGGCCGGATCGGCGCGCGTCGCCTCGGCGTCGGTCGGCCTGGTCGGCATCCTGGCCTACATCGGAGCCGCGGGCTCCTCGGTCGGCACCGGGAAGTTCGTGGACGAGCTGGGCTGGGACGGCGCCTTCGTGCTGTGGATCGGCAGCGCCGTCGCCGGTCTGCTGCTGTGCCTCTTCGCGTGGAAGGAAACGGGGCGGTCCCGCGGCGCGGCTTGATCGACGGGCCGCGCGGTGCTACCTGCGCCGCATGCGCGTGGCGATCGTCGGTCCCGGAGCGATCGGCTGCACGATCGGTGCGTACCTCGTGCTCGCCGACAACCAGGTGACGTTCCTCGCGCGCGACGAGGCGCGGGCGCACCGGCTGCGCCGCTCGGGCATCCGGGTGGAGGGGGTTCGCGGGTCGTTCCGGGTGCCGGTGGCGGCCACGGCCGACGCCGGCCGTGCCGGCTCGTTCCAGCTCGTCCTGGTCTGCGTCAAGGCGTACGACACGGCGGCGGCGATGGCGCAGCACGCGGCTGCGGTCGGGCCGACGACGATCGTCGCGACGTTCCAGAACGGGCTGGGGAACGTCGAGGCGCTGGCGGGGGTGGTCGGCGAGGGCCGGGTGCTCGGGGGCACCACGGCGATGGGCGCCAACGTCGTCGGCCCCGGACGCGTGCACCATGCCGGTGCGGGCGAGACGTTCGTCGGCGAGCCTTCGGGCGAGCTTTCGGGGCGGGCCGAGCACATCGCGCGGCAGCTCACGGCGGCGGGGGTCGAGACGCGCGCGGTGCGCGACATCCGCGCGCGCCTCTGGTCGAAGGTCGCGGTGAACTGCGGTATCAACGCCCTGACCGCCATCCTCCGCGTGCGCAACGGCGTCCTGCCGCGGCACGCCGAGACGTTGGCCGTGATGGACTCGGCCGTGCGCGAGGCGGTCGCGGTGGCCCGGGCGCGGGGCCTGCCGTTGGAGGCGGAGACGATGGTCGAGCGGACGCGGGAGGTGGCCCGCCGGACCGCGGACAATGTCTCGAGCATGCTGGCCGACGTGCGCGCCCGGCGGCGTTCGGAGATCGCGGAGATCAACGGCGCGGTGGCCGCCGCCGCCCGCGAGGCCGGGCTGTCCGCCCCCGTCAACGAGACCCTCGCCTTCCTGGTCTGCGCCGTCGAGGCGACGGCGTCCGAGCGCGTTTGAGCCTCTTGCGCCACGAGGGTATACTCGCGGGACGGAGGCGGACGATGCCGCTGGAGTGGCCCGAGGAATTGATCGCCGTGCTGGCATGTCCGAAGTGCAAGGGTGAGCTGGATCGCCTGGACGAGCCGGAGGGTTTCGGCTGCCGCCATTGCGGCCTGTTCTACGCGGTGACGGACGGCATTCCCGACTTCCTGATCGAGGACGCGATCCCGTGGGATCCGGCGGCGGGGATGGAAAGGTAGTCGATGGCGCAGCGGATCCTCGTCGTCGAGGACGATTCCGACATCCAGCGCCTGGTGACGACGGTGCTGGGCAAGGAATACGAGGTCCGGTCGGCCGAGGACGGCCTGGCGGCGCTGCTGGTCATGGAGCAGGGCTTCCACCCCGACCTGGTCATCGCCGACATCATGATGCCGCGACTCGACGGGATCACCCTGGCCAAGGCGCTCAAACAGCGCAGCGCCACGGCCGGCATCCCGGTGATGTTCCTCACCGCCAAGAGCGCCCCGCGCGACGTGATCGAAGGCATCAACCTCGGCGCCCGCTACTACCTGACCAAGCCGTTCCGCGTGGACGACCTGCTGCAGAAGGTCCACCGGCTCCTGCCTCCGCCCAAGACGTAGGGCCGCACCAAGCGCATGACTGGGGATGCGTCCGCCCGCTGGCGTCGAATCGGAACCCTGGCGGGTCTGTCCGTCCTCTCCGGCACGCTCTACTTCCTGGGCTTCGCCGGCTTCAACCAGTGGTACTTCGCCCCGCTGGCCTTCGTGCCCTTCGCCGAGATGCTGCGCCGCGCCGGGACGGGCAAGGCCGCCTTCTGGCTCGGGTGGCTCATGGGCACCGTCACCCACCTGGGCGGCTACTACTGGATCCCCGCCACGTTGACCAAGTTCGGCGGCTTCCCGCTCCCCCTCGCGCTGCTCTTCGACGTCGTCCTATGCTCGTGGGGCGGCCTGTCCTTCGGCCTCCTGGGCTGGGGTCTCAAGCGCTGGTGGATGGCCGGCGGCAAGCCGTTCCCCTCGCTGGCCGTGGCCGTGGTGTTCATCGAGTTCGCCTATCCGCTGCTCTTCCCGTCCTACCTGGCCAACTCGTTCTGGCAGCTGCCCGTCGTGATCCAGGTCTGCGACCTGGGCGGGCCGCTGCTCCTGAGCGCCGTCGTCGTCTTCCTCTCCACCGCGCTGTGGCTGAGCCTGCGCTGGGCGCTGGCGCGCGAGCCGTTCCCGCGGCTCCCGGCCGCCGTCGCCGGCCTCCTGGTCCTGGGCACCGTCGCCTACGGCCTGATCCGCCTCCCCCAGGTCGACGAGAACCAGGAGCACGCGACGCCCCTGCGCGTCGGCCTCGTCCAGGCGAACATGGGGACCTACCAGAAGCGCGACGACCCGGAGGAGGGCCACCGCCGCCACCTCACGGACTCGCTCGCCCTGCAGGCGGAGGGCGTGGATCTCCTCATCTGGCCCGAGTCGGCCTACGTCTTCCTCCTCCCGGCCCGCACCGGCTCCAACGTCCGCCCGCTGGTGCTGCAGCGTCCCGACGTGGCCGGCGAGCTGCACACCCCGCTGCTGTTCGGCGCGCTGCGCCGCGAGGAGGGCGGCGGAGACCGCCCGATCGACCACAACACCGCGTTCCTCGTCGACGCCGCCGGCACCGTCCAGGGCACCTACGACAAGACCTACCTGCTCGCCTTCGGCGAGTACCTGCCGTTCGGCGACACGTTCCCCTGGCTCTACAGCCTCTCGCCCCACTCCGGCCGCTTCACCCCGGGCTCGCGGCTCGATGCGCTGCCCTTCGGCAGCCACCGCATCGGCGTCCTGGTGTGCTACGAGGACGTCCTGCCGGGCTTCACCCGCAAGCTGGTGCGGGCGTCCGAGCCGGACCTGCTGGTCAACATCACCAACGACGCGTGGTTCGGCGAGACCACCGAGCCGGAGATCCACCTGGCGCTGTCGGTCTTCCGCGCCGTCGAGCACCGTCGCTGGCTGGTGCGCGCCACCAACTCCGGCATCTCGGCCCTCATCGACCCCGCCGGCCGCGTCGTCGCCAGCACCGGGCTCGCCACCCGCGAGACGCTCCGAGGCACCGTGCGCTGGCAGCACGGGACGACTCTCTACACGGTGCTCGGCGACTGGCCCGGCTGGCTGGCGCTGGCCGCGGTCGCGTGGGCCTTCTACCGCCTGTGGCGTCACGGCCACCTCCGCTTCCGCCGCCACCGCGACGAGCGCGGCGTGAAAGTGAAGAAGGCCCGGCAGGGAGCCGCACGGAATGCCTGAACCGCCCAAGCTGGACATCGGCTACGAGTTCCGCGATCGGGCGCTGCTCGAGCGGGCCCTGACCCATTCGAGCTTCGTCAACGAGGTGCCCGGCACCGCACAGAGCAACGAGGTGCTCGAGTATCTCGGCGACGCCGTGCTCGACATGCTCGTCGCCGAGGCGCTCGTCGCCTGCATGCCGGGCGCGGGCGAGGGCGTCCTGACGCGCCTGCGCGCCTCGATGGTCGCCGAGAGCGCGCTGGGCCAGGTCGCGGCCGAGATCGGGCTCGGCGCCCACCTGCACCTGGGACGCGGAGAGGATTCCCAGGGCGGGCGCGAGCGCCCGGCGCTGCTGGCCGACGCGCTGGAGGCCGTCATCGGCGCCGCATACACGGACGGCGGGCTCGAGGCCGCGCGCCGGGTCGTGCTCCACCTCTTCGGCTCGCGCCTCGCCGCCGCCGCCATCGCCGACCCCGACCCCAAGAGTCGCCTGCAGGAGGTCGTGCAGGCCCGGCGCCACGTCACCCCGAGCTACCGCCTCGTCCGCTCGTGGGGACCCGACCACGACCGCCAGTTCGAGGTCGTCTGCCTGATCGGCGACGAGGTCGTCGGGACCGGGTTCGGCCGCACCAAGAAGGAGGCGGCCACCGCCGCCGCCACCGCCGCCATCGAGAACACCGGCGGGGAGCCGGAGCCGGGCGGCCCCGGCGCCGAGTGAGCGCGGGCGCAGGAATCGGTGATGGCTGGTGGTCCCCCGGAACCGAACCGCGGGCTTCAGCCCACGGCGGGCGCCGGGAGCCGCGGGTCGAGCCCGCCGGCCCGCTCCGTCCTCGTGGACTCCGCCTTCGTCCGTGCTACCCTGTGCACGATGCGAGCGGCGGGCTCGAGCACGGCGACACGCGGAACGGTCCGGGCGGGCGGTCCCCGGCGTCGCGACGCCCGGACTTCGCCGGCCCTGCGGCTCGTGCTCGCCGCCCTGGCCCTGGGGTGCGGGCACGACTGGAGCGCCGCCGACGTGACGGCGGCGGCAGACGAGGCGGGCGGGACGGACGGGGACTGGGCGGGCGACGCGGGCCACGACGGCGAGGACGAGCTCGTCGAGGAAGCAGACGAGGGCGCCGGCGAGGACGAGGCGGAAGGCGCGCCGGATGCGGACGCCGACGCGGCCCCCTTCTGCGGCGACGGCGTCGTGAATCCGGGCGAGGAGTGCGACACGACGGTGCCGCAGCGCTGCACGACCGGCTGCGGCACCATCGGCGGCCGCCCGTGCCGCGAATGCCGCTGGGCGCCGGAGTGCGAGGCGCCGGCAGAGGCGTGCAACGACCGGGACGACGACTGCGACGGGCTGACGGACGAGGACTTCGAGTGCCGGCGGGGCGAGACGAAGGACTGCCGCACGGTCTGCGATTCGGCAGGGAAGCAGAACTGCGGCGACGCGTGCGTCTGGGAGCCGGCCTGCGTCCCGCCTGCCGAGACCTGCAACGGGGTCGACGACGATTGTGACGCCGTGGCCGACGAGGACTTCGAGTGCGTGCGCGGTCAGCCTGCCGCTTGCGGCAATCCCTGCGGCGTCCCCGGCGTGCGCGGCTGCGACGAGGACTGCCGCCCGATCGGGGCGTGCTGCTCCTCGACCGAGCGCTGTTCCTGCACGCCGCCGGCCTGCGACGACGACTGCGACGGCTTGACCGACGAGGGCTGCCCCGCGTGCTGACGGCGCCGGGCCGCCCGCTCAGGCGCGGCGCCCGGCGAAGAAGGCGTCGAGCTGCCGGCCGTAGGCGTCGAACGCCGCCGCGCCGCCCGCGGAGGCGTCGCGCGCCCGCCGCAGCGACAGGATCAGGAGGTCCGTGCCGACCAGCGTCAGGATGAACACGTTGGCCACGAACGACAAGGCCAGGTTGGCCACCGTCAGGACCGAGAGCTGGAGCTCGTCCACCAGCACCAGGAAGCCGACGCCGACGAAGAGCAGGCCCGCCGCATTGAAGATCGTGTAGCCCAGGCGCGCCCGCGCGAGCCGGCGCATGGCTTCCGGCGGGTCGAGCGGCCGGCCCAGGCCCACGCCGGTGAGGGCGAGCCAGATCTGCGCGCCGAGCAGGCCGATCAGGGCCAGCACGAACCAGCCGCTGCCCGTGATCTGGTAGGGGACCATCATCACCACGTAGACCATCAGGCCGTACAACGGCGCGGTCAGCACCATGAGCCAGCCCGGTGCCGCGGCTCCGGGAAAGAGCATCTTGGTCGCGACGGCGGCCCGCAGCAGGCCCGGCATCAGCGATACGGCCTTCGGCGCCAGCGTCATGATCGCCTGCAGCGAGAACAGGAGCCCGACCAGCAGCACCTCGCCCTTCCCGATCACCCCCAGACCGGACGCTTCCTCCTCGACGAGCGAGCGGAACGGGAAGAGGTACGTGACGAAGGGGAAGAGGAAGTAGGCCGCCCAGCCCCAGACCAGGATCTTGCGGCTGCGGCCGAGGTTGGCCCAGCCGGCCAGGAGGATCCAGGCCAGGACCGCGAACGCGGCCTCGAAGACGAGCTGCAGCACGGAGAACGTCGCGAGCGCGGAGAGCATGCCGTCCAGCGACCCGAACACCTCGACCATGCGCAGGATCGTCACGGGCACCAGCGCCGCGGCGACGACGAAGAGCAGCGAGCGGCGCCAGACCGCGTAGGCTTGCGCCTGGGGATCGGTCACCGGCTCCGGCGCCGCCAGCAGCGCGGCACGCTCGGAGGGCAGCACGTTCTCCGGCGCGAAGCGCAGGCGGAACGCGCGCCGCAGCGCCGCGGCGACGAACGAGGGCCCGGCGGCGGGCGCGGCCGGTGCGGCATGACCCTGCGGCGGGGCCCAGCCGGGTTGCGGCACGGCGCCGGCCGGCCAGCCCGCCGCGGCCGGAGCCGGTGCGAAGGCGGCGGGGGCCTGTGCGAAGGGCGCGGGAGCCTGCGGGTACGCGGCGGGGGCCTGCGCGAAGGGCGCGGGAGCCTGCGGGTACGCGGCGGGGGCCTGGGGGTACGCGGCCGCAGGGGCCCACACCGCGCCCGCGGGCTGCGGGGCGAAGGGGGCGGGGATGGCTGGAGCCGGGGGCGCGGCGGCGGGCGCGACGGGTGCGGCGGCGGGCGGCCACGGCGGTGCGCGGTAGCCTGGAGGCGGGTTGCGCGGATCGTTCGGGTTTCCGGACATGG
>JACQZW010000066.1 GCA_016213675.1 Acidobacteriota bacterium | reverse complement strand
CCCCGGTCGCCGCCGCGAGCGCCGCGCCGAGCGCCGCCCGCGCCGCCCCTGGGTCGAGCGCCGCACCCGTCGCCGGCGCCGCGAGCCTCGCGTTCCGGACCGTCCCCGCCGCCCCCGCGGCCGCCTCGCCTCGCCGTGCCGCCACCCCGGCGAGCGCCCCCGCACCGAGCAGCGCCCCCAGCTCCCGCCTCGTCATCGTCCGCCGCATGCGCCGTCCCCCCAGGGCCGGCGTCCGCCCGCCGCCCTACGACCATTGATAGCGCCCCGGCGCAGCGAAAACAAGCGGACCCTAGGACAGTTTGCCTTGCTCTGGGACACAAGAGAGGGTCCCTGCCAGGCGGGAACAGGCGTTTCATGGCTGCTTCCGACGACCTGCCTCGGCTGTGGGGTTGCGCACGACCGAGGGAACGCTAGGATGGGCGTCGTTTCGAGTACCGGGCTGGGTCAGGGAGGGCTCGTGGGCATCGGGGTTTCGCGCGGCGAACGGGGTGGGTTAAGGCTCAAGGGCGCGGGTTGCGTCGAGGGCCTCGCGTTCGTCCTCCGGCCCGGTGAGAACCGGGTAGGTGCACGCGAGGGCAACGAGATCGTGATCCAGCATGCCGGGGTCTCTCGACTCCACGCGCTCCTGCAGCTCAACGAAGGGGCGTGCGAGCTCCGCGACCTTGGCAGCAAGAACGGCACGGCGGTCAACGGCGTGAGCGTGCAGCAGGCGACGCTCCGAGCGGGAGACATCGTGACCTTCGGCCCGGCTCCGTTTGTCGTCGAGAGGGTCGCGAGTAGCGATGCGTACGTCGCCATCGCCCTTCCACCGGGGCTTGTCGACCTTTCCTCCAGGCGGACCCGGTTCACAGGTGCGACCACGTCGTCCGGAGGGCAGCGAAGTGTGCCTGAGCGGTGGCTCGGGGTCGTCGGACGGATTGCCGAGATGGTCGCGGACGAGGCAAGCCCGGACCTTTCTGGAGCGCTGGCCGTGCTGCGGGACGGTCTCGACGCCGATTCGACGGCCGTCGTCGAGTGGTCGCGCCGAGGCGAGGTCGTCGTCAGACAGGTTCAGGGTTGCTTCGCTCTGCCCGACGACTTCGAACCGATCCGGCAGTTTCTCGATTCGGTGGGGAACGACCACAGCAAGGAGCCGCGATTCAGGAGGCTCTTATCCGCGGGCCCTCCGCCGCTGGTGCTCGCGGTCTGCACCCTCCCGGACGGGTTGGTCCGTGCGCTGGTGTGCACGGGGGACTTCCGTGCGCGTGAAGCGAGCGGTGGCTTGGTCGAAGCGGCCTTGCGGGTGATGCTCCCGCGGCTTCCCGGCGCACAGGGTGGCGGCGGGCGGAAGCAGCGGAGACCGCTGGCCGACCTCGAGTTCCCGCCCGGGCACGTGGTCGGCCGATCCGAGGCGATGCAGGGTGTCTATCAGGAACTTCGTCAGCTCCTCCAGGGCGACATCCCTGTCCTGATCACCGGTGAGACCGGCGTCGGCAAGGAGCACATCGCGCTGATCCTGCACGGCTCCTCCGAGCGCCGGGGCGGACCGTTCCAAGCCGTCAATTGCGCAGCCATCCCGGCCGAGCTCTTGGAGGCCGAATTGTTCGGGATCGAGGCGGGTGTCGCGACCGGGGTGGCTAGGCGCGACGGCAAGATGCTGCTGGCGTCCGGTGGCGTGGTCTTCCTCGACGAGATCGGCGACATGTCGCCCGCCCTGCAGGCGAAGCTCCTGCGGGCGCTGCAGGAGAAGGAGGTCCACCCGGTGGGGGCGCGGCGGCCGCTGAGATTCGACGCACGGGTCGTCGCGGCGACCAACAGCGACCTCCAGGGGCGCATCGCCGAGGGACGCTTTCGCGCCGACCTGTACTACCGCATCGCGGGCTACTCGCTTCGCGTGCCCCCGCTGCGCGAACGCCGGTCCGACATCCCCGTTCTCGTGGAGCACTTCATGGTGAAGGTTGCTGGCGAGGTCGCCAAGTCGATCCGCGGCATCACGACGAAGGCGCTGCGCGGGCTTGTCGAAGCTGCGTGGCCAGGCAACGTTCGTGAGCTCGAGCACCAGGTCCGTCGCCTCGTCTACCTCTGTCCACCCGGGCAGGCGATCGCGGCGAGTCTGCTACCTCCGGACCTGGACAGGCCGGGAGGCCGAACCAACGCAGACGACACCGGAGACGACGCCGGCGACCTGACGCTCGTCAGTCGCGTGGCCGAGCTCGAGCGGCGGATGATCCTCGACGCGCTCCGGCGCACGGGCGGCAACCTGAGCTCTGCTGCCAAGTTGCTTGCCATCTCTCGGTACGGACTTCGTCTCAAGATGAAGCGCCTCCACCTCACTGCTCGTCAAGCCCCAGCCAGTTAGGGCGGCCTCTACTCGGTCGGTCGCGCACCGTTCTTCATCGGGTGCCTCTCCAGGTTGTACGATTCGGCAAACTCATTGAAGGACATGCAGTTCTAGGTTGGCTCTGCGGTTGGTTGGCAACGTGATTGCCACCGTCGGTCGGTTTCCGCAAGGGAACGTGCGCCTGCGCCATCTCACACAACCCCAGCGAGACCTCCCGACGAGCTGAAGGCCCGTTCCCATCGATGCTCAGGCAGTCGCCGTCGTGCGTGGCACAGCGGTTGCGAGTGGAATGCGTGGGAGTTCGATGTGAGCCGCGTGAGGGACCCCGCATGACGGAGGCGAGGCCGAGTCGCACGGAATGCGAACTGTGACGACCGACCATCGAGCCGCGGGAGCGGGCAGGGAGGATTGAGGAACATGCGACGGGCACAACTCGTGACCACGGTGATAGCGCTGCTAATGGCGGGCGTGGCGTTTGCTGGAACGGCGTGGCAGGGCGTCGGCCCGGAGGGCGGTGCCGTCAGCGCCCTTGCGGTCGATCCTGCCACTCCCGGGACCGTCTACGCGGGGACGTGGGGTGGCGTTTTCAAGACTACCGACAGCGGCACAACTTGGTGCACAGTCAATACGGGGCTGACGAACCTCAATGTCTGGGCTCTTGCCATCGATCCTGGCACTCCCGAGACCGTATACGCGGGGACCTGGGGTGGTGTCTTCAAGACCACGACCGGTGGGACGAGCTGGAGTGCCGTCAACAGTGGGCTGACGAACCTCTACGTGCTGGCACTTGCCATCGACCCTGCAACCCCCGAGATCGTCTACGTGGGGACGTGGGGCGGTGTGTTCCGGAGCACGAGCGGCGGCACAACCTGGAGCCCGGTGAACACCGGACTGACGAACCTGTTTGCCCATGCCCTTACCATCGACCCTGCCACCCCCGCCACGATCTATGCGGGGACGGAAGGTGGCCTCTTCAAGAGCACGGCCGGCGGGACAAGCTGGAGCGCGGTCACCATCGGGCTGACGAACACCAATATTCGCGCCCTTGCCATCGACCCAGTCACTCCCGAGACCGTCTACGCGGGAACGAGTGGCGGCGGCATCTTCAAGAGCACGAGTGGCGGGACAAGCTGGAGTGCGGTCAACACCGGGTTGACAACCCTCACAATCAATGGCCTTGCCATCGATCCAGTCACTCCTGAGACAATCTACGCGGGAACTAATGGCGGCGGCATTTTCAAGAGCACGAGCGGCGGGACAAACTGGAGCGCGATCAACACTGGGCTGACAGCCTTCAGCGTCAACGCCCTTGCGATCGACTCTGCCTTCTCCGATACAGTCTTCGCGGGGACGAACGGTGGTGGTGTCTTCGAGACCACGACTGGCGGGGCCGGCTGGGACGGGGTCAACAGCGGACTCAAGGCGCTGAGCGTCAATGCCCTTGCCATCGATCCCGTGACGCCTGAGGTCGTGTTCGCGGGGACCGCTGCCGGCGGCATCTTCAGGAGTTCGACTGGGGGGAGCACATGGAGTGCAGTCAATTCGGGGTTGTGGGCGAGCTCGGTGAGGGCGCTTGCCGTTGATCCTTCCACCCCTGAGACGGTGTACGCGGGGACGTCCGGCGGCGTCTTCAAGAGCACGACAGGCGGGACCACTTGGACTGCGGTCAACACAGGGCTGACGACCAACTACGTGCACGCTCTTGCCATCGATCCCGCAAGTCCTCAGACCGTCTACGCAGGCACGAATGGTGGTGGTGTCTTCAAGAGCACGACCGGCGGGACCACCTGGAGCGCCGTCAACTCTGGTCTGACGAGCCTGTACGTCTGGGCCCTTGTCATCGATCCTGCGACTCCCCAGACCGTCTACGCGGGAACGAATGGTGGTGGTGTCTATAGGAGCACAACTGGCGGGACAAGCTGGAGCGCCGTCAACACTGGTCTGACGAGCCTGTACGTCTGGGCACTTGCCATCGATCCTGCAACTCCTCAGACCGTCTACGCGGGGACGAATGGTGGTGGTGTCTTCAAGAGCATGACGGGCGGAACGACTTGGAGCGCGATCAATGCTGGGCTGACGAGCCTCACCGTCTGGAGCCTTGCTGTTGATACTTCAGACCCTGATACTGTCCGCGCGGGAACAAATGGTGGAGGCGTCTTCAGGAGCACGGACGCCGGGTCGATTTGGACCGCTGTGAACGTGGGGCTGACAAACCTCTACGTCCGCGCCCTTGCCATCAGTCTCGCTCCTCCAGAGACCGTCTACGCAGGGACGGACGGAAGCGTCTTCAGAAGCACAATCGGAGGCGTGCGGGGCACCGACACACCGGGAATCTACCGTTCTTCGGACCGGAGCTGGTACTTGAAGAATTCGAGCGCCGGCGGGGTTGCCGACCTGGTCTTCCCGTACGGGGACCCCTCCGACCTGGCGGTGAAGGGCGACTGGGACGGGGACGGTGACGACACCGTCGGCATCTACCGGAACGGCACCTTCTTCCTGAAGAACAGCAACGAGCCCGGCAACGCGGACATCGTCGTCGGCTTCGGCGTTGCCGGGGACCTGCCGATCGCCGGCGACTGGGACGGCGACGGCATCGACACGGTCGGCATCTACCGACCCGCCGAGGCGGCGTGGTACCTGCGGAACAGCAACACCGCGGGCGCCCCGGACCTGAGCTTCACGTATGGGCTGTCGAACGAGACGCCCGTGGCAGGTGACTGGGAGGGAGACGGGATCGACACGGTGGGCATCTTCCGGGCGTCGGACCGGCAATGGTACCTGCACAACTCGAACGCCGGCGGGAACGCGGAGCTCGTCTTCCCGTACGGCGACCCGGCGCAGGACGTGCCGGTGGTGGGTGACTGGGACGGTGACGGCGACGACACGGTGGGGATCTATCGCGCGAGCCTGGGCGAGTGGTTCCTGCGCAACTCGAACACCGCCGGCAACTCCGACCTCAACTTCACCTACGGCCTGGTGAACGAGAAGCCCCTCGCCGGCGACTGGGACGGAAACTAGGCAACCCGGCGACACGGAGCATCGGGAAGGGCCCCGCGCGATGTGCGCGGGGCCTTTTCGTTTCCGTGCCGAGCCGCCTCTCGACCTGTTTGCCCGTGGCGCACTGCTCCAGTAGAGTGCCCGGAGTATGAGCAGCGGGGCGCCGGAGCGGGACAGGACGCTGACGTTCGCGGACGGGGTGAAGGCCGTCGAGCAGGCGGGGTTCACGCTGCCGGAGCGGTGGCGGGTGGCGCGGCTGCTCGGGGCGGGCGGGCAGGCGGAGGTTTGGCTCGCCTTCGACGCCGAGCTTGCCGAGTGGGTCGCGGTCAAGGTGTTCGGGGGGTCGCTCACCGAGGTGCAGAAGGAACGGCTGCGCCGCGAGGTGAGGCTGGGGCGGTCGCTGTCGCACCCGGGGCTGGTCCGGACCTTCGAGCTCATCGAGGGCGGCGACCGGCTCGCGGTCGCGATGGAGTGGGTGCAGGGCGAGAGCCTGGCGCGGCGCGTCGAGGAGGGGCCGCTGCCGATCGGCGAGGTCATCGCCATCGCCGAGCAGGTCCTCGACGTGCTCGGCTTCCTCGCCGCGCAGCGGATCGTCCATCGGGACGTCAAACCGTCGAACCTGCTGCTCGACGCCGAGGGGCGGGTGCGGCTGGCCGACCTCGGGCTGGTCCGGCCGCTCGCCGACGACGCCGACCTGACCCGGACCGCGACGACCGTCGGCACGCCGGGCTACATGAGCCCGGAGCAGGTCAAGGGCGAGGAGCTGACGCCGGCCTCGGACCTCTACTCGCTGGGGATCACGCTCTACCAGCTCCTCACCGGCAAGGCGCCGTTCACCGGGCGCTCGGCGTTCGAGGTGGCCGACCGGCACCTGCGAGCGGCGCCGCCGAGCCCGCGTAAGCTGCGCCCAGACTGCCCGCCGTGGCTCGACCGCTTCGTCCTCCGGCTTCTGCAGAAGCGGCCCGCCGATCGGTTCCGCGACGCCGCGGCAGCCCGCGAGGCGCTGCTCCGGCGGCGCCTGCTGGTGTCGCCGCGCTTCCGGCGGCGCGTTGCGACCGCGGCGCTCGCCGTCGCGGTCGTCGCGGGCGCTGGCGCGATCGCGGTGCGACTGCTGCGGCGCGCCCCGGCCCTCGTGTCGGTCGTCGGCGCCGACGCGATCGTCAGCGACTCGCGTCGTCGCGAGCTGTGGAGGCAGTCGATCGCGCCCGACACGGTGACACCCTCCGTGATCGCCGACTTCCTCGGCGACGAGCGGCCCGAGGTAGTCCTCGCCCTCAACAGGCGCGACGCCGGCCGCCTGCCGCAGTCGCGGATCGCGGTGTTCGACGCCGCCGGCGCCGAGGTCACGAGCCTCGCCCCGCTCGTCGAGTCGCTGGCCCGCTCCTATCCCGACTTCGCGACCTCCGCGAACACCCCGGTTCTCGCCGCCCCCGACCTCGATGGCGACGGTCACCCAGAACTGGTGTGGACGGCTCTGCACGGCATCTGGTACCCGAGCGAGCTCGGGGTGTGGAGCCCCCATCGCGGCCTCAGGCCGGGACCGGTCCTCGCGAACTCGGGGCACCTGCGGGAGCCGGTCGCGGCGGATCTCGACGGCGACGGCCGCAGGGAGCTCGTTGCCGTCGGCCTCAACAACCCCATGGGCTTCCAGGTCGTGCTCGTCACGATCAGTCCGGTCCTGGCGCCGAACGGCTGGTCGTTTGCGTCGAGCGTCTCGCCGGACCAGGCCCACCTGGCGGCGTCGACGCTTCAGTCGGTCTCGCAGGCGGCGCTCACGTACTCCCCGCTCGGTGAGCTGGCCGGGGGCGCGGAGGTCCTGGCGGCCGGTCGGGACGGCATCCTCCTCAAGGTGGAGGGTCGAGAGCTCCTCCTCGACACGAACGGCAACCCGGCCGGTTCGCCGCTCTTCGGCCGCGGGGTCGGGCCGCGCCAGGCGCTCTGGAAGGACCTCGCGACGGCCTGCCTGACGTTCGAGGCGTCCCCGGCCGAGGCGAGGCCGGTGTGGGGCGCACTGCTCGATCGTCATCGGGACGCGCTCTCAGAGCCCCCGATGCGGCTGGCGGCGGAGTTGCTCGCAGCCCGCTCGCTCGCGCGCGGCGGCGGACACGCCGAGGCGGCCGCACTCCTGAGCGCCGCGCGGTCGCGCGACCCGCGCTCGGGCGATCTCATGCTGCGCCTCGGGGAGCAGCTCTTCCTCGCGGGACAGCGCCGCGAAGGGCTGGACGTTCTGGAGGCGGCGTCGCGGCCGCGCGACCGGGGACGCACGTACCACGACGCGTGGCTCGACCTGTGGCTCGGCGCCGTCCTCACCGGGGACGAGCCACGGCTCGCCCGCATCGGCGGCTTCGCGGCCACCGCCGAGGGCAAGACCCGCGACGTGCTCGAGATCTCGGAGCTCAACGCGCTACGAGCCTTCGGCCTGGCGCGCTGGGAGGACCCATCGCTCCTCGGCGACGAGGTGTGGATCGTGCCGACCGTGCGGGTGGCCCGGCTCTGGGCCTCGCTCGAACGGGGTGGGGACCCGGCCGCTCTGGCGATCGAGTTGAACGGATTGCGGGCGAACCCCGAGATCGGCCCGCAGGCCGCCCTGCTCCAAGCCGAGCTGTTGCGCCGGAAGGGCGAGTTCGTGCGCGCCCGCGGCACCGCCGAGGAGTCACTTGCGACGCTCGGCTTGCGTGGCAGGGTCAGTCTCGAGGCGTTCGTGTGGGTGCCGCTCGGCCACCGGGTGCTCGCGAACGTGCTCGCCGACCTCGGCGAAAGCGAGGCGGCCGCCGCGCACCGGCGCCGCGCGGCCGAGCTCGCCCCGGGGTGCTGGTTCGGCAGGTAGAGACAGGGTTCAGGGACCCGGGGCCGGCCCTCTCCCGCCCGTCGTTCGTAGCGGCCGGCCGCCGGCCGGCCGTCGTCGGCCCAGCACGTGCCGCGCGTACGAGGCCGGCCGCCCACGGGCGGCCGCTACATTGTCTGCAGGGTTGCGCCGGGTACACCGGCCGCCGCGAAGGCGCCTCCTCGGCCGTGCCACCCGCAGGGACCGCCGCCATGATTCCGGGGTGGGTGGTCCCGAGCCACGGGCCCCGGGCCCCGGGCCCCGGACCCCGGGCCACGCTTCTCGCGGGCGCTTACCGCTCGTGCGGCTCGGATTCCTCGCCGAAGACCTGGGCGGTGAACACCTCGAACGTCGCGCCGTGTTGCCAGGCGTCCGGCGGCAGGCCGGCCTTGGCGGCGAGGTGGGAGAGGAACGTCGCCTTGTCCCAGCCGGTCTCGGTGGCGACCTGGGGGAGGAACACGGCGCTCCGGCCGTTCTTCTCGAGGATGACGCCGTGCCGGCCGAGCTGGATGGCGTCGGGGCCCGGGACCTCGTGGGTCGGCGACAGGACGGAGACCTCGAGGGCGACGTCCCGCAGCTCGGATGGTGCGAGCTCGGGGAAGCGCGGGTCGTGAGCGGCGGAGGTGGCGGCGTGGACGATGGCGTCGGCGAGCGGCTCGCGCGCCTCGATGATGCCGATGCAGCCCCGAAGGCGGCCGTCGCGCCGGGCCTTCGCGCCGGTGTTGTTGACGGTGACGAAGACCCCGGCCCGGGCGGCGAGATTGCCTTCGACCCGGTGCTCGGCGAACCAGCGGGCGAGCGAGGCGTCGTGGGCGAGGTGACTCTCCAGCGTCGCGCGGGCCAGTCCGAGGACGGCCTCCTTGTCGGCCGGGCCGAGCTCGGTGAGTGCCACGTCGCGGGCACCTTCCCGCCACGCCGTCCAGCTCCCGGTGTAGGCGACGGAGGCGTAGGTCACGACCTGCGACCAGTCACCGCTCACCTCGCCCGAGGTCGTCACGCCGACCACCCGGCCCGCGCCCTCGAAGGCGTGGGCGAGCAGCTCGATGAGCACGGTGATCGGCCGCGCGCCGCACACCGTGTCCTCGCTGGTCTCGACCTGCTGCCAGAAGCCGCGCGCGTCCAGCGCCGCGGCGCGCTCCGCGGTGATGCGACCGAGCTCGACGAGCTTCGCGCCGACCCGCGCGTCGCGGCCGAACGGGGCATACCCGTAGCCGGCGCCGTGATGGGTGAAGTCCGACGACACGACGACGACGGTCCCCGGCCCGACGAGCGCCGCGAGCCGGCGCGCCATGGCCGTCGCGCTCGCCAGGTCGAGGGAGTGACCGATGAGGATCGGCACGATGGGCACTTTGCCCACGGTCTCCTGGAGGAACGGGAGCTCGACCTCGAGGCAGTGCTCGGGCCCGTGCGCCCGGCCGGGCCCGGCGAACTCGGGGAACTCGCGGAGCTTGCCGATCGCCTCGACGTCGAGCGGCATCTCGCCGAGCGGGGTCGCGAAGGCGGTCACGCCGGGGTCGGGGAGCGCGCCGCCGCGGAACGAGGCGTGGTGCGACGGGCCGAGGAGGATGACCCGGGTGACCTTGGCGCCGGCCAGCGCCGCGAAGGCCTTCGCCGCCGTGGCCCCGGAGTAGACGTAGCCGGCGTGCGGCGCGATGACCGCGACCGGCGGCGCCTCGGCCGGCCCGGCGGCCCGCAGCATCGCCTGGACCTCGGCGCGCAGGCGCGTCGGGTCGCCGGTGTAGAACGCGCCGGCGACGGCGGGTTGGCGGACCTCTCCACGAGCGGTTCCGAGCAGCATGATCACCCCCAGGAGGAATGCGGAGCCCATCCTGAGAACAGAGATAACTCCCTGGTGGGCGAAGCGCAATCCGGTCACGACGGCCGCGTCTCGAGGACCATGGCGTTTAGGGGATCGCGCGTCTCGCCGACCGACGAGACGCGGATCGCCGCCTCCTCGCCGACCGGGCAGCGGTTCTCGCAGATGCCGCAGCCGACGCAGCGGACCGGGTCGACGACCGGACGCTGCAGCCGGACGCTCCGGCCGTCGCGGCCGGGCTCCTCGGCGAGGAGCAGCCAGATCGCCTTGGGCGCGGTCGGGCACATCTCCTCGCAGACGATGCACGGCACGCCCATCGCCCACGGCAGGCAGCGGCCGCGGTCGACGAACGCCGTGCCGATGCGCACCGGCGGCCTGCCGTCGTAGCCGGTCTTGCGCGCCGCGGTCAGCGGCGTGATCGCCGCCGTCGGGCACACCTCGCCGCATCTCGTGCAGGCGAACTCGCACCAGCCGCGACGCGGGACGAGCACCGGCGTCCAGAACCCCTCGACGCCGGCCTGGCCGACGGCCGGGTGGAGCGCGCCGGTCGGGCACGCCTGCTGGCACAGCGAGCACTTGACGCAGCGCTGGAGGAACTCGTCCTCGGCGAGCGCGCCCGGGGGGCGGATCAGGTGCGAGCGCGCCGCGACGCGGCCGCCGCCGGTGGAACGGAGTAGCGGGGCGACGGCGAACCCGGACAGGACCGAGCCGAGGAGGAGCCGGCGCGACAGGTCGGGCTGCTTCGGGGCCGCCGGGAGCGCGGGCAGCGCCTCGTAGCGCAGCGCGCCTTCCGGGCAGGGGTCGACGCAGTTGAGGCAGACGTGGCACTCGGCGACGCGGTGCTCGCCGAGCGGCTCGTCGGCGCCCTGGCAGGCGAAGGTGCAGAGCTGGCAGGTCGTGCAGGCGTCGCCGTGCCGCCGGATGCGGAAGATCGCGAAGCGGGCGAACACGCCCAGCAGCGCGCCGAGCGGGCAGAACGCACGGCAGAACAGGCGCGGGATCCACCGGCTGGCGACGAGGATGGCGAGGAGGAGCGTCCCGACCAGCCAGGCGCCGGGCACCGGCTTGCCGCCGGGGAGCAGCGGCCACACCGCCGAGGCGAGCGAGCGGGCGAGCAGCGAGAGGGGGTCGAGGAGCCCGGTCTGGAGCGCGCCGGCCAGCGCGGCGGCGAGGAGGAAGGCGAGGAGGTAGCTCTTGATCGCGTACCAGCGGCGGTACCGGTTGACCTTCAGGCTCTCGCGTCGCGAGCGCGGTGAGAAGAGCCACGAGGCGATCTGCTGCAGCGTCCCGAGGGGGCAGATCCAGCCGCAGAACACCCGGCCGAAGAGGAGCGTCAGCGCGACGATCCCGAGCGCCCAGACCAGCGCGCCGGGCAGCGTCCCCCCGGCGAGCACCGTGCCGACGGCCGACAGCGGGTCGGCATGGTGGAACACCGTGACGGGGAAGTCGCGCACGTCCCCGGCCGCGAGGAGCGCCAGCAGGACCAGGAACAGCAGTAGGAAGAACCCCTGCCAGATCGCGCGGACCGTCGTGAGTCTGCTCATGGAGAAGGGGACTGCGGACAGGGGACAGGGGACAGGAGGGTGGGGAGCGGGGCGCCGGGGCGCGCTGTCCCCGGTGCCCCGTTCCCTGTCCCCCGGTTGGGCGGGTGGGGGTCTCTCACCCGCCGAGCTCCTTGACCAGCTTCGCGTCGGCGCGGCCGAGGCCCCGGCGCTCGGCCTCGAGGATGAAGCCGAGGGCGCGCGGGTCGAGGCCCAACTGCGTCGCCCCCCACGCCTCGAGCGCGACCGGGTCGAGCCCGGCCGCCACGGCGTCGACCTTCCTGACGTCGCCGAGGGAGCCGCCCTGCGGGCCGTTGGCGAGCAGCACCCGGGTCGCGTCGACGACGGTGAGCGTCGGGCGGAACAGCGCGCCGAGCTCGGCCGCCGCGCGGTCGATGTCCTGGTGCAGGCGGTTGCGGCCGCGCCCGAGCACGCCCATCCAGTTCTTCATCCCGAGGGTGGCGCGGGACAGCCCGTGGTGCTTGGCCACCGGGACGTTGATGACGCGGTCGACGCGGAGCAGCTCCTCGTGCACCTCGAGGCCGCTCGCCAGGCCGGTGAGGGCGGCAGCGACGAACCGCCCGTCGTTGGCCGGGAAGACCTCGGCGCCGGCGGCCTTCGCGGCGTCGGCGATCCCCGAGCGGGCGAAGCAGCGCCGGCCGTCGTTGCAGGTGTTGTCGGTGACCACCACGCGCGTCGCACCCGCCGCCAGGCACTGCCGGACCAGCTCCGCGATCACGGTGGGGTCGGTGTTGGCCGCCTGGTCGGGGAGGCGGTCCCAGCCGACGTTCGGCTTGATCAGGACGCTCTCGCCGCGCTTGACGAAGGTGCCCATGCCGCCGAGGGCGGCGAGCGCGCGGCGGACGTTGGCCGCCGGGTCGGCGCCGCGGGCGGCGGCGCCGGGGAGCGCCGGCGTGACCGGGCGGACGCGCCACTCGGGGTTCGGCGGGGCCGCCGCGTCCACCGTCCGGCGGTCGTGGAAGACGAGGGCGCCGGCGCCAATGGCGCCCGCGACCAGGGCGGTCGACGACAGGCGGGTCACCGCCTCGCGGCGGGAGATGCGTTCGACGTACGGATCGTGCTCCTTCACTGGCTCCCCCCGTTGCTCCATGCCCGTGCCACGGACTCGAGCGCCCGGGCCGCCTCGGCCCCAGGCGCGAACGCCGTCACCTTGAGGTAGTCGGGGCCGCGCGCGGCGACCAGCACGTTGCCGTCGCTCAACGCCGCCGGCAGGCCGGCGAGCGCCGCGGCGGCGGCGGGCCGTTCGGCCTCGAGCTGCCCGAGCGCCCCGGCGGCGTCGCCGAACCGGTAGACCTCGGCGGCCAATTCGATCTCGCCGGCGGGCGTCGCGAAGGCGAACGTCGTCGCGACGCAGCGCTGGAACCCCCGCGCCAGGTAGCCGTCGGCGGCGCCGTCGATGAACTCGTAGAGGGTCTCGCGGTCGTAGCCGGCGACCTCCGCCGCCGAGGCGGCGCCGACTGCCGCCGCCGCGGGTAGGACCGGGCCCTGGGCTGCCTTGAGCGCGGCGAGCACCGCCGCCGGGTCCTCGCGGGTGCGGCCGCCGCGCCAGGCGACCCAGGCCACGACCGCGACCAGCGGCAGCAGCAGCGCGATGTTGCGTGCCCACGTCCGAACCACCCGTGTCCCCCCTTCCGGGAACTATTGGTCGCGCCGCAGGCGAAGTCAAGCCGGAGGTGCACGTTGCGCCCCGGTCTCAGATCCGCGGCCGGCCGCGCCTATACTCGCTGCTCGGGAGGGTCGTCCGATGCGCCTCAGCGTGCTCTCGCTCGTCCTGCTGTTCGCCCCGTGCCTACTCGCGGCGGCGCCCCCGGCGCGGTCGATCGGCGACGACTCCGTCGAGGCGACGATCGCCTCGCTCACCGCGAAGTTCGGCGAAGCGCAGGCGGCGCGGATCCGCGTCGGCGTGCGGCAGGTGGCCGATCGATGGTGGCCGACCGACGGCGACGCCGAGGCGTTCGCCGCCTTCTGCGCCGACAACTTCGTCGCCGACGAGGGTGTTCTGGCCGGCGAGCTCGCGCGCCTCGAGCGGGTCCTCGAGCACGTCAGCGGGCACCTCCACGTGGTGCGTCGCGAGCTTCTCACCCCGCAGGACCTCGACACCGGGCCGGTCGGCCGGGTCGACTCGCTGATGGCCGCCTTCGACCTCGGCAGCCACCTCTCCGACGACCTCTTCGCCGCCAAGGTCGCGCACTTCGCCCTCCTCAACTTTCCGGTCCACTCGCTCGCCGACCGGCTCGCCGCCGGCTCGACGTGGGACCGGGTGGCGTGGGCGCGGTCGCGGCTCATGGACTCGTTCGCGGAGCGGGTCCCCGCCGAGGTCGCGCAGGAGGCGACGCGGGCGCTCACCGCCGCCGACCGCTACATCGCCGAGTACAACATCCGGATGGACCGCCTGATCGCGCCCGACGGGAGCCGGCCGTTCCCCGCGGGGCTGCGCCTGGTCACCCACTGGGGGCTGCGCGACGAGCTGGCCTCGCACTACGGCGAGAAGGACGCGCTGGTCAAGCAGCGGATGATCCAGAAGGTGATGGAGCGGATCGTCCGCCAGGAGATCCCGCGGGTCGTGATCGACAACCCGACGGCGGACTGGGCCCCGGAGTCCAACTCCGTCGCGCTGGCGCCGGGGGCGAAGGCGCTGGCCGACCTGGAGCGCGAGCCGGACACGCGCTACGCGGTGTGGCTCGCCAACTTCCGCGCGCTGCGCCGGGCCGATCCCTACTGTCCGGCGGCACCGTCGGTGATCGCGCGGTCGTTCGAGTCGGGACGCCAGATCCCGGAGAAGGAGGTCGAGGCGCTGCTCACCACGGTCCTCGCGGCGCCGGAGGTCCGGCAGCTCGGCGCCTTGATCGCGCGGCGGCTCGGCCGTCCGCTCGAGCCGTTCGACATCTGGTACCCGGGTTTCAAGGCGCGCAGCGGCCGCTCCGAGGAGGAGCTCGACCGCCTCGTGCGGTCGAGGTACCCGACGGTCGCCGCCTTCCAGGCCGACCTGCCGCGGATCCTGCGCGACCTCGGCTTCGCGCCGGAGCGGGCCGCGTGGCTGGCCGCTCGGATCGTCGTCGACCCGTCGCGCGGGGTCGGCCACGCGATGGGCGCGGCGATGCGCGGCGATGAGGCGCACCTGCGGACGCGCATCCCGCCCGAGGGCATGAACTACAAGGGGTACAACATCGCGATCCACGAGCTGGGGCACAACGTCGAGCAGGTCTTCTCGCTCGACGGCATCGACCACTGGCTGCTCTCGGGCGTGCCCAACAACGCCTTCACCGAGGCGCTCGCCTACTCGTTCCAGAACCGCGACCTCGAGCTGCTCGGCCTCGGCGGGCCCGACCGGGACGCCCGCGCGACCGCGGCCCTGGGCGCGTTGTGGGCGACCTACGAGATCGGCGGGGTGGCCCTCGTCGACATGAAGGTGTGGCGCTGGCTGTACGCGCACCCGGAGGCGACCCCGGCCGAGCTCAAGCAGGCCGTGCTCGCCGCCGCCCGCGAGGTGTGGAACGCGTACTTCGCCCCGGTCTTCGGCCGTCCGGGTTACATGGCGCCGGTTCCCGGCCGGGACGAGTGCGACCTGCTCGCGGTCTACTCGCACATGGTCAGCTACCCGCTCTACCTCTCCGACTACGCCATCGGCCACATCATCGACTTCCAGATCTCAGCGAAGCTGACCGGACCGGCGTTCGGCGCCCAGTTCGAGCGGATGGCGAGGCAGGGGAGGGTGACGCCCGACGGCTGGATGAAGGGCGCGGTCGGCACGCCGATCTCGGCCGAGGCGCTCCTCGCCGCGGCGCGTACGGCGCTCGCCGACGAGCAGGCGCGGGAGGCGCGGCGCGAGGTCAGGATCGACGTGCAGTAGTGACGAGGGCCCCGGGTCCAGAGCCCCGGGTCCCGAGTCATCCGCGACGGGCGCCTTCATGTTTGGACCGTAGGGCGGGCGCCCGCGCCCGCCCAGTCGAGAAGCCGACGTAGCGGCCGCCCGTGAGCGGCCGGCTTCTCGCGCGTCGCACCTGCTGGGTCGGCGACGGGCGGGGGACACGCCGCGCCCCGACAAGGCTCTGCTGGCTTCGGGTCTCTCGTAGGGGCGGCCCCTGCGCCGCCCGTCGTCGATGGAGGGGGTCAGCGCAGCTTCTTGAGGAGCTTCTCGGCCTGGCGGGTGATGTAGGGATGCTCGGCGGCCCAGCGCGGGTCGGGGGTCATCCGCACGACCTCCTCGAGCTGCGCGATCGCGTCGGCCTTCCGCCCCTCGGACTTGTAGGTCTCGGCGAGGTAGAGGCGGGTGAGGGCGTTGGTCGGAGCGCCCTTGACCGAGCGCTCGAGGTGCTCGATCGACTTCTCGTTGTCGCCGCCCTTGAAGCCCGGCAGCTTGTAGAGCATCCGGCCGAGGACGCGGTCCGGGCCCCACCCCTCGACGGCGGGGTCGATGGCGATCGACGCCTCCATCTCGCGCCGGACGTCGGGGACGAGCGCCAGCGACTTAAAGATCCCCTTGGCCTCGCCGTAGACGGCGTAGAGCACGCCGAGCCAGAAGTGCCCGTCGACGCCCTTGTCGTCGAGTGCGATCGCCTCCTTGGCGCGGTCGATGCCGGCCTGGAAGATCGCCATCCTCTCGCTGTCGGGCGCGTCCTCGCGGGTGTAGGTGCCGTAGTAGTACGCGGCGCGGGCGTACTCCCAGCGCGCCTCGTACGACTTCGGGTCCTCCTGGACCGCCCGGGCGAACAGGTCGACGGCGCGCTTCGCGCTCGCCTGGTCGGCACGCGCCTCGTAGGCGGCGCGGGCGGCGGCGAGGTCCTCGGACGCGTTCGCGGGGAAGGGAACGGCCAGCAGCACGGCCGCGGTCGCCAGCAGCGAGGTCATCTTCATGGTCGGGCTCCTGGCGCCGAGCATAGCATCGGCCGCGTGCCCGCGTTGACGGTCCCGGAGCCCGCCGATACGATGGGCCGGCGTTCACGTTGCGGGTGCGACTGCGGGGGGCGGCATGGCGAGTGGGACCACGGCGGGCGAGGCGAAGGGCTCCTTCATCCGCGGGCTGGGGCTGTGGGACGCGACCATGGTCGTGGCCGGCTCGATGATCGGCTCGGGCGTGTTCATCGTGTCCGCCGACATCGCCCGCCACGTCGGTTCGGCCGGTTGGCTGCTCGCGGTGTGGGCGGTGACCGGGATGCTCACGGTCGCCGCCGCACTGTCGTACGGCGAGCTGGCGGCGATGATGCCCGAGGCGGGCGGCCAGTACGTGTTCCTGCGCGAGGCGTACTCGCCGTTCTGGGGGTTCCTCTACGGCTGGACGCTGTTCCTGGTCATCCAGACCGGGACGATCGCGGCGGTCGCGGTGGCGTTCTCGCGCTACCTCGGCGTGCTCGTCCCGGCGATTTCGCCGACGGCCTGGATCGTGCCGCCCGTCGACCTTTCCGCCGGCTATGCACTGAGCCTGTCGACCCAGCAGCTCGTCGGCATCCTCATGCTCGTCGTGCTGACGTGGATCAACACCCGCGGGCTGGCCCCGGCCAGGTGGATCCAGAACGTCTTCACCTCGACGAAGACGCTGGCGGTCGTCGTCCTGATCGTGATCGGCGTGGCGGTGGGGGCGAACTCGGGCGCCATCGACGCCAACTTCGCGGCGCCGTGGACGCCGCGGGGCGTCGCGACGATCGTCCCCGACGTCCCGATCGCCTCGCCGACCAGTGCCGCGATCGGGGTGTTCGGCCTCCTCGTGGCGTTCTGCGTCGCCCAGGTCGGCTCGCTGTTCTCGTCCGACGCGTGGAACAACATCACCTTCGCGGCGGGCGAGGTCAAGGACCCGCGCCGGACCCTCGCCCTGGCGATGGCGGCGGGGACCGGCCTGGTGGTCACCCTCTACCTCCTGGCCAACCTCGCCTACGTCCTCGTGCTGCCCATCGAGGCGATCCAGCACGCCCCCGACGACCGGGTGGCGACCGCCGCCTTGCAGACGATCTTCGGCGGCACCGGCGCGCTGATCATGGCGATCGCCATCGTGGTCTCGACGTTCGGCTGCAACAACGGGCTGATCCTCGCCGGGGCGCGGGTGTACTACGCGATGGCGAGGGACGGGCTGTTCTTCCGCTCCACCGGGACGCTCAACGCCCGTCACGTCCCCGCGGTCGGGCTCGTGCTGCAGTGCGCGTGGGCCTCGCTCCTGGTCCTGCCGCGCACCCGGCTGCGCGACGCGTCGGGTGAGCTGCTGCGCGACGCCGCGGGCGCGCCGATGTACGGCAACGTCTACTCGAACCTGCTCGACTACGTCGTCTTCGCGGTGCTGATCTTCTACATCCTGACGATCGCGGGGATCTTCGTGCTGCGCCGGAGGAGGCCGGACGTCGAGCGGCCGTACCGCGCCTTCGGCTACCCCGTGGTGCCGGCGCTCTACATCGTCGCGGCCGCGGTGATCTCCGCCGTGCTCATCGTCTACAAGACCGCGACGACCTGGCCGGGGCTGGCCATCGTCCTTACCGGCGTCCCGGTGTACCTCCTGTGGCGGCGGCTCGGCGCCCCCCGCACGCGCCGCTGAGGACGGCGTGCCTGGGGCTTGCGCCGCCCGCCCGGGGGCGCTAAGAAGGCGGCCATGAACTCGTTCCCCATCATGGTCGGCGCCCTCTGCGTGCTCGTGCTCGGCTACCGGTTCTACTCGGCGTTCATCGCCGCCAAGGCGCTCGCCCTCGACCCGAACCGGCAGATGCCGTCGCACCAGTTCGAGGACGGGCACAACTACGTGCCGATGAACAAGTGGGTGCTCTTCGGCCACCACTTCGCGGCGATCGCCGGCGCCGGTCCGCTGGTCGGGCCGACGCTGGCGATGCAGTTCGGCTACGCGCCCGGGCTGATCTGGCTGCTCGCCGGGGCCGTGCTCGCGGGATGCGTCCACGACTTCGTCATCCTCGTCGCCTCGGTTCGCCACAACGGCCGTTCGCTGCCCGAGATCGCGCGGGCCGAGATCGGCCCGGTCGCCGGGTTCACGGCCGGAGTCGCCGTGCTGTTCATCGTCGTGGTCGCCCTGGCGGGCCTCGGGCTGGTCGTGGTCAACGCCCTCGCCGAGAGCTCGTGGGGGACCTTCACCATCGCCATGACGATCCCGATCGCCATCGTGATGGGTCTGTACATGTTCAGGATCAAGCCCGGGTCGATCCGCGGGCCGTCGATCGCGGGCGTGACGGTGCTGGTGGCCGCGGTGGTCGGCGGGCAGTGGGTGGCGACGTCGTCGATCGGCTCGTGGTTCCTCTTCGACCACCACCAGCTCACCGCGCTGCTGTGCATCTACGGGTTCGCCGCCTCGGTGCTGCCGGTGTGGCTCCTGCTCGCACCGCGCGACTACCTGTCGAGCTACATGAAGGTCGGCACCGTCTTCCTGCTTATCGTCGGCGTGCTCGTCGTCCGGCCCGACCTGCAGTTCCCGGCGTTCACCGAGTGGATTCACGGCGGCGGCCCGATCATCCCCGGGAAGCTCTTCCCGTTCGTGTTCATCACCATCGCGTGCGGGGCGATCTCCGGCTTCCACGCGTTGGTCGCGTCGGGGACGACGCCGAAGATGCTCGACCGCGAAACCGACGCCCGGATGATCGGCTACGGCGCCATGGCGATGGAGTGCCTGGTCGGCATCGTCGCGCTCATCGCGGCGGCGTCGCTGCACCCCGGCGACTTCTACGCCATCAACGTGCCGGCCGCCGCCTACGCCAAGCTGGGCCTCGAGCCGGTCAACCTCGCCGAGCTGTCCCGCGAGGTGGGGGAGAACGTCGCCGGCCGCACCGGCGGGGCGGTTTCGCTGGCTGTCGGGATGGCGCAGATCTTCTCGGCGATTCCCGGGATGAAGAGCCTGATGGGCGTGTGGTACCACTTCGCGATCATGTTCGAGGCGCTCTTCATCCTCACGACCATCGACGCGGGCACCCGGGTCGGGCGCTTCCTCCTCCAGGAGTTCCTCGGCAACTTCAACCGGCGGTTCGGGGAGACGTCGTGGCTGCCTGGCAGCCTGCTGACGACGACGGCGATCGTGGTGTCGTGGGGCTACTTCATCTACACCGGGTCGATCCGCACGATCTGGCCGATGTTCGGCACGGCGAACCAGCTCCTCGCCTGCGTGGCGTTGGCGGTGGGGACGACGTTCCTGGTGAACATGGGCAAGCCGCGCTACGCCCTGCTCACCGCGCTGCCGATGCTGTTCGTCGCGACGACCACGCTGTCGGCCGGCTACCTCAATGTCGTGGACAACTTCCTGCCGCTGGCGCAGACGGCCGGCAACGCCTTCCGGGGCTACCTCCAGGCCGGCCTCTCGATCGTCATGATGGTCGCCGTCGTCGTCGTCCTCGTCGATGCGGGCCGGCGCTGCGTCGCCACGCTGCGCGGCGAGCCGATCCCGCCGAAGGCGTTCGGCCCCGCCGAGGTCCGCGAGGGCGTGCCGCAGCGGTGCTGCTGAGAAGACCGGGGCCCTGGGGTCAGGGGTCCGGAAGACGAGCAGCCGAGCGATGAGTACTACGAGGCCCGTCAGGCCCGTGTGACCCGCGGGTGAGAGCCGCGAGCCGTCAGGTGCCGGCGTACATCGCGTCGATGGCCTTCGCGTGGCGCTCGTGGATCACGCTGCGCTTGAGCTTCAGCGTCGGGGTCAGGAGGCCGTTGGCGATGGTGAACTCGTCGACGATGGCGACCTTCTTGACCTGCTCGAAGGTCGCGAACTCGCTCTCGTGGGCGGCGATCTCGGAATCGATGAGCTGCTTGACGCGCGGCTCCTTCTGTAGGTCCGCCGGCGTCGAGAACGCGATCCCGTTGGCGGTCGCCCAGGCCTTGGCGTTGTCCATGTCGAGGGTGACGAGCGCCGTCAGGTGCGGCCGGCGGTCGCCGATCACGCAGATCTGGTTGATGTACTTCGAGGTGCCCAGGACGCCCTCGATCGCCGTCGGCGCGATGTTCTTGCCGCCGGCCGTGACGATCAGCTCCTTCTTCCGGCCGGTGATCCTGAGGAACCCCACGGCGTCGATCTCGCCGAGGTCGCCGGTGCGCTGCCAGCCGCCGTCGATCAGCGTCTCGGCGGTCTCCTCCGGCATCTTGTAGTAGCCGCGCATGATGTTGCGGCCGCGGTACTGGACCTCGCCGTCCGCGCCGATGCGCTGCTCGATCCCCGGCCCGGACAGGCCGACCCAGCCGAACCGGTAGTTGTCGGGCCGGTTGAGGTTGGTGAACGAGGTGTTCTCGGTCATGCCGATCCCCTCGAGCACGAGGACTCCGGCGGCGTGGAAGAACTTGCCGATCGAGGGGTCGAGCGGCGCAGCGCCGGAGATGCACCAGCGCACGCGGCCGCCGAAGGCCGCGTGGATCTTGGCGAAGACCAGCTTCGTGGCGATCCCGTAGCGCATCTTGAGCCCGGCCGGGACCGGCTTCTTGGCCAGCAGGCAGTCGCTGACCTCGTGCCCGGTCTTGAGCGCCCAGCGGAAGATCTTCAGCGCCACCCCGCCCTTGGCCTCGGCGCCGGCGAGGACCTTGCTGTGGACCTTCTCGTAGACGCGCGGCACGCTGGCGAACCAGTGCGGCCGGGCGACCTGCATGTCCTCGAGGAGGGTGTCGAGGCCGCGGGCGAAGACGGTGGTCGTCGCCGTGATCATGGCGGTGAAGACGACGGTGCGGGCGAAGACGTGCGCGAGCGGGAGGAACAGCAGCTCGACGTCGCCGACCCCGGCATCGCCGCACTGCTGGACCGACTGGCAGGTGAAGGTGATGTTGTCGTGGGTGATCATCGCGCCTTTGGGGATCCCCGTGGTCCCCGAGGTGTAGACGATCGCCGCGAGGTCCTGCGGCCCGACGGCGGCGATGCGGGCGTCCAGCGCCGCGTCGGTGACGGCGTCCCCGAGGGCCAGGAAGGCGTCGTAAGAGATGACCCAGTCGTCCTTGGCGGCGCCGTCGAACAGCACGACCTTGCGCAGCGCCGGGATCCTTGCCCGCTCCTCCTGGAGCTTGGCGAGCTGCTCGAGGTTCTGCGCGAACACCAGCACGGAGTCGGAGTGGTCGACGATGTAGCGGCAGTCCTTGGCGAGGTTGGTGTGGTAGATGCCGACGGTGACGGCGCCGACGCTCTCGGCGCCGACGTCGGTGAGGACCCACGGGTGGCAGGAGTACGACAGGATCGAGATCTTGTCGCCGTGACCGACGCCGAGCGCGATCAGGCCCTTGCCGACCCGCCGAACCTGGGAGAGGAACTCCCGCCACGTCACCGACGAGGTGCGAGCCGGGGCGTGGATGGTGCGGTACGCCTCGAGATCGCCGTGTCGCTCGACCGTGGCCTTCAGCATCTGGTGGACGTTCGTGAAGTCGACGAAGCTCATGACTCCCTCCCCCGTGGCGTCTGATCAGCTTTTCCACGACAACGAGACTGGCAGTAAGAGTAGCATCGGTCCGCTCCCGCGAGGCAGCCGGTGTCGGGCGGCGGGTGCAACGCCGCTCAAACCCCGCGGCCCTCCGTCTCGTCTAAGGGGTATGGAAGCGACCGTCACCGCCGGAACCGCCGCGAGGAGCCTGGCCGGGTCCGACCTCGCGGCCCGCGCCGCCGGAGGGGTCGACGACCGCCTGCTGGTGCGGCGCGCGCAAGGCGGCGACCTGGCCGCCTTCGAGGCGCTCTACCGGGCGAACGTCGGTCGCGTCCACGCCGTCTGCCGCCGGCTCGCCGGTCACGCCGCGCTGGCCGAGGAGCTGACCCAGGAGGCGTTCGTGCGGGCGTGGCGGCGCCTGGCCACGTTTCGCGGCGAGAGCAGCTTCGCGACCTGGCTGCACCGGGTGGCGGTCAACGCGTTCCTCGATCACCGCCGGGGCCGCGACGTCCGCCACGAGTCCGCCGGCGAGGACGGCAACGCCGCCCTCGCGGCGATGAGCACGGCGCACGACCCGGGCGCGGGGATCGACCTCGAGCGGGCGATCTCGCTGTTGCCCAGGGGCGCGCGCTCGGTCTTCGTGCTCCACGACGTCGAGGGCTTCGAGCACGGCGAGATATCGGCCATGACCGGCATCGCGGTGGGGACCTCCAAGGCGCAGCTCCACCGGGCGCGGAGGCTCCTGCGGGAGGTACTGCAGCCATGAGGTGCGACGAGGTGGATCTGCTGCTGGACGACTACGTCGACGGCGCGCTCGCGGCGGGAGACGCGCGAGAGGTCACGGATCACCTCGCGGCGTGCGCCGACTGCCGGCGGGGCGAGGCGAAGCTGCGGGCGCTGGGGCGGCGGACTCGCGAGCTGCCGCACTGCATCGAGCCCCGACGCGACCTGTGGGAAGGCATCGAGGCGAGCATCCGTACCGAGGGGCGGGCGGCAACGGCTTCGGACCGCCGACTGGCCGGATCGACCGGCCGGTGGTCTCGCCTGGCCATGGCGGCGGCGACGCTGGTGCTCGTCGCCGGCACGGCGCTGTTCGTCGGCCTGCGGCTCGGTCGCTCGACGGCCGGGAAGGGGACCGCGCTGCCGGGGCCGGGCGTCGAGGCCGCGGTGGTCGGACTCGACCTCGAGCACGTCGGTTGCGAGTACGACCGGGCGCGAGGTCAGCTCCTGGCCGTTCTGGATGCCCGGCGTGGATCGCTCGCGCCCGACACCGTGGACGTCGTCGAGCGCAACATGCACGTCATCGACCAGGCGGTTCGAGACATCCGAACGGCACTGTCGGAGAGCCCCGGCGACGAGGCGCTCGGACAGTTGCTGCTCGCCACGTACCGGAGGGAGATC
Organism: Acidobacteriota bacterium; assembly: GCA_016213675.1. Taxonomy (GTDB): domain Bacteria; phylum Acidobacteriota; class Thermoanaerobaculia; order Thermoanaerobaculales; family Thermoanaerobaculaceae; genus JACQZW01. The sequence continues at coordinate 53,812 of JACQZW010000066.1, read as the reverse complement.
GACCTGCTGCAGCAGGTGACGCGTCTGCCCGGCCGGGCTTGAGAGACGTACCTGGAACTGAAACGAGACCCAAAGGAGGCTGTCATGAAGAGGAACGTGTTGTTGGTGGTGGCGGCGATGGTGGCGATGCTGGCGGCCTCGGCGGCGCTGGCGCAGCAGAGCGTCAACGAGCGGCGCGCGGCCGATCCCGCCGGCGTCGTCGAGATCGAGAACGTGGCCGGTTCGGTCCGGGTGATCGGCTGGGAGCGCGCCGAGGTGGAGGTGACCGGGACGCTCGGGCGCGGCACCGAACGGCTGGAGTTCTCCGGCGCGCCGGGGCGGACCCTCGTGAAGGTGGTGCTCCCGAAGCACGCCGAGAACGTCGACGGCTCGGACCTCACCGTCAAGGTGCCCGCCGGCAGCCGGCTCGAGGTCGAGACGGTGAGCGCGGACATCACGACCGAGCAGGTCACGGGCGTCCTCGACCTCGAGACCGTCAGCGGCAGCGTGCGCGCCGGCGGTAAGCCCACCGAGGTCAAGGTGCAGTCGGTGAGCGGCGACGTCGAGGTGCCGGCGGTCGACGGCCCGGTCCGCGCGCAGACGGTGAGCGGCCGCGTCACGCTGCTCGGAGCGCGGAAGAACGTCGAGGTGTCCTCGGTGAGCGGTCCCATCAAGGTCGTCGGCGCCGACGTCGAGTCCGGCGAGCTCCAGACCGTGTCGGGGACCATCACGTTCGAAGGCGACGTGGCCGGCGCCGGCCGCCTCGAGGTCGAGACCGTGTCCGGCGAGGTCGAGCTGAGCCTGCCGGCCTCGGTGGCCGCCGACTTCCGCGTCACCAGCTTCAGCGGGAGCATCACGAACGAGCTCGGCCCGGGCGCCCGCCGGACCAGCGAGCACGGCCCGGGGTGGGAGCTGGAGTTCAGCAACGGAGGTGGCGGGGCGCGCGTCGAGGTGAAGAGCATGAGCGGCCAGGTGACGCTGCACAAGAAGTGAATCCGTCTTCGGGGGGACGGGGGCCCGAGCCCCCGTCCCCGGACCCCGTTCAATCCGTCGGCGCGGGCGAGCCCCGCGCCGACGCGTGTACGTACCCGGTCAGGAAGGCCGCGACGGCTCCCGATCCGCTAGACTCCGCAGCGTCGTGGTTGGGGGGACGATGAGACGACTGCGAGCTCTGTGCGGTGCGGCGGCGCTGGGCGCCGCCTCGACGTTGGCCTGCGCTGCCGGTTCCGGACCGTACGATCCGGCGATCGACGCCAATGAGCAGCTCAAGGCGGCCGGCCAACAGGCGCAGGCCACCAACCGGCGCGTTTTGGTGATGGTCGGCGGCAATTGGTGAACGTGGTGCCGGGCCCTGGACGGGCTCATCGCGGGGAACGACGAGGTGCGCGGCGAAATCGAGCGACGCTTCGTCGTCGTCCACGTCAACTACTCCAAGGAAAACAAGAACCCGGCGGTGTTGGAGCGGCTCGGCAACCCCGACAAGCTGGGTTTCCCCGTGCTCGTCGTGCTGTCGCCCACGCTCGAGGTCCTGCACACCCAGGAGACCGGGTCGCTCGAGACGGGACACCCGAAGATACCGGGCCACGACCCGGTCAAGGTTATCGCCTTCGCCAGGGCGTGGGGCCCGGGCGGGGAGCACTGAGAGCTTGTGAGAGAACCACAAGCTCTCAGCGCGCCTCGCCGTCCTCGGCGAGGCGCGGCGGGTGAGGTGAAGCCCGCGACTTCACGTCGCGGGCGAGGGGCGGGCGGCAGCCCACCCCTGATGAGACGGTCAGAGCTTGTGAAGAGGTCTCTTCACAAGCTCTGATCAGGCGGCGGAGCGCAGCGTGATCTTGACGATCTCGCTGCGCCGCCACAGACGCAGCGGCGGCCCCCAGGTGCCGGTGCCGCGGCACACGACCAGCCGCATCGCCCCGACCTCGTAGACCCCGCCGACGTGCGGGTAGCGGAGCGCCACGAGGTAGTTGAACGGCCAGATCTGCCCCTCGTGGGTGTGGCCCGAGAGCATGAGTCCGGCGCCGAGCGCGGCCGCCTTCTCGGCCTCCCAGGGGGTGTGCGAGAGGAGGACCGTGGCTCCCGGAGGACGGGTCGACAGGGTCGCCTCCAGGGGCCGACCCTTCTGGCCGAACTGCTGGCGGGCGGTGAGGTCGTCGATCCCGGCGATGACGAGGCCCGGAGCGGCCTCCTCGGCGCGGTCGCGGAGGACGCGGAAGCCGGCGTCCTCGAGCAGCGTGACGCTCTGCTCGAGGCCGGCGTAGTACTCGTGGTTCCCGGTCACTGCCCACACGCCGAGCGGCGCCCGCAGCTCGCGCAGGCGCGGCACAAGGCGCTCGACGTGCGCGGCGTTGCCGTCGACCAGGTCGCCGACCACGGCGACGAGGTCGGGCTCGAGGGCGGCGACCTGCGCGAGACGGGCGGCCAGCCAGCGCTCGCCGAGGAGCGAGCCGAGGTGGAGGTCGGACACCTGCACGAGGACGGTGCCGTCGCGCTCGGCCGGCAGCCCGGCGAGCGGGACCTCGAGCGCGGTGACCACCGGGGCACGCATCCCCTGGACGAGCGCGACGAGGCTGAGGACGAGCGCGACGCCGGCGGCGACGCCGCGCGCTGCGGGCGCAGCCTGGCGGAAGAGCAGCCCGAAGCCGGTGAGCACGTCGGCGATCAGCACGAACAGGAAGGCGAGGAAGAGCACGCCCATCCACACTGCGCCGACCAGCTCGAGCGGGTACGCGGCCCCCTCCAGACCGCGCCGGTCGAGGAGTCGGCCGAGCGGGTAGGTGAGCCACATGACGGCGAAGATCGCGAGCCAGGCCCGGCGGGACAGGTGCTCGCCGACGAAGGGGACGCTCCCGACGCGAAAGAACACGTACGCGTGGAGCAGCGTCCACACGCCGAGCACGATGATGAGGAACACTACGATCCTGCCTGCCTCGCTCATGCCGCCATCCTACGCGGGCTCATCCCCGCGAGTTCTCGCAAACATGCGTTTCCCGTGTACTATGCCCGGCGGTCCGCGTCCGCGGGCCAGGAGGCCGACATGCTCCGTCTCGTGACCCTCTCGCTATGCTGCCTCGCGCTGGCCTCGGTGACGACGGCCGCGCCGACCCATCCATTCTCGGTGAACGACATGCTCGCGATGGATCGCATCTCCGATCCGCGCGTCTCGCCTGACGGGAAGCTCGTCGCCTTCACCGTCCGGGTCACTGACCTCGAGGCCAACCGCGGCCGCACGGACATCTGGATCGCCGCGGTCGACGGCTCGGGCGCGCAGCGCCTGACCACCGCCGACGCGAGCGACTCCCAGGCGCGCTGGACCCCGGACGGCAAGGCGCTCTACTTCGTCTCGACCCGGTCGGGCTCCTCGCAGGTGTGGAAGATCGCGCTCGACGGCGGCGAGGCCGCGCAGGTCACGAAGCTGCCGCTCGACGTCGACGCCCTCGAGGTGGTTCCCGGCGGCGCCCGCCTTTTGTTCTCGATGGCGGTCGTCCCCGGCAAGAGCCCGGCCGAGACCAAGGACATCCTCGAGGCGAAGGAGAAGTCCAAGGCGAGCGGGATGGTGTTCGACAGGCTCTTCGTCCGGCACTGGGACACCTGGGACGACGGGACCCGCAACCACGTGTTCGTCTACGACCTCGCCGCCGGCACGGCGACTGACCTGCTCGGGGCGATGGACGCCGACTGTCCGACCAAGCCGTTCGGCGGCAGCGAGGACTTCGCCGTCTCCCCCGACGGCACCACCGTCGTCTTCTCCGCCAAGGACGTGGGCCGCGCCGAGGCGTGGTCGACCAACTACGACCTGTACGTGGTCCGCACCGAGGGCACGGCAGCGCCGAAGAAGATCACCGACAACCCGGCGTGGGACGCCGCACCGCGCTTCTCTCCCGACGGCAAGTACCTCGCCTACCTGGCGATGAGTCGGGCCGGCTACGAGGCCGACCGCTTCGACCTCGTGCTCCGCGAGCGTCCCGACGGGGCGGAGCGGCGGATCGTCCTGCGCGCGGACGAGACGCCAGGCGGCGACCGGTCCGTGGCAGAGCTGGCCTGGTCCGCCGACGGCAAGGAGCTCTACTGCACCGCCGACCACCTCGGGCAGCACCCGGTGTTCGCCGTCGACGTGGCGAGCGGCAAGACTCGCGTCGTGGTCGGCCAGGGCACCTGCGGCAGCCCGCAGCCCGTGACCGGGGCGCGCCTGCTCTACGCCATGCACTCGCTGCGCGGGCCCACCGAGCTCTACACCGTGGGCCGCGACGGCCAGGGTGCGAAGCGGGTCACAGCCCTCAACGACGCCAAGCTGGCGGCCGCCCGCCTCGGTGCGCCCGAGCAGTTCAGCTTCACGGGCGCCAAGGGCGATACCGTCTACGGCTGGATCGTCCGCCCCGTCGACTTCGACGCCGCGAAGAGGTCCCCCGTCGCGTTCCTCATCCACGGCGGCCCGCAGGGCTCGTTCGGCAACGACTTCCACTACCGCTGGAACCCGCAATTCTACGCCGGGGCCGGCTACGCCGCCGTCATGGTCGACTTCCACGGCTCCACCGGCTACGGCCAGGCGTTCACCGACGCGATCAACGGCGACTGGGGCGGGGCGCCGCTCGAGGACCTCAAGCTCGGCCTCGCCGCGGCGATCGCCAAGTACCCGTTCCTCGACGGCGACCGCGTCGGCGCGCTCGGCGCCTCGTACGGCGGCTACATGATCAACTGGATCGCCGGGGCGTGGCCGGACCGCTTCCGGGCGCTGGTCTGCCATGACGGCAACATCGACGAGCGAATGGCCTACTACGACACCGAGGAGCTGTGGTTCCCCGAGTGGGAGCGCGGCGGCACCCCGTGGGAGGCCCCGGAATCGTACGCCGAGCACAACCCCATCGACCTGGTGAAGAACTGGCAGACGCCGACGCTCGTGATCCACGGGCAGAAGGACTTCCGGGTCGTCTACACGCAGGGGATCTCGACGTTCACCGCGTTGCAGCGGAAGGGCATCCCGTCGAAGCTGGTGATCTTCCCCGACGAGAACCACTGGGTGCTCAAGCCGGCGAACTCGATCCAGTGGCACCAGACCGTGCTGGCATGGCTCGACCAATGGGTGAAGAAGTAGGCCTGAGGCTTGAGGCCTGGGGCTTGAGAGTCGAGGCGAGGGCGGAGGGGTGAAGCCTCCCCGTAAGCCGGCGGCGGCGCAGACGACGCGGCGCCGGTGGGTCGGGATCCTGCTGGCGCTTGCACTCGTCGCGGCGGTGCAGCTCGGCTCGGCGGGCGACCTGTCGGGGCCGTTCCTCGACACCAGGCTCCACGTCGACTACGACAACGCGCTGTTCTCGTTCATGGCGCGCAACGGGTTGCGCAACGGCGAGGCGCGCTCGCAGTGGGGCGTGACCGTCAACGACTACGTCGCCTGGGGCGAGCGGGCCGGGCCGCCGCGCTACTACACCGACCACCCGTTCCTCGTCAAGGCGGCGTTCCAGCAGTTCGCCCGGCTGGCCGGCACCGGCGAAGCGTCGTCCCGCACCTTCTACCTGATCGTGTCGTTATCCGCGGCGGCAGGACTGTTCACGCTGCTGCTGCAGACGACCCGGGCGATCACTCCGGCCCTGGTCGGGGCGCTCGCCCTCGTGAGCCTCCCGGTGTTCTCGAAGTTCCAGACCTGCGTCAAGTTCGAGCTCGACGGAATGCTCCTCGCGGTGTGGTTGCTGGCGGCCCTGGCGTGGTTCGAGCGGGACCGGGGGAGGGGGCGGTTGGCGGTGGTCGCCGGCTTGGTGGTCGGGTGCGTGCTGGCGCACTGGACCTCGCTCCTGGTCGCGGGGTTCGTCGGCCTCGCCCTGCTCCTCGAGGCCTGGCGTCGTCCCGGCAGGGCGCGCTGGCTCGCGTTCGGCGTCCCGGCGGCGGCCGGTGCGGGGGCGCTCGTCGTCCTGGCTTCGCTCATGGCCTGGTTGCAGGGCTCCTGGCAGGGGGCCTGGCACGCCCTCGTCCTGGCTTCGGCGCGGCGTGCCGGCGTCGCGAGCTTCACGTGGTCGCAGTGGCTCGGTCGCCAGGGGACCTACGCGGTGGACAACTTCGGCGTGCCCTTCCTGGCCGCGATCGGGATCGTCGCGGTGGCGCTCGTCGCGCTGTCGGTGAGACGGGGTCGGGTCGGCTCGAGCACGACTCGTGAGGCGCAGCCGTGGGCGCTCGGCGTTGCCATGTTCGCGCTCACGGCCGCCGCCCTCGTCTGGCTCCTCGCCTTCCGGCAGGGGAGCTACGTGCACAGCTTCTGGCAGCTCCCGCTGACCCTCCCGGCGGCGCTCCTGGTCGGCATCGCGGTCGCGGCGGCTCGACAGGATCGGCGTTGGTCCCTGGCTGCGTTGGTCGGCGCTGCGGCCCTCGTCGCGCAGCTCAACGTCGCCGGGATCGCGGCCCGCCGCGAGGCGGCCGCCGCGCGACTCGGGACGCCGGCGGACGTCGAGTTCCTCGCGTCGTTGCGCGACGACCGCTCCTCGCGCCTGGTCTACGTCCCGGTCGCCAGGCACCCGCTCGACGAGTGGTTCCAGGGACCGCTGTTCGAGTACTACACCGACCGGCCGGTCGTCGTCGCGCAACCGGGGTGGCGGCCTCGCCCCGATGACCGGGTGCTCCTGCTGCGCTACAAGGACCGCGACACGGTGGTCGGGGACGTCGGCATCCGACTCGGCGCCCGACTCGTCGACGAACGCTGCGGCGCCCGCCTCTGTGCGTATTCCGTCATTCCGCGGTGAACAGTCCCGAGTCCCGTGGCCCGCGTCGTGAGACGTGAGTCGCGAGAGGTGAGTCGTGAGACGTGAGACGTAGAATCCGGGGCCTGCAACCGCGTCTGGGCGGGTGGTGGCCGGGTCCCGGAACCCGGGTCCCGGGCCCCGGTTTCTAGTGGTCGTGATTGCCGTCGTGGACGTGACCGTGCGCGAGCTCCTCGGCGCTGGCCGGCCGTACGTCGACGACCTCGATGGCGAAGTTGAGGTCCTTGCCGGCCATCGGGTGGTTGCCGTCGAGCAGGACGGTGTCGGGCCGGACCTCGCGGATCGTGAACACGACGGGCGCGCCGCCGCCCTGCGACATCACCTGGCTGCCCGGGACGAGCTCCTCGTCGGCGGGGAACTTGTCGCGCGGCACCTCCATGACCATCTCCTCGCGGCGCTCGCCGTAGGCCTCCACGGCGGGAACGGCGAGGTTGGCCCGCGCGCCGGTGTCGAGGCCTTCGAGCTGCCGCTCTAGCCCCGGGATGATCTGGTCGTGCCCGTGCAGGTACGTGAGGGGGCCGCGCTCGGCGCTGGCGTCGATCACCTCGCCGTGCTGGTCGGTGAGGGTGTAGTGGAAGCTGACGGCGGTGTCCTTGACGATCTTCACAGCGCCTCCTGCGCCCGCTCGGGCCGCAGGCGTGAGGAACCTCGCGGGGGCCAAACAGGCCGCGGGAGTCTAGCGCACCCGCTCCGGCCGGGTCGGCCGCAGCGGGGGTCGCGACAGCCGAGGTCGGACGGCGTGGGGCAGCAGCAGCTCGTAGATGCCGTTTCCGGCTGTGAGCGCGTAGAGCCTCGTTCCGCCCGGAGAGAAGGCGAGGGCGGCGATGCGTGCGGGGGGCAACCCCGACCCTGAGGGCGACCACGTGACGCCGTCGTCGCGGCTCTCCAGGACGCCGTGCCCGATGGTGCCGGCGTACACGGACCACGGCGAGCGGCCGTCGGCGGCCAGCGCCGGTACCTGGAGATCCGCCTCCCCTTCCTGGAGCCAACTCTGTCCGCGATCCCGGCTCGCGAACAGGCCGCACGGGGTGCCGGCGAGAAGCGTGCCGCGCCCGGTGATCGCCAGGGACAGCCCGTAGAACCAGGGCGTCGCCGGGCAGGAGAACCTCGGAACCGGCGCGAGGTCGCTCCAGGTCGCACACCCGTCGGAACTGCGCAGGACCCGTTGCCAGTTGGTGAGGACGACCAGGTCGGTGCTCGACGTTGGATCGAACGCGAGCTCGACCGCGTGTTCGTACTCGGCGAAGTCGATCGCGCACGCCTGCCACGAGCCGCCGCCGTCGTCGCTGCGCAAAACGCTGGTTCCGAGGAGGAAGAGGGCGCCGCCGGGGCGGGGATCCCTCACCGGCCGGCCGAAGACGCCGAAGGGGGCCGACGACCAGGTGTCGCCGTCGTCCGTGCTCTCGTACGTGCCGCACTCGCCTGTGGCGATCAGGCGGCCCCCGACCCGCGCGATCCCTTCGAGATTCGGGCAGTACGGCACGGGCACGCCCGATTCGCCGATGTAGCGCCCGCAGGCCTCGCCGATGCCCGTGTTGGCGGCGGTCCAGGTGCGCCCACCGTCGCGACTGCGCGCCGCGCCTTCGCCGGTCGCCGCCCACATCGAGCTGGGGTCTGCCGTATCGAGCGCGATCGCACTCACCGAGGCTCCGGTCAGCCCGGTGTTGGCCTCGCTCCAGGTGGTCCCGCCGTCGTCGCTGCGCAGCACGCCCCGACCCTCGAGGCCGAGGTAGATCCGTGACGGGCGCGACGGGTCGACGGCGACGACCTTGAACGGGAAGGGCACAGGCCGTCCGGCGAAGTCCTCACCACAGACCAGATCGGGGAGCTGTGACCACGTCGCCCCGCCGTCCGGGGTCCTCAACAGGCCGTGGCTGCGGACCGCGAGATAGGCAGTGCGGTGGTCCCCCGGGTCCACTGCGATGCTGCGCGGCGCGATGTATCCCGCGTCGAGGTCGAGCGCCAGGTACCAGTGCGCGGCGCCGTCGTCCGTCACGAACACCGAGTGGGTGGTCGTCCAGCCGGCGGCGTAGAGCGTCTCCGGGCGGCTCGGCGCGAGCGCGATGGGGCCGATGCCCGCCGTGTACACGTTGCCGTTCGGTGCCGTGTACGACAGGCCCTGGTTCGCTGCGGCCCAGTCGACTCCGCCGTTCGACGAGCGCTTGACGCCCGGGTTGGCGACCAGGTAGATCACGGCCGGCTGGGTCGGGTCCGACGTCAGGCTCCTGATGTTGTTGAAGTAGGTACGTAAGGTCCAGCTCTGCCCTCCGTCGGTGCTGCGGAACAACCCGCCCCACGAGCTGTACGATCCGTAGTTGACGCCGGCGAGGACGACGTCGGGGTTGGCGCCGTCGACCGCCAGAGTCGAGATCGGGCGGGAGGCGCCGAGCGAGGACGGATACTGGGTGTCCTCCAGGCCGGCCAGGCCGGGCTCCCACGTCGACCCGCCGTCGACGCTGCGGTACACGCCACCGGTTCCCGGGCCGGTCACCGCCGTGCCGGCCAGGATCTGCCCGGGTCGGCCGGGGCCGACCGCCAGACAGGACACCTCGCGTCCCGCGAGGCCGGAGAGCGTCCAGTGGTCGCCGCCGTCGTGGGTCACGAAGACGCCTGACGTGGTGGCGGCGAAGAGCGTCGCCGGGTCATCCGGGCGAAACGCGAACGCATTGACCGTCGCGCCGTCCGGACCCAGGCTCCGCCACTCAGGGGCCGCGAGACTGCCTGCGGACACGCAAAGCGCCATGAACCCCGATATGACCATCGCCCTGAACATGCCGTCAATGTAGGGCCGCGTCGCGGCCTGGGCAATCTCGGCGCCTGCGGCTCCGGTCTCGCCGCTCGTCAACGGGGCCGCTCACCACTTCGGCGCGGGCATGTCGAGCGCCCTGACGAGGAACGCCAGGCGATCGGCAGCCTCGTCGGTGAGTGCTGCCGTGGATCCCGCTGAACCGCGGCCGGAGGTGGTCTGGATGCGGATCAGGATCGGCGCGGTGCTGCCCTGCGCCGCCTGGAGCGCGGCGGCGTACTTGAGCGAGGGCCCGGGCGGGAGCCGGTCGTCGTGAGCCGCCGCGGTGATCAGCGTCGGCGGGTACGACGTGCCCTTCCTGATGTTGTGGAGCGGCGAGTAGGCGTGCAGCACCGGAAACATCGACGGATCGTCAGGCGAGCCGTACTCTGCGATCAGCGCCCAGCCGAGAGGGAACTTGTGGAACCGCAGCATGTCCATGAAGCCCATCGCCGGCACGGCCGCGCCGAACAGGTCGGGGCGCTGGTTGAGGACCGCGCCGACGAGCAGGCCGCCGTTGGAGGCGCCGGAGACGGCGAGCTTGCGCGGCGTCGTCAGCCCGGACTGGACGAGATACTCGGCGGCGGCGATGAAGTCGTCGAAGACGTCCTGCTTGTTCTTCAGCATGCCCGCCTGGTGCCAGGCCTCGCCGTACTCGCCGCCGCCGCGCAGGCTGGGGACGGCGTAGATCCCGCCCATCTCCATCCACACCAGGTTGGCCGCCGAGAACGATGGCGTCATTGAGTTGCCGAAGCCGCCGAAGCCGTGCAGCAGGGTCGGGTGCGGGCCCTTGGCGGGGAGGGCCTTCCGGTGCGACAGGAACATCGGCACCCGGGTGCCGTCCTTCGAGGTGTAGAACACCTGCGAGGTGACGAACGTGTCGGGGTCGAGCTTGCCGGCAACCCGCCCGTGCCGGGTCGTCGTGCCGGTCTTCACGTCGAGCCGGTAGCTGGCGGCCGGCGCGGTGAAGCCGGTGAACGAGTAGTACGCCGCGCCCTGTCGGCGCGTGCCGGTGAACGGGCCCACCGTGCCGAGACCCGGGAGGGAGACCTCGCCGGCCGGCGTGCCGTCGGTCCTGAGCATCCGCACCCTGCTCGAGGCGTCCTGGAGGAAGCGCGCGACGAAAATGTCGTGGAACAACTCGACACCCTGCAGCGTGTCGCGCTGCTCGCCGACGACCTCGCGCCACGCGGTGCGCTGCGGCGTGCGGGTGTCGATGGCGATGATCCGGCCCCGGGGCGCTCCGCTATCGGTGCGGAAGTAGAAGACCGGCCCGTCGTTCCCGACGAAGCCGAAGTCGGCCTCGAACCCGCCGACCAGCTCGACGGCGTTCCGGGGCGACTGCGCGAGGTCCGCGTAGACGACGACGTCGCGCCGGTCGCTCCCCACCGACACGGTCAGCACCAGGTAGCGGCCGTCGTCGCTCACCTCCGGCCGGAATCCCCAGTCCGGCCTGTCGGGCCGTTCGTAAATCAGCTCGTCGGCCGACTGTGGCGTCCCGAGACGGTGGAACAACACCTTGGGCGGGTGGCCGCTCGCCACCTTGTCCTGGCCGGGCGCCGGCGTGCCGTAGCGGGTGTAGAAGAACCCCGACCCGTCCGGGGCCCAGGTCGCGGCGTTGAACCTCGTCCACTTGATCCAGTCGTTCCGGTCCTTCCCCGTCGCGACCTCGCGGACGTGCCAGTCCTGCCAGTCGGACCCCTCGTTGGACAGGGCATAAGCCACGAGGCTCCCGTCGTGGCTGACCGAGTAGCCCGAGAAGGACACCGTCCCGTCGGTGGAGAACGCGGCGGGATCGATGAGGACCCGCGGCTCGGACGCCGGACTGTCCTGGACGAGCAACAGGTCCTGCGGCTGCAGGCCGTCGTTGCGGGCGAAGAACAACCGCTCGCCGCGCGGAATCGGCGTCGTGGTCCGCTCGATGCTCGACAGGGCCGACAGGCGGTCACGGATGGCGTCGCGACCGGGGATCTGGCCGAGGATCATCGCAGTGAGCTTGTTCTGCGCCTCCACCCACGCCCAGGCCTCCGGGGTGTCGAGCCGCTCGAGCCAGCGGAACGGGTCGGCGACCTTCGTGCCGTGCATGGTGTCGACGGTGCCGACGATCCGGGTCGGGGGGTAGGCAGGGCGGCGTGCCGGCGGTGTCGGGGGCGCCGCGGACGAAACTGTCGCGGTCGACAGGAACATCGCCATCGCGGCGAGGATCGGCGTGCGTTCCATTCGTGGGTCTCCTCGTGATCGCGCCGGCCGGCCGCGGTCGTCGCCGTCCGGTCAGATGCGACCGAAGACGAAGTTGTCGGAGCGACCGTCGGCCAGCCAGCTCGCCATGCTGAACCCGTCGCGGTCCTTGTCGGTGATGTGCGGCGCGCCGGCGAGGACCGCGTCCAGCTCGGACTTGAGGGCGGCATCGGCCAGCGACCAGTCGATGTCGGGTGCGAGCGGCGAGATCCCGGCCTCGCACGTCGGTGACCACTCCCCCGTGCACAGGTACTCGATCCGCGTCGGCGTCGTGAAGTAGTTCCCATGAGCGAACCCCGGCGGCACCCAGATCCACTCGCTGGTGTCGGAGTCGTCGGCGTACGGCATGTCCACGAGCAGGGCCCGGCCCAGGGTCGGGGATCCCCTGCGGATGTCCAGCACGATGTCGACCATGCGTCCGGTCAGGGTGCGCACGAGCTTGCCCATGTATGGATTCCACTGGAAATGGAGGCCGCGCACCGTGCCCGGGCGTGACCGGCTCTCGTTCATCTGCGGGAACGACAGGCCGGAGAGCGACGCGAGCTCGGGGTGGCGTTCGATGTCGGAACGGCGGAACGTCTCGGTGAAGTAGCCGCGGGCGTCGCCGAACCTGCCGAAGCGGAGCAGCTTGACCTCGGGGATCGGCATCGTCAGCACCTCGAGTATGCGCACCGCACCGACCTTTCCGCCCGGGTTCCAGGGCGATTCTCGTGAGGGAGCCTCGTTGCTCGGACCCGGACGCCGCAACCCTAGTACAGGCGCCCATCGGCGGCAAGCCATCGGCCAGGTCACTGAGGTCCGACCGCGGACCGGACCCGGGGTCCGGGTATCATGAATCGGTCCTCAGGCGGCGTGGTCGTTGGCGACGGGGCGCGCTCCGGGTGGTGCGGGGCTTCGAGGTTGCCGGGAGGTGCTCGATGGGTGGCCCGTTCGGATTCCTCTCGCGGCTGTTCGCCCGTGGCGGAGGCTACACGAGACTGGTCGAGCGGTTCCCTGCTTCGGGAGGGGCGCCGGTCGGTGCGCTCCACGGGGAAACCGTGATGCTGGCCAACACGGTCGCCTACAAGCGCTGCGTCATCCTGGGCGCGACCGCCGAGGGCCTCTACCTGCGGCCCTCGCCGCCGCTGGCGACCAAGCACCCGGCGGCGTTCATCCCCTGGGGCGAGGTGAAGCGCGTCGAGCGGGCCTCGCTCTACTGGCGGAGTGCCCTGCGCCTGGTGGTCGGCGACCCGCCGATCGGCGAGGTGACGATGCTGACCCAGACCTACGACGCGCTGCGGCGGCAGGTCGAGCGGATCAGCCAGGCCGGATGAGTCACCGGGGGCACGCGTTGACAGGCCCGCGACGCCCGGTACGATACCCGCAGAGTTCACCAACGCACTCCGGTAGCCCTCGCTCCTGGCGAGCCGCTGCCGCAAAAGGAGGCACCATGAATCGGCTCGTCACCCTGATCCTCGTCCTCGTCGTCGTGGTCGGCATCGGCTGCCGCCGGAGCCAGCCCGCACCCCAGTCGGTTCCGGTCCCGCCGGCCGCGATCGACGTGGGCCAGGGAGCGCCGGCCGCGCCGGCGCCGGCAGCCCAGGACACCGTCGCCGACCTGCCCGAGTTCCCGGGAGCGACACGCGTCGCCTTTGCCGCCAAGTCGGACGCCGAGGACGGCTGGGTCAAGGTCACCGAGGTCAAGCTGATGTCGACCGGCGCCTACCAGGCGGTGTTCGACTTCTACCAGCAGGCGATCACCGCCAACGGGTGGACGGTGACGTCCTTGAACAGCAAGCCCGGCAAGGCGGAATGGAAGCTCGCCAAGGCGACCAGCGTCGCCCAGGTCGAGGTCGACCAGGAGACGGCGGGCGTCGAGATCAAGCTCGAGCGCAAGGACCGCTGAGGGCCAGGGGTCCGGGGCGAGCGAGCCGGCACGAGCGTCGCCGCCGGGCTGGAGTTTGCGCCGCGCTACACTCCGGCCGCGATGGCGCTCCGACTGCCTGCTCGAGCCGTGTTGACCGCAGCCCGCACCCAACGGACCCTGGAGCGCCTGGGCCTGGGCCGGTTGCCGCGGGTGGCGGGCATGGCGGCCCGGGCACGAGACCGCTGGCTCCGCGCGCACCCGGTGGCCGCCGACCTCGTCGACGTCGAGATGGACGGAGTCGAGCTTCGCGTCCCCGGGCCACTCGCCGCGTACTACCTCGACCGTTGGTTCGATCCGCTGACGACCCGGTTGCTCCGGCGTTTCCTGCGCCCGGGCATGCGAGTCGTCGACGTCGGCGCGCACATCGGGTTCTACACCGTGCTGGTTGCCGAGCAGGTGGGTGCCGAAGGGCACGTTCTGGCGGTCGAGCCGGCCGGGGACAACGTGGCGTTGCTCCGCGAGAACGTCGCACGGTTCGGTGCCGTGGTCGAGGTGGTGCCGTGTGCCGCCGGGGCCGGGCCGGCGGAGCGCGACTTCGTGCTCACCGACTCCAGCGACACCCACTCCTTCTACGGCAGCCCCCTGCAGGCCGCGGTCCGCACCGTGCGGGTCGAGCAGCGGGACCTGGACTCGCTGACCGCGGGCCCGGTCGACCTGGTGAAGATCGACGTCGAAGGCGCCGAGCCCGAGGTGCTGGCCGGTTCGTCGCGGCTCCTCGCCGAGAACCGCCGGCTGGCTCTGCTCGTCGAGTGGAACCCGGCCTGCCTGCGGCGGGGAGGCCACGACCCGTCCGAGCTCCCGGCTGCGCTGACCGGGATGGGTTTCGGGCTCGAGGTGATCGACGAGCTCGCCGGGTGTCGGCGTCCACTCGGGGAGGTCGCCTCCTGGGTCGCCGCACGCGCCGCCCCGGAGTGGTGGTTCTGCAACCTCTGGGCCGTTCGCGGGGCGTGAGGCGGTCCGGGTCGCCGGTGTCGACCCATTGCCTTGACAGCAGTTGGCTCGTTTGCTAGGCTTTCCGCCCCTGTGCGGCCGGTCCGCGGGCTCCCTGTGTGTCCGGATGACTGCTGAGGGTGGTTGGAGAGTACAGATGAAGACGTACGTGCCGAAACAGGATGAGATCAAGCACGACTGGTTCGTGGTCGACGCGTCCGACGTGGTGCTCGGGCGGCTGTCCACGCGGGTGGCGACGCTGCTGCGCGGCAAGCACAAGCCGTCGTTCACCCCGGGGCTCGACACCGGCGACTTCGTGATCATCGTCAACGCGGCGAGGGTGAAGATGACCGGCAACAAGTGGGAGGCGAAGAAGTACTACCGCCACTCCGGCGACCCGGGTCACCTCCACACCGCCACCGCCCGCGAGCTGCGCGACACCCGCCCGGAGCGGATCGTGCGCTACGCGGTGTGGGGGATGCTGCCGAAGAACCGCCTGGGCCGGCAGCTCCTCAAGAAGCTCAAGGTCTACGCGGGCCCGGAGCATCCCCACCAGGCGCAGATGCCGCAGCCGATCAAGGTGAAGGAGTAAGCCGCATGGCGACGATCCAGTACTACGGCACCGGCCGACGCAAGACGGCGGTGGCGCGCGTGTACCTGCGCCCCGGCACCGGCAAGATCACGGTCAACAAGCGCGACTTCGAGGAGTACTTCCCGAACCGCGTGCTCAAGATGGTCATCCGCCAGCCGCTGCAGATCACGGAGACGTCGGAGAAGTTCGACATCCTGATCAACGTGGCCGGCGGCGGGCCGGCCGGACAGGCCGGCGCGATCCGCCACGGCATTTCCCGCGCGCTGCTCGAGTTCTCGCCCGAGCTGCGCAAGCGGCTGAAGGTGGCCGGTTTCTTGACCCGCGACGCCCGCGAGGTCGAGCGCAAGAAGTACGGCCAGCCCAAGGCCCGCCGTCGCTTCCAGTTCTCCAAGCGCTGATACAGGCGCTGGAAAGGCAAAGGAGAGACTTCGTTGGCTCAAATTTCGATGAAGGAGCTGCTCGAGGCTGGCGTCCACTTCGGTCACCAGACCCGGCGCTGGAACCCGAAGATGCGTCCGTACATCTTCGGCAAGCGCAACGGGATCTACATTGTTGACCTGCAGAAGACGCTGCAGCTCTTTGAAGAAGCCTCTGCGTTCGTCCGCGACCTGGTGCTCGGCGGCGGCTCGGTGCTGTTCGTCGGTACCAAGCGACAGGCGCAGGATGTGGTGGCCGAGGAGGCCAAGCGTTGCCAGATGTTCCACGTCACCAGCAGGTGGCTGGGCGGCACGCTCACCAATTTCGTGACGCTGCGGCGCAGCGTGGAGCGCTTCAAGGAGATCGAGCGGCAGCTCGCCAACGCGGAGAGCCAGCTCACCAAGAAGGAGCGCATCACCCTCGAGCGGCAGCGCGTCAAGATGGAGAAGAACCTCGGCGGGATCCGCGACATGGAGTCGTTGCCCGACGCCGTCTTCGTCATCGACACGAACCACGAGCACAACGCGGTGCACGAGGCCAACCGGCTCGGCATCCCGGTGGTGGCGGTGGTCGACACCAACTGCGACCCCGACGTTGTCGACTACCCGATCCCCGGCAACGACGACGCCATCCGCGCGATCAAGCTCTTCACGTCGCGGGTCGCCGACTCGGCGCTCGAGGGCCTGGCGATGATCGAGGGCCGCGAGGAGGCCGCCGCGGCGGCCGCGCGCGGTGAGGGCAAGGCCGGCGAGGCCAAGCCTGGTGAAGGTGACGAAGGCGCGCTCCCATCGCTGGAAGAGACGTTCGACGAGTACGACGAGGCCGAGCTGTTCGAGAAGCGCTGAAGAACTCGGGGTGCGGGGACCGGGGTCCGGGGTCCGGACCCTCACGCCTTGAGCCCTGAAGGCATTCGCGAGGGCCAGGGCCGTGTCCCTGGCCCTTTTGATGCACGAGCACGGAGGAACCTTATGGCGATCACGGCTGCACAGGTGAAGGAACTACGCGAGAAGACGGGCGCCGGGATGATGGACTGTCAGCGGGCCCTGGCCGAGGCGAACGGGGACCTGGAAGAGGCAGTGAAGGTCCTGCGCAAGAAGGGGCTGTCGGCGGCGGCCAAGAAGGCCGGGCGGACGGCGAAGGACGGGCTGGTGGCCGTCGCGCTGTCGGCCGACGGCCGGCGCGCCGGGATCGTCGAGCTGAACTGCGAGACCGACTTCGTGGCGCGGACGGCGGAGTACCAGGAGTTCGCCCAGGCGCTCGCGAACCAGGCGATGGCCGAGGGCCTCGCCAGTGCCGACGCCGCCAAGGCCGCGAAGTGCGCCGGCGACCCCGAGCACACCGTCGAGCAGGCGATCGCCGGCAAGATCGCCAAGATCGGCGAGAACATCCTGCTCTCTCGCGTCGCCTCGATGCAGGCCGGCACGGGCACGAAGCTCGGCTCCTACATCCACATGGGCGGCAAGATCGGCGTCGTCGTGGAGATCTCGTCGGGCGCCGACGAGGAGACCGTCAAGGACGTGGCGATGCACGTGGCTGCCGCGGAGCCCCGCTTCGTGTCGCGCGACGTCGTGCCTCCGTCGGTCGTCGACGAGGAGCGCGAGATCGCCAAGGCGCAGGCCGCCGCGACCGGCAAGCCGGCGCAGGTCGTCGAGAAGATCGCCGAGGGCAAGCTCGGCAAGTTCTTCGAGCAGGTCTGCCTGGTCGAGCAACCGTTCGTGAAGAACCCCGAGCTGAAGGTCGGCGACATGCTCAAGGCCAAGGGCGACGTGGTCGTCAAGCAGTTCGCCCGCTTCAAGCTCGGTGAGGGAGCTGCGCAAGAGTGAACGCCGAACCGGTCTACCGCCGCGTCGTCCTCAAGCTCTCGGGCGAGGTGCTGATGGGCAACCAGCCCTTCGGCATCGCGCCGGAGGTGCTGCCCGTCCTCGCCGCCGAGATCGCCGACGTGCACGCCCTGGGCGTCGAGGTGGCGATCGTCATCGGCGGCGGGAACATCATTCGCGGGGTCGCCGCCACCGAGCAGGGGCTCGACCGGGTGACCGGTGACCTGATGGGGATGCTGGCCACGATCGTCAACGGCCTCGCGCTCCAGGACGCGTTGGAGAAGCGCGGAGTCAACACCCGAGTGCAGACGGCGATCGAGGTGCGCCAGGTGGCGGAGCCGTTCATCCGGCGGCGCGCGCTGCGCCACCTGGAAAAGGGCCGCGTCGTGATATTCGCGGCGGGGACCGGGAACCCGTTCTTCACCACCGACTCGGCGGCCGCCTTGCGCGCCAGCGAGATGCACGCCGACGCCCTGCTCAAGGGCACCAAGGTCGACGGGCTGTACACCGCCGACCCGGTGCGGGATGCCGGTGCCAAGCTGGTCAAGGAAACCGACTACCACTACCTGCTCGAGCACGGCCTGAAGATCATGGACGCCGCCGCGGTGTCGCTCTGCCAGAACTCGAAGATCCCGATCCGGATCTTCAACATCCGGGTGCCGGGCAACATCCGCCGGGTGGTGCTGGGCGAGGACGTCGGCTCGGTCGTCCGCGTCAAGTAGCCGGTCCCGGATCCTGAGTCCCGAGTCGCGGGTCGTGCTTGGCCTCCGAAGGGGTGGGCGGCAGTGAGGTAAGCTCTCCCGCGGATGGCGACTCCCGAGTCCAACATCGGCGAGCACACGGTCCTGGGATTGGACAACGTCCCGCTCGAACTCCCCATCGCGGGTGCCGGCAGCCGCGTGCTGGCGGTCTTCCTCGACTACATGCTGGTGGGCGCGATCACCGTGGTGTGGGTCATCGGCGTGGTCTTCCTCGCCACGCTGGTCGACGGGCTGCGGGGCGGGTGGGGGATCGCCGTCGGGATCGCCGGGTACTTCGTCATCGACTGGGGCTACTTCGCGGGGATGGAGCTGGCCCTGGGCGGCCGCACCCCGGGCAAGGCAGTCCTCCGGCTGCGGGTGGTGAGCCGCGGCGGCGGCAGCCCCTCCGCCTCCGCCCTCGTCGTCCGCAACGTCTTCCGCTCCGTGGACCTGCTCGCCGGGCTCCCGCTGATCGCGTCGGATCCGCTGGCCCGCCGGCTGGGCGACCGCATCGCGGGCACGCTCGTCGTCCACGACCAGCGCCGCGACGGCGAGGTGACCCTCCTCCGGGTCCCCGCCGGGTGGGGGGCCGGCGAGGTCGCCGTCGCCGAGGCGCTGCTGCGCCGGGCCGGCGACCTCGACGGGGAGCGCGCCCAGGCGCTGGCCGGCCGCCTGCTCGCGGTCATCGACCGGACGGACCCGGGCTTCCTGGCCGGGGTCGACCGCGCCGCCGACCCGGTCGCGGTCCTGCGCGCCTCCTTGACTTCGAGGCCGGCCTGATGGACTACGCGCGCTTCGTCGAGCAGCGCCGGCCGGTGTGGGACGAGTTCGACGCGGCGCTCGCAACGGCTCGCGAGCACGTCAGGCGCGTCGGGCACACGGAGCTCGAACGACTCGGCCTGCTGTACCGCCAGGTGCTGCACGACCACGCGCTGGCCGGGGCGCGCTTCCCCGGGACGGGGGCGGCGCGGCGGCTCTCCGGGCTCGCCCTCGACGGCACCCACTTCCTCCATCGGGAGCGGGGACGGGGTGTCCGCGGCCCGGTGCACTTCCTCCTCCGCGTCTTCCCCGCCGCGTTCCGTCGCCAGGCCCACCTGCTCGCGGTCGTGGTGCCGCTGTTCCTCGTCGCTGTCCTCACCGGCCTCGTGCTCACCGCGGTACGACCCGAGGTCGCCGGGGTGTTCCTCGGGCCGGATGCCCTGGCCGGGCTCGAGGAGGGCAGGCTGTGGACGGAGTCGCTGACCTCCTCGGTGCCGCCGGCGGTGTCGGGCTCGGGGATCGCGACCAACAACATGACGGTGGCGTTGACCGGGTGGGCCGGTGGGGCGCTCGCCGGTCTCGGCTCGTTCTACGTGGTGCTGCTCAACGGCTTCATGCTCGGCGCGGTGATCGCGGTGACCGCCCACTTCTCGCTGGCCGGTGAACTCTTGGGTTTCGTCGCGGCACACGGGCCGCTCGAGCTGACGCTGATCATCGTCACCGCCGCCGCCGGGCTCTCGGTGGGCCGCGCCTTGGTGGTCGCCGAGGACCGCCCGCGCCGGGACGTGTTGCGCGACGCCGGCCGCGACTCGCTGCTCGTCGTCCTCGGCTGCCTGCCGTGGTTCGTCGTGCTGGCGGTCGTCGAAGCGGTGGTCTCGCCCGCCGTCTCGGTGCCGACCGGCCTCAAGATCGCCCTCGGGCTGGCCCTCGAGGCGCTGTTCCTGGTCGTCGCGACCAACCCGTTCACGACCGGAGCCGGCCATGAGTGAGGGCACCGGCGTGCTCGAGACCCTGCCGTTCCGGGTCCTGATCGACGAGGCGATGACCCTGACCCGCCGCCACTTCCGGGCGATATTCCCGAGCGTGGCGCTGCCGGTCCTGCTCGGAACCGTGGCCCTCACGGTCGCCCAGGCGAGGTGGATGGCCGGCATGTCTCGGCTCGGGGCGGCGCCTGCGTTCCCCGCCGTGATGGGCTCGTTCGCGTTGTTCATGCTCGGCATCGCGGCGTTCGTCGCGATCAAGATGGTGGCCTACGGGGCAATGATGGCCGGCACGGTGGACGTCGTGGCGGCCCGACCCCTGTCGATGGGCGCGTGCTGGGGGTTCATGGCCCGGCCGCGCGTGATCGGCACGATCGTTCTCGGCACGGTGGCCACCGTCGTCGCGTTCTTGTTCTGCTTCTTCCCCGCCATCTACGTTGGCCTGTTGCTCGCGTACACGCTGCCGGTGATGCGCGACGAGGGGTCGTTCGGGGTCGAGGCGCTCAGGCGCAGCGGCGCGATCGCCCGCTTCAACCCGCGCCGCGAGTGGTCGTCGAGCTCGATGCTGAAGACGTTCCTGATGTTCATGGTCGGCGGGCTGATCTCGTACGCGGTGAGCTTCATGGTCCAGCTCCCGTTCGTCATCGCCCAGCAGGTGGTCATCTTCAAGAACGCCGCGTCCGGCGAGGCGGCCGACCCGGCCGTCTTGATGGAGTCGTTACTCTGGCTGCAGGTGCCAGGAGCGATCCTCGGCAGCCTGGCCGAGGTCGCCGTGACCCTCTACCTCTCCTTCGGGCTGACCCTGCTCTACTTCGACTTGCGGCGCCGGAAGGAGGGCGGCGATCTCGAGGCCGCCGTCGCCGCCCTCGAGGCGAGGGTGGGTGTGCCGGCCGGTCCCGGAGTGTCCCCGCCGTGATCGGGTTGGCGTCCTCACTGTCGGCGGTGCTGGTCGGATCTGCGGCCGCCACGTCCGCCGCGCCGCCCCTCGTCGTCGCGGCGCGCGGCGACGAGTCGGCGGTCCGGCGCATCGTGGCGGCGAACGACATCGACACCGTCGTCCCCCAGGTCGGCTGGCAGGGCTGGATCCAGGACGTGGTCGAGGCGTTCGTGCGCCGGGTCGGCGAGCTGATCGGCCGCTCCCTCAGGGCCGTCGGCGTAACGGCCCCCGGCCTCGAGTGGGCGGCCGCCGTCGTCGTCGGCCTGTCCCTCGTGCTCCTGGTCGTGGTCGCCCTCCGAGCGGTCCGGCGCCGGCGACCGCCGCGGGCCACCGAGGCGGCCGCCGACCGGCCGTCCGCGCCGGCGCCGGCGCACGACGCGCAGGCGTGGCGGCGGAGCCTCGACGAGGCCCTGGCGGGCGGCGACGTGCCGGGCGCCCTGGAGGCAGCCTGGTGGTGGCTGGCGCGTTCGCTGGGCGCGGCGGTCGTCGATCCCGCCTGGACCAGCGGCGAGCTCGTCCGGCGCTGCCGGCGCGAGGACCTTAGCCCACCGGTGGGCGCCCTGGACGGTTTCACCTACGGGCCGCGCGTCCCGTCGGTCGCCGAGGTCCGGTCGCTCGTCGCCCGGCTCGAGGGGGCGCTGCGATGAGGCGCCCGGAGTGGGTGCTCCTCGTCGCGGCGCTCGCGGCCGCCATCGTCGGGTCGGCGTTCCTCCTCGCCGCGCGGGGGGGGGCTGGTCCCAGCGCCATGTCGCGCGGCCCCGCCGGCCTGCTCGCAGCCCGGCTCGTCCTCGAGGAGTCCGGCGCCGAGGTCGCGCTGCTCGACCGCGAGGCACGCGGCCTGGCCGCCGATACCGTGCTGCTGACAGCGTTCCCGTGGCGCCGCGGGGCCTGGGACTTCGAGGCGAGGGCGGCGCGCGAGCACCTCAATCGCGGTGGGGCGCTCGTGCTGGCGTACTCTCCCGGCCCGGCGGCGCAGTCGGCCGAGGCGGCGCTGCTCGCCGAGCTCGGGGTACGGACCCGCCGGGTGCGCGGCGAGCCGCCTCTCGCTCCGCTGGCGTGGCGGAGTTTCGTCGACGCCGAGTGGAGGGTGGCGTCGCCGGGATCGGCGACCGGCCGGTCGACGCGACTGCGGGTGCCGCACTGGCTTCCCGCGCCGCCTTCCGGTTCCGAGGTCCTGCTCGTCGGCCCGGAGGCGACGGCGGTCGCGTTCGCGTTCCGCCGCGGGCGGGGCACGGTCGTCGTCGTGCCGGCCGAGCTCCTGTCCAACTGCCGGCTGACCGAGTCCGGAAGCGTCGACCTCCTGGAGACGCTCCGGTCGTCGCTCCACGCGTCGTGGTGCTTCGACGAGTTTCACCACGGACTCGTGGGCACTGCGGCCGTCTCGAGCGCGCGGCTCGGACCCGGGTTAGGCCTCTTGGCGGGCCAGCTCGGCCTGCTCTACGCCTTGGCTGTCGTGGTGCTGTCCCGTCGCTTCGGGCCGCCGTGGCGCGAGCGGACAGTGGCGGCGGGCTCGCCGGCCGGCTTCCTGCGCGGTCTCGGTGTGCTCCACGACAGGCTCGGCCACCACGCCGACGCGGCGCGGCTGATGCGTTCCCGCGCGAGCGAGCTGAGCCCGCGCCTGGACTTCGCCGGCCGGGCGGCCGAGGCGGGGACGAAAGTGGACGGGCGAGCGCTCGTCGCGCTGGGCCGCGAGCTCGCGGCGTTGCAGTCGGAACGGAGGGTCGAACCATGAGCGCAACTCACGAAGTCCCGCTGGCCCGCACGATCGAGGCGGCGAGGAGGATGGTCACCACCCTGGACGGCTGCGTCCTCGGCCAGCGGCACTCCATCGAGACGCTGGTCGCGGCGTACATGGCCGGCGGGCACGTGCTCCTCGAGGGGGTTCCGGGAATCGGCAAGACACTGCTGGCGCGGGCGTTCGCCGCCTGCCTCGGGGTTCGCTTCACCCGCATCCAGTTCACCCCCGACCTGATGCCTTCGGACGTCATCGGCACCAACGTGTTCGAGGGTGCGTCGGGCGGCTTTCGCCTGGTTCGCGGCCCGGTCTTCACCGAGGTGCTGATGGCCGACGAGATCAACCGGACACCGCCGAAGACGCAGTCGGCGCTGCTCGAGGCGATGCAGGAGCGGCAGGTGTCGATCGACGGCGTGTCCCACGCGCTCCACCCGGGGTTCTTCGTCATCGCCACCTCGAACCCGGTGGAGTTCGAGGGGACCTACCCGCTTCCCGAGGCGCAGCTCGATCGCTTCCTCGCCCGCGTGGAGATGGGCCTACCGGACCACGAGGCCGAGATCGAGCTGTACCGCCGCGCGGTGGGCGGACGGCTGGCCGGGTGGACCGGCTCGGCCCGGTTGCCCGAGGCGGTCGTGGCGCCGGGCGAGACGGACGACCTCCGCACCGCCTCCGCGCGCGTGCACGTGGCCGAGGAGCTGCTCGACTACGTCGGGCGTCTCGCCGTGGCGGTCCGCACCTCGCCGCACGTCGAGCTCGGGATCAGCCCGCGCGGGGCGTTGGCCCTCCTCGAGACGGCGCGGGCCGCGGCGCTGCTCGACGGACGCGAGTACGTGGTCCCCGACGACCTCAAACGCCTGCTCGGGGCGTGCTGGGGCCACCGGCTGCTGCTCACCGCCGAGTCGGAGCTCGAAGGACAGACCGTCGAGAGGATCCTCGACGAGGTGGCCGCCCGGGTGGAGGTCCCGCACTGACCGTGCCGACCGGACGGACCTTCATCGCCCTCTCCCTGGTCGCCGTGCTGTTCGCCGCGGGCGTCGTGGCGCCGGCGCTGGTGTGGGCCGGACTGGCGCTCGACGCCGCGATCCTCGGCGGTCTCCTGGTCGACCTGGCCCGTGCCCGCCGGGTTCCGCTGGCGGCGTGGCGCCGATGGCCGACGCTGCTCACCCAGGGGACGGCCGCCGAGGTCGAGGTCGAGCTGACCGGCGGGTCTGCTGGCGCCACCGTCTGGCTGCGCGAGGGTCTGCACCCGGGGCTCGCGGCGGCGCCGTTACGCCACGAGTTGACGGTGTCCGTCGCCGTCCCGGCGCGCTGGCGGTACCCGATCTCGCCGCGCCTGCGGGGCGAGCACGAGGTGGCGCCGCTGACCGCGCGAGTCCGCGGACCGTGGGGCCTGGCCTGGGCGCAGCGCGACCTGCTGCCGCCGGAACGCCAGCGCGTGTACCCACAGGTTCGCTGGGAAGGCCGGGTCGCGCGGCTGCTCGTCCTCGCGCACCGCCGCCAGCTCGGGCAGGCGCAGTTGCGGCACCACGGCATCGGCAGCGAGCCCTACGCCCTCCGCGAGTACCTGCCCGGCGACCCGCTGAGCCGGGTGCACTGGAAGGCGACGGCCCGGCACGGCCGACTGATCACCCGCGAGGACACCTGGGAGCGCGGCGGGCGGCTGGTCATCCTCCTCGACTGCGCCCGCGCGATGACCTCCCTCGACGGTGGGAGGTCCAAGCTCGACCACGCGCTGGCCACCGCGCTGGCGCTCACCCGGGTAGCGGCGGCGAGAGGAGACCGCGTGACGGTGATCCCCTTCGCGGACCGCGTGGAGCGCATCGTCCGGGTGCGCCCCTCGACGGGCGGCCTGGCCCGCGCCTACCGGGCGCTCTACGACGTCCAGGCGCGGCTCGCCGAGCCGGCGTACGACGCGGCCGCCGAGGCGGCGTACGCGGCCGAACCGCGGCGCGCTGTCGTGGTGCTGTTCACCTCGGTGGTCGACCTCGCCGCCGCCGAGCTGCTGCGCGAGGCGATGCTCCGCCTCGAGCTGCGCCACCGGCCGTTCCTCGTCAACCTGGAGGACCCGGAGATCGGCCACCTCGCGTTCGGCGCGCCGGCCACCGTCGAGGACGCCTTCGCCAAGGTGGCGAGCATGGAGATCACCCTGGCCAACCGGCGCCTGGCGCGCCACCTCCGCCGTGCCGGGGTGCGGGTGGTGACCGCGGCCGCCGACACCCTCGCGCTCGAGACTCTAGGCGGGTACCTCGAGATGCTCCGGGTCCGCGCCGCCTGAGAGACGGGAAGGCAGGAAGAGGGCAGGAAGAGGGCAGGTGCCTTACTCCTGCCTTTCGTCTGCCTCTCTCCGGCCCTTCTTCTCCCTTCCTCCTGCCTTCTCACCGTTGACGCGGTGCGGCATGTCGTCTACATTGAGGTCACATGAGCGACCTCGTACCTGCAGGGAAAGCACAGAAGCCAGGCGACTTCGACACCGACGTGCTGATCGTCGGCTCGGGGTTCGGAGGCTCGGTGGCGGCTTTGCGCTTCTCCGAGAAGGGCTACCGCGTCTGGGTCCTCGAGAAGGGCAGGCGCTGGCGCCCGGAGGACTTCCCCACCACCAACTGGAACATCCCGCGGTCGTTCTGGTTGCCCTGGGTCGGCTGCTACGGCACCTGGGGCATGCACCTGTTCCGCGACTTCCTGATCCTCTACGGGATCGGCGTCGGCGGTGGCAGCCTGCTCTACGCCAACACCCACCTGTCGCCCGACGAGATCGTCTGGGACGATCCCCTGTGGAAGCAGCTCGAGGACTGGCGGGGGGTCATGCCGCCGCACTACGCGACCGCCCGGCGCATGCTCGGCTCCGTGGCGACGCCGCGCATGGGGGCGGGGGACGAGGCGCTTCGCCGGGTCGCCGAGCGGCGCGGGTTCGGCAGCAGCTTCCACCCCACCAACGTCGGGGTGTATTTCGGCGAGCCGGACGTCGAGGCCGACGACCCCTACTTCGGCGGCGACGGGCCGCGGCGCAAGGGGTGCACGTTCTGCGGCGGCTGCATGATCGGCTGCCGCGTCGGCGCCAAGAACACCCTCGACAAGAACTACCTGTACCTCGCCGAGAAGCGGGGCGCCCGGATCATCCCGGAGACGCAGGTGGAGGTCATCGAGCCCTTGGCGGGCGGGGGCTACCGCGTCCGCTGGCGCAAGTCCACCGACCGCGTGTTCGCCGAGCGCGGCGCCTTCACGGCGCGGAAGGTCGTGGTCTCGGGGGGCGTGCTGGGAACCGTGCCGCTGCTCCTGGACTGCAAGCGCAAGGGGAGCCTGCCGCACCTGTCGGACCAGCTCGGCAACTACGTGCGGACCAACTCGGAGGCGCTCCTCGGCATCACCTCGCGGAGCCTCACGGATCTCTGGGAGGGCGTCGCGATCCAGGCCGAGGCGCACGTCGACGAGCGCACGCGGATGGAGATGGTCCACTTCCAGAAGGGCTCCGACGTCCTACTCCTCCTCGGCACGGCGCTGACCGACGGCGGCCCCGGCGGGCCCCGGCAGCTCAAGTGGCTGCGCAAGCTGTTCCGCCACCCGATCGAGGGGCTGCGCGCCCACAAGCCGTGGGGCAAGGCGGCCCGGTCGAACGTGCTGCTGGTCATGCAGACCAACGACAACCACACCCGGCTCAGCCAGCGCCGGCAGGTTTACTGGCCGTTCCGGCCGACGCTGTCGTCGCACCCGCCCGCGGGGCAGCAACGCATCCCGTCGTACATCCCCATCGCCAACCAGGTCGCGCGCGAGCTCGGCCGGGAGCTCGATGCGGTGCCGCAGAGCACACTCAACGAGGTGCTGCTCGACCAGTCCACGACGGCGCACATCCTGGGCGGCTGCGCGATCGCCGGATCGCCCGACGAAGGGGTGATCGACGCCTCGTTCCAGGTGTTCGGGTACCCGGGACTGTACGTAATGGACGCCACCGTGATCGGGGCGAACCTCGGCTCGAACCCGTCGCTGACCATCACGGCGCTGTCCGAGTACGCCTGCGACAAGGTCCCGCCCGCCGCCGAGAGTTGACCCTGGGACGCGGGGCCGCGGCGCCGCGGAGCCGCGACGCGTCGGTTAGGGGCCTGTGCTAGCGTAACGGGATGCTGACGGACTGGCTCGTCCGCACCTTCGTCGCGAACCCCGAGGACCACTCGAACGCGAGGACCCGTTCCGCCTTCGGCGCGCTCGAGGGGTGGGCGTCGGTCGTGGTCAACCTCGTCGTCTTCGCGGTCAAGCTGGTCCCCGGGTTGATCATCGGCAGCGTCAGCCTGATCGCCGACGCCTTCCACTCGCTCGGCGACGTGGCGAGCTCGCTGGTGGTCATCCTCGGCTTCCGCGTCGCCGCCAAGCCATCGGACGACAAGCACCCGTTCGGGCACGGCCGCGTCGAGAGCGTCGCGTCGCTGCTGATCGCGGTGATGCTGTTCATCACCGCCTGGGAGTTCGGCCGGGCGTCCGTGTACCGGTTGCTCCACCCCAAGGCCGTCCAGGCGTCCGCCTGGCTCATCGCCGTCCTCGCCCTCACGGCGCTGCTCAAGGAGTGGTTGTCGCGATTTTCCCGGACCCTGGGCCGGCGGATCGGCTCGACCGCCCTGATCGGCGACTTCTGGCACCACCGCAGCGACGTCATCGCCACCGGCATCGTGATCGTGGCCCTGCTCGGCGCCAACGCTGGCCTGTGGTGGGTGGACGGTGTGGGCGGGCTGGTGGTCTCGGCGATCATCGCCTGGGCGGCCTGGCATCTCCTGCGCGACTCGGTCAACCCCCTGATCGGCGAGGCGCCGTCACCCCAGGTCCTGAGCGAGATGCGCGATGTCGCCCTGTCGGTCGCCGGGGTCGACGGCGTGCATGACCTCATCGTCCACCGTTACGGCGAGCTGGTGGTCACCTCGGTACACGTCGAGGTCTCCTCGGCCATCGACATCGAGCGCGGACACGAGATCGCCGAGGAGGTCGAAAAGCGACTGAACGGGCTGTTCGCCGGCTGGTCCGTGGTGCACGTCGACCCGGTCAACCGCGACCACCCCCTCTACGCCGAGGTGCAGGCCTACCTCGACGAGACGCTGCCGGCGATCCCGGGGGTAGAAGAGTTCCACGACCTGCGCATCGTCGGCAGCGACGAGACGCCGTTCGTGATCTTCGACCTCAAGGTCGAGTCCGACGACGCCGGCCTTGTGGTCAGCCGGGTCCACGAGGCCGTCGTGGCACGCTTCCCATCCGCCGCCAAGGTCGGGATCAACGTCGAGCCGAAGTACGTGTACTAGCGGGAAGGCGTCGCGGCCGGCCGCTACGAAGGACCCTCAACCGGGTGGGTGGGGGCGGCGGTTGACTTGCCCGCCGGCGGTGTGCGACCTTCGCGCGGCTCGACGAGGAGGACGCACATGCCCGACATCGCACGCATCCAGCGCGAGATCGCCGCTGCCGGAGCGGACGGCTGGCTGTTCTACGACTTTCGCAACCGCGACCTGATCGCCTACCAGATCCTCGGCCTCGACTTCGGCAAGTTCACCACGCGCCGCTGGTTCTACTGGATCCCCGCCGTCGGCGACCCGGTGCGCATCGTCAGCGCCGTGGAGGCGGGCAAGCTCGATCCGCTGCCCGGCGCCAAGCGGGTGTTCCGCTCGTGGCGCGAGCTCCACGCCACGCTGAAGGACGCCTTGGGCGGTGCGAAGAAGGTGGCGATGCAGTACACGCCGATGGGCAACATCCCCTACGTCGCGATGGTCGACGCCGGGACCGTCGAGCTCCTGACCTCGTTCGGCTACGAGATCGTCTCCTCGGCCGGGCTGGTCCAGACGTTCCAGGCTGTGCTGTCCGACGAGGCGCTGGCCACCCATGTCGAGGCGGGGGAGAAGGTCGTCCGCATCAAGGACGAGGCGTTCGCCCTCGTCGGCACCGAGCTACGGGCCGGCCGGACCTTGACCCAGTTCGACGTCCAACAGTTCATCGTCCGCCGCTTCGCCGAAGAGGGGCTCGACTGCATGGCCGAGTACCCGATCGTCGGCACCAACGAGCATCCCGCCGACCCGCACTTCGAGCCGACGCCCGCCAACGCCCGCCCGATCCGCAAGGGCGACACGCTGCTCATCGACCTGTGGGCCAAGCTCGCCCGGCCCGGTGCGATCTTCTACGACATCACCTGGTGCGGCTTCGTCGGCAGCGACCCGCCGGCGAAGTACGTCGAGATCTTCAACGTGGTCCGCGACGGCCGCGATGCCGCCCTCGCGCTGATCCGCGAGCGGTTCGCCGCCGGGGTGTCGCTGTACGGCTGGGAGGTCGACGACGCCTGCCGCGCCGTGGTCGAGAAGGCCGGCTACGGCGACTTCTTCGTCCATCGCACGGGTCACTCGATCGGCGAGGAAGTGCACTGGAACGGCGTCAACATCGACAACCTGGAGACCAAGGACGAGCGTCTCGTGGTCCCCGGCGTGTGCTTCTCCATCGAGCCGGGGATCTACCTCGCCGGCGAGATGGCGGTGCGCTCGGAGATCAACGTGTACATCACCCACGCCGGGTCGGTCGAGGTGGCCGGACCGATGCAGCGCGACCTGATCCTCGTCGACGTGCCGTGACGACGTCGCCGGCCCACGCCGTCCAAAGACGCTTCCGGAAGCTGCCAGGGAGGTCCTCGTGAACTGGTACCTCTACATCATCCTCGCCTACCTGCTCGTCCTCGCCGGCTTCAACATCTACCGCTCGAAGCGGATCAAGTCCCAGGACGACTTCATGGTGGCGGGCCGCAAGCTGTCGCTCACCACGATGGTCTTCACCCTGGTGTGCACGTGGATCGGCTCGGGCACCTTCATCGCCGGGGCCGAGTACGCCTCGTACGCCGGGTGGAGCGCGATCTGGCAGCCGGCCGGCGCGTTCCTTGGCATCGCGATCATCTACTTCGTCGCCGCCAAGATCCGCACCTTCGGCCAGTACACCGTCGGCGACATCCTCGAGGTGCGCTACGGCAAGGAAGCCCGCCTGTTCGGCGCCATCGCACTGATCATCGCCTTCACCACCATCGTCGCCTACCAGTTCCGGGCCGGCGGCTACATCCTGAACGTCGTTACCGACGGGGGGATCTCGCTGGAGGTCGGGCAGACCATCGCGGCCGCGTTCGTCATCCTCTTCGTCGCCGTCGGCGGCATGGTCGCCGTCGCCCACACCGACGTGCCCAACGGGATCATCATCGTCGTCGCCTGCTGCCTCGCGCTGCCGTTCGTGGTGCTGGCGGCCGGCGGGTGGGCGCACATCCACCAGGTGCTGCCGCCCGGCCACTTCGAGGTGTTCTCGCCCGACTTCGGCAGGTACCCGGCGCTGAAGGGCTTCTCCTACTTCCTCTCGACGCTGATGCTGCTGATGGGCGTGCAGTCGATGTACCAGAAGTTCTACGCCGCGTCGTCCCCGCGGGAGGCGAAGCGCGCCGTGGCCATCTGGATCGTCGGCACCATCGTCGTCGAGACGATCGTGATCGCGATCGCCGTGTTCGCGTACTCCTACAGCGTGGAGCACGCCCAGAACTGGGACGGGCGTTCGCTGGTGCTCCAGGCGGCGCGCCACATGGTGCCCGGGCCGGTCGGTGTCCTGCTGCTCGCCGCGGCCTGTGCCGTGGTCCTCTCGACGGGGATGAACTACCTGCTGTCGTCGAGCTCGAACGTGATGCGCGACATCTACCAGAAGATGATCAACCCCGACGCCGACCCGGACAAGATGGTCGCACTACAGAAGGTCTTCATCGTCTGCATGGGTTTCGTCGCGTTCCTGATGATCTTCGTGCCGACGGTCATGAAGTGGCAGATCTCCGTGCTCCAGTACGCCTACTTCGCCTACACGCTGTACGGCGTGGCGGTCACCCCGGCGCTGTTCGCGGCGCTGACCTGGAAGCGTGCGACCCGCGCCGGCGGCCTCGCCTCGATCGTCGGCGGCACCGTGGCGACGATCTTCTTGGAGCTGGTGCTGCCGCGGATTGCGCCGTCGGTGATGGTCGCGGCGAGCAGCAACAGCTACTTCGGGGCCGACCCGTGGGGAATCCCATCGATCTACCCGGCGGCCGTCATCTCGATCGGGGCGCTGATTATTGTGTCGCTGCTCACACCGAAGCCCGGCGAGGAGCAGCTCGCACCGCTCTTCGGTGCCGCGTCGAAGGGCTAAGTCGCTCGTGTCGTTAATCTTGCGGTGACTTTGACAGGAGGGTGCCTTCAGGCCTACATTGATGGTGCACAACGCAGGGAGGGGCCCGACATGCGTCCCAACATCGAGATGAGAATCGGAACGCTCGGCATCGCGGCGCTTGTCGTTGCAAGCGCCATCGTCCTCATCGGCTGCAGCGGGGACCAGGCCATGACCTCGCCCACGTCGCCCGGCGGCGGAGGTCAGGGCGCCAGCGCCGTCCAGATCGGCCACTGGGGCGGGAGCGGGATCACGCTCGACGTCAGTGACACCGAGGCGCGTCTCGAGTTCGCCTGCGCGCACGCGCTGCTCGGCGCACCGATCCCGCTCGACTCGATCGGCTCGTTCACCACCCCGGGGACCTACTTCCCGGAGGGGATGGGACCGATCCCCGACGATGACGTGCAGGGCCATCCGGCGACGTTCCTGGGTCGGGTCACCGGCGACGTCATGAAGCTCTCGGTGACGCTCGACGAGGGCAACGAGTTCGTGGGCAGCTTCGAGCTCGTGCGCAACCAGACCGGACGCGTCATCAAGTGCCAGTAGAGCCCTGACGGCAGCGCCCCGTCGCCGCCGCACCGCACGCCCTCACGCCCGGTCATGACGTGGCCGCACCGGGGTAGGGCGTGCGTTGCTCGTGTTGACCAGCCTGGCCGAGCCCGATAGAGTCCGACTCACGATGCCGCGACAGGTCGCGCCGCATGCTGGAGAGCGGCAGAGGGCGTTGGCTCTGCAATACGGACCCGCCGGCACCGGTTGGAGGACACGATGACGCACGGCAGTCTCTGGCGGTGCAGCCTCGTCACGCTCGTGGTCGGCGCACTGGCGGTCGCCGGCTCCGCATCCGCGGGGGCCGGTGCGGCCGCGACACCAGGCCGCAAGGTCCTCCTCGATGCGAAGGCGCTCGCCGCCGAGGCGGAGCTCGGTCGCCTCGGTGCGTCCCGGCTGGCCGACTACGGCAGCTTCTCGCTCTGGCGCGTGCCCGAGGCGGCGGTCGGAACGCTGCCGGAGCAGGCGACCGTGCGCGACGACTTCGACCGCATCCCGTTGCGCGGGACGGTGATCGACACCCGGAGCGGCGCGGGCCCGGTGCCCGCCGACCTGCGCCAGACCCGGGTCACCGGGGGCCAGCTCTGGCTGGTCCAGTTCGTCGGACCGGTGAAGGACGCCTGGCTCGCGGAGGTTCGCGACATCGGTCTCGAGCCGGTGATCTACATGCCGTACAACGCGTACGTCGTCTTCGGCGGGGGCTCCAGCCTGGCTCGACTCGACCAGCTCGCGGCCGCCAGTCCGAGCATCCAGTGGACCGGGGAGTACCACCCGTTCTACCGGCTGGCGCCCGAGGTGCTGGACGCGGCGCGCACCCTGCCGGCCGGGGAGATGGTCGACGTTACCGTGCAGCTCGTCAACGGGAAGAGCACCGGGCAGTCGCTCGCCGCACTGCGGGGGATGGGCGGCGTGCTGCGCAGGAGTGCCTCGCAGACGCTGCAGTTCACCAACGTGTCGCTGCAGCTCCCGGCGGGACGGCTCGTCGCCGTCGCCAACTGGCCGGACGTGTTCAACGTCGAGCGCTGGGTGGCGCCCGAGCTGCACGACGAGGTGCAGGACCAGATCGTCGCCGGCAACATCCTGTCGTCCGGCGGTGCCGTGGTGCCGAGCGGCGCCGGCTACCTGGCGTGGCTGGCGGCCAAGGGATTCCCGACGACCCCGGCCAGCTATCCGGTGGTGGCGGTCGTCGACGACGGCTTCGACAACGGCACGACGAACCCGTTGCACCCCGACTTCCACGAGCTCGGGCTGCTCGCCAACCCGAGCCGCGTCTCGTTCGTCGGCAACTGCACGACCAACACGAGCGGTAACGGCATCGCCGGCCACGGCAACCTCAACACCGGGATCGTCGGCTCGTACAACGACCTCGCGGGCAGCCCCCACCAGGACGTCAACGGGTACCGGATCGGCCTCGGCGTCTCGCCGTACGGGCGCATGTCGACCACCAAGGTGTTCACCAACGCCGGGATCTGGAGCGACGTTAACTGCGGGGGGACCAACGCCGGCGTCGTCGCCAACGCGATCGCCGGCGGCGCCGGGCTGACGTCGAACTCGTGGGGCTCGCCGGTCGGCGGCGCCTACAACGTCGACGCCCAGGAGTACGACGCCCTGACCCGCGACTCGGTCCCGGGAACGCGCGGAAACCAGGAGATGCTCCACGTCTTCTCGGCCGGCAACGACGGCCCCATCGCCAACTCGATCGGATCGCCGGGGACCGCCAAGAACGTCTTCACGGTCGGGGCGACGGAGAGCGTGCGGGACAACGGCGTCAACGACGGGTGCGGCGAGAGCAACGCCGACGACGCCGACGACTGCGCCAACTTCTCCTCCCGTGGCCCCACCGACGACGGCCGCGTCAAGCCCGACATCACCGCCCCAGGAACCCACGTCCAGGGGCCCGCCTCGCAGGACCCGGGGTACACCGGCACCGGTGTCTGCGGGGCAGCCTCCGGCCCCTACTACCCGCTCGGCCAGACGCTGTACACCTGGTCGTCGGGGACCAGCCACTCCTGCCCGGCCGTCTCCGGCGCCCTGTCGCTGGCGTGGCACTACTACGGCACCGTGCTGTCGCCCGGCAACACGGCGAGCCCGGCGATGCTCAAGGCGCTGCTGGTCAACGCGGCTCGCTACCTCGACGGATTGAACACCGGCGGCAACCTGCCGCACGTCGCGCAGGGGTGGGGCAACGTCGACCTCGGGATCCTCACCGACGGCACCTCCAGATACCTGGTCGATCAGATCGTCGCCTTCGCCGCGACCGGCGAAGCGCACGCCGTCACCGGCAGTGTCGCCGACACGGCGCGGCCGTTCCGTGTGACGCTCTCCTGGACCGACGCCCCCGGCTCGACGACCGGCAACGCGTTCGTCAACGACCTCGACCTCGAGGTCACGGTCGGCGGCGTGACCTACAAGGGCAACGTCTTCACCGGGGCGTTTTCCGCACCGGGCGGCACCGCCGACCCGCGCAACAACATCGAGGGCGTCGTCCTCCCGGCCGGCGCCAGCGGCCCGGTCAGCATCCGGGTCGTCGCCGCCAACGTCGCCGGCGACGGTGTGCCTGCCAACGGCGACGCCACCGATCAGGACTTCGCCCTCGTCGTCTCGAACTTCACCCAGGCGCTCACCCCGGTCCTGCAGGCGGGCGCGGCGACGCTCGTCGCCGAGCAACTCTGCGCCCCGGCCAACGGGGTGCCCGACCCCAACGAGGTCGTCACCCTCGACCTCACGGTGAACAACCTCGGATCGGCCGCGACGGCGACCGCCGTGGGCACGCTGCTCCCCACCGGCGGCGTCGTCACGCCGGACGGGCCTCACGGCTACGGCGCCATCCCGATCGGAGGCAGCGCCACCCAGGGCTTCACGTTCCGCGTCGACCCGGCCGCTACCTGCGGCGGCTCGATCACGCTGTCGCTGCAGCTCCAGGACGGCGCCACCGACCTCGGCACGGTGACCTGGACGGTCTCGCTGGGCGTCGCGTCGTCCGGCGCGCCGGTCACGACCTCTTACACCGGGCCGGTCGTCGCCATCCCCGACAACAGCGCGGCCGGCGTCGACGTCTCCCTCGCGGTGACCGGCGTCATCGGCTCGATCGGCAACCTCGTCTTCTCCTTCGACCGCGATCCCGCCGGCATCTGCTCGGCGGGCATCGGCGACGCCAGCGCCGGCCTCGACCACACCTGGGTCGGCGACCTCATCGTCAAGCTCACGTCGCCCGTGGGGACCACCGTGACGCTGATGAGCCGGCCGGGGGGGACGGGCAACTCGGGCAACAACTTCTGCGACACCGTGCTGGAAGACGCCGGCCTCACCTCGATCCAGGCGATCGTCCCGGCGGGTGCGCCGTTCACCGGGACGTTCGCGCCGAACAGCCCGCTGGCGGCGTACGACGGCGAGGACCCGAACGGGACGTGGGTGCTCAACGTCTCCGACAACCAGGGGGTCGACACCGGGAGCGTGCGGCGGTTCTCGCTCGCCATCACGCCGACGCTCTGGACGTGCTGCATCCCGTTCCCCGTCGAGCTGATGACGTTCCAGGTCCAGTAGCCCCGCGCCCGAGCCGGCGGGCCCCCGGGTTGACGGGCCTGGAATCAGCCCGGCCGCACCGGGGTTTTACGTGTTGTGATCGTTCTTGTCGCGACGAGGCTGGACATAGACGTCCCGAGGCCGCGGAGGTTCGGGCGCCGGCGGTCGCCAGGATCTATATTGAAGGTCAGACGGGCGGGCCAATCGATGTCGAACGTGTACGTCCCTTGCGGCGGAGGCTCCCATGAGCACGACCCGGCGTGATCTTGTAGTAGTCCTGGTTGTCCTGGTGGCGGCGGGGTTGGCGGCGGGCGCCGAGGTCGTGCGGCAGGTGCGACCCACCGTGGTCGCCGCGTCGTACTTCCCGCTCCAGCCGGGCAACCACTGGGTGTACGAGAAGCAGCGCCCGTCCGGGCCGACGACCTGGGAGGTCACGGTGACGGAAGCCGGCGTGTCCGCCCCGCAACGGCTGTACGAGACGATCACGGGCTACTTCTCGGGTGCGCGGCAGGTGCGGGTCGACGGCGACGACAACGTGTTCGAGTGGTCGGGCGAGGGGCTCCACGAGGCGCTCTGGTACCCCCTGGACGCACCGGTCGGGACCCGCTGGGACGTCCGGCTGGCCCCGATCCCGCTCGCCTCTCCGTTCCCCGACTGCGTGACCGGCTCCAAGCTCTTGCTCGCGAGCCGCGGCGACACCGTGGACGTGCCGGCCGGGACCTTTGGGAACGTGGTCCGCGTGGACTGGATCTCCCCGTGCGCCGACGCCGGGATCACCTCCGAGTGGTTCGCCCCGGGAGTCGGCCTGATCCGGCGCGACGAGACCACCTTCGCCGGGCCGCTCTCGAGCGTGCTGTTGAGAGCGGACATCGGGTCCGGGCGCCTGCCGCGGGCCGCCTACGCGACGACGCTCGGGCTGGACGCGTTCCGCTACGTCAACAACTTGATGCCGCCGGTCGGGCCGGGCGCGACCCCGACCGCCCGGGGGCTTCTCGAGGTGCGGAACTTCACCGAGGTGCCGCTCGAGCTGACGTTCAGCGGATGCAAGAGCGTCGCCCTCGAGGTGCGCGACGCGGCGGGGACGATCGTCGCCCAAGGCCGCGGCGACGACGGTGGGTGCTGCACCTGCACGTCGTTGCTGCAGGTCACGGTGCAGGGCGGCGTCATGGTGGTGCCGTTCGGGATCCAGCTTGCCGGCCCCGATTCGACGCCGCTGCCGGACGGCCTGTACTCGCTGACGGCGACCCTCGAAAGCCTGGGCGGAGACTGGTTGCGCCCGGCGGCCCGCGTCCCGCTCGAGATCGCCTCGGTGCACTGACCGCCGGGCCGGAGACCGCCCGGAGTACCCGGTTCCGCGTTCGATGTCACGCCGCCTCAGTGTGACGACGGACGACGTATTGACCGCGCCCGACGAGGGGAATAGAGTCCACTTCCGTGACTCGTTGACGTCCTGCCTGCAGTCGCGAAAGGGGGAGCCGGCCGGCTCCGCCTTTTTCTGTCATGCGGGGGTGGGAGGTCGCGAGATCCAGAGGAGGACGAGGATGCGAGGAACGAAGGTCGTGGCGAAACTGCTCGCCGTGGCGGCGCTGGTGGCGCTGTCGGTGCCCGCCTGGGCGGCCAAGGACGAGAAGGAGGGCGAGTTCAAGCGGGCCCGCGTCAAGGCGTCGGCCGCCGAGCTCGGCTCGGTGACCCAACTCGCCGGGGTGGCCGGTCCATACGTCGGCCGCGTCGTGCGGTTCGGCGTGTCAGAGCCCGTCTTGAACATGCCGGCATGGGAGTACGGCCCGAAGGGCGATCCCTCGATCAAGGTCCGGGACAACGACATCATCCCCGAGAAGGGGGCGCGCCGTGACGACAGCACCGGCGACGCGATGGTGCGTCCCGCGGGCGCCGCCGTCACGGACGTCGTCGGCGCGCCGATCGCGAACTTCGCCGGAATGACCCAGCCCAACGGCTGGATCCCGCCGGACACCATCGGCGACGTCGGCCCGAGCCACTACGTCCAGGCGGTCAACTCGTCGTTCCGGGTCTTCGGCAAGACCGGCACGCCCGCGACCGCAGTGATCGGCCTGCAGACCCTGTTCGCCGGTCTCGGCGCTCCGTGCGGCAGCTCCGACGATGGCGACCCCATCGTCCTCTATGACCAGTGGGCCGATCGCTGGTTGATCAGCGAGTTCTGCCTCACCCCCGACCCGCCGCACCAGATCATCGCGATCTCGCAGACCGGCGACCCGACCGGGTCGTGGTACCTCTACGATTTCGTGATGCCGAACAGCAAGATGAACGACTACCCGCACTTCGGCGTCTGGCCGGATGCGTACTACATGACGGACAACCAGTTCTCCGGCAGCTCGTGGGGCGGTGCCGGAGCGTTCGCGTTCGACCGCGTCAAGATGCTCGCCGGCGACGCGACGGCGACGTACATCTACTTCGACCAGTTCACCATCGACTCAAACCGCGGCGGCCAGCTCCCGGCCGACGCCGACGGCCTCATCCCGCCGCCGGCCGGCGCGCCCGGGCTGTTCGCCGAGTGGTTCGCCGACGAGTTCACCGGCGGCACGGACTCGCTGCACGTCTACGAGTTTCACGCCGACTTCGCCACGCCGGCGAGCTCGACGTTCTCGGCGCCGACGACCGTCCCGTTCGCAGCGTTCGACGGCCGCCAGCCGAACACCCGCGCCGCCATCGAGCAGCCGGGAGGCACCAACCTCGACGCGATCGGCGACCGCCTGATGCATCGCCTGCAGTACCGCAACCGCGGCGACGGCAACGAGTCGCTGGTCGGCAACTTCACCGTCAACGTGTCCGGCGCGAACCCGACCACGGCCGGCACCTACCAGGCCGCGCCGCGCTACTTCGAGCTCCGCCGTCCGCTCGCCGGCGCCTGGACCGTACCTGAGCAGGCGACCTACTCGCCCGACGCCGGCAACGGCGCCACCGGTGCCAACCGCTGGATGGGCAGCGCCGCGATGAACCACCAGGGCGACATCGCACTCGGCTTCTCCGCGTCGAGCACGACGCTCAACCCGGCAATCATCTACGCCGGCCGCCTCGCCGCCGACCCGGCCAACTCGCTCGCGCAGGGCGAGGCCACGCTGATTTCCGGCGGCGGCTACCAGACGAGCTCCTCGAGCCGCTGGGGCGACTACTCGTCGCTTAACGTCGACCCGGTCGACGACTGCACGTTCTGGTACACCCAGGAGTACTACACGGCCACCTCGAGCGGGACGTGGGCGACACGCATCGGCTCGTTCCAGGTCGGCGCCTGCACCGCCGCGCCGAGCGGCTCGCTCACGGTCCACGTGACCAACTGCACCTCCGGCCTCGCGATCAGCGGGGCGTCGGTCACGGCTACGGGCGGCTACTTCCGCACCAGCAACGCGAGCGGCGACGCCGCTATCACGCCGATCGCCCCCGGAACCTACACGGTGAGCGTCACCGCCGCGGGCTTCCCGGTGCCCGTGACTTCGAGTGGCACCGTGACGAACGGCAACAACACCGTCGTCAACATCTGCCTCGCGCCCACCGCGCTCATCGCGGCGGCGGGTTCCACGATCGTCGCCGAGAGCTGCGTCCCGGCCAACAACGCGATCGACCCCGGCGAGACCGTGACGGTCAGCCTGTGCGTCGGGAACACCGGGACCGCCGACACGACGAACCTGGTCGGCACGCTGCAGGCCACCGGCGGCGTCACCTCGCCGAGCGGTCCGCAGAACTACGGCGCGGTTGTCGCGGGTGGCGCGAGCGTCTGCCGCGACTTCACCTTTACCGCTGCGGCCGGCTCGTGCGGCGGCGCCATCACGGCCTCGCTCGACCTGCAGGACGGTGCGACGGCTTTCCCGACCGTGACCTACAACTACACCCTCGGAACGCTCGTCACCTCGCTGTCCGAGAACTTCGACTCTGTCACGGCCCCGGCGCTGCCGGCCGGCTGGACCGCGGCGCTCACGGGCGTCGGGCCGGTGTGGGTGACCTCTGCCGCGTCCTCCGCCTCGGCGCCGAACTCGGCGTTCGCCCCGGACCCGGCCTCGGTCGGCGACAACCGCCTCGACTCCCTGTCGTTCCCGGTCACGACCGCCAGCGGGTCTCTGCAGTTCAGCCGCAGCTACAACCTCGAGAGCACCTACGACGGCATGGTGCTGGAGATCAGCATCGGCGGCGGGGCGTTCCAGGACATCCTGGCCGCGGGCGGCAGCTTCGCCAGCGGCGGCTACACCGGCACGATCAGTACCACCTACTCGAACCCGATCGGCGGACGCCAGGCCTGGACCGGCAATTCCAGCGGCTGGGGCACCTCCGTGGTCAACCTGCCGGCCTCCGCCAACGGCCAGAACGTCGTGCTGCGCTGGCGCGTCGGCACCGACAACGGCGTCTCCGGACCCGGCGCCTACGTCGACAACGTCGTGGTCTCCGCGGGCTACGCCTGCTGTCCGGCGGTCCCCGTGGAGCTGTCGCAGTTCAACGTGCAGTAGCGTCGTCGTAGCGAACACGCCCGCCCGTCACGGGCGGATCGGGGCGGCCTCTCGGGGCCGCCCCACTCTTTGTCCGGGCTAACCGGCCTGGTCGGCTGGAGGGGCCCCGGGGGCGTAACGGCGGGCGAGGCTCTGGAAGCGGCGCTGCCGCCACAGGCCCGAGCGGTGCAGGATGAAGAGGGCGAGGACCCAGAGGATCGAGAGCCCGTAACGGGTGCTCTGCAGGAAGGAGGCCGACGAGGCCTGCGGGAAGTAGCGGGTCGGCACCGGCACCTCGGCGATGCGCGTCCCGACCTCGACGAACTGGGCGATGATCTCCTGGTCGAAGATGAAGTTGTCGGAGTTCATCTCGACATTGACCGACTCGAGCGCCGAGCGGCGGTACGCGCGGTAGCCGGTGTGGTACTCGGCGAGGCGCAGACCGAACACGCGATTCTCGAGGCCGGTGAGGAACCGGTTGGCGATGTACTTCCACCACGGCATCCCCTGCGCCCGGGGGTCGCCGCCGAGCAGGCGGGAGCCGAGCACCACGTCGGCGCGGCCCTCGACGATGGGCCCGACGATCTCCGGAAGCAGGGTCGGGTCGTACTGGTAGTCCGGGTGCACCATCACGACGATGTCGGCGTCCGCGCGCAGCGCCTCGCGGTAGCACGTCTTCTGGTTGGCGCCGTAGCCGTAGTTGCCGTTGTGCACGAACAGCTCGAGGCCGAGCTCGCGAGCGATGGCGATCGTCTCGTCGGAGCTGCCGTCGTCGACCAGGATCACGAGGTCGACGTGCTCCCGGGGCAGCTCGGCGTACGTCATCCGCAGCGTCTTGGCGGCGTTGTAGGCCGGCATGACCACGACGACCTTCGGCTTCGTTCCGCTCACGCGTCCTCCCGCGGCCTGGCCGTGACGACGAACTGGTAGGCGAAGAGCCTCTTCCACATCCCTGCAAGAGCATACGAAAACCACTCGGCGAAGTGCACCGCGGCGGTGCCCTCGAGGCGCGGGAAGGCCAGGCCGACCGGCACGCCGGTGGGTTCGAGGCGCCCGAACGCGAGCCCCGCCCCGGCGAACAGCTCCCGCCACGACGCGAGTGTGAAGAAGTGCACGTGGGTGCGGTCGAAGAGGCC
Organism: Acidobacteriota bacterium; assembly: GCA_016213675.1. Lineage (GTDB taxonomy): Bacteria > Acidobacteriota > Thermoanaerobaculia > Thermoanaerobaculales > Thermoanaerobaculaceae > JACQZW01. The sequence continues at coordinate 13,427 of JACQZW010000066.1, read as the reverse complement.
GCGGTCGTGGGCCGGGAAGCGGCCGCTCAGGATGACGAGCCGGAAGTAGACGTGGCCGCTGTTGGGCAGCGATGCGAGTACGACGCCGCCGGGAGCCAGCAGGCCGCGGGTCGCGCGGAGGAACGCCAGGGGGTCGCGCAGGTGCTCGAGCAGGTCGGCCATGACGATGACGTCGAAGCGGCCGTCGAGGGGCGGGAGGCCGGCATCGAGGTCGGCCGCGACGAACGTGAAAGGCGGCACGCCGGCGACCGCGCCGGCCCGGTCGACGCCGACCACGTCGAACCCCCGGCCGGCGAGGATCGCCGCCACGTAGCCGGAGGCGCAACCGAGGTCCAGCACACGCCGGCCATTCCCCTCCGAAGGCAGCATGCCCAGCAGCCGCGCGTGGCTGGCATACGGGCTCTTTTTCAGCCCGTACGGCGAGCGCGCCTGACCGGGGGGGCTCTCGGGGCGGGGCATGGCGGATAGCATACACAATGCGCACTCGGATCGGCGTGCCACAATAGCCGCGGAGGCCCGACATGCCGTTTCGTGACCTGCGCGACTACCTCGCCGCCCTGGACAAGGCCGGCGAGCTCATGCGGATCGGCGCCGAGGTGTCGCCGGTCCTCGAGATCACCGAGATCGCCGACCGCGTCGTCAAGAAGGGCGGTCCGGCGCTCGTCTTCGAGAAGCCGGCCGGCGCGGCGATGCCGGTGGCGATCAACCTGTTCGGCTCGATCCCGCGGGTGATGCGGGCGCTCGAGGTCGGCTCGTGGCAGGAGTGGACCGACCGCCTCGACTTCTTCCTCGAGCCGAAGATGCCCACCTCGCTGCTCGACAAGGTGCGCACGCTGCCCAAGCTCGTCGAGGTCGCAGGGATCTTCCCCAAGGTCGTGAAGGACGGGCCGGTCCACGAGTTCGTCGCGACCGGCGACCAGGTCGACCTCGGCGCGCTCCCCGTCCTCCAGTGCTGGCCCGAGGATGGCGGCCGTTTCCTGACGTTGACCAACGTGATCACCAAGGACCCGGCGACCGGCGGCCGCAACTGCGGCATGTACCGGCTGCAGGTCTACGACCGCAACACCACCGGCATGCACTGGCACCTCCACCACGACTCGGCGCGGATCTTCCGCGACAACGCCAGGCTCGGCCGGCGCACCGAGGTCGCGGTCGCGCTCGGCGGCGACCCGGCGACGATGTTCGCACCGGCGGTGCCGCTGCCGCCCGGCGTCGACGAGCTGCTCTTCGCCGGCTTCGTCCGCCACGAGGCGGTCGAGATGGTGAAGTGCGTGACGGTCGACCTCGAGGTGCCGGCGCACGCCGAGATCGTCCTCGAGGGGTGGGTCGACGCCGACGAGCGCCGCTGCGAGGGGCCGTTCGGCGACCACACCGGCTTCTACTCGCTGGCCGACGACTACCCGGTCTTCCACGTCACCGCGATCACCCGCCGCAAGGACGCGATCTACCCGACGACGATCGTCGGCCGGCCGCCGATGGAGGACTGCTTCATGGGCTTCGCCATCGAGCGGATGTTCCTCCCGCTGATGCGCAAGACGCTCCCCGAGGTGGTCGACTACCACATGCCGTTCGAGGGGGTGTTCCACAACCTCATGCTCGTCGCCATCGACAAGCGGTTTCCGCACCACGCCCGCAAGGTCATGCACGGGATCTGGGGCCTCGGCCAGGCGACGTTCACCAAGGTCATCGTCGTCGTCGACGCCGACGTCAACGTCCACGACCCCGCCGAGGTGGCGTGGAAGGCGCTGGCCAACATCGACCCGCAGCGCGATCTCGAGTTCGTCACCGGTCCCGCCGAGACGCTCGACCACGCCTCGCGCGCGCCGTGGTGGGGATCGAAGGTCGGCATCGACGCGACGCGCAAGTGGCCGACCGAGGGGTTCGCCCGCGAGTGGCCCGGCGAGATCGTCATGACCCCGTCGGTCAAGGCGAAGATCGACGCTCTCTGGCCGCAGCTCGGCCTCCAACTCTGATCACGTCGCGCCGCGGGCCGGCCGGTGGTACCGGGCCGGGACCTGTTGCACGGGATACGGGAGCGCACCATGCCGTACCGGCCGTTCAAGCTCGAACGCTACTTCGCCAGGCACGAGTTCGGCGCCACCTTCCAGCTCAGCGCGTCGGACTGCGAGAGCCTCGCGATGGACGAGCTCCTCGCCATGGGCTCGCCGGAAACGCTGCGGTTGTGGCGGGAGCTCAAGCTCGGCTACACGGAGTGCGCCGGCCATCCGGTGCTGCGCCACGAGGTCGCCTCGCTCTACGAGGGCCTCGGCGACGAGGACGTGATCATCGCCGCGCCCGAGGAGGCGATCTTCGTCGCCATGCACGTCCTGCTCGAGCCGGGCGACGAGGTCGTCGCGGTCGCGCCGGCCTACCAGTCGCTGCACGAGGTCGCCCGCGCGCTCGGCTGCACCGTGACCCCCTGGCGCCTCGAGCCCGGCGAGGCATCGTGGCGCCTCGACCTCGGCGCGCTCGAGCGCGCGATCACCGAGCGCACCCGGCTGATCGTCCTCAACTTCCCCCACAACCCGACCGGCCACACGCTGACGCGGGACGAGCTCGACGCGGTTGTCACGATCGCCCGTCGGGCGGACCTGGTGGTCTTCTCGGACGAGATGTACCGCCTGCTCGAGCCCGAGCCGGCGCTCCTGTTGCCGCCGGTGTGCTCGCTGTACGAGCGCGGCATCTCGCTGTCCGGCCTGTCTAAGTCGTTCGCCCTGCCCGGGCTGCGGCTCGGCTGGCTCGCCACCCGGATGCCGGGGATGGTCGAGCGGTTCCTCGCGTTCAAGGACTACACGACGATCTGCAACAGCGCCCCCGCCGAGGTGCTCGGGATCCTCGCGCTGCAGGCGAGGGCGGCGATCCTGGCCCGCAACCTCGCGATGGTCCGGGAGAACACCGCCATCGCGGCGCGTTTCTTCGCGGACCATGCCGACGTGCTCGGCTGGCTCGCGCCGCGGGCCGGCTCGGTCGCGTTCCCGCGCTGGCTGGGGGAGGGGAGCGTCGAGCACTTCTGCCGCGAGCTCCTCACCGCGAAGGGCGTGCTGGCCGTCCCGGGCTCGATGTTCGACGCTCCTGGCAGCCACTTCCGCCTCGGCCTCGGCCGCCGCGACCTCCCCGCCGCCCTCGATGGCGTCGGCGCATTCCTGGCCACCCACTGGAGGTAGCCCGCCGGCCGCCCTTACTGCGAGGCGCGCGTCTCGGGTGCGTCGTCAGCGCCGCTTGTCGTCGAGATGGCGCAGAGGCTAAGATGCCTGTGGAAGCGTCTCAAGTTTGAGGGAGGTCCGCATGACGAGAGGCACGGAGCGGTCTTGGTTCGGGGTCGCCGCCGCGGCGTTGGCGGTGATGTGCCTGTGCGGCGCGGGCCAGTCAGCAGAGGCGCAGTACGTGTACTGGTCGGACGACGGGACGGCCACCATCGGTCGGGCCAACCTGGACGGCAGCTCACCCAACCAGAGCTGGATGAGCGGCCTGTCCAGCCCGGACGGTGTCGCCTTCACCGACACCCACGTCTACTGGCCGCAGTTCTCGGCCGGCGCCATCGGCCGGGCGAACCTGGACGGCTCGTCGCCGAACCCGACCTGGATCACCGGGTGCAGCATGCCGGACGGGGTCACGCTCGACGCGAACTACGTCTACTGGACGAATCGGGGTACCAGCAGCATCGGCCGCGCCAACCGGGACGGCTCGTCGCCGAACCAGAGCTGGATCACGGGGCTCGACGGCCTCGACGGGATCGTGGTCGACGGAAGCTACGTCTACTGGTCGAACGATTCCGGGGGCACCATCGGTCGGGCGAACCTGGACGGCTCGTCGCCGAACCAGAACTGGATCACCGGGTGCAGTCTCCCGTACGGCGTCGCGGTCGACGGGAGCTACGCGTACTGGACGAACTACGACACGGACTCCATCGGGCGCGCGAACCTCGATGGCTCGTCGCCGAACCAGAGCTTCATCACTGGGTGCAGCGGCCCCTACGCGCTCGCCGTCGACAGCACGTACGTGTACTGGACGAACTACGGTTCCGGCGCGATCGGCCGGGCGAACCTCGACGGCAGCTCACCGAACCAGGGCTGGATCACGGGGGGATCGAGCCCGACGGGCGTCGCCGCCGCGCCGGAGCCAGTCCCCGTCGAGCTCGTCGCCTTCGACGCGCAGTAGGAGGGGTTCGGCGCGGGCCCTTGACATGCGCGAGCCGGCGAGAGAAGTTCCTCGGGTGATGACTGACCGGCCCCAGTTCGAGGCGTTCGAGGCGAGCGAGCTGTACTGCCCGACGTGCCGCCGGTCGCAGCCGGTGCGGCGTCACCTGCTCCTCGTCCTGCCCACCGGCACGAAGTACGAGTACCGCTGCGCCGCCTGCGGTGCCTCGCTCGGCGGCAAGGACGACAACGACGCCAGCGAGTACCGCTCGATCCTCCTCGGCGGACCGGCCCGGTGACGCGACGGGGCGCGGTTGCCCGCGCCCCTCGCGAGGATCGTACGGAGCACTTGACGGCTACGCGCTGAGGATCTTCTCGGCCTCCATCTTGTCGACGTCCATGACGTAGGTGATGCCGGAGATCCGCGCCGCGTCGGGGGTGAGCGCCGCGATGTCGTCGCGGGCGATCAGGTCGGGTCGGAACTTGCGGTTGCCGGCCATGAGCTGGCGCAGCCCCTGGGCGAGGCGCTCGTAGTACGTGTAGAGGCCGATGGCGCCGGTCGGCAGCGTGTCGAACTCGTTGTTGCCGAGCTCCTGGCGCAGCGCCGCGGCGGTTACGAAGATCTCGTCCTTGGAGGTGCCGAAGCGTTCGACGTAGACCGGGAGCTGCCCCTCGTCGATGGCGCGGCCGATCGTCTTGCCGACCATGGCGGCGGCGATCGGCGAGCGGGCCATGCCGACCATCCGGGTGAACGGCGCGCACATCGCCAGGCCCTTGAAGATCTGGTCCTCGAAGGTGAAGCCGCCGGCCACCGTGATCGCCGGGATGTACTCGCCGCGATCGGCGAGCTGCTGGCAGTACTGGTGGAGCAGCGCGTGGAGCTCGACGGGCGGCACGCCCCACTCGTTCATCATCCGCCACGGGCTCATGCCCGTCCCGCCGCCGGCGCCGTCCACGGTCAGCATGTCGATCTTGTACTTCGAGGCGTACTTGACCGCCCGCGCCAGGTCGGCCGGCCGGTAGGCGCCGGTCTTCAGGAAGACGTACCGCGCGCCCGCCTTGCGCAGCTCGGCGACGCGCTGGGCGAACCCCTCCTCGCTGACCATGCCGACCCGCGAGTGGCGCTCGAACTCCTTGAAGGCGCCGTGCTCGTAGGCCTTGATGACGAACGGGTCGTGCGGGTCGGGCAGGACGATGTAGCCGCGGTCGGCGAGGAGCTGCGCCTTGGCGAGGTCGCGGATCTTCACCTCGCCGCCGATGTCCTTGGCGCCCTGGCCCCACTTGAGCTCGACGGCCTGCACGCCGAGCGTGTTGATGGCGTACTCCTGGACGCCGAGGCGGGTGTCCTCGACGTTGGCCTGGACGACGATCAGGCCGAAGCCGTCGCGCTGGTGCTCGGTGTAGAGGCGGACGCGGTTCTTGAGGTCCGCGGTGTTCACCACCTTGCCGTCCTTCAGCTCGGTCTCGACGTCCATGCCGACGACGTTCTCGCCGATGGTCAGGCCGGTCCCGGCGAGCGCCGAGCCGATCGCCAGCCCCTCCCAGTTGTTCTTCGCCACGTTGGTCGAGCCGATGCCGGGGATGATCCACGGGTAGCGGAACTTGATCCCCTTGTCGTGGCCGATGACGACGGTGAGGTCGACGGCCGGGAAGATCGCTTTGTCGGAATCGGGCGGGATGCCGTGGGCGCCGACCGCGGTGCCCATGATGTTGAAGTGCGAGTAGTCGACCGGGTAGGCCTTCTCGGCGGCGGTGGTGATGACGCCGAACGGCTGCGGGTAGATCACCTCGTGCCCGCGGTAGGCCGACTTGCCGATCTCGCACATGCCGACGCAGCCGTCGACGCAGGTGACGCACATGCCGGAGGCGGGGACGATGGACTCCTCGGTGCGGTTCTTGGTGAGGGTGGCGGCGGACGAGTTGACGCGCGACAGGGTCATGATGCCCTCCTTTGGTCTAGGGTCGGGTGGCCCGTGGTCCGTGGCCTGCGGCCCGGTTCGCCCGTCCATCCGCAGGCGCGGGGGAGGGTGGGTCGGGTCACCGGCCTTGGGTCACGGGGGACGGTCATTTCGAGATCTCGCAGGCGACGCAGGGCTTCATGTAGCACATCAGGTCGTCGAAGCCGGGCTTCTCCAGGCACGGCGGCGCGAGGTTGGCGCAGCCGCCGCAGATCACCTTGTCCGGATCGCTGTAGGTGCAGCGAAGCTGGCAGGCCGGGCAGACGGAGATGCAGCCGCCGCACAGGCGGCACACCTCCGATCGCTTGTCGAACGGCGTGCCGATCCGGCGGTGCTCGCCGCGCCCCTGGAAGCCGATGGCCTTGGCCATCATCTGCTCCTCGCACATCCGGACGCAGCGGCCGCACATGATGCAGTCCTCGTGCTCCTGGCGGAAGCGCTGCTGACGAACGCCGTGCGCCGATGCGAGGTCCTGGATCGTCTTGGACTGCGGGCAGGAGGCGAGGAGCAGCTCGATGACCATGCGCCGCGCCCGCACCACCCGCGCCGACGAGGTCCGCACCTTGAGCCCCTGCTCGGCCCGGTAGGTGCAGGAGGAGACCAGCTTGGCGCGTGGCCCCTCGCCGATCTCGACGACGCACAGCCGGCAGGCGCCGTACGGTGACAGCCCTTCCATGTGGCAGAGCGTGGGAATGGGGAAGCCGAGGAAGGTGGCGGCCTCCAGGAGCGTGGTCCCCGGCTCGACCTCGACCGGGAGGCCGTTGAGGGTGAGGTTGATCATGGCCGACCTCCTTGACTGCCAGCCGAGTTCCGGGACCCGCAGGGCCCCGGCGACCCGACAGGGTCGCCGGCGCGGAGGGGTGAAGGCGCCGAATTCACTTCGGCGCCGAGGGGAGGTCGCGAGACCTCCCCCCGGAAGAACGCGAGGTCGCAACGCAGGCAGCGCCTGGCCTCGCGGGCGGCGTCCGCCGCCGAGAGCGAGGCCTCGACCTCGGCGAAGCTGCGCCGCCGGGCCGGGATCGACAGCCGCGGCGTCGCGGCCCGGGCCGTCGGCGTCCCCTCGCCCTCGGGGACGAGCGGCTCGACGTAGATCTCGGGCAGGCGTGGGCGGCGGGGCTGGACGAGCGGCTCGCCGCGCACGTAGCGGTCGATCACCATGGCGGCCCGCTTGCCGGCCGCGATCGCGTCGACGACGGTGTTGGGCCCGGTGACGACGTCGCCGCCGGCGAACACGCCGGGGCGGTTGGTGGCAAGCGACTCGGGGTCGGCCCGCACCGTGCCGGCCGCCGAGACCTCGACGCGGTTGGCGCCGGCGACGGCGATGCAGTCGGTGTCGGATCCCTCGCTGATCGCGACGATCAGGGTGTCGAGCGGGACGATGTACTCGCTGCCCGGCACCGGGACCGGCCTGCGGCGGCCGCTCTCGTCGAGGGTGCCGAGGCTGTTCTTGACGCACTCGATGCCGATCAGCCGGGAGTCCTTGGTGAGGATGCGGACCGGCGCGGCGAGCGGCTCGATGTTGACGCCTTCCTGGAGCGCCGCCTCGACCTCCTCGGCGAAGGCGGGCATCTCGTGCAGCGTCCGGCGGTAGAAGATCGTCACGCTCTCGACCCCCGGCTGGCGCAGCGCCACCCGGGCGGCGTCGACGGCCGAGTTGCCGCCGCCGATGACGCCGACCCGGCCGCGGGCGAGCTTCTCGCCGCGCTGGTTGAACGCCTTGAGGAACGAGATCGACGGGAACACGCCCGCGCTGTCCTCGCCGGGCAAGGAGAGCGTCAGGCTCTTGTGCGCGCCGAGGGCGACGAAGACGGCCTTGAAGCCCTCCTCGAGGAGTCCGTCGAGGGTGACGTCGCGGCCGAGCATGGTGTTGCAGCGGAGCGTGATGTTCTGGTCGAGGAGCGAGGCGATCTCCTTCTTGACCACCTCGCGCGGCAGCCGGTAGGCGGGGATGGCGGAGAACAGCATCCCGCCCGGCTCGGGGTCGGCCTCGAGGACGGTGACCCGGTAGCCCATCAGCGAGAGGTAGTGAGCCGCGGTGAGACCGGCCGGGCCCGAGCCGACCACGGCGATCGGCGTTTCCTCGGCGCCGGCGACCGGGGTCCGGGTGGGCCGGAAGAGCATCGGGTCCACCCGGTCGGTGACGTAGCGCTTGAGGGCGCGGACGGCGACCGGGTCGCCCCCGGTGGACCCCGCCCGGCAGCGCTCCTCGCACGGGTGGTTGCACACCCGCGCGCACACCGACGGGAACGGGTTGGCCTGGCGGATCGCGAAGTAGGCCTCCTCGACCTCGCCGCGGGCGACGTGCGCGATGTAGCGCCACGCCTCGGTCCCGAGCGGGCACGACGACTGGCACGGCGCGCCGGTCAGCTCCTGGCAGACGAACGCGTCGCACCGGCGCTCGACGATGTGCCGCTCGTACTCCTTGCGGAAGTAGCGCAGCGTCGAGAGCACAGGGTTCGCGGCGGTCTGCCCGAGCCCGCACATCGTGGTGTCCTTGACCACCAGCGCGAGCTCCTCGAGGAGGTCGAGGTGGGCGAGCGTCCCCTGGCCGCGGGAGATGTCGTCCAGGAGCTCCCACATCCGCTGGGTGCCCTTGCGGCAGGTGAAGCACTTGCCGCACGACTCCTCCTTGAGGAAGCTCATGAAGTACTTGGCGACGTCGACCATGCAGGTGTTCTCGTCCATCACGATCATGCCGCCGGAGCCCATGATCGTGCCTGCCTGGGCGAGGCTGTCGTAGTCGATCGGCAGGCTGAACATCGGCGTCGGGATGCAGCCTCCGGACGGGCCGCCGGTCTGCACGGCCTTGACCGACGACGTCCCGATCGCCCCGCCGCCGATCCCGTCGACGATCTCGGCGATCGTGGTCCCCATCGGCACCTCGACGAGCCCGGTGTTCCTGACCTTGCCGACGAGGCTGAAGATCTTGGTGCCGGCGTTGCCCGGCGTGCCGACGCGGGCGTACGCCTCGGCGCCGACGTCGAAGATGACCGGGACGTTGGCCCACGTCTCGACGTTGTTGATCGCGGTCGGCCGCCCGTCGATGCCCTTCTGGACGGGGAACGGCGGGCGCTGGCGAGGCTCACCCATCTTCCCCTCGATCGACCTCATCAGCGCGGTCTCCTCGCCGCACACGAAGGCGCCGGCGCCGCGCACCAGGTTGATGTCGAACGAGAAGCCGGTGCCGAGGATGTCGGCACCGAGCAGGCCGAGCTCCCGGGCCTGGCGCAGGGCGATGATCAGGTGCTTGATGGCCAGGGGGTACTCGTTGCGGACGTAGATGACGCCCTCGGTCGCGCCGGTCGCGAAGGCGCCGATCAGCATGCCCTCGATGATGCTGTGCGGGCTGCCCTCGAGCACCGCGCGGTCCATGTAGGCGCCGGGGTCGCCCTCGTCGGCGTTGCAGACGAGGAACTTGCCGTGCCCGTCGGCTTCCTTGGCGAGCAGCTCCCACTTCAGGCCGGTCGGGAAGCCGGCGCCGCCGCGGCCGCGCAGCCCCGACCGCTTGACCTCGTCGATGACGGCACGGGGGGCGCGCCGTTCGAGGATGCCGGCGAGCCCGGCGTAGCCGCCCGACTCGACGTAGTCGGTGATGCGGATCGGGTCGACCCGCTCGTTGCGGGACAGGATGGTACGGACCTGGCGGCGGAAGAAGGGGATGTCGTCCTGCCGCGGGATCCGCTTGCCGGTCGAGCGGTCGACGTAGACCAGGTCCTCGACGACCTCCCCCTGGGCGACGGCGTCGATGATGCGGGCCATCGCCTCCAACCCCACCTTCGGGTAGTAGGTGCGCCCCGGCTCGATCAGCACCGCCGGCTCGCTCTCGCAGTAGCCGTGGCAGCCGGTCACCCGCAGGTGCACCCGGTCGGCCAGGCCGCGCCTGAGCAGCTCCTTCTTGGCGATGCGGATGAGGTCGTTGGCGCCGCTCGCCTGGCCGCACGTCCCGGCCGAGATGACGATCACCGGCGTGCTCGGGTCGCGGGCGAAGCGCAATCGTTCCTGCAGCTCGGCGAACTCGCTGGGCGATTTCAGACGATCCATCGCGTCAACCCCTTGTTCTCCGGTGCCCGCCGCTCGGGACGGGGCGGGGCGGTCACGAGACGCTCCCGTTGAGGTCGAGCATGTGGGCGCGACAGCCGCGCCGGGCGCAGATCTGCACGACGCCGCCGCCCCGCACGATCATCGGCACCATGGGCGCGCCGCACATCGCGCAGTCGGAAGCCCCCCGCAGCTCGGCGTGGCAGTGCGGGCAGAAGAAGTTGGCCACCTCGTCGAACGGGATTTCGTGCTGGGCCTCGATGGTGTAGGAACCGTACAGGCTCGACAGGAGCAGCCAGCCGTGATGCTGGCCGAACGAGATCGTCACCCGGATGGCCGGCTGGCCTTCGAGTTGGCTTCCCGGGTCCATCAGGCTGTGATTGCAGCGGGCGCAGCTCACCTCGACCGGGAACACCCGCTCGTCGGTGCGGGCGTCCACCCGGTCCAGCCCCTCCTTGGTCCGTTCGAGGATGCGGGGGATCGCCGAGGTGGCGACGTTGGAGAAGTAGTGCCCGTCGGCCACGACGATGGGACCGAGGGCGCACCCGCCGAGGCAGTTCTGGGTCTCGAGGGTGAACTCGCCGTCGGGGGTCGTCTCCCCGGCGCGCACGCCGAGCTGCCGGGAGAGCTCGTCCGCGATGCGCGGAGCCCCCCTGACGTGGCACGCCGTGCCGAGACAGCAGGTCAACAGGTGACGGCCGCGCGGCTTGAGGCTGAACCACTTGTAGAAGGTGGCGACGCCGTAGATGTCGGTGAGGGAGCGCCCGGTCCGCTCGGAGACGACCCGCAAGGCCTCCTCGGGGAGATACGAGTACTTCGCCTGGATCTCCTCGAGGATCGTGATCAGCTCGCCCCGCTCGCCCAGGTGCCTGTCGACGATCTGCCCGACTCCGCTCATGGTCCCTGCCTTTCCGTTCGAGTGGTCCTTGCTCCCTGTCGCGGGATCCGGTCCGCCGCTCCGGTCCGCTCCGGGCCGGGTAGTCGGCGGGGAAGGCCGGCCGGCACCTGCCCGGCCCGCCCGGCTGCTCTCGACCTCGACGAACGCCTCGCAGTGCCAGACGCCGCCTTCCTGCCGGGGGAGCCGGCACGTCGCGTCGGCCCCGCAGGTGCTGCACAGGTCGTCGGCGCGCGGGCGAGCCGGCGGCGGGGAGGCGGACACCGGCCCGCGCCGGCGTCCCCGCGCCGAGCCTTGCCAGGGATCAATGGTCCGACCCATGGTGCCGTCACCCTCCAAAAGACCTGCCTGTTTTCTCGTGCCCGCCGCGTCGAAACAGAATGTCTGCGCCGTGTCAAAGCAATGTGAGTGCCAGGTACAAGCCTTTGTCTATCGGCGGTGTCTCACTGCCCAATTACCGCGGGAGCGGCGTTCCGGGTGCGGCCGACGGGTCGAGATGCCGATGGGATCGGGGTGGACGGCAGGTGTGAGGGCCGATGGGGAGTTTTTCCCCACCGGGGCGAGGCTCCTCAGTGGAACTTAAGCTTCTCGCGCAGCGTCTTGCGGTCGATTCCGAGGATGCGGGCGGCCTGGCTGCGGTTGCCCTCGACGCTGGAGAGGACGCTCCTGATGTAGTCGAGCTCGATCTCGACGAGGGGGCGGGTGACCGTCGACTCGCGCAGCGCCGAGAAGCGCATCAGCGCCGGCAGGTCGCGTACCTCGATGGTGCCGCCCTCGCACATCACGACTAGGCGCTGGATCACGTTCTCGAGCTCGCGGACGTTGCCCGGCCAGGTGTGGGCGCGCAGGGCGCGCAGCGCCGCCTCGGAGAGCTGCGGGACGGCCTTGCCGAACTCGGCGGCGAACTTGCGGGCGAAGTGGTGGGCGAGGAGGAGGATGTCGTCGCCGCGCTCGCGCAGCGGCGGGATCGCGACGGCGATGACGTTGAGGCGGTAGAAGAGGTCCTCGCGCAGCACGGCCTTCGCCACCAGCGTCTGGGGGTCGCGGTTCGTCGAGGTCACGACCCGCACGTCGACGCGCCGCGACCGGGTCGCGCCGACCATGCAGATCTCCTTCTCCTGCAGGACACGCAGCAGCTTCACCTGCATCGACGGGCTGGTCTCGCTGATCTCGTCGAGGAAGATCGTCCCGCCGTCGGCGGTCTGGAAGAACCCGGCGCGGGTCTCGGAGGCGCCGGTGAACGCCCCCTTGACGTAGCCGAACAGCTCGCTCTCCAGCAGCGTCTCGGGGATGGCGCCGCAGTTCACCGCGACGAACGGCGCCGAGGCCCGGGCGCTGCCGTAGTGGATGGCGCGGGCGACCAGCTCCTTGCCGGTGCCGCTCTCGCCCGACACCAGGACGGTCGCCGAGATCGACGCCGCCTTGCCGATGGCGCGGATCACCTCCTGCATGGCGGGGGAGTCGCCCCACAGCCCGTAGGTCCCGGGCGACCCCTTGCCCGGGTCGGCACGGCCTGCCGACTTCCGCAGGCGGAGCGCCTCGATCGCGCCCTCGACGGCGGCGAGCAGCCGGTCGCCGGCGATCGGCTTGACCAGGTAGTCGAACGCGCCGGCCTTGATCGCCTGGACGGCGCCGTCGACGGTGGCGTAGTTCGTCGTCGCGACGACCTCGGTCTCGTCGAGGTTCTCGCAGACGTGGCGGACCAGCTCGAGGTCGTTGGCGCCGGGCAGGCGGACGTTGGCGATGACCACGTCGAAGCGAGTCGCGGCGAGGAGCTTGAGGGCATCTGGGACCGACGCGGCGCTGAAGACGCGGTAGCCCGCCGGCGCGAGCTCGCGGCGCAGCGCCTCGACCGTCGCCGGACCGTCGTCGGCGACCAGGATGAGACCTTTCGCGTCTCGGGATGCCATCGCTCCTGGCTCCACCGGCTCCCGCACGCCACGGGCACGGCCGAGATCGCCGATCTCACCGCCCCGCCCGCCTCGTCTCAGGAACCTGCGACCATCCTAGCACCGGGGTGGATCTCCCCACGCCCCTGGGCGATCCGCGCCACCCAGCTCCATGGCGCTCACCCTGCGGGCGGGCGGGGGCGCCCTCTCCCGGCGGGAGAGGGTCGGGGTGAGGGCGTGCCCATCGACTTCTTCTCGTCATCGCGAGGAGCGCAGCGACGAAGCGATCTCGTCTAGCTTGGAGGGCCGCCCCCTCGACTTGCCGCCAATCACGGACCCCGGTCCTTCCCCCCATATGGCCCCCCCTGGTTCGGGCTTGCGCTGCCGGCCGCGTTCCCACGCGGCCGGCAGCGCGATCCTCCGCGCGCGACCGAGCAGGCCGGCTCGCCGTGGGGCCCCTCGGTGTTCCCTCGTCGCTTCGCTCCTCGGGCCACCGACACCCCACGGCGAT
>JACQZW010000065.1 GCA_016213675.1 Acidobacteriota bacterium | reverse complement strand
GCTTTTGCCCCGCCGAGCCGCCCGGGCGCTCCGTCGAAGTTAATCCTCCTTCGCTCCTTGACGCGCCCCCACCGGGTGCTTCGAGCGCCCCCCACCCAGCCTCCGCGCTCTTGCCCCCCCGAGCCCCCCGGGCGCTCCGGGCGGGAGAATCGCCCTTCGCGCCATGTCGCGCCCCCACCCGACGGCCCTCGACGCCCGAACTGGGGGTGGACGGCCCACCGCGCTCGGTTCCGCGGCTTTGCCCTCGGGGCGCTGGTAGACTTCGCGGATGGCGAGCACGAATCGGGACACTGGGCCCGAGGCCTTGCGACCGCATCCGGACCTCGAGCGCTACTACGCGGGCGGCGAGCAGGGGCGGCGGGCCTTCGTCCGGGACATCTTCGACAGCACCGCCGGCGACTACGACCGCGTCGAACGGATGATGGCGTTCGGGACCGGCACGTGGTACCGGCGCCGCGCCCTCGAGCGTGCCGGGCTGAAGACCGGGATGCGGGTGCTGGACGTCGCGATGGGCACCGGCCTGGTCGCCCGCGAGGCGGTGGCCCTGGTCGGGTCGCCGGACCTCGTCACCGGCCTCGACCCGAGCGCCGGCATGATGCGCCAGGCGCTGCGGTCCCTCACCACGCCGGTGGTGCTCGGCTTCGGCGAGCAGGCGCCCTGCCGCGACGCCGTCTTCGACTTCCTGTCGATGGGCTACGCGCTGCGCCACCTGTCCGACCTGACGGTGACGTTCCGCGAGTTTCACCGGGTGCTCAAGCCCGGTGGGAGGGTGTGCATCCTCGAGATGACTCCGCCGCGGGCCGGCCTGGGCCGCGTCCTCCTGCGCCTCTACGTCCGGGGGATCATCCCGGTGCTCACCCGCCTGACCACGCGCCACGCGAACACCGCGTTCCTCTGGCAGTACTTCTGGGACACCATGGAGACGTGCGTGCCGCCGGCGCAGGTGCTCGACGCGCTGCGGGCGGCCGGGTTCACCGACGCATCGCGTTACGTCGAGCTCGGCATGTTCTCCGAGTACACCGGGACCAAGTCCGCGTCGTAGCTCCCTGCCGGGAGTGTCCGGCCTCGCACCGCCGGCGTCGTCAGTGCGGCGGAGGCTCGGGGGTCGGCCGAGCCGACATCGCAGCGGAGCGCTCCGCGATTCGGGCCCGCGCCAGCGCCGCGATGGATTGGTCCTCCTGAGGCGTCGAACCGCCGCCGGCGCCGAGCCCGACACGGGCGAGGACCTCGCCGGCGGTGATTTCCCCGGCCGGGCGGGTGAGCTGGTAGCCGCCGCCGCTCTTCGCCAGGAAGGCCGGCGACGCGGTGAGGTGGGCGAGCGCCGGGAGGTGCGCCTCGCCGAGCAACGCCTCCGCCTGTGCCGGCGTGACGCTCCCCTCGAGGTGGGCGTTGACGATCAGGGTGACCACGGCGTCGGCGTGCGCCTGCGGCAGCGGCGGCGGCCGGTGGCCGACGACCCACGACGCCTCGACCCCCAGCAGAACCGCGAGCCAGAGCAGGAACAGCGAGATCAGGAAGAGCAACAGGGCGGTCAGCGAGCCGTAGATCAGGCCGATGTCGGTGGAGACGCCGAGGTACGCCTGGAACCCCACGTGGATCGCCAGGAGCGCGAGTCCGGCGACCACGCCGCCGACGAACGCCGCCTTCCACGGCACGTGGGTGTGGGGCACGCCGCGGTAGAAGGCGGTGAGGGCCGCCATCGCGAACAGCGCCGGCAGCGGCCGGCCGAGCCAGGAGACGCTCGTGTACCAGGGCCGTGATGAGAGCCAGTACAGGAACGAGAAGAGCGTGATGAGGAGCAGCGGCCCCCAGGCCATGATCGCGGCGATGGAGGCGATCCGCCAGCGCCACGGGCGGCGTTGCGGCACGCCCCAGACCGTGTTGATGACCTCCTCGATCTGGAAGAAGGCGTTGATGGTCGCGAGGAACGACAGGGTGACGGCGATCCAGCCGAGCGCCGCCGTGCGCTGGGCGAAGTCCGCGAGGGTCTGCTGGACCTGCTCCGAGGAGAACGGCAGGACGGAGGCGATCGACCGGACGAGCAGGTCGGCTCGCGACGGCTCGAGGCGGGCCGCGGTGACCAGCAGGACCGTGAGGATCGGGACGACCGAGAGCAGGGACGTGTAGGCGAGCGCGCCGGCGTGAAGCGCGAGACGATCGCGGTGTTGTGCGCGAACGAGCTCGGCCAGGAAGCGGCCCAGCCGAACCAGCGTCGAGCTCAAAGCTGAACCGTCTCCTCGAGCACGGGAAGGTGGCACTCCCACCCGAAGCGGCGGTGCAGCCGCTCTGCCAGCGCCTGGCTGGCCTCCGGCTCGCCGTGGGTGACGAAAACGCGCTTCGGCGCGGTCTCCGCCGCGCTCGCCCAGATGATCAGCTCGTCGGCGTCGGCGTGGGCGGACAGCGACGAGACAGTTCGGATCTGGGCCCGCACCGGCAGCATCTCGCCGAAGATCTTGATCTCCTGCTCGCCGTCGAGGAGGCGGCGGCCGCGGGTGCCCTCGGCCTGATAGCCGGTGAAGAGCACGATGGTCGACTCTTTCGACACGCGGTGGCGCAGGTGGTGGAGGATCCGCCCGCCGGTAGCCATCCCCGACGCCGAGATGATGATCGCCGGCCCCCGCATCGAGTTGAGCTTCTGCGACTCCTGGACGCTGCCGATGATCTGCAAGTTCGGCGGCGCCAGGGGATCGATCTTCTCGCGCAGCATCTCGCGCATCTCGACGTCGTGCTCGCGGACGCACTGCCGGTAGATCGCCGTCGCCTCGCGGGCCATCGGCGAGTCGAGGAAGATCGGGATCGGCGCCAGGGCGTCCTCGCGGGCCAGCTCGGACAGGTAGTACAGGACCTCCTGGGTCCGGTCGATGGCGAACGCCGGGATGAGCAGGACTCCTCCCCGCTGGCAGGTCTCCATGATCACGTCGCCGAGGACCTCGGCCGGGTCCGAGCCGTCGTGGAAGCGGTTGCCGTAGGTCGACTCGGTGACCAGGTACGTCGAGCCCCGGTACGGCGTCGGCGGCATCAGGATCGGCACGGCGTAGCGCCCGACGTCGCCGGAGAAGTAGACGGTGATGTGCTCGCCGCCGGCGACCTTGATGCGGAACTCGATGGCCGCCGCGCCGAGGATGTGGCCTTGACGACGGTAGGTGAACTCGAGGCCCGGATGGAGCACGCAGGGCTGGTCGAACGGGTGCGTACGCACCGTATTGAGGGCGTGCTGGGCGTCCTGCACCGTGAACAGGGGCAGCGCCGGGGTGTGCTTGGACGACCCGACCTTGTTGGCGTAGCGGGCCTCTTCCTCCTGCAGGTGGGCCGCGTCGGTGAGCATCGGCGGGAGCAGGCGGCCGGTCGGCGGCGTCGCGTAGGTGATCCCGTTGAAGCCTTCCTTGACGAGTCGCGGCAGGAAACCCGAGTGGTCGATGTGGGCGTGGGTGAGGACCACCGCGTCGAGCGAGCTCGCGTCGGCCTGGAACGGCGCCCAGTTGCGCTCGCGCAGCTCCTTTCGGCCCTGGAACAGCCCCGCGTCGATCAGGATCTTGCGGCCGTGCGCCTCGAGGAGGTAGCGGGAGCCGGTCACCGTGCCGGTGGCGCCGAGAAAGGTCAGACTTGGCATGTCGTCATGTTACCCCGCCCACCCTCCTTCCCCGCGGGGTGGGCGGGAGCGCCCCCGCCCGGATCGCATCGTCATCGCGGGGAACCGCGCCGCAGCGGCGAGGCGATCTGCAGTCATCCTGAGGAGGCCGGAGGCCGACGAAGGACCTCGTCGCGTTTGGAGGGCCACACCCACGGCTTGCCCCGAATCACGGACCGAGGTCCGTCCCCTGATAGTGCCCCTGGGGTGCGCGGCCCCCTCGGCACGGGCTCGCCCCCGCGAGCCCGCGCCGAGACTGCTCCGCTCGCGACCGGACAGCGCGCTGCGCGCTGGGGCCCCTCGGCGTTCCCTCGTCGCTTCGCTCCTCGGGCCGCCGATACCCCAGCGCGCATCGCGCGTCCGGTGACCCGCTCGCTCCGCAGGGATGGGCCGCGCACCCCAG
>JACQZW010000064.1 GCA_016213675.1 Acidobacteriota bacterium | reverse complement strand
GCACCGGCGCCCCCGCCGGCCGCGCCGCCGGCCGAGCCGCCCGAGTCGCGGCATCGGCCCGGAGAAGAGGCGCCGGCCGCCGCGCCTCCGCCGCCTCCGCCCGCGCCCCCGCCGGCGTTCCAGGTGGTCGTGCGGCTCGGCGCGCAGGGGACGAGCGAGAAGGTCGAGTGTCCGGCGAGCTTCCCCCAGCCGCCCGCGCCTGCGGCGCCCGCTGCGCCGCCCGCGGCGCCGGGGCCGAGGTAGGAGGAGCAAGCCTCGATGTTCGTCACGCGATTCTGGTTCTTCCTCCTGGCGGCCGCGGTCGGTCTGGTCCTCGCGGTGATGTATCTGCTGCAGGACTCGATGAACGCCGGACTGCGGCAGAATGTCGACGACCTGGTGCAGGGGGATTTCGCACAGGTGCAGTCGAGCCTGAAGCTGCAGGCGCGGGAGCATCTGGATCGGCTTTCGGAGATCACGGCGAGCGAGCCGTTGCGCGAGGCGATGGCTCCGCTGGCGACGCTTTCCGTCCTGGCGCCCCCCGAGGCGGCGCCCGCGGCGGCCGCGGCTGCGCCGGGCGGGCCGGCGTCGGCGGCTCCCGCGGGCGCGGCCGTTCCGATGAACGAGGAGCAGATCCGGCGGCAGATCGGGGTGGTCAAGGGCGTACTGGGGGATCTGCTGAAGACCAAGGTCGAGGAGCTGCGGCAGCCGTTCCTGCTGGCGCTCAACCGGCGGGGCGAGGTCGTCGGCGGACAGGGCTCGTTCCCGCCGCCCGAGGCCGGGGGGACGGAGTTCGGGTTGTACGGGTTTCCGTCGATCCGCGCGGTGTTGCGCGGGTTCGAGCGTGACGACATCTGGCTGGTGCGCATCAAGGGCAAGCCGTACCTGTACCAGATCGCGGGTCGTCCGGTGGTGCACCAGGGCAAGTACCTGGGTGCGATCATCCTGGGCCGCGAGATCGACAACGAGTTTGCCGAGGAGATCCGCGAGGGCAGTCGTCTGAACGCGCAGCTCTTCTTCTTCGCGGCGGGCAAGGTCGTGGCCAAGTCGGTCCGCGTCACCTCGACCCAGACCGCCGACGCCAAGGCTCCGGTGGCCGAGGTGGACCCGTTGGAGGTCGTGAAGACGGTCTCGCGGGAAGCGAAGGACTGGATGGCGTACGCGAAGGACAAGGCGCGGCCCATCGTTGCCGTCGGGCAGGGTTTCCGCGGGGTGTTCGCGCCGATCCGGGGCGAGGCGGTGCGGGGTGGTGCGGGCTACATGGTCCTGCGGCCGGTCGTCGCGGTGGCCAGTCCGTGGGCCGTCTTGAAGTCCGCGTCCAAGCAGGGGCTGTCCAAGGTGCCGGTCGGCGGGATCGTCGCGATTTGCCTGGGCGCCTTCGTGCTGGCGATGCTCTGGATCTTCCTGGAGCGCGACCGTCCGTTGATGTACTTCCGCAAGCAGGCGGCGATCCTGAAGGGGAAGGAGAACGACCGTTTCAACGCGTACCAGTTCCGCGGCAAGTACCGCCAGATCGCGCTGGACGTCAACGCGGCCATGGACAAGACGGTCAAGGCGGTCGCCGGGGCGGCACGTGCGTCCGGGCCCGAGGTCGCGCAGATTCTCGGCCCCACCGCCGGCGGACTGAATCTCGGCGGGCAGCCGATCGCCGGATTCGACGACGAGGAGGACGCGCGCAAGGCGGCGGAGCCGGTCGCGGCCCCGTCGCGCGTCGACCTCGGCATCCTGGGTGCCGGCGCGCCGCCCGCGATTCCGGTCGCGCCGCCGCCACCGCCCTTCGCGCTCCCGTCCTCGACGTCCGTGCCTCCGCCCGCGGTACTGATGCGCCAGCTCTCGCCGTCCCCCTCGCCGCTTCCCGCCGCGCCGCTGGCCGCGAGCCCGCTGCCCGGCCGTCTCCCCCCGCCGGCACCCACGCCGCCGATGTCGGCGGCGCTGTCGCGCGCCGCCGCGGCCGCGGCCGCGCCGCTCGACATGGCCGAGCCGCAGCCCCTGGACATGGACGCCTTGGAGGAGGCCGCGCCGGAGGGCTACGACGAGCCGACGCGGGTGGTCCCGATCCCGGGCGACCTGCTCGAGGCGGCGCAGGGGAAAGTGGACCCGAGCGAGAAGCGCGAGTCCGACCTGCGCAAGCTGTTCAACGACTTCCGTTCGACCAAGGTCCAGTGCGGCGAATCGGTCGAGGGCCTGACGTTCGACAAGTTCAAGGCCTCGGTCGACAAGAGCCGCAGCGCCATCCTTCAGAAGCAGAAGTGCAAGGACGTGCAGTTCTCGGTGTACGTCAAGGC
The DNA here is from genome assembly GCA_016213675.1 of Acidobacteriota bacterium. Lineage (GTDB taxonomy): Bacteria > Acidobacteriota > Thermoanaerobaculia > Thermoanaerobaculales > Thermoanaerobaculaceae > JACQZW01. The sequence goes on along the minus strand of JACQZW010000064.1, from coordinate 85,456 downwards.
CGGAAAGGCCGCGCTCAAGGCCACGCCCATCGTCTGAGCCCGCCGGCACGTCGCCGGGGCCCGCAAGGAAGGAGCCAAACCATGGCCGATCCGCAGCAGCCCGTCCCGCCCGCGCAGCCGACCAAGCTCCAGATCAAGCTCGACGAGCCCATCGCCCACGGCGTGTACGCCAACATGGTCCTCATCCACTCCAACGACTCCGAGTTCACGCTCGACTTCTGCCACATCCATCCCCATCAGCCGCTGGCCTCCGTGCGTGCCCGCGTCATCACCTCCCCGCGCCACGTCAAGCGCTTCCTCCGCATCCTGACCCAGCAGCTCGACCGCTGGGAAAAGATGCACGGCGAGATCGGGCAGCTCACGCCCGGCGAGGCCGAGGGGAGCTACCACTAGGGGAGTGCGGGGAGTGCGGGGAGTGCGGGAAGTGCGGGGAGAGACGGTGCTTACGGCGTCGTTGGGTAGATGCCGAACCAGGTGAGGTAGCCCAGGCCTTCGCCGGGAGCGGTGCGGATGCGGGTGCCGTCGGCGGTGACGGTCGCCGTGGTCAGCGCGCGCCACTCTCCCTCGAGCAGGCCGGCGTCCTGCGGGTGCGAGCCGCCGATGACGTAGACGTCGACCACCGTGCCCGCGGCCAGCCCCGTCTCGTTGGGCAGATCGAGATCGGTCGAGCGCAGGACCGGCGTCACCATCGTCCCGGGTTCGATGAACAGGGTGTCCATCGGCGTCACGGCGTAGAGCGCGAGGGGGAGGTTCGCGGGGTCGATGAAGCACGGCACGTGCTCCTCGAGCGGGAAGCGGGTCAAGGCGACGGTGGTGGTGAGGGCCTCGATCGGCAGCAGCACTTCCGAGCCCGCGCGGAAGACGAGCGCGGCGCCGTCCTCGGCTTCCACGCGCACGTCCGCCGCCAGCTCGCCGTAGCCGACGTCGCTCCCTCCGGTCGGTGCGGTGTAGAGCTTGAACTCGGTGCAGACGTGGATGGCGTCGTCGCACAGGTCCTGGAGGCGGCAGAAGGGGGAGTGGCGCCTGCCGCCGGAGGGGAAGTACACGGCGAGCTGGTCCACGGAGGAGCCTTCCGGGAGGTGGACGGCGAACCAGCCGTCCTCGTCGCTGCAGCCGAAGAAGCAGCGGCTGCCGGCGCACAGGGCGACGCCCTGGTAGGCCAGCGGCGCTCCCGCACCGTCCGTCACGGAGCCGCCGACGCAGGAGGTGGCGAACGGAGGTGAATGGCAGGCCGGTCCCTGGCACGTCGTCGAGTCGGTCGTGCAGGGCGTCGCGGGCGGGGTGCAGTGCGTCGGCTCGTCCCCGTCGTCGCTGCCGCCGTCGTCCGGGTCGTCGACGACGTCCCCTGCCTCCGACGCTTCCTCCTCGGCCGCATCTTCCGCAACGGCGTCCCCGTCCATCGCGTCGGCGTCCCGGCTGCCGGCGTCCCCGGTTCCGTCGTCGCCATGGCAGGCCCAGCCGAGCGCCAGCCCCAGCCACCAACCCCATCGCGCCGGTCCGTGCCTGCCGTTGCTCATCGCCGTCACCTCGCCCCGCGTTCGCCTCGACGGGGAGGGTACGGTGCAGCTTCGCCGGTGTCAAAGCGCGCACACTCTTGCGCGCCCACTCTTGCGCTTCGCCGTGCGTGGGGCCAGACTGCGGGTTCGAGAGGAGAAGGACGATGACCACACGTCGGACGTTCGCGATGACCGCCCTGGTGTTTGTGCTCGGGATTGCCGGGATGACCGTGAACGCTTGCGACGAGGACTCGGATCTCGCCTGCACGCAGGCCCGGTGCCAGGTGGGCAGCTTCCTCTGCTGCGAGGGGGGCGCCTTGGGGACGTGGAACCTGACCACCGACGAGTGCGTCTGCGGGACGGTGGGTCCGGATGCGGATGCCGACGCGGATGCCGACGCGGACGCGGATGCCGATGCGGACGCGGATGCCGATGCGGATGCGGATGCCGACGCCGACGCCGACGGCGACGGCGGCACGTGCGAGTATCCGGCGGGGCCGTACGACTTCGCGTGGCATGAGATCGTGCCGGCGATGGCCTGGCCGTCGGCGGTCATCAGCTCCCCGGAGACCTTGGCCGCGGACCTGGCGGTGCTGCGTTGCGATCCGGGCGTCCATTCGATCTTCGTGCAGGCGACGGCGACCGACTGTTCGACCTGTCCGGAGCGCATGCGGCAGATTGCGGCGGGTGCCGCGACGTGGGCGGCGAACGGGACGAAGTGGGTCATCGTGGTCCGGACGCTGGGCGGCTACCTGAGCACGCCGGCGCAGGTGCAGAGCTACGTCGAGAGCTACGGCATCGACTTCGGGTACTGGACGCACGACGCGGACAACAGCGCCGGCGCGTACACGATCGCGGACAGCAGCAGTCGGGCGGCGGTGCCCTGGACGGGGGTGATCCGGCCGTCGACGATGGAGCTGGTGTGCGACGAGCCGGACGACGCGTATCTGGACCTCACCGCGATCTCCGGCGCGCTGGCGAGTGATCCCGAGGCCGATCTTTCCTCGTACTGCACCCGGCACTAGCCGAGGATGACGCGGGCGTCGAGGGCGGCGCAGCCCTCGCCTTGCGGGAAGACGCGCACGGGGTTGACGTCGACCTCGCGCACGGCGGGGACGTCGGCAAGGAAACGGGCGACGCGCAGGATGACGTCCGCGAGCGCGTCCACGTCTCCCGGCTTGCTGCCGCGGGCGCCGCGCAGGATTGCCGCTCCCGGCAGCTCATCGATCATCCGGACGGTCTCCTCGCGGTCCACGGGTGCGACGCGCAGTGCGGCCTCGCGCAGGATCTCCACGAACACCCCGCCCATTCCGACGAGCACGACGGGGCCGAAGGCGGCGTCGCGGCGGCCGCCGACGATCATCTCGCGGCCGCCGGTGACCATCGGCTGGACGAGGACGCCTTCCACCTCCGCGTCGGGGAACGCCTTCGCGATTCGTTCCATCATGTCGGCCCAGGCCTGACGCAGTCCCTGCTCGCTGCGCAGGTTGAGCTGTACGCCGCCGAAGTCGGACTTGTGCGAGATGCGTCGGGACACGATCTTGATCGCGACCGGGTAGCCGAGCGCGGCCGCCGCGGCGGCCGCCTCGTCCGGCGTGTGCACGTGTCTTCCGGCGACGACGGGGATGCCGTAGCACGCCAGGGCCTGGACGGCCTCGTGCAGGTACGGGTCGCGTCCCTCGGCCTGGGCGGCGGCGACGAGCCTGGCGGCGCCGGCGGTGTCGACGGTCAGGTCGGGCGGCGCCGGGGTCCGCCGCCAGCGAGGGGCCTCGTCGAGGTACCCCTGCGACACGCGCAGCGAGCGCACGGCCAGCTCGATGTGGGTCCACACCGGGTGTTCCAGCGACTGCTTCAGCCGGAGCAGCACTTCCTGCGAGGTGGCGACGTAGAGCACGACGGGTTTGTCGTGGCGGCGGCCCGCTTCGCCGGCGAACTTGAGCACCTCGCGCGCCGCCGGACCCTCGATGCCCGGGATGTAGGTGAGGAGAAACAGGACGCCGTGCACGTCGGGTTGTTCCAGGGTCTGGTCGATGATCTTGCGGTACACCTCGAGGTCGAACAGGTCGCCGAGGTCCAGGGGGTTGGTGAGCTTGATCACGGACGCGCGGAAGTGTTTTTCGAGCTCGCGCAGGAACTCCGGCGGGAACGGGGAGAGGTGGAAGCCGTGGCGCTCGCACGAGTCGGCCGCGAGGACGGCGTGGCCGCCCGAGCGCGAGAGCACGGCCAGGTTCGGACCGCGCATCGGCGGCATGCGGAGGCCGTGGATGTAGGCGGCCAGGTTCGTCGCGTTGCGCACGCGCACGATCCCGGCCTGGCGGAAGGCGGCGTCGACGACGCGGTCGTCGTTGGACAGCGAAGCCGAGTGCGAGGCGGCGATGGATTTCCCCAGCGTGCCGACGTTGCCCTTGATCGCGAGGATCGGCTTGGTCGACCGCCGCGCCACTTCCATCAGCCGGCGTCCGTCGCGGATCCCTTCCAGGTAGAGCACGACGAGCTTCGTCCCGGGATCCTCGACGAGGTACGCCAGCAGCTCTTCGACGCCGACGTCGAGCATGTTGCCTGCCGAGACGAACTTGTTGAGGCCCAGGTTCTCCTCGGCGAGCAGCGAGATCAGGCTCAGTCCGACGCCGCCCGACTGGGCGATGATCGAGACGTCGCCCGGTCGCCAGCGTTCTTCGATCGGCATGAACGGCGCCGCGAGGCCGATCTCGGCGTTGATCACGCCCAGTCCGTTGGGGCCGATCATCCGCATGCCGTGGCGGCGCAGGACTTCCACCACGCGCGCCTCGTGGGCCAGCCCTTCCTCGCCGTGCTCGCGGAACCCGCCGGTTTCCACGACCACGCGTCGGATGCCCTTCTCGCCACATTCCTGCAGGACGTCCGCCACGGTCCGTGCCGGGGTGAGGATCACGGCCAGGTCGACCTTGTCGGGAATGTCGGAGACGGAGCGGTAGATCCGGCGTCCGGAAAAAACGCCGCCCGAGGCGCCGACCTCGTAGAGGATCCCCCGGAACCCGAAGCGGGTCATGTTGCCGACGATGCCCTGGCCCAGGTTTCCCGGCCGCGGCGAGACGCCGACCACGGCCACGGACTGCGGATAGAAGAAGTCGCGCATGGGAGGGCGGAGTATCGCGAGGCGGGGGAGGGGGTCAAGGAAGGAGGGCGTTGTCGGTTGGTTGTCCGGGACTGAACGATGATCCAGCCGTTGATCCCGGCCGGTCGGATTTCGACCCCGCCGGACGAATTCCGCGGCCCGAAATGATCGGTTTGGGCCACTTGAGGGCACTGGTACCGCGGTCAGGAAGGAAAGGAACGGTGCGGGTCGGGCGCCGGCGCCCTACCGCACTTCGAACGCCGCGCGCGCCAGCTCGCGTCCGTCGGGCGCGCAGACGACGACCTCGTATTGCCCGGCGCTGCCCTTGCCGGCCTTGGCGAAGGTCGTGTACTGCGCCTGCGGCGGGACGTTCAGCAGCAGGCCCTCGCCGGGGGCGGCCGCGCCGCCTGCGGCGAGGTACGACACCCGCACCTCGGTGTCCACCCGCTCCGGGTTCGTGACGCGCAGGAGCGCCCAGACCAGCTCGCGCGGCGCGAACGTCGTCGCCGGCTCCGCGCACCGCCGGTTCTCGAGCGTGCGGCACAGCTCGATCGAAGCGACGCCCAAGCCCGTCGAAGAGCTGGGCGCGAACGGCTCGTCGCTGCCGGCGGTTGGGGGCGGCGGCTGGACGACCGCCGGAGGCGCTGCGTCCGCGTCCGCCGGTGCGGTTGCGCCACCGACGCCCACCTGGAACCCGGCGCGTGCGATCTCGTCGCCGTCGGCGGTCGTGACGATCACGTCGTAGAGCCCGTCCGTCTGCTTCGCCGCCTTGGAGAACGTCGTGTACCGTTCCTGCGCGGGCACGCGCAGCCGCAGGCCGTGACCCGGTGCGGGCGAGCCGCCGGCCTCCAGATACGCCACGCGAAGCTCCGTCTCGACGCGTTCCGTGTTGGCCAGCCGCAGCAGCGCCCACACCATCTCGCCCGGCTCGAACTCCCGCTTTTCGCCGACGCACACGCGCTCCTCGATCGCCGAGCACAGCACGATCGACTCGATCCGCAGCCCGTCGGCTTCGCCCAGCTCGGTCGCGAACGCCGACGAGGGGGGAGGCTCGATCGCGGCGACCTCGGGTGCCGGACCGGCGTCCGGCGGCGGTTCCGCGGGCGCGACGCCCGCATCGGGCGGCGCAAGTGGCTCCGGCGGGGGCGCGGCCGGGGCCGTATCCACTGCAGCGGGCGCCGCAGCGGCGTCGCCGGCGGCCGGCGGCTCGACGGGCGCGACCGGCGCCCCTGTTGCGACCGCGGGCGGAACGGACGGCCCCGGCGCCGGCGGCTCCTTCTTCCCGCACGCGGTCCACGACACGCACGCGCAAGCGACTGCGATCCAACCCAGTTTCGCCCGCATTGGTCTCCCTCCCTCGGTCGCGGCCAGCGTCTAGAGCATGCACTCGGCGCGGTGCGGGTCGCAGTAGCCGGTGCCGAACTGGGAGCAGCACGTGTTGTCGCAGTCGGCGTTCGCGGTGCAGGCGGCGGCGCAGGCGAGGATGCCCCAGCCCAGATCCTGGCAGACCGTGCCCGGCCGGCACTCGGTGCCGCCGAGCGTGCAGGGGCGGAAGCACAGGCCGGTGAACAGCCCCAGGCCGCTGCACGCGAACGGCTCGGGGCAGGGATCGCCCACGCCGCACTCCTCCGTGCAGAGCCCGCGCGGATACCCGGTCACGGACTCGGCCAGGCACATCCCCCCGCGGCAGCCGGTGGTCGCCGCGCAGGGCTCGCCGAGCGCCGGGACGTCGAGCGGCGGCTGGCAGCGCCCGCTGCCCCAGCTTGAGCCGCCGATCAGCGAGCCGGCGTTGGGATCGCAGGTCCAGCCGACGTTGTCGCAGGGCGAGGACCCATCGCGGCAGGCGACCGCGCAGACGTCCTGGTTGCGCAGGAAGGTCGGGCCCAGCGCCTGGCAGGAGTAACCCGGCCGCGAGCAGCTGTCCGGGACGCGCGTGCAGGTCGTCATGCAGAGGCCCTGATTGTCGGGATCCAGCCCGGCCATGCCGTCGTCGTCGCACGGATCGGTCACCGAGCTGCCGTCGTCGTCGGCGCAGGCGAGGACGCACGCGCCTCCGTTCCGGCAGTCCCCGGACACGGCGCAGTCCTGGGTGCAGTACCCGCGCGGCCAGCCGGCGAGCAGCGCGCGCTCGGCGAGGCAGTACGACCCCGGCCGGCACTCGTAGTGGTGCTCGCACGGGTCGCCGTTGGCGCGGGCGCCCGCATCCAGGTGGCAGAGCGGCGGGAAGCCGCCCGGATCGCAGCTCTGGCCGGACGGACACCCGCCTTCCGCCGAGCAGGAAGCCGCGCAGCCGAAGCCGCCCGGGCCGTCCCCGTCGGGATCCAGGCAGGCATAGCCGGGGCGACACTCCGCCTGGCTGGTGCAGCGGTCGAGGCAGACGCGGACGCCGGCGACCATCTCCGCGCACAGGGCCGCGGCGGCGCCTCCGGGGCAATCGTCGTCGCGCAGGCAGCCGATGCCCGTGCAGTACCCCTCCGGCGCCTCGATCGCCCCGACCATCGTCATGCACTCGCCCGGTACCAGTCCGTCCGCGCATTGCTCGGAGAGGTTGCACGGCTCGCCCACGGCCCGCCCGGCGGAGCCGTCCGCCTCGGCTTCCTCGAGCGCGTCCCCGTCGGGCTCCGTCTCCGCTTCCGTTTCGGCGAGCACGTCGCCGTCGGCGTCCGCCGCCTCGGCACCGCCGTCGACGTCGGCGCCCCCGTCGCCTCCGTCGGCCGGCTCGTCGGTGAACAGCGCCAGGCTGCACGCGGCGGCCACGGCGAGCGACGCGAGCAGGAGGAAGACGGCAGCTCGCGCGCCGGGCTCTCGGCCCGGCGGTCGGACGTCGTTTCCAGGGGCAGTCGGAGTGTGCGATCCCGGCGCGACCGAGGTTCCAGCTTGCATGGGGCTAGGGTGACGCCGAACGCTTCCAGGGTCAAGCGCGGGCGGCGGACCGGATTTCGCGCAGAGTCGCAGGGGTGCAGGGGCGCAGAGGGAGACAACCGGCCTTGGGGCAGGGCGGCGTACCGTCGGCGGCGGCGGGGTTGTGCGGTCGCATGATTTCGTGCGGTGATCACGCGTATGCTTCGGCACCGGAGGCTTCGTGGCGGACGTCTTGCGAAGGAGACACGTCGTCGGGAACGCGCCGCTCGCCGCGGCCGTGGCGGCGCTTGCGGTTGCGGCGTGCGCCCGCGGCACGCCGGGGCGGGACGCACAGCCGCCCTCGTCCGTTTCTGTGGCGCCGGACGCGGGGCTGCCGGCGCCGAGCGTGTCGCCTGCCGATGCCGCCCCGCCCCGGCCGGCCCCGCCGCGTCCGCTCTGGCTGCTGGTCGGCCCCGAGATGCTCACCGACGCGCTGGCGCCGCTCGTGCACCGGCGGTCGGCCGAGGGATTCGAGGTCCTGGTCTCCTCCGAAGCGCCCGGGGCCGCCGTGAAGGGCGCGCCTCGACCGCCGGCGTACATCCTGCTCGCGGGGGACGACGCGGGGGCAGCCGAGCGGGGTGGGTGGCTCGTGCCTTCCCCGCGCCGGGAGCTGTATCGCTGGCAGGACGATCAGGCCGAGCTGTTCGCCGCCGACGCGCTGCTCGGGGATCTCGACGGCGACCTGCTTCCGGACATCCCGGTGGGCCGGCTTCCGGTGCGCACCGCGGGAGAGGCGGCGGCCGCGGCCGCGAAGATCGCTTCGTGGGAGGACCGGCCGCCGTCCGTCGCGGACCTGCGGCTCGTCGCCTGGGGCGGGTCGCCCGACTACGGTCCGGGTCTCGACCACGTCGTGGCGAAGGTCGCGCTCGGGCTCGTCGGCACCGAAACGCCGCGGTGGGCCGCGCTGTGGCTGATGCTCGCGGATCGCGCTCATCCCCTGAGCGGCGATCCCGCCCGGCAGCCGGAGACGTTCGCCCGGGCACTCGGCGCCGGCGGCTTCGCGACGCTGATGATCGGCCACTCCTGGACCGACGCGTTCTTCGCCCTCGAGCTGGGGCAGAGCGAGATCTGGTTCGACACCGACGACGTGCGGTGGCATCTGTCGGACGGCCCTGCCGGACCTCCGGCGTTCCTGATCACGTGCCTGGCGGGCGACTTCACCGCACCGGAAGGCAGCCTGGCCGAGGCGTTGCTCGCCGCCCCGGCCGGCCCCGTGGCCGTCGTCGCCGCCACGACGACCTCCCACCCGCTGACGAACTACTACTCGGCCCTCGCGCTCGTCCACGCGCTCGCCGTGCCCCACGGGCGGCTCGGCGAGCTATGGCTCGCGGCCCAGCGCGCGTCGCTCGAGCTGCACAGCGCGCTCGTCGAGTGGCAGCTTGCGGACGTCGAAGGCTCGCTCGAGCCCGAGCTGGATCTGGCGAAGCTGCGCCGCGACCAGCTTCTCATGTACGGCATCCTGGGCGATCCGGCGACACGGATGCGCCTGCCCGGACCGCTCGACGCCCGGGTCGAGCCGATCGATGGCGGCTGGCGGTGGCGGGCGACGCGCCCGCCGGGCGCCGTGTGGCTGGAGGTCGGGTTCCGCGTGGCGGAGCCGGTTGCGTCCGTGGAGGCGCTGCCGAAGCCGGAAGGGCCCGAGGCCGCGGCACGGGCTCTCGACAAGGCCGAACGGATGCTCGGCTTCACGCCCGTCGCGTCGCTCGACGGCGACGCGCCGTGGGAGGGGGTCTTCGAGCGTCCGGGCGACCTGCGTCTGGTGGCCGAGACTCCCGCCGGTCTCCAGGTTGTCGTCCTGCGGCTGGAGTGATTTTCCCTTCCGACCTTGCCCCGTCGGCCTTCCTGTGATCAACTCCGGGGCGGCCCGGGGGGCGACGGAGCGCCGGCGTTGGACGTGTTGCTGATCGACTTCCGGGGGACCCGTGAGCTGCTGGCGCAGCGGGAGCACCTGGGCCGGGGGTGCCTGTTCGTGCCCGAGCCCGCGCCTGCGCCGGCGGAGCTGGCGGACGTCCTCTTGCGGGTCCGGGCGCCTCACGGCGAGGTCGCGGATTTCAGGGTCCGCGTGCTGCAGGTGTACGCGGGCGCCGGCGTGGCGCTGGAGCTGTGCGACGCGGCCGCGGCGCGCCGGGTCCTGGAGGCGTGGTTCGCGTCGGTCTCCCGCCTCGCCGCCTCGTCCGAGCCGACGCGCATCGGGTGGCTCAAGGAGGCCGAAGCCGCGCCGATGCCGGCTTCGCCGGGCCCGGCGGAGGGTGTCGCCTGCGCGCCTGCGGTGGAGCTCGGCGGAGTGCCGGCAGTCCCGACCGCGGACGAGGTCTCGCCGCCCGCGCCCGGCGAGGGGGCCGGGGAGAAGCCGTCCGCGCTGCTGGTGGACCAGATCCGCGACATGAACGCGCAGCAGCGCATGCACCTGGCCGCGCACGGCGACCGCGCCGCGCGCCTGATCCTGGTCAAGGACCCGAACAAGACGATCCAGACGTTCCTGCTGCAGAACAAGCACATCACGATCGAGGAGGTCCGGTACCTCGCGGGCTCGCGGCAGGCTTCGCCGGACGCACTGCAGACGATCGCCGCGAACCGCGACTGGGTGCAGAACCCGGGGGTGGTCGCGGCGCTGGTGCGCAACCCCAAGACGCCCCAGTCCGCCGCCGTCCGCCTGCTCGACCGGGTCGGGGAGACGGAGCTGCGGCGTCTGGCCAAGTCCGGCGACGTCCCGCGCGGTGTGCAGATGGCCGCCCGGAAGAAGCTCAACGTGTAGGCCCGGCGACCGGCGACGAAGATCCAATTGCCCAACTCCGCCGGTTCGTCCACACTCGGCGCATGACCGACATTCGACGACTGGACGATTGCCTGTCGGTGCGGGACGGACGGCTGTGGATCGAGGAGCAGGACGCGGTCGAGCTGGTGCGGCGGTTCGGCTCGCCCTTGTTCGTCGTCTCGGAGGACCAGCTCCGGCGCAACGTGAGGCGGTTCCGCGAGGCGTTCGCGCGCGGCTGGCCGGACGGGCCGGTGAAGGTGATGCCGGCGGCCAAGGCGAACTGGATCACGGCGGTGCAGCGCGTGCTGGCCTCCGAGGGCTGCGGCTGCGACGTGTACTCGGCCGGCGAGCTGGCCGTGGCGCTCAAGGTCGGCTTCGAGCCGCAGTTCATCTCGGTCAACGGCGTGCCCAAGGACGACCGCCACATCCGGCGCAGCGTCGAGGCGGGGGTGCGGCTGACGATCGACGCGGAGGACGAGCTGGAGCGGATCGAGCGGGCGGCGGCGGAGGCGGGGAAGACGGCGCAGGTCCGCCTGCGCCTCAAGCCGGTCCTTTCCGGGTTCATCGATGCCAGCAACTTCGTGCCCGAGGGGCTGGTGCCGACGGACATCGCGGCCATCGCGTACAAGGGCGGGCTGTCGTGGAACGAGATCCGGGCGATCGTGCCGCGGCTGCGGGCGGCGAAGCACGTCGAGCTGGTGGGCTTCCACCAGCACCACGGCCGCCACCACCCGTCGACGCGGTACTGGGAGGAGCAGATGCGCACGTACGCCGCGGAGATCGCGCGCACCTGCGAGCTGCTCGGCGGCTATCGGCCGCGCGAGATCGACATCGGCGGCGGCTTCGCCATCCCGCGCGATCCGCACAACGCCGCCACGGACTACACGGCGCCGGCGCAGCTCGGCGCCCTGTACGCGTTGTCCCGCGCGTTGCAGCACCTGGGGAGCGCGCGCCGCTACGCGGCGCTCGCGCCGCTCATCGATGCCGTGGCGATGGCGCCCAACGACCGCCCGGCGCCGACGATCGAGGCCTACGCCGCGGCGTGCACGGCGACGTTGCGGCGCGAGCTGGGACGGCACGGCATCCCCACCGCCGGCGTGACGCTGCAGCTCGAGCCCGGGCGCTCGATCCACGGCAACGCGGGGATCCACCTGGCCACCGTCCGCGCCCTGAAGAGCACCGAGCGTCCGATCCGGTGGAAGATCGCGGCGCTGGACACGACGGAGTTCTGGTTCACGGGCGGGCGATACGAGCACCACCTGCACGACTTCCGGGTGGCGAACAAGGCCGACGCACCCGCGGTGGAGAAGGTCGACGTCGTGGGCCGGAGCTGCTACGGCGACCGGCTGATGCCGACGATCCGCGCCCCGCGGCTGGAGGTCGACGACGTCTTCGCGTTCCTCGACACCGGCGCCTACCAGGAAGTCTCGTGCTCGAACTTCAACGCGATGCCGCGCCCGGCCGCGGTCCTGGTCACGGGCGCCGAGGCCGCCGTGATCCGGCGCCGCGAGACGGAGAAGGACGTCTTCCGGCGCGACGAGATCCCGGCGCACCTGCGCAAGGGGGCCCGGCGCTGACGCCGGGACGAAGGGAGCCAGGCCGATGGCGGTGCGGAGGCGGAGAACGAAATCGGGCGTCTGGGGTCGCCGGCTCGACGCGAACGACTGCCAGCTCCTGGTGATCGACCTCCAGGAAAAGTTCGTCCCGTTCCTCCGGCACAAGGGCCGCGTGCTGCGAGCGACGCGGCTGCTCCTGCGGACGGCCGGGGTGCTGGGAATCCCGGTCGTGGTGACCGAGCACAACCCGGAGCGGATCGGGGCGACGGTGCCGGAGATCGCGTCGGAGCTGGAACGCCTGCCCGGCCACGCCAGGCTGCGCAAGGACATCTTCTCGTGCCTGGGGGACGAGGCGGTGCGCGAGGCGGTGGTGGCGTGCCGGCGGCCGACGATCCTCGTGGCCGGGTGCGAGACCCACATCTGCGTCCTGCAGACCACGCTCGACGCCCTCGCCGCCGGGTACGGCGTCCACGTCGCCGCGGACGCCGTCTCCTCGCGCGCGGTGCTGGATTGGGAGCGCGGCCTCGGCCGCATCACTCGGGCCGGGGCGGTGGTCTCCACCGCCGAGATGACGGCCTACGAGCTGCTTGGCCGCTCCGACACGGCGGCGTTCAAGGCGCTGCTGCCGACGTTCAAGGAGTGGGCCGCCGCGGACGACGAGGGCCGCTAGCGGCGCCGAGAGGGGTCCCATGATTCGACCGTTCGAGTATCACGCTCCGCGAACGCCGCGCGAGGTCACGGAGCTGCTGCTGGCGCATCCCGGCGCCGCGCTGCTCGCCGGCGGCACCGACCTCCTGGTCGACATGCGTGCGGGCGTGGTGCGCCCCGCCGTGGTGCTCGACCTGAAGCGCGTCGAGGGCTTGGACGAGTGCCGCTTCGACGGCGGCGGGGGCCCGTCGTTCGTCGGCGCGTCCGTCACGCTGAACCGCGTCGCGGGCGAGGCGGGCGCGCCGGACTTCCTGCGGGAGGCGGCGGTGAGCGTGGGCACGCACCAGGTGCGCAACCGCGCGACGCTGGCCGGCAACCTCTGCCACGCCTCGCCCGCCGCCGACACGGCGCCGCCGCTGCTGGCGCTGGGCGCGTCGGTGCGGGTGCGGAGGACCGACGGCGGCGAGGCAACCGTCCCGCTGGACGGGTTTTTCGCCGGCGTGAAGCGGACGGCGCTGGGGCCGGGCGAGTGGGTGCTGGGGGTCGAGATTCCCCCGCGGGCGGCGGTGTCGCGGGGGCGGTTCCGCAAGCGCCAGCGGGTCCGCGGGCACGATCTGGCGGTGGTCAACGCCGCCGCGTGCGCCTGTCCGGACGCCGGAACGCTGCGGCTGGCGGTCGGCGCCTGCGCCCCGGTGCCGCTGGTCTTCGCGCTCGACGATCTCCTCCCCTCCCGCGGCGCCGCCGGCGCCCCGTGGATCGAGGCGGCGTGGGCGCGCGTGGCGGCGGCGCTGCGGCCGATTTCGGACAACCGCGGGAGCGCCGAGTACCGCACGGACATGGCGAAGCGGTTCGTGACCGGGATGCTTGCCGAGCTTGCGGCGGGGGCGGGGTAGGGGGCCGTGATGGAGGCGACGCGCCGGACGATCCGGCTGGTGGTCAACGGCAAGCCGCGCTCGATCGAGGTGGCGGCGCACGAGACGCTGCTCGCGGCGCTGAAGGAGCGCCTGTACCTGACCGGCGCGAAGGAGGGCTGCGGCGTGGGCGAGTGCGGTGCGTGCACCGTGCTGCTCGACGGCCGGGCGGTGAACGCGTGCCTGGTGCTGGCGGTGGAGGCGGACGGCCGGGAGCTGGGGACGATCGAGGGCGAGGCGCGGCCGGACGGCTCGTTGTCGGCGTTGCAGCGGGCCTTCATCGACCACGCGGCGCTGCAGTGCGGCTTCTGCACGCCGGGGATGGTGCTTTCGGCGCGTGCGCTCCTGCGGCGGAATCCGCGCCCGTCGCGGGAGGAGATCGTCGAGGCGATCGCGGGCAACCTCTGTCGCTGCACGGGCTACGAGCCGGTGATCGACGCGATCGCGGCGGCGGCGGAGGAGGAGGCGGCGGAGGGGTCCGTGGTTCCTCCTGCCGCCTCCGCCGGCGCGGGGGAGGGTCGCGGGCCATGACGTCGCGAGCGAACGATCGGGAGCTGCGGTGGGTCGGGCGTCCCGTGCCGCGCATCGACGGCGAGGCCAAGGTCCGCGGCTGCGCGACGTACGTCCACGACATGGCCTGGCCGGGGATGCTCTTCGCGAGGATCAAGACGTCGCCACACGCGTCGGCCCGCATCGTGCGGGTCGACACGGGCGAGGCGGAGCAGGTGCCCGGCGTCCGGGCCGTGCTGGTCGGCGCCGACCTGCCGTACAAGGTCGGCCTGTACATGATTGACAAGAGCATCCTGGCGCGGGACGTCGTGCGCTATTGCGGCGAGGCGGTCGCGGCGGTCGCGGCGGAGACGGAGCTGGCGGCGGAGGAGGCGTGCGAGCGGATCCGGATCGAGTACGAGCCGCTGCCGGCGGTGCTCGACCCGGTTGCCGCGCTGGCGCCGGACGCGCCGCTGGTCCATCCCGGCCTGGCCGAGTACGGCCGGATGAAGGGCGTGTTCTTCCCGAGGCCCGGGACCAACGTCGCGCACCACCAGAAGATCCGCAAGGGCGACCTCTTGGCGGGGTTCCGCGCGGCGGACCGGACGTTCGAGCATGCCTTCTCCAACCCGCCGGTGCAGCACGCGTTCCTGGAGACCCACACGGCGATCGTGCAGGCGTTGCCCGACGGCCGCGTGGAGATCGTGAGCTCGGCCCAGTCGCCGTACACGGTGCGCCAGCTCTTCTCGGTGTGCTTCGGCATCCCGCTGTCGCGGATCCACGTGCGGGTGCCGTACGTCGGGGGCGGTTTCGGCGGCAAGGCCGGCATCCACCTCGAGCCGCTGGTCTACTGTCTTTCCCGGAAGGCCGACGGGCGGCCCGTGAAGCTGACGATCTCGCGCGAGGAGGCGTTCCACACGATGCCTTCGCGGCAGGGCCTGCGCAGCCGGATCCGCACCGGCGTCCGGAACGACGGACGGATCACGGCCCTGGAGGTGGAGTATCTCTGGGACGCGGGCGCGTATGCCGACTACGGCGTCAACGTCGGTCGCGCCGCGGCGTATTCCGGCGCCGGCCCGTACGACATCCCGAACTGCCACATCGATTCGCTCGTGGTCTACACGAACAAGACCTTCGGCACGGCCTACCGCGGCTTCGGGCACCTCGAGGTGCTGTGGGGCATCGAGCGCAACCTGGACCTCATCGCCCGCGAGCTGGCGCTGGACCCGTACGCGATCCGCATCGGCAACTGCCTGCGCGCGGGGTCGACGACGATCACGGGCGAGGAGGTGACGGCGAACCCCGGCCGTCCGGACCTGTGCCTGGAGGCGGCGGCGAAGGCGGTCGGCTGGGGCGAGCCGCGGTCCGGGCCCGCCCCCGGGGGCACGAGGCGTCGCGGTCGCGGCCTGGCCCTGCTGCACAAGGCGCCCGCGATGCCCGTGTTCACGTCGTGCAGCGCGATCCTCAAGTTCAACGAGGATGCCTCGGTGGATCTCCTGGTCTCGGGGGTCGACTACGGCCAGGGCACGTACACGGCGCTGGCGCAGATCGCGGCGGAGGAGCTGGGGCTGCCGGTCGACCGCATCCACGTGGTGTGGGAGTGCGACACGGACTTCACGCCGTACGACTGGCAGACGGTGGCGAGCCGGTTCGCGTTCATGGGCGGCAACGCGGTGATCGATGCCGCGCGCGACTGCCTGGCGCAGCTCAGGGCGGTCGCGGCGCAGGTGCTGCACGCGCCGGAATCGGAGCTGGTCTGTGCGGACGGGAAGGTGTCCGTCGTCCACAATCCCGGCTCGTCGCTCGACTACCGGCGGCTCGTGATGGGCTACACCTATCCCAACGGCAACTCGATCGGCGGTCCGGTGATCGGCCGCGGGCGCTACATCGCCCAGGGCCTGACGCACCTCGACCCGGAGACCGGCCAGGGCCGTCCGGCGCTGGACTGGACGTACGGCGCGCACGCGGTGGAGCTGGAGGTCGACACGGCGACGGGCGACATCGAGATCCTCCATCTCGCGTCGGCCTTCGACGTGGGCAAGACGCTGAACCGGCAGCAGGTGGTGACGCAGATCATCGGCGGCGTGGTCCAGGGCATCGGCTCGGCGGTCTCCGAGGAGTTCCTGTTCGACGCGCAGGGCCGGTTCCGCAACGCGGGCTTCGTCGACTACAAGATCCCGACGGCGAAGGACATCCCGCGGCGGATGTCGCAGCACATCGTGGAGACGCCGCAGCTCGACGGGCCCTACGGCGCGCGGGGCGTGGCCGAGCACCCGATGATCTCGATCCCCGGGGCGATCGGCAACGCGCTGGCCGACGCGCTGGGCATCGACTTCTTCGAGCTGCCGCTGAATCCGGAGCGGGTCTACCTGGCGATCAAGAAGGCCGGGCGGAAGAAAACCACCGATGAACACCGATGAACACCGATGGGGTCGTGCGTCATGAGACGTTGCGTCGTCCGCAAGGACTCGTACCACGACTCGGTGAAGCTGATGCAGGTCAGCGCCGCGCTCAAGGGCGGCGCGGGCGTCGCCGACGTCGTGGTCGCCATGGCCACGCCGTACAACGTCCAGCGTCTGGTCGACCTGGGGTGGACGGAGGGACCGGCCGGCGCGGGTCCGAACGATCTGGTGGTCGCGATCGACGCGGTCGACGGGGGCGCCTGCGACGCGGTCGAGGGCCGGCTGGACGAGCTGCTGCGGGCGCGGCGGTGCGTGCCCGCGGCGGGCGGTGGGCTGTCGCGCGCGCCGAGCCGGGCGGGAGCGCTGGCGGGGCTGCCCGAGGCGAACGTGGCGTTGATCTCGCTGCCCGGAAGGTACGCCGCGCTCGAGGCGCGCAAGGCGCTGGCCTGCGGCCTGCACGTGATGCTCTTCTCCGACAACGTGCCGCTCGACGCGGAGGTCGAGCTGAAGACCCGTGCCGTCGCCGCCGGACGGCTGCTGATGGGCCCCGACTGCGGCACGGCGATCCTGGACGGCGTGCCGTTGTGCTTCGCCAACGAGGTGCGGCGCGGTGCGATCGGCATCGTGGGCGCGGCGGGGACGGGCATCCAGGAGGTGAGCGCCTGCATCGACCGGCTGGGCGAGGGCGTGAGCCACGCGATCGGCACCGGGGGGCGCGACCTGTCGGTGCCGGTGGGCGCGCGGACGTTCCTCCAGGGCATTGCCGTCCTGGCCGCCGACCCCGGTACGAAGGTGATCGTCGCCGTCTCCAAGCCGCCGGCCCCAGCGGTCGCGGCGCGGGTCCTGGAGGCGCTCCAGGCGTGCGGCAAGCCCTGCGTCGCGCATTTCGTGGGCGGAGCTCGCGCCACGGGCACCCGGGAGGCCAAGGACGTCGTCCGCTCCGCGACCCTGGAGGACGCCGCGCGTGACGCCGTGACGCTGCTTCGTGGGGATTCGACCGAACGTGGCGAGGGGACAGCGGCGGATGCGGAGCTGGACGCGCTGGCGGCGCGGGAGTGCGAAGGCAAGTCGTCCTCCCAGCGTTTCGTGCGCGGGTACTTCGCGGGCGGGACGCTGTGCGACGAGGCGCTGTTCCTCCTCTCCGACCGCCTGGCGGAGGTGCGCAGCAACATCCATCCCGATGCGGGGCTGCGGCTCGCCGACCCGCGGCGCAGCGAGGGCCACTCGGTCGTCGACCTCGGGGACGACTGCTTCACGGTCGGGCGGCCGCATCCGATGATCGACCCGACGGTGCGCACCGAGCGGATGGAGGCCGAGGCGGACGATGCGGCGATCGCGGTGGTGCTGCTGGACGTGGTGCTGGGCCACGGCGCCCACGCGGACCCGGCCGGGGCGTTGCTCCCGGCGGTGCGGCGGATGCGGGACGGCGCTCGACGCGCCGGGGGAGCGCTGACGGTCATCGCCTCGGTGGTCGGAACGGATCGCGATCCGCAGGACCGCGCGGCGCAGGTCGCGAAGCTGCGTTCGGAGGGCGTCGCGGTGATGCCGGCCAACGCGTCCGCGTCGCGCCTGGCCGCACTCGTCGCCTCGCGCCTTTCATCCGGCGCCGCGGGGAGGGGGGAAGGTGGATCCCTTCGACTTCGCTCAGGGCAGGTTCGCGCAGAGGCGCAGGGACGCAGAGAGCACAGGGACGAAGGGCCAGGGCCCGGGAAACAGGAGCCCGGGCCCGGCTGCCCCGAATCGTCTTCTCTCAGCGTTCCTCTCAGCGTCCTCAGCGCCTGCCCTGAGCCCCGTCGAAGGGCCTCAGCGGTGAATCCGGACTCCGCGCCCTCCCTCCCCTCCCTCCCCTCTCCCCTCCGCGTCCTCAACCTCGGTCTCGAGTCGTTCGCGCAGGCGCTGCACGAGCGCGGCGTGCCGGTGGTGCATGTCGACTGGCGACCGCCGGCGGCCGGCGACGCGGCGCTCGCCGAGCGGCTGGACGACCTGGTCGCGCGGCACGGGAAGGAGATCCACGACGCGAACCAGCGGGCGGTGGAGCTGCTGCTGGCGGCGCGGCCGCGGGTCGCGCGGATCGGCCGGGCGCTGGACGAGATCCCCGGCATGCGCCGCGACCTCGTGCTGCATGCCGGGCCTCCCGTGACCTGGGAGCGGATGTGCGGACCGATGCGCGGCGCCGTCGTCGGCGGGCTGCTCCACGAGGGCCTGGCCCGGGATCGGGCCGAGGCCGAGGCGCTGGCGGCGTCGGGGAGGATCGCGTTCGAGCCATGCCACCACCATGCGGCGGTGGGTCCGATGGCGGGGGTCGTGACGGCCTCGATGCCGGTGTGGGTGGTGGAAGACGGGGTTTCGGGCGGCGCGGCGTTCGCGACGTTGAACGAGGGTCTGGGCAAGGTCCTGCGTTACGGGGCGTTCGGCGAGGAGGTTCTGGAGCGGTTGCGCTGGATGCGCGACGTCCTGGCGCCGGTGCTGGGCCGGGCGTTGGAGCGTCACGGACCGATCGAGCTGCGCCCGTTGATCGCGCAGGCGTTGCAGATGGGTGACGAGCTGCACAACCGCAATCGTGCCGCGACGTCGCTCCTGCTCCGCGAGCTGGCGCCGCACCTGGCGCGGAGCGGGGCGGGCGCGGAGGACGTTGCGCGGGTCTTCGAGTTCATCCACGGCAACGACCATTTCTTCCTCAACCTGTCGATGGCCGCGGCGAAGGCCTCGGTGGACCCGATCCGAGACATCCCGTGGTCGACGATCGTGGCGGCGATGGCGCGCAACGGCACGGACTTCGGAGTACGGATCGCGGGGCTGGGCGAGCGGTGGTTCACGGCGCCCTCGCCGCGGGTGGAGGGGTTGTACCTGCCCGGCTACGGTCCCGCGGACGCGGCGCCGGACATCGGGGACTCGGTGATCACGGAGACGGTGGGCATCGGCGGCTGTGCGATGGCCGCGGCGCCGGCGATCGTGCGTTTCGTGGGCGGGACGCCCGAGGACGCGGTGGCGACGACGTTGCGGATGTACGGGATCACGTTTGCGGAGAACGACGGCTGGCAGATCCCGGCGCTCGATTTCCGCGGGACGCCGACCGGCTTCGACTTGCTGAAGATCGTCGAAACCGGCATCGTCCCGGCCGTGAACACCGGCATCGCCCACAAGGAGCCGGGCGTCGGCATGGTCGGCGCCGGGCTGGTGAGACCGCCGCTGGAGTGCTTCCTGGACGCCGCACGGGCGTTCATCAGGCGCTACGGAACTGAGAACTGAGAACCGAGAACTTTGCGTTCCCCACCCTGGAAGGGAGGCCGTGCATGAAACCGATCGACCTGACCATCCCCCTCGGCGTCGCGACGCCCGCGTGGCCGACGTACGAGCCGTTGGAGGTGAAGTACTTCAAGCGGCTGGCGCCGAACGGGGCGAACGGGCAGCTCGTGACGCATTCGAACCACGTGGGGACGCATCTGGACGGGGAGATCCACTTCTTCACGCCGGGCAAGGACATCGCGGCGCTGGATCTCGACTTCCTGATGCACGAGGGGGTGATTGTCGATCTTTCGGACGCCGTGAAGGACTACGAGGTCTACACGTCGGCGATGGTGGAGGAGCGGGTGGAGGTGCGGGACGGGGACATCCTGATCGTGCACACGGGGTTCCATCACTTCGGGTGGGACCAGCCGGTGGCGGACGAGGTGCGGTACATGGTCAAGCACCCCGGACCGGACCGCGAGTTCGCGGAGTGGGCCAAGCGGCGCAAGCTGCGCTGGATCGGGGTGGATTGCGGCTCGGCGGACCATCCGATGAACACGAAGATCCGCGAGTGGATGCCGCGGCAGGCGGCGGAGTGCGACCGGCACATGACGAAGCGTTACGGCCGCGGCCTGGGCGCGGTGTTCCCCGACGACAAGTACCAGCTCATGCACATCGAGATGTTCGACCATGGGATCATCCACGCGGAGTGCCTGGGCGGGGACATCGACCTGCTGCTCAACCGCCGCGCCCTCATCGGCTGCTTCCCCTGGCGCTTCGTCGATGGGGAGTCGTCGATCGCGCGCATCGTCGCGTTCGTCGAGGACGGGGAGCACGCGGCGCTGATGCGGCGCAAGGGCCGGTGCCGTCTGACACGGTTCGGCGACATCGCGGGCGCGCTCAATCCCGCGTTGCACCGGGACGGTCGCGAGCGCGCGCGGGCGCACGCGCGCCGGCAGGCGCGCAAGCGGGTCGGGCGATGAACGTCCCCGCGGCGCTGCGGAACTGCCGGTTGTTCGCCGAGCTGCCCGAGGCCGATCTGCGGCTGGTGGCGGCGCTTGCCGGGGCGCGGCGTTTCGACGCCGGGACGCCGCTGTTCGAAGCCGGGGATCCCGCGGATCGGTTCTACGTCGTCGCGGCCGGGCGGGTGAAGGTGTTCAAGCTCGGCGAGCAGGGGCGCGAGCAGATCCTGCACGTGGCGCACCCGGGGGAGTCGTTCGCGGAGGCGGCGATCTTCGCGGGGCGGGCGTTCCCCGCGGCGGCGGAGACGCTCGAGGAGTCGACGCTCATCGCGATTCCCGCTGCGCCGTTCCTGGACCTGCTGCGGCGGAACCCCGAGCTGACACTGCGGCTGCTCGGCGGGCTGGCGTTGTGGCTGCGGCGTCTGGTCGACCTGGTGGAGGACCTGTCGTTGCGCGACGTGCAGGCCCGGCTGGCCGGGTTCCTGCTGCGCGAGGCGTCCGCCCGGTCGCTGGACCTGCGCTCCGGCGCCCGCATCCCGCTCGGCACGACGAAGGCGCTGCTCGCGCGGCGGCTCGGGACCGTGAGCGAAACCCTGTCGCGCACGTTGTACAAGCTGCAGCAGGAGGGCGCGATCCGTGTCGTCGGCCGCGACGTCCTCGTGGTGGATCCCAAGCGGTTGCGGGCTCTCGCGGGCGATCGCAAGGAAGTGCCGGCGGCTCGTGGCTCGTAGCTCGTGGTGGCTTCCAGTCCCCCAGCGCCGGCCCACGACCAGCGATCAGCTGCCAGCAGCCCCCTTTCTTGACCCAGGTCAAGGCGCACTTCGCCGCGCCGTCGTACGTTCCGGTGCAGGAGGCGAGGAGAACATCATGAACAAGCAAGCCCGATCGATCATCCGCATTGACGAGAGCAAGTGCGACGGCTGCGGCCTCTGCGCCGATGCGTGCGCCGAGGGTGCGATCCGCATCGTGGACGGCGTCGCCAAGCTGGTGAGCGAGACCTACTGCGACGGGCTGGGTGCCTGCCTGGGCGAGTGCCCGCAGGGCGCGATCACGATCGAGCAGCGCGAGGCGGACGCCTACGACGAGGACGCGACGCGCGAGCACCTGGCGAAGATGGGGCGGGAACACAAACCGCACGCGCACGACGGGGCCGCGGCGGTCGAGGCACCGGCTGCCGGTCCGGCCGCCCACGTCCACGCCCACGCCCCCGGTGGCGACCACGGTCACGTGCACGCGCAGGGGAGTCCGCAGGCCGGACCGGGCGGGATGCACGCGGCGCATGCGGGCGGCTGTCCCGGGTCGCGGATGCGCGTGATGGCGCCGCGAGCGGCGGCGAAGGAGGACCCCAGCGGCCGGGTGTCGTCGCGTCTGGCGCAGTGGCCGGTGCAGCTCGCGCTGGTCCCGCCGGCCGCGCCGTACTTCCAGGGTGCCGACCTCCTGATCGCGGCCGACTGCGTGCCGTTCGCCTATGCCGAGTTCCACCGCGACTTCCTGGAAGGGAAGTCGCTGGTCGTCGGCTGCCCGAAGCTCGACGATCTGGAGTTCTACCGGACGAAGCTGACGCAGATCTTCCAGCACTCGGACGTCCGTTCCGTGACGGTGCTGCGCCTGGAGGTGCCGTGCTGTGGCGGCATCGTCCAGGCCGCGGTGGAAGCGGCTCGGGCGTCGGGCAAGGCCGTTCCGGTGAAGGCCGTGACGATCGGCATCGGCGGCGAGATCCTGGAAACGCGTACGTTCGAGACGGCCGCCGCCCCGCGGGAGGGTGCGCCGAGGGCCCACGCATGAGCGCCGCCGCGCCCAAGGCCGCACCGCGGGGGGGCCGCGCGGCGGCGGGGAACGACGCGGCGATCGCGTCCGACCTGTATACCCTCACGCGTTTCATCGAGGTGTACTGCGAGCGGAAGCATGCGCCGGCCGGTGGCGGCTTGTGTCCCGAGTGCCGCGAGCTGTTGGACTACGCGGAGGCGCGGCTGCGGGCCTGCCCGTACGACCCCAAGCCGAAGTGCAAGGCCTGCCAGACGCACTGCTACGCGCCCGAGCGCCGGCAGCGGATCCGCGAGGTGATGAAATTCTCCGGCATGCACTTCGTGAAGCGCGGCCGCATCGATTGGCTCGTGCGGTATTTCCTGTCGTGAGCTCCGGACCGGAGCCCTCACCGGCGCGAACGGCGCAGGATGAGAGCGGCGCCCAGCGCGATCCAGAGTGAGGCCAGGGGCTCCGCGCCGCGGTCGCCCGGCGCGCGGCAGCCGCAACCGTCGTCCGGGCTGTCGTCGCTTCCGCCCGAGTCCACCGACGAGTCCGCCTCGGCGAGGGAATCCGGGTCTCCGTCCGCGGCGACGTCGGTGCCGCCGTCCGTGTCCGCATCCGCGCCCGTGTCGCCGTCACCGTCCGCGTCGGCGTCGGCGGCGGTCGGGCAGTCGGTCGGGCCGGGGACGACGCGCACGTGGACGGCGCTCCAGCCCTTGGGGCGGTACTGGCCCTGCTCGCTCCCGTCGTCGAAGAGCTGCGCGACGGCCAGAACCTGCACGTCGTCGCCCGGCGGAAGGGCCAGGCACGCGTCCTCGAGGGTTCCGCCGTCGATGACGCCTCCGATCCCGAGTCCGTCGGCGTAGTACTTCATCCATTCCACGCCGCGTCCCGAGCGATCCGTGACGCGGATCGTCACGCGCCTGGAGCCCTCGACCGTGTCGCCGTCGGCGAGCCCCTCGAAGGCGACCGTCGGCCTTGGCGCGTACGGTGCGGCCATCGGGTCGCCGAGGACGAGGTTGTGCCAGTACGCGTTCGGCAGCCGGCGGTGGAACGCTTCGGCGAGGGTGCTGCCGTCGACGTAATCGACGACCAGCCAGCGGTTCGGGAAGACGTTGTTGAGCGGCTCGCTGGTGGTGCCGTGCACGCCGGCGACGCCCATGGCGACCCAACGGGCGATGGAAACCTGGGACTCGCCCGTCGGCTCGAAGTTCTCGGGCACGGCGCCGAAGCTCGTGAGGTTGTCGACCAGGGCTCCGGGCAGGAAGGTGTTGCCTTCGATCGTCGTGCCCAGCGAGGCGGTGCCGGTGAAGAACGCGGCCAGCGTGTGTCCCGTCGTGTCGGCGCCGAAGGGCACGCGGGCGGCGTCGGCGAATCCCCGCTCGTGCAGGGCGGCGATGGCGCCGTCGTAGGTGAGATCGAGCGCGGCGCGTGCCGGATCCGCTCCGTCCATGAAGAGGAACTCGCCTCGCGCCCCGCCCGCCGCCTCGGCGGCGAGCGCGCTGTCGAGGAGCAGGGCGGCGTCCTCGTAGGAGCGTCCATGGAGCATGGTGACGAGCACGGGTCGCCAGGTGACGAGGCCGACGGTGGCGGTCCATCCGGTCCCGAAGACGCCGCTGCGGAACGGGTTGTTCCAGTTGGCCGCGTAGCACGGCGTGCCGCCGCAGTCGGCGGTGCGTCCCGGCTCGCGGCCCAGGAGCGCGGTGCCGTCGCTCATCGTGCTGTCCCACAGCATGAGCGCGGCGGCGAGCGACACGAGCCTCGTCTCCGTGCCCACGGGGATCGCCACCCGCAGCGGTACGCCGCGCACCAGCAGCACCGCCTCGATGCGTTCGAGCACGCCGCCGTCGCCCAGGCACGTGCGGAGCGGCTCGAGCAGCCGCGTGCGGAACTCGTCCAGCGACACGTCCGTCATCGACGGCAGATCGAGCAGGCATAGCTGGCGGTCCGGGACGTCGCGCGCGGCGACGTACGCCTCCGCCAGGGCGACGCTCTGGGCGTCGTTCGCGTTCGCGACCACGGCCGTGGTCTCAGGCCCGGGCACGGCGGCCGCGTCGGCGGCGAGCAGCAGGACGGTCCAGACGACAACAGCACGCTTCATGACGCAGCCCTCAATCGAGGCTCCACCCGAACAGCGCGCCGGCGTCCTCTCCCGGGTCCGCCAGCCGCAGCGTCGGCGTGGTCGGGAGTCCGGAGGTGGAGCCGTGGTAGACGAAGAGCATGCCTTCGCGGTCCGCCGGGTCCTCGTCCTGGGACGACGCGCCGACGACGAGGTCGGCGAAGCCGTCGCGGTTCACGTCGCCGCCGCCGGAAACGGCCTGGCCGAAGTGTCCGTTCGCCTGGTCGTCCGGGTTGTCGAGCGTCGTCGTCACCGGGGTCGTGCGGATTACGCCGCAGTAGCAGCCGTTGTAGAGGAAGGCGTTGCCTTCGTCCGTCGCGCCGCTGTCCTGGAACGGCGCGCCGATCGCGATATCGGGGTTCACGTCGCCGTTCACGTCGCCCACCGAGGCGGCCGAGGTCCCGAACCAGCCGCTCTGCGCGCCCGGGTTGTCGAAGGTCCCGGACGGCACGGTCGGGACGCCCGTCGCGATGCCGTAGTAGACGTAGACGTTGCCTTCGGAGGCCGTCGGGTTGGCCTGTGCCGGGGCGCCGACGAGCAGCTCGGAGTAGCCGTTGATGTTGATGTCGCCCGCGGTAGCCACCCAGGCGCCGAAACGCGCGTCGGCCTGGTTGGTCGGGTCGTCGAGCGAGACCGACGGGACCGTCGCGGGTCCGCTCGCCGCGCCCAGGTACACGTAGGCGGCACCTTCGTCGTCCGCGCCGTTGTCCTGGTACGGTGCGCCGACGACCACGTCGGCGAAGCCGTCGGCGTCGAGGTCGCCGGCGCCGGCGACGCTGCGCCCGAACTCGCAGAAGGCCTCGGGGACCGCGGCGGGGAGGGTGATGTCGGGCGCCGTGGCGATGCCGGCGGCCGAGCCGAAGAAGATCCACGCGGCGCCTTGGTCGGTGGCGGTTCCGTCCTGGCGGTGGGCGCCGGCGACGAGATCGTCGAAGCCGTCGCCGTTCACGTCGCCGGCGGCGGCGACGGCGACGCCGAACTGGCCTCCGGCCTGGCCGGCGGGGTTGACCAGGATTGCCGAGGGGGCCGCCGGGACGCCGGCCGCCGAGCCCAGGTACACGAACACGCGTCCGCCGTTGAAGACGGGGAGGGCGTCGGTCGGGGCGCCGACGGCGAGGTCGACGAATCCGTCGGCGTTGAGATCGCCGGCGGCGGCGGTGGAGAAGCCGAAGCCGCCGCCCGTCGAGTGGTCGGGGTTGGCCAGCGTGCGTGAGGGGGTGCTTGCCAGCCCGGCCGCCGAGCCCAGGAAGACGTAGGCCGCGCCCTCGTCGGTGGCGGTGCCGTCCTGTGCGGGGGCTCCCGCGACGACGTCCGAGAACCCGTCGCCGTCGAAGTCCTGCGGCGTCCTTCCCAAGTCGAATCTCCAGACGGCGCTCCAGGCCGAGCAGGTGGCGCCGCGGCAGGCGCGAACGCGCCAGTAGTAGCGGCGGCCGACCGGGGCGCCGGTGCCGACCGGGAGATCGGCGGCCGGCATGTAGATCGCACCGGTGATTCCGTTCGCCTCCAGCTCCGGGGTGGGGAAGCTGCAGCTTGCGAAGCCCGGGGTGGTGCAGGAGTCGTCCACCTGCAGGTCGTAGGTCGGCGTGGCGCAGCCGTCCCAGGCCGAGTCCATCCAGCGGAACATCGGGCGCAGCGCGGCTGCCGTGGCGCCGGTGCGCGACCCGTTCTGAGGAAGGTACGGGCGCGGGGTCCCGGGCGCGACGAACTCGACGCCGGCGCACAGGCCGGCGCCGTCGCATTGGTCGACGGTGGAGCATGTCTGGAGGTCGTCGCACGCGGCCCCCGCCGCGACGAGGGCATTCGGCGGGCAATCCAGGTCGCTTCCGGTGCAGACCTCCTCCGGGTCGCAGAATCCCAGCGACGGGCGGCAGACGAACCCCGCGCCGGCTTGCTCGTCCGCCGGGCACTCCAGCGACGTGCCGTCGCACTTCTCCTCGAAGTCGCAGCCGCCCAGCGCCGTCCGGCACACGACCGTCGAGTGGGCGGGGACGCAGGAATCGCTGCTCTCGTCGCACGAGTCCACGCAGCCGCCGGTGCCGCACCCCGGCTCGATCGTGACGCAGAACCCCTCCGCGGAGCACGTCTCCGCTCCGTTGCAGAACAGTCCGTCCTCGCACGAGGTGCCTTCGGGCAGCGGTGTCCAGTCGTCGGTACTCGTCCCCGGATCGCAGACCAGGCACGGCTCGGTCGGGTGGATCGTATCGTACCGGTAGCACGTTCCGCCGAGGAGGCACTCCCCCGTGACGAGCTGGTGCGCGCACGCCTGCCCGGCCTCCACCTCGCCGCAGAGATCGCCGGTGCAGTCGAGGCCGTCGTCGCAGTCGGCGTCATCGTGGCAGGAGAAGCTGCAGTCGTTCTCGCACCCATCGCCGGACGTGTCGTTCCCGTCGTCGCACTCCTCGTCGGGTTCGACGACCGCGTTGCCGCAGGCCGGCGCTGCGTCCGCCTCCTCACCGGCGTCGTCGCCTCCCGAATCGTCGTCGGCCTCGCCGGTCCCTTCCTCGGCGGCCTCCTCCCCGTCGCCCGCGGTATCGGCGTCCCCGCCGCCTGCCCCGCCGTCGCACGCCGTTCCGAGAACGGACACGAGTCCGAGCAGCATCGCCCAACGTGTCATGGCGCTTCCTCCTGCGCCGCCAATGTACCGCGGGGCGGAGGAGGGCGCCAGGAGGCTGGTGGCTGGTGGCCCTTCGACTTCGCTCAGGGCAGGCCCTTCGACTTCGCTCAGGGCAGGCCCTTCGACTTCGCTCAGGGCAGGCCCTTCGACGGGCTCAGGGCAGGCCCTTCGACGGGCTCAGGGCAGGCCCTTCGACGGGCTCAGGGCAGGCCTCGTGGCTGGAATTACGCGACGCGCATCAGCTCCATCAACGGGGCGTCGGGGGAGGCGGGATTGACGCTGACGTCCTGGGATTTCGGGTCGACCACGAGGTCCAGGCCCTCCAGGGGGATCTGGCCGATGAGCGGCGTGGTTCCTTCGGCCTGCACGAGCGCGTCGCAGGTCATGTCGCGTCCGAGGATGCCGACGCGCACGCCGCCGACCCAGGGTACGCTGCGCCTGCGGCCGTCGGCGTAGCGGACGTTGCGGACGCCCTCCTCCACCAGGCCGAGGGTCCGGCAGACGTCGGCGGGGAGTGCCAGCATCGTCGCGCCGGTATCGACGAGCGCCTCGACTTCCACGGTTCGCACCTGTGCGGGATCCAGCCGTCCCGCGCGTGCCAGGTCCCAATCGGTCTGGTTCGTCAGCTTGACCTTCGTCATGATCTTCCCCATCGGCTCCTCCATCGGCGACTTTCATAGCGCCGGGGAGCCCCTTCGTTGCGTCAGTATACGACCGAAAGCGGCTAATCGGCAGCGAGATGCTTCGCGACGAGGTCCATGTCGGCGACGCGGCCCGCCTGCGCGGCGCGGATGGCATCGAGGCATGCGGCGGCTTCGAACGCGGCGCGCGCGGCGGGCTCGAGCGTCCCGGCGCCCAGGACGAGCTCGACGGCCGCGGCTGCGGTCTCCATGGCGACCTCGCGGGCGCGCACGCGCGCGCGGGCGCGGTGGGCTTCGCCGGCCGGGCCGTCGTCGCGCACGGCGGCGCGGACCAGCGCGCCGGCGGCTTCGAGCTCGGCGATCGTTTCGGCCAGGCGGAACTGCACCCACTGGCTGCGCGTCAGCTTCTGCTTGCGCGCCTCGGCCAGCGTCGCGGCGAGTGCGCGCAGGCCGAGCGCGGCGGTCGGGCCGCCGGCGCGTCCTTCGGGGTCGAGTCGTCCCAGCTCGTCGGCCATGTCGAGGTGGAAGCGGCCCTTGGTGCGCAGCGTGTCCTGCCAGCGCGTGAGCGCGATCACGGACTGCAGCACCTCGCTGGTGCCCTCGTAGATCAGGGTGATGCGGACGTCGCGCTTGATCTTCTCGACTTCGTACTCGCGGGTGTAGCCGTAGCCTCCGTGCGCCTGGATCGCGGCTTCGGCCGCGCGGTTGCCGGCCTCGGTGGCCACGAGCTTCGCGATCGCGCCCTCGGTCGGCAGCTCGGGCTCCTTGCCCGAGTCGAGACGTGCGGCGATCTCCTCGATGTAGGCGCGCGCGGCGGAGAGCCGGACGGCGTGGGGCACGAGCAGTTTGTGGGTGAAGCCCTGCTTGGCGATGAGCGCGGAGTCGAACTGCACGCGGTCCTTCGCGTAGGCGACCGCGCGCGACAGGGCTTCCTCGCCTGCGCCCAGGCCGAAGGCGGCGACCATGAGGCGGGTGTAGGAGAAGACCTTCGAGGCGTGTTCGAGTCCCTTGCCTTCCTCGAGGCCCAGGAGGTTCTCGGCCGGGACCAATGCGTCTTCCAGGATGACCTGCGAGGTGTTCGAGGCGCGGATGCCGTGCTTCTCTTCGGTCCGTCCCGGCGAGAGTCCCGGCGTGCCTTTCTC
Organism: Acidobacteriota bacterium; assembly: GCA_016213675.1. Lineage (GTDB taxonomy): Bacteria > Acidobacteriota > Thermoanaerobaculia > Thermoanaerobaculales > Thermoanaerobaculaceae > JACQZW01. The sequence goes on along the minus strand of JACQZW010000064.1, from coordinate 56,752 downwards.
GATGGCGAAGAAGGACGGCCCGTTCGGGGTGCGGGCGAGGATGGTGTACAGGTCGGCGATGCCGCCATTGGTGATGAACTGCTTCACGCCGTTGAGCTTGTAGTGGGTGACGCGGCCGCCGGCGTCGCGGACGGGATCGGCGGTGGTGCGAAGGGCGGCGAGGTTGCTGCCCGCGTTGGGCTCGGTCGCCCCGTACGCGACGACCATGGGTCCCTCGGCGATCTTGCGCAGCCACTTGGCCTGTTGCTCTGGGGTGCCGCCGACGCGGATGGGGTCGGTGCCCAGGGCGATGGCGAAGAGGGAGGTGGCGATGCCCAGGTCGATGCGGCCCAGGGCTTCGCAAACGCGGTACAGGCCGTAGGCGCCGCCGCCGATGCCGCCGTGTTCCTCGGGGATGAACACGAGGTGCAGTCCGACTTCGGGCCCGATCAGCTCGCGGACGATCGCCTCGGTCGACTCCTCGTGCTTGTCGATGGCGAGGCGTCGGTCGAGCGGGAGGTTCCGGGCGCCGAACTCGCGTACGGTGTCGAGGATCAGGTCGAGTGCTTCGCGGTCCATGGCGGCTTCGGGCATTCTAGCAGAACTCCTTCCTGGTCCGGGCGTCGGGGTGCGAACGGTGGTACGCGCCCCGCGTACGGGAGCCGCGCGGCCGGCGGGGCGGCACGGCGTCGGGAAGCCCCGCCGCCGCGACCTGCCTGGCCGGCCGTCGCCAGTATTTCCGCGGTGTTGGACCGGACGCCACCGGACCCCCGCGAACCGCCGGCGTCTCGCGGCTCCCCCGAGGCGCCGCCGGTCGTTGCGCGTGGAAGCACGACCCGTGCCGGGTTCTGGTACGTAGGGAATGCCCGTGCTTTGTCGGACGTTCCAGGGGGTGTGTCGTTCTTGCGGTGGGCGGTGGGGAGGCGTATGGAGCGGGGTCGTGGAGGTCGGGTGAGGGACTTCGCGGTCGTTGAGAAGCGCGAGCGAAGCCGGGAGCGGCGCCGGGCGGTGGTGGCGTGGGCGGTGTTCGGGGTGGTGTCGTTCGGCCTGCACCATCTGGCGTTGCAGGGGTTGGACGCTTCGGGTTTCGGGGTCCCCGCCCGGCGGGCGCCGCGGGCGGTGATGCTGGATCTGTTCGAGGCTCCGGCGCCGGTGCCGCGTGCGGCGCCTCCGCCGCCGCGCGCTCCCGAGCCGCCGAAGCCCGTGGCGGAGCCGCCGAAGCCGCCGGAGGCATCGTCCGCGGCGGCGTCGCCGCCGACTCCGCCGTCGCCGGGAGCGGGGGAGTCGAATCCCGGCCGGCGCACGGGGCGGACCCCGCGCGAGCCGCCGCACCCCGCGCTGCCCCAGGCGGCGCCGGAGGACGAGAGCAATCCCGAGCAGCTCACGTTGGGGTCCGAGTTCGGCGAGCCGTACGATCCCATGAATCCGCAGCTTCGGATGAGCGACTGGGGCTCGGATCGTTTCGCCGCGGCGGACCGTTTCTTCGACGCGACGGACAGCGAGCGTTCGGCCGGCCTCATCCCCGACGTCCTGCGGTCGCCGCTGGAGCAGATCGGTCCGTGGAACGACTGGGGCGGGGACGCGGCGATCGCGGCGGCGAACGACTTCTTCCGCCAGGCGTCCGACGGCATCCAGCTCGCGATCAACCCCGATCGTCCCGACGTGTTGCGCTACGTTCCGGTCGATGCCGCGGTGCTGGCGTACCTCAACCTGAGCGCGGTGGCGGGCGGACCGCATGCCGGCGGCGTCGCGTCGTTGCTGCGGGTGATCCCGGACTACCAGACGATGTTCGGTCACGTGGAGGCCCAGCTTCTGGCGCACGCCGAGGAGCTGTACATCACCTCGTCGGATCCGACCGACCGCTCGCGGACCGTGGTGCTCATCCGCCACAACCTGGCGGAGCGGGACATCGCGGTGCTGGTCGGCCGGCAGATCGCGCTTTCGGGCGGCAAGCCGAACTGGTCGATGCTCTCGGAGCGCGAGGCGGTCACGGTCGACCCGGAGCACCTGGACGCCACGCCGTGGCTGTACCTGTTCCCCGAGCCCGGCGTGATGCTGATCGTCCATCGCTCGAACCTCGGACCGCTGGTCGCGGCGCTGGAGGGCCGGGCGGGGCAGGGCCGGCAGCCGCAGCTCGTCGACCAGCTCCGGCGGCTGACGGCTCCGGAGGAGGAGGCCGGTGTGCCGGCGCCGGAGGCGGCGGACGGGTCGCCGACGCTCTTCGCGGTGACGGACTCGGGGACGCTCGGACCGCACTTGCGATTCGTGACGCGGGCGCTGGCCGGTGCGGATCTGGGCGAGCTGGGCGCGGGGTACTTGCGGATCACGGGGGGTGAGCATCCCGAGGTGCTGGGCGGGCTGCGGCTCGCGGCGCCGGAGCAGGTGCCGCGCTGGCAGGAGCTGATGCAGCGGATCGAGCAGGCGGACGAGGGGGGGGCATTCGGTTTCGCCTGGGCGGGCCGCGACGACCGCGTGTTGTTCCGTTTCGAGCTCAGCAATCCGGTGGTCAGCGCGGGTCTGGATCTGGTGCGGGACTGGGCGGGCCGCTATTACGGCTCCGGGGTCAGCCCGGTGCTGCCCGAGGCCGATGGCGCGCGGAACGTGGTCACGAGCGGGGTGCACCGGGACGACGATGCGGGCGCGGGCGACGTGCCGGTCGATCCGGACGGCGAGCGGATCAAGGATCCGTCGGACGACGGCGGACCGGGTGCGCCGAAGGATCCGGACGCGGGGACGGAGGGGTCGTGAGGATGCGGCAGCTCTTCGGGACGGACGGGATTCGCGGGGTGGCCAACCGGCATCCGATGACGGCGGAGATGGCGGTGCGGGTCGGGATGGCGCTGGCGCAGACGTGCCGGCAGAACGGGGAGAAGCGTCGGCCGCAGGTGGTGATCGGCAAGGACACGCGGCTTTCGGGGTACATGCTGGAAACCGCGCTGGCGTCCGGGGTGATTTCGATGGGCGGCGACGTGCTGCTCTGTGGCCCCTTGCCGACGCCCGGCGTGTCGTTCATCACGACCAGCATGCGCGCCGACGCGGGCGTGATGATTTCCGCCTCGCACAACCCGTACCGCGACAACGGGATCAAGGTCTTCGGTCCGGACGGCTTCAAGCTGCCGGACGGGCGGGAGTCGGAGATCGAGCGGCTGATCGGGTCGGGCGCGGACCTCGAGAGGCGGCGGGTGGCGCCCGGGCGGATCGGGCAGGCGCACCGCATCGATGACGCGCTGGGGCGCTACGTGGTCGAGCTGAAGCACACGTTTCCGCGCGGCCGGCGCCTGGACGGGGTCAAGGTGGTGATCGATGCGGCGAACGGCGCCGCGTATCGCTCGGCGCCGCTGGTGTTTCGCGAGCTGGGGGCGGACGTCGTCGCGCTCAACGTCCGGCCCGACGGCCGCAACATCAACCGCGCCTGCGGCGCACTGCATCCGGCGAGGGTCTGTTCCGACGTGCGGCGGTTGGGTGCGCGGGTCGGCATCGCGCTGGACGGGGACGCCGACCGGGTGATCGTGTCCGACGAGCGCGGGCGCGTGGTCGACGGGGATGCGATCATGGCCATCCTGGCCAGCGACATGTTGCGGCGGGGCGAGCTGGCCCGCAAGACGCTGGTGGTCACGGTCATGTCGAACCTGGGGCTGGTGCGGGCGGTCGAGCGTGCGGGCGGGAAGCTGGAGCGCACGGCGGTAGGCGACCGCTACGTGGTGGAGCGGATGCGTGCGGGCGGGTTCAACTTCGGGGGCGAGCAATCCGGGCACCTCATCTTCCTGGACCATGCGCCGACGGGCGACGGCGTTCTGGGTGCGTTGCAGCTTCTGGCGGTGTTGTTGCGCAGCGGGCGGCCGTTGTCGGCGCTGGTGGCGGAGGTTTTTCGTCCGTATCCGCAGGTGCTGCTCAACTTCAAGGTCGCCTGCAAGCCGCCGGTCGAGGACCTGCCCGCGACGACGAAGGCGATCCGGGCGGCAGAGCGTGCGATGGGACGGGACGGCCGGATCGTGGTGCGCTATTCGGGCACGGAGCTGCTGGCGCGGGTGATGGTCGAGGGCAAGACGCGCCTCCAGGTGAACGCGGTGGCGAAGCGGATCGCGGAGACGATGCGGCGCGAAGTCCTTACGGCGTGAGCATCGGGACTTGGCGGGTTGCGGTGGGGCCGGACGCGGCCTGGCCGTCGACGATCAGGGTGGGGGAGCGGCGGGGAAGTCGGGGGTGAACGGGTTGTCGCCTTCGACCATCTGGGCGGTCTGCCAGCCGGTGGCGGGGTAGGGGGCGAGGGTGGTGCCGGAGGCGTCGCGCAGCTCCCAGCGCAGGTCGTAGCGTTGGGTGGCGCGGTAGTTGTTGCCGGTGGAGGCGGAGCCGTCCTGGCAGGGGAAGTCCACGGGGGTTTCGACGGTGGCGCCGGTGATGCGGGTGACGAGGCGGACGGTTTCCGCGCCGGCGGCGGTGCAGCTTGCGGCGTCGGCGGCGGCGCCGGCGAGGGTCCACGTCGAGACGATGGCGGCGTTGGGCGAGCCGACCGGGGTGGGAGTGAAGTCGAAGCGGAAGCCGCGGTTGCCGGAGGTCAGGGCGGCTTCCTGCCAGCGCGTGGCCTCGCGCACGGCGCCGTCGGTGGACACGAGGGTCCAGGCCAGCCAGACGGAGCCGGCGCGGAAGTCGAGGCCGGTCTGGGCGGTGCCTGCGGAGCAGTCCCAGAGCCACGATTCGAGCGCCTCGCCGCAGCTTTCGGCGCCCGGGGAGCAGCCGGGATCGGCCGGGGCGACCCAGAGGGCGACGAAGTCGCCGCCGACGGCGCGGCAGGTGGACGTCGAGGCGGCGGTGCCGTTGATCGTCCATTCGAGGGAGACGGAGGCGGCGGTGCCGCTCCAGGCCGGGCCGCTCGTGGAGTCCCCGCAGGCGAGGGCTCCTGTTGCGGCCGCCGTTGCGAGCGTCATCGCGCGCCAGGTGTTGTTCATGGAAATCCTCCTTGGCCGAACGTAGCACGGGAGGTAGGGCGGGGCCAGAGCGCGGCGGGGCGGATGGGCGAGGCGGATTTGCGTGCGCGGTGCGGCCGGGGTAGGTTCGGGGCGGACGTGGAGCGGCCTGCGCCGCCCGGAGGTGCGGGAGGCTTCGACCGTGCCTTCGGAGGCCCATGACGCTGCGGCTGCTCGTGCCGACCCTGATGACGTTGACGAACATCTCGACGGGGTTTGTCGCCGTGCTGGCGGCATCGCAGGATCGGTTCGTGCTGGCGACGTGGCTGGTGGTGGCGGCGATCCTGCTGGACGGGATGGACGGGCGGGTGGCGCGGCGGCTGGGGGTGACGAGCGACTTCGGCCGGCAGCTCGACAGCTTCTCGGATGCGGTGAGCAGCGGGGTGGCGCCTGCGTTCCTGGCGTACCGGGCGGTGTTGGCGCCGCTGGGTGCGGTGGGTGCGGCGGTGAGCGTGATCTACTTGCTGGCGGGGGTGGGGCGGCTGACGCGATTCAATCTCACGTCGGACGTGCACGTGAAGGCGCGGCGGACGGTGGGGGTGCCGATACCGATTGCGGCGGGGTACATGCTGGCGGTGGTGGCGATGCGGGGGCAGCTGCCGGCGGAGGCGGCTGCGGTGCTGGTGGTGGCCTTCGCGGTGCTGATGATCTCGCGGTGGCGGTTGCCGGAGCTGCGGGGGGACGTGGTGGGTGGGTGCATTCTGATCGGGCTGGGGACGTACATTGCGGTGTTGGTGCATCCGAGCTGGGCGACGGTGGGGTTGTGGAACGGGTGGAACGTGGTGATCTTGTCGGTCGCGGCGTTGCAGGAGCGGCGGTTGCGGCGTGGGAGTGCGGCGGGCGCGTCTCCTGCGGGCGGGGCGTGAGGTTCGAAGGCGGGCTTGCTTGACATGCCGCGTGGGCTCGGGTAGTTGTCCGTGCGGGTCGCAGGCAAGACCGGCGACCGGCGCGAAAGTGGCGGAACTGGCAGACGCGCAGGATTCAGGTTCCTGTGTCCGAAAGGACTTGGGGGTTCGAGTCCCCCCTTTCGCACGAAACGAAATCAAGTAGTTGGCTTGGGCCCGACGGCAGGATCGCGGTCGCCGTGGCCTCCAGCTCCTGTGTTGGTGGCCACCTGGAGGCCAGACCGCTGCTCTCGGCGCTCGGCCAGCGAGTCGAGGGATGCCACCGCATCCCGCCTCGCGGTCGGCCCCAGGTGGGCGTACCGGAGGGTCATCGCGATGTCGGTGTGGCCCAGCAACTCCTGCACCTCCTGTAGGTCGCGGCCGGCCATCCGGAGTTGGGAAGCGAAGGTGTGCCTGAGCACCCGCCACGACGTGCGCTTCAACTTCGCCCTGCGGCAGGCGCGCCAGAGGATGTGGTTCGCCTCGTCTCGGGTCAGCGGCTTCCCCTTGGGCCCGCAGAAGACGTAGGGGCCGCGGAGATGGCGGTGCCGGCGCAGCGCCTCCACGAGCATCGGGCTCAGCTCCACCACCCGCTCGTACTTGGTCTTCGGCCCGCCCTCGGCGCCGACGCCGGGCCGCGAGCGATGAACTCGCAGGGTCGCCGCATCAAGATCGATGTCGTCCCATCGGAGTGCGAGCAACTCCGAGATCCGCAACCCGGTGCGGACGCCCGTCAGGACCAAGACATGCTCGGCCTCACCGTTCGCGTGCGCCCCCTTGAGCAGCCGGTCGGATTCGGCAGGCTGCAGGTAGCGCCAGTCGGGCGGCGGGACTTCCAGCTTCCGGAACTTCGGGATCCGCCCGAGCTTCTCGCAGTCGAGCGCGTAGTGGAGGATCTTCGACAGGCACGCGAAGTGGTGGTTGATCGTGTTCGGGTGGAGCTTCTCGTCGAGCTTCATCCTCGCATACGCGACCAGGACGGCGAGATCGATCTGGTCGAGGCGCAGGTCGCCCATGGCGGGCAGCAGGTGGTTCTTCAGCAGCCGCTTCTTCTGCGCCGTTTCCGCCGGCCGGTTGTAGGTACCGGCGTAGTTCCGGAGAAACTCGCCGGAGAACTCCCTCAACGTCGGCGGAAGAGCGGGTGCCTCCTCCGGCTCGAGGCTTCCGCGCTCCAGCAGTTGATCCCGCAGCTGGCGCTCGTACGTCTGCGCCCCCCGGCGGGTGTTGACGGGAGAGTGGCGGCGGATCCTCAAGCGCCCCTTCCCAGGCACCTCGATCCTGATCTGCACCATCCACCGTCGTCGGTCGGCGCGGTACCAGACCGTCATGCTTCGCTCCTTCACCCATCGCTGGGATTCGTCGTTGGTCGATCCATTCCTTGATCTCCTCCGGGTCGAACCTGACGCAGCCGTTGAGCTTGATGTAGGGGATCGCCCGAGCGGCGATCCAGGCGTAGACCGTCGCCCGGGTGACCCCGAGGTGCTCGGCAACGTCCGGCACCGTGAGCAACATGACCTCGCTAGCCTTTTTGATCCCGCCCTCCCTCGGGCGGGACTGGCGCATGACCCCTCTGCCGTTGGTCGGAACGAAGGACCTTCGTGGTCGGGGCAGGCGGCTGTTCCGTGCCAGCCGCAGCGTGGGCCGGCTCGTCTGCCGCGGGCAGAACTCCCTCCTGGCTTTGTGGCACACGGTTCGACGCGGCTAGGGCCCGGTACAGCGTCCGGCGGCCGATGCCCATCTGCTGGGCGGCGGCGGTCTTGGTCCTGCCGGCGGCGAGGAGGGCCGTCACGCGGTCGATGTCGACCGGGACCCGAGGGCGTCCTGGACGGCGAGCTGGTCGTCGAGCACGCCGTCCCGCTGACACCTCGTCGGGCGGTACGACCATGACGGTCTCCGCGGGCTCCCCGGCAACGGCATCGCAATCGACGTCCGGCGGAGGGTCGCCGGGCGGCAGCGTGTCGGCCGACGGGCACACGTCGTCGAGGAACGACGGCAGCTGGTCGGGCGGCGCCTTCACGGCCGCCCCCTGCCCGTCTTGGCCGGCTTCGCCGATCCCCCTTTCCCCTTGCTACGCTTGACGCCCCACTTGAGCAGCTTGGCCAGCACAGCTGCGAACTGGGCCGACTCCCGGCCGATGGTCTTGAACTTCGTCACTCGCTGGGCGGCGCCCCGTAGAACCCCGAGTGCCGTCGCGTCCTTCCTTGCGGCTTGGTCCGCCTGGCGGAGCAGCCGGCGGAATGCCTCTCCGGCCTGCGCCGTTCGGTCCAGCAGCGATTCGCCGCCAGCCTCGGTGTTCGTCGGCGACCGCGGGCCAATCGATCGTTTCGCGCTCACCCTCCCGGTGGTCTTCCTGCCGCCGGCGCCGGGTGTTTTCGTGGAGGGAGACTCGTCCTGGCGCTGCTTGATCTCCTCCATCGCCTCGTTCAGCGACACCTTCCCCGACTTGAGCCGGGCGAACAGGTCCGCGTCGGTGTTCTTGATCTTCAGCGCGTCCTGGATGCTGCGCCCGGAGACGCCGACCATTTTGGCGGCGACGTCGCGGGACTTCTGTCCCACCGGTCGTGGCGCATCCGCCACCGCCGGAGTGACCTTGGGCGGTTGGCCGGAGCGAATCTGCGTGGTCTTCTGCTTCGCGGCGGCTGTCGCCCGCGCCTCGAAGTACACCGCCAGGTCGACGCCCATCGCAGCCTTCTGCCCGGTGCTCAAGTTCCTCCGCTGGGCGGCAGCGCTGACGATGAGGTCCAAGGCGGTCTGGCGGCCACGCAGGGTGACGATCCTGCAGGGCACCCTCTTGATCCTCAACTCAACGGCGGCGTCCCAGCGATGCCGGCCGTCGAGGATGTAGCCGTTTCGCAGCGTGCTCAACGGCTCGAGCACGCCGGACTTCGCGACGCTGGCCTTGAGGGACGAGTACTCCTCGTGGGTCATACGGGGAATGACTCTCGAGTCGGGGTGGAGCCGGAGTGCTTCGGTCCTCCGGTAGACGATCTCCTCGCGCCCCTTCCGCTCGGCGCCTCGATGGCGGCGATTCCCACTGCGCTTGTTGATCTCGTGAGGTGACTGATCGTGCGACTGACCGTTGATCTCGAACTTGGGGAGATCCTCCTCGATGCTGACCTGCTCGCTCTCACCCGCCCCGTGTTCCAAGGCCTTGGCCTCCTGCTGGCCATCGCCGGCCTCGACCTGTGCCTTGTAGGTGTGTCGAACCTGCCGCAGCACGACCTCGGTCTGCGGGAGATCCGCGGAACGGGCACCATCGCCCGCAACGCGCTCACGCTCCGAGATCCCGACCCTGCTCGTCCTCGGGGTGACCATCGGGTGGATGGTCGACGCCTCGAACGCCCAGCGCCGGAGTTGGAGTTGCGATGGCCAATACCCGATCACGGCTTCGACGGTAGCCGGGATTGGGTGGCCGTTCGGTCGCAGAAAGGAGGGACTTCGCTACGAGCAGGCCTTCCGCTTCGCGCTCGCTCGGGCGGGAGACGCTGGCCGCGCAGTTCCAGCACCTCTCCGCCGTCCGTCGCGTCGAGGGTCGGCTCGTTCCCGACGCGCATCCTCCCCGTCGTGCTCGGCGTATCGGGTCACGAGGTTCCTGATTCGATGCAGCTCGTCGTATCCGTGCAGGTGGGCGACCAGAACACAGGCGGCAAGTGCGGGCGGCAGGCCCGAACGGGTGTCGATGGCCTTGTCCAGCGACCACGCGAGCGGACGCGAAATCCGCAGCGTGGCGAGCAGGACGTCATCCATCATCGTCATCAGCTTGACGACGGTTCCGACGAGCGGCATGCACCGAGCCTCGAATGCGGCCATGAGTCCCGCGCCCATCGCGCTGACCCCTTTCGTTGCCCGGCGGACGCTCTGCTGCCCAACACCGGGGCGCATGAGCATCAGGGTGGCCGCGGAACGGGCCCGCTGCTGGTGGTGGATGTCGACGGGCGCGAAGTCCGGCCAGGCACCCTCATTGGCGCGATCTGCAATGACGATGCTGGTGTGGAGTTCTTGGAAGTAGCCGTGCATCGCCGAGCGAACGATCTTCTCTGCAGCAACGACACCCACATCTTCGTCGCTGCTGGCACGGTAGGCTCGGCGGGCGTCGCCCAGGCACTTCCGCAGCACCGCGTACTCCTGCTCGACAACCACGTCTCGTGTCCGATGGGGCCGATGCCGTTCCACATGCCACGCGTTCATGATCCGGTCGTAGCGATCGCTGTACTCCGACTTCAGCGAATCGAATGCCCGGGCCGCCTCCGCATCGCTCGTGACCATGGCGAGCACAGCGAGGTGGCGGATCTCGCCCCACCACGCGATCACAAGCTCGCCCACCGCTTCGTGCTGCGCCTGGGCGATGTCAGGCGCGGTATCCGATCTCCTGCGCCGCCAGTACCCGCTCATCCACTTCGGCTGAAGCGTAGGGGCGGGCGCATCGGGATCATCGAGGTGCTGGCCGAGCGCCCGGACGAGCCTCGACCTCCCGGGCATCGTCGCTACGGGGTTGGGGCCCTGGCCGCCGGAAGGGTAGTCAGGCGGCCCGTCCGGCAGACCGTCCGTTGACGCCGCGGCCGTGGTGGCGGTCTTGCGCGCTAGCATCCGCTGCTTGCGCGATGTGGTCCCGTGAGCAAGCGGCTGCTTCGAGCGACGCGGTGAGCTACTTCGACCTGGGTGCCTGGTCTTCACGATCGCAGGCTACGATCTCTCTGTGGACCAGGGAAGCGATCTCCGGCCAGCCGACGGCGGAGTCGTGTGGTCCTGCCGCGGGTTCAAGGGCGCGGCAACAACCGGTCCCATGGCAAGACGTAGTACCGCGGGTCCAACAAGTCGATCATTCGAGCGAAGAACAGCACCCGCACCTCGGGGTCCATGATGCCGATGTACCGGCGCAGCACGGCTTCGAGCACGGCGACCGCCTCGAGCCGGGTGAGGTGTGAGATCTCGATCGCGTTGACGGCGGTGACGATGGCCGCTCTGGTTTCGGCACCGGCAACGATCCGCTCGAGGCAACGGCCGAGGGCATCGACTGCCGCCACCGCCACGGGGGATCCGGCCCACCACGGCGCGAGGGGGTCGGACGGCGGGAGCTTCGGCGGGGGCATGGCGGGCAGAGGGCTACATGCCCAGTCGGCGAAGGTACGCCGCCTGGACTTCGGGCTCCATGTACGCGGCCCAGCGGCAGTAGACGTCGAACACCCGCTGGTCTGCGTCGGCGCGGAGCTGGGCGACACGCCGGTACGCGTGCTGCGCCATTGCCGTGGTGGCTTCGTCCCCGGAGATCTCGAGCGCCGTGGCCAAGCAGCCGCCGCCGAAACCCAGCAGGAACCAGGCGAACGCGATGATCATGTTCAGTCCTTTCTCGGCCGGCGAAGCTGCGCGTTGGAGGCGAATGCCTGGCGCAGGGCGCCGTTCGTCTGCAAGAGGACGCGCCCGACGGAGTCGGCGAAGTCGGCAAGGAACGCCTGCTGCTCCTCGGGCGTCATCTCCGATCGGGCGCGCTCGAACAGCTCCAAGATGACGGCGCCGTCTCCGAGGCCGAGTCGGTGGCGTGCCAGGATGTCGTTGAGCTGGTCAACGAGGGCAGCGTCGGCAACGCGACCTTGGCGCAGGTGCTCCAGCGCGGCGAGAACCGGGCCGGGTCCGGGGACGCGACGGCCACCTCTCATTCGACCCTCCCCGAGTCTCGGAACGAGTAGTAGCCCTCCTTCCCGATCACGATGTGGTCGAGGACGACGATCCCGAGCATCTGCCCGGCCTTCGACAGCCGCTCCGTCAACTCGAGATCCTCGGGGCTCGGTTCCGGCGATCCGGACGGATGGCAGTGGACGAGGATGGCGGCCGCGGCCCGGTCGCGGATCAACGGGGCGAACACCTCGCGGGGATGCACGACGCACGCGGCGAGGCTCCCGACCGCGACCAAGTGCTTCGCGATGATCCGGTTCCGGGCGTCGAGCGCGACCACCAGGAAGCGCTCCTGCCTCTTCGTCGAGAGCGCCGGGCCCAGCAGGCGGTAGACCTCGGCGCTGCACCTCAACGAGGGCATCGGCGCCTCCGCCGCCAGCACCTGTCCACACGTTTGGCATCGGCTGGCGGTCACGGCGAACCTCCGGGGTCCATGCCGGCGCGGAGGGCGAGGTCGTGTCCCAGGTGCCGGGTACGACGGAACACGGCGGGGACCGACCGACCGGTCGCTTCCGCGATCTCCGCGAGCCCGTAGCCCTCCCCGCGCAGCTCGACCATCTTGCGGTCCACGGTCGGAAGCGCGTCGAGCCACGATTCGAGGTCCAGGGCGGAGTTGACGTTGTCCGTCGGGTCACGGACGCCGAGGCGAGCAAGCCCGACGGTGGGGTCCTCCGCCGTGCCATCGTCGCGGTCGTCGTGGTCATACGCCGGCTCCAGCCGGCGGAGCTCCAGGTCGCGTCCCTGGCGGTCGTACACGTCGTGGTGAGGACGGTGCTCGTGGCCGACCAGGGTCCGGCCGCGGCTCCTCATGGCCAGCGAGCAGGCGTGGACGGTCAGCGCGGTGTCGGGCTGGTGGCCGCCAGCGACCTGCTGGCTGAACCACTCCCAACACCGACCGAGGCCTTCCTGCCTGCGATCCTCGAAATCCCGGTCCCTGCAGATCCATCGTTCGCAGGGCTTGAGGGCCGTGCGGGCCAGGAACGCGAACTGCTCCTGGGCCGCGTGCAGCACCGCCCCCGTGGGATAGCGCTTCATCGTTGACTCCCTGTGGTTGGCGCACCGGGGGGCCAGCGAGGCCCCGCGGCGCGGAATGGCGCCAACAGGCGCGGGGTCCGGTTTCTTGCTGCGCCTGGATCGTCCGTCGGAGGATCCCGCCGTACGCGTCGACCCTCCGACGGCGCGCACCAGGCGGTGGAGATGCGGTTCTACGGGGTGTTGGCGGTCGCGGCGGCGGAGGCGGCGACCGAGCGCGAGCTGCCGTCCGTCTCCCGCTCGGCATCGAAGGTGCCCTCGGGCTCGTACGCCGCGAACTGCTCGTACCGGTCTCGGTACCGGCCGGGCGGGTCCACGGGCCTGATGTCGGTGAACTCCGGGACGTAGTAGCTGCCCTTGCCGTTGGTCTGCTTCCGCAGCCGCAACGTGCAGGCGGCGTCGTAGACGTTCAGGCGGCGCTGCAGCAGGACGGTCCGCAGGACCCGCACGGCGCGGAGCCCGCTCCCGTGCAGGGCGAGCATGAAGGGCGCCCCCGTGGCGAGGTCGAGCGCGATCACCGTGTATGTGTCCCTGCACGCCGGCGGCTCGAGACGCCCGCCGTTGCCCGGCTTCGGCCGCCAGGTCGCTGCGGGGCACACCGGCCGGAGGTGGCGGCCGTGCAACTCGCAGCAAACGTCGCTCTGGGGCTCGTCGGCGGCGGGCACAAGGCCGTCGTTGGAGCGGCACACCGGATCCTCGCCGAGCGTCGGGCTCCACAGGACCCGGCCCCGCTGGACGCGGAGCACGACCAGGTCGATCGTCTCCCGCTCCTCGCCGGTCAAGTTCATCCGCAGCCGCCCGGGCGTGCCCTCCCTGCTCGTCGGCTGCACCACGCTCACCCGCGGGATGACCAGGTCGTCCTCGTACAGCCGCTCGAGGCCGAAGGGCACCGGCGCCAACGCCGTCGGCTGCGGCGTGGGCTGGGGCGGGATGGCGTCCCGGCCCCCAGCGCCGTTCTGCTCCGCTTGACGCACCACCGCGATCGCGCCCTGCGCGTTCTTCCTCATGTTGATCTCCTCCTGCTCCTGTTGCTAGCCGACCCGGCCTAGCTCCTCGTGCGTGTCCTGCTTCTCGATGAATCCGGAGCGGTCGTTGTGCCAGCAGACCGGCTGGAACTTGCAGGGCCCGTACGGCCCGCGGCACGCCGGTCCCTGCTTTCCGACGAACCCGTACTTCCCGGCATCCCGGATGGTCCGGGCGACACCCCAGGCCGCCGCCATGGCGGCACGGCGCCGCCGGTCGTCGGCGGGCAGGATGATCCTGCGGAAAAACCGGTCGGGCTCAGCGGAGTACGCCTCGACGGCCCTCGCTCGGTAGGCGCCCATCGGTTCCCCGGCCCGTCCGCGGATCACCGGCTTCTTGACGATGTCGAGCACGGACCCGAGGACGGGCCCCAGCTGCGGTCCGAAGTAGCCGGCGGCGAGCACCTCGTAGAGGTTCGGCTGAATCGACAGGGCGAGGGACTCGGCAGCCTCGTTGATCTCGTCCGACGTCGTCTTCGCCTCGAGGACCCAGATGCCGGTCGGGTCGGATCCGTCGGGCGCCTCCCGCAGCCGGACGATGCCGTCGAGCCGGCCCGCCATCGTGAACGTCCTCGACGGCCTGCCCGACGTCGGGTTGACGAGCTGCGCCTCGAGTACGATCTCCGACTCGATCATCTCGATGTCGCGGTCGCGGGCAGCGGCCGTCCCGTTCCAGACGGCGAAGTGGCGGCCGAACCAGCCGGTGAGCATCGCCGACATCTTGGCTTTGTCCCTCGCCGCGGCCTCGGCTAGGCGGACTCCCTCGCCGTCCGAAGCCATCTGCAGGGCACGATCGACGTCCCGGTCGATGGCGGCCTCGGCGACGGCGATCGCCTCGTCGAACTGCCGGCCGACGTGCAGCGCCCCGATGCCGGCGTGGAAGGCGGCCCCGAGCGTCAGGGCGGGGGCGTACTGGGCGGGGGCGAGCCGCTCAACATAGCTCAGCTGGTACTCCCTCGGGCACCGCTGAAACGCCGACATCGACGAGAACGTCAGGGCCTTGATCCTCGGGGCCTCCGCCACCCCGCTCGACTGCGTGCTCGCTTCGCTTTTCCCGGTCGTCTCGACACAGGGCGTCTCCATCTCTCCTCCTTCTTCAGGCCCACGCTCCGGGCCACAGTTCATGCCCTTCTTCATCGGGAAACGTTCAAACGGTCTCCGGCGGTGGCGAACCCGCCACCACAGCCGGTGTCTCGGGCACACAGCCGATCTAACTGGCCGCCGCCTCGCACTTCCTGGTCCGCGGCGTGGTGGTGAGGCAGCAGTTGGTGGTCCATTTGATCGCTGCCAGGACGGCGGCGGATGGAAAGCGGGTTCGCCAGCACCTCGACAGGGATCGGCTCGCGAGATCTGCCCATCGCCACCGGAGTACTCTGCGGCGATCCTGCTCGAAGTCCCACAGCGCCGCGATCCTGACGGTGCCGTCGTCCGTCACGGCGTGAGCTGCGACGTGTCCTTCGACATGCGATCCGCTCGTTTCGACGGCGATGCCGAGCACCCGGTGTCCGATGAGCCCGTCCCTCCAGCGTCGGAGGGGTACACCGTCCGGCCTGGACCAGCGGATGGCCCACGCGTCGTCGCCGTCGCGGCCGCGCTCCTCGTGGACCAGCAGGCGAGCGTCGAGGCGGAGCTGCTCCCTGCAGGCCCACAACCTGAATGCTCGGGCGGCCGTGCTGCCGACGTCCGTCACGAGGCGGACGAGATGCGCGCCCGCAAGGATGCCCGTTCCCCGACAACTCGAGCATGACGACCAACATCGCAACGACCCGGCCCGGCGGGTTGCGTACCCTGAGCCCCCGCAGGCCGGGCACGGTCCGTCGTGTACGACCTCACGGCCCGCCGCAGCTCGGACCAGGCGGTCGACTCCGGGAACGTCCGGCGGGTCGGTGACAGCAGGACCCAGCGGTCCAGCAACGATCACAGCTTCCAACGGTGCCTCCTTTCCTGCACGGCGAAACCATGCGGTGTTTGGTTGGCGGACGATCGACCTGCAAACCGTCCGGCGGGCGCCGGGGTTCTCCTCGTGCAAACACGATGCAGGCAGCCTCGACGAGCGGTCGCCCGGCGGCGAGATGCTCTCCTTCCGAGTCTCTTATGAGGCAATCGACCCGCCAGCTACCGCGAGGTGGTCTGGTGGCCGGGCGGCGCGTCCTGTCCAGCGACGGGTCGCACGACGGATCGCACCGCTACCCCTCGACGGTCGTGCCGCGTATGATCTTTCCGCTCAGGAGCCTGCGTGCCACGAACCAAGAAGACGGCGAGGAAGAAAGCAAGCCCGCACCAGCGGCAGACGGATCTCGCGGAGCGATTCCTCGCGACGATCTTCTCGGTGTTCACGCCGGGGAAGATCGTCATCGTTCGTGCCGAGCAGGGCAAATGGCGACGTGGGGAGAGGTTCGACTCGACGGCGGATGCGGCCCGGCGCGCCGTGGAGGCATCGCTGGCGGGGGCGGACGTCTACGTCGGCGTGGGGCGCAACGTCGGGACCGGACGGCTGGCCGACGACGTGGAGCGCCTGACGTTCGCGTGGGCGGACCTGGACAGCCCGGCGGACTCCACCGAAGAGCGCAGGGACCTGCTCGATCGGCTGGAGGAGTTTGATCCCGCGCCATCCATCGTAATCAGTTCGGCCTCGGGTCTCCAGGCGGTCTGGTTGCTGCGAGAGGCTACGATCCCGAAGGTCGTCGAGCGGATCAACCGAGTGCTGTGCTCGAAGCTGGACGCCGACACCCACATGCACATCACGGCCGACGCGTTGGTCAGGATTCCGGGTACGCTGGGCCACTACTCGCACCGGCGCTCATACGATCCCCCGCGAACGATCAACATCGTCCGTCTGTCGGTGACCCTGCGGTACGACGTTTCCGACCTACGGCAGCGGCTCCGGCTGGCGAACGGCGCCGGCGCGAAGCAGACCCGAGCAACCGCCTCCCCCGCCGGAGGACCCAAGCCCGCCGGCTGGGCAGCGCGCCTGTTGGCCGCGGCGGAGAAGCAGCTGGAGCACGCGACACGCAAGCGCGACGGAAGGCTGGTGATCTGCTGCCCGTTCCACGACGACCAACACGAGTCGGCCGTGGTCTTCGTCAACGGCTGGTTCCACTGCTCAGCGTGCGGTGTCAACGAGCCGGCCAGGCAGTGGACGCGACGGCCCGAGGTTCGATCCTGGGCAGAGGGGCTGGTTCCCCGCGTCCGTCGAACGGCCACCCTTCCGGCGGGATTCGGCAAGCTGCCGCGTCTCGCCATCCGGAATGCCGCGGCCGTGCTTGCCCCGTTCCCCGACCGCGGAGCCAAGGCAGGACGTGGCGACGGGTGGGCATGGATCGCTCGCCGCGGGATTCCGATCGGTCTGGGGAATCCCGAGCAGGTGGCCCGCCATGCCCGGGGGACAGGGGGGCCGCTCTTGGAGCGGGTCTGGTGGGCGTGCGTCGTCTTGGCGCAGGACCCCACCGCCGCCGTCGGTCGCGACGATCCCGTCGAGAGGATCTCTCGCAGGGACAAGACGGTGCCGATGTCGCAGGAGGAGGCGGCGGTTAGGCGACAGGCCATGATCGAGACCGCGGTTCACCAGCGCCAGCCGGACCCAGAGAAGCTCGCCGGGCAGGACCTGCTGCGGATCGTGGCGGCGCCCAACCGCGTGCTGGAACTCCTGGAGCAGGAGGATGTGCCCGAGCCCGGAGTCAAGATCAAGCACGAAGGCGTGTGGAACGAAGATGAGAAGCGGATTGTGGCACCCTACGCGATCGTCCCGAACATCCAGTACTACAGGGACGCCATCGACCGCTACCACGACGCCGTACTGGTCGGTGACGTTCGCCGCGTGACCGAGACGGACCACGGGTTCTCGGCGTCGGCAGGGGTGATCGCCCGTCTGCTTGGCTACAAGATGACGGCCGGAAGAGTGCCGACGAAGGTCCGCCGCGCCATCGATAGGGCCCTTCTTGCGTTGGGCCGCATTCAGATCGCGGTCCGGCTGTCCGGCAAGACGCAGGGCTGGTTCGAGGCGCCGCTCGTCGACATCGTCGGGAAGAACGAGAAGGGCCTCGTCTGCCGGCTGCATCCCGGCGTGCTCCTCCAGATCCGACGCGGGCCCGCCTGGGCGCCCTTCGATCCACGAGCTCTCAAGCTGCGGGACGAGGAGACGCTCGCGGCGTACCTCGAGCTGGTGTGGCGCATGGCGGATGCGAAGTCGCCCAGGCTGGAGGTCCCGTTGAGCAAGATCGCCATCCGAGCGGGCGTGTGGAACGCTACCAGAGCCAAGAAGGCCGGGAAGGACTACATCCAGGTGTGGAAGCAGCGCATCGCCGAGATCAAGAAGCTGCGCCTGCTCGACGTGAAGATCATCGACGAGCCGGCGGGGGACCTGGTCCTTCGAGTGCAGGCGCGAGGTGGTCTGGGGCGAGCGCTCCGGGCGTTGGCCGGCAGGGCGAACCGGGACCGCTCTGGTAGGTGACGACGAACGGATCCACCGCTCCATCCCCTTCCCCCGGTCCCCCATCCCCATTTTTCTAGCTTCTGGGGAGCGGCGTGAGCCTGAACCGCCCCGCCCGCTCCGCTCACGCTCACCGCTCCCGCTCCACTCTGACGCTCCGCCTCGCTCCCGCTCGGCTCCGCTGCGGGGCTCGGCTCACGCCGCTCCCCAACCCTATGAACCTGTTGGCTGTATTGGAAGACCTTGGAATCGCACGATGAATCCGCGGTCGTTTCCCCGTCTGGTAACCCCATCTGCCCCGTCTGGTACTCCGATCCCGGACGTTTCCTGGTCGGCCCCAGCCGCCCCGTGCGCGACCAACGCGGGGCCCGCTGCGGTTCACCCAGGGTCTTTCGGCCAGCGCGTGAAGTGCCGAGTTTCTGCGACCGGATTCTGATCTCGCCTACGCCATGCTCGTGATGCAGGGCCGGGGCGCGGCGCTCTGCCGGGCCGCAATGGGCGGACCGATCATGCGCCAGGAAGAGGACGCAGTGATGAGGGACGAAAACGTCGACAGCTCCACGACCGGGCATTCGGTCTCGACGGATGCCGAATCTCAGCGGGTGCCGCCCGATGGCCGGGCCACCGCCGAAGAGGAGAAGCGCTACGAAGAGCTGGATGCGGTGGCGGGACACCTCGCCCGCCCGCTCGCGAGCCAGATGACGGCCCTCGGCGCCGCTGTGGACGCACTGCTAGATCCCGGCAACCTCGGGTTCGACTGGTGGCCGGACGTGGTGACGGCGAAGGCGGCTGTCGTGCTGGTCCGGAAGCTGGTCGCACTGATCAATGCCGACCCGCACCTGCAACTCGACCGCGACGAACTCCGGCTGAACAGCGACTCGCCGACGCATGGGTACCGAATCAGATTCGTGCTCAGCCGACGCGGCCGGCTGACGGGCATCGAGGTGCGGCAGGAGCCGGAGGCAGAGCCGATCATCGGAGGGACCACATGACGGGAGGAACGCGCTCCGACGCGGCAGATCGTTCGGACGGCGTGGAGGAATCAGGAATGAGGCCCGGGGGGCACGCGCCGCACGACCACGGCGAGACCGTCAGGCGCGAAGGCGCGAGCCCTGCCAGCGCAGGCCATGATCCACGGAAGCAGATCAAGGCACGGAAGATCAAGTTCCGGACCATCATGATCGACCCGCCCTGGCCACTCTACGGCGGCGGCAAGTGCAAGCGCGGGGCGGACCGGTACTACAAGTTGCTCAGCCCGCACCGGATCTGGGAGGTCGTTGAGCAGTCCGACGTCTTCCGCCCCGCGTCGACGGCGCACCTGTACGTCTGGGTGCCGAACAACTTCATGCCCGCCGGGGTCTGGCTCATCGAGAAGCTGGGGTTCGAGTTCAAGACGTGCATCACCTGGGCGAAGCGGAAGATCTCCACGGGGCAGTACTACGCCGGGCAGACGGAGCAACTGCTGTTCGGCGTCCGGGGCCGCGGCTTGAGCATCCTCCGTGGCGGGCCGCCGGGCAGCAGGTTCACGACCCTCGTCGTTGCGGATCACGTCCGCGACGGGCACGGGAAGATCGTCCACTCCGCCAAGCCCGACAGGGCCTACGCCATGGTCGAGCAGCGGAGTCCCGGCCCACGTCTCGAGATGTTCGCCCGGCGTCGCCGCCCGGGGTGGTGGGCCTGGGGCGACGAGCTGGCTCCGGCTGCGAACACGCGGCGGAGGAGGAGAACTTGACGGACATGCAGAAGCCCAGCGCGATCTACTGCCGGTCGCGGGCCTTCCCGAGCATCCGCACGGCGGTCCGGCGCACGGTCGACGCGGGGCTCGCGACCATGCCCGGCGGCAGCGGGCACCGGCGCCAGTTGCTCGCCGACATCATAGGCGCTGCGGCGAAGGAAATGCCCGTCCCGCCCGGCCGGCGCTGGCCCCCGGATCAGGTTGGGACCTTGGCATCGTCACTCGGGTTCGTTCTGCTGCATTTTGCACACCGGAGCGCCGCGGGATCGGCGCCGAGAAGCGTCACCTACCTGGCCGCCTTGTCGCGGGTCCTGACGGCGTTCGAGGGGGTCGTCTGTTCCGAGGTCCAGCTGCCGTGGCGGCTCGTAGAGGAACTCGCCCGCGCTGCCGACGGGCTGCTCATCACGGTGGTGGTGAAGGGAGGTGACCGGAAGCTGCTCGAAAGCGAATAGGCGCAGCAGTCGGGCTCCGCCGGAGTGCCGCCCCCGAACTGGACCCCATTAGGACCGATTTCGAATGCACTTTTCGTACATCCTGAAGTACTACCTGCGTCAACTCGTACCCATCCGCCTGAAATCGATACGGTTTTTGCTATTTCGGGCTGCCTGCGCGGCCGAAGCACCCAAGGCCGTGATCCTCGAGTTGATCTCGAGCTGATTCCGCAGTGCCGTCGGCTGGTTCCGACTGATCCTGCACGCCTTCTGGGGCCGCCGGCGCCGTTGCCTCCCTTCTCGGCGCTGCGGCTGCGCGGCCGTCGGTACCGTGCCGTGATACCCCGAGTCAGCCTGGCCGCCGGACGCCGCGGAGGTGCAGGATCTCGCCGCGGCAAAGGGCGATCGATCTCCGACCAGGGTCGCGGCCGTCAGGGCCGCCGCCGTCAACGGCTTGACCCCGCCCTCGGCAGATCGGATGATCCTCCTCGAGGTCGACGTCGCCGTCCCGCTGGCCCGGTGGCTCTGGGTCCGGCGGCCTCATCAACCGCGATCGCGGGAAGACGTCGAAGACCTCAGACAACCGCACGCGCCATCCGCTGCCGTGGCAGCGGGGGTGATTCCCCCGTTGTTCGCGGAAGGGGCGGGCAGGTTGCCCGGCGCGTGCGGGACTTGTCTCGCCCCTTTCTTTCAGGAAGGGGCCGAACTGGGGGAGGCACCGATGGCCCCGTCGCCCCGTCGCTCGTTGCCGATCATCGACATCGTGGAACGCACCGTCAGGAAGCTGCCGACCACCGTCGTCTCGGCGTTTGGTGGCGCCGCCGGGAGGCCGCGATGACGATCCGTGTCCGGCATCACGGTGAAGAGCGCCAGTTCGAGAGCATGGCCGACGTCCGTGCCGCCCTTGGCGACGGCCGCCTCGGCCCCGCCGCCGAGGTTTGGCACCCCTTGACCGAGTCGTGGCGGTCGTTGTCGGACGTCCCGACGGCGGCCGGAGGCGATGGCCTTCCACCAGCTCCTGCCGATGGCTCGGCGAAATCGGCGGGTGTTGCAGCGGCACCTTCTCCCCCACCACCCGCCCCGGCGGCTCCTGCCGGCGGTCCAACCAGCCCGGCTCACGGGCTCGCGCCGGGACTGCCTCCGTTCCTCCTAAAACCCGCCGTCCTGATCGCCGGGGGCGCCGCCGTCGTTGGCTTGCTCGTGCTGCTGGTGATCCTGCTCGCGGGGCGGGGCCGCCAGGGCGATGGTGGTGTACGCGCAGGCGCCGCAGACGCCATCTGCGACAAGATCTCGTGCTCGGGACACGGCAACTGCGTCGTGCTCCGCGGCGAGCCCACCTGCGCCTGCGAGGACGAGTACCACGCGGAGGGCCTGAACTGCGTCCGCATGCCGGCTCCCTACATTCCGGAGACCGCGCCACCCCAGGTGCAGCCGCGCCAGACCCTGCCGGCACGGGGAGAACAAGGAGTGCCCCCCCGTACAGACAGCCCTACACCTTCCGAGCCGTGGCCCGGCTATGACCGCACCCGCGAGCTTGCGTGTCAACTCGGGGTGCGCCCGTGCCCTAGCCCTCCGCCCGGTCAGCCGCCGACCTGTGCCCAGACCTGCCCCGGCTGCTGTGACGGCGAACGATGCCTGTCTGGCCAGAGCGTCGCGGCGTGCGGGATGGGCGGCGAACCCTGCAAGCGTTGCTACTCGCACACCAATATCGAATACCCAGAGTTCAACGTCCGGGCCAGATGCGACGGGACATGCATCCAGGAATATGGAGCCGGACGATGACCCTACGACTACGACGTGGTGCGTTCGAGACCGAGCTGCCCGACATCACAGCGGTCAAGGCCGCGCTCTCGGCCGGCAAGGTCTCCGCCGACGACGAGGTCTGGGATCCCGTGGAAGAGAGGTGGCGGCGTGTTTCGGACATCGTTCCGACGTCGTCCCCTTCGCCCGGAGTCTCCATGGAGGAGCGGCCGCCGCGGATCGTCACCGATCGATCGCCAGAGGCGGCTCGGGGCTCCGACGGCAGCCAGGGAGTGGTCGGTGGGCTTCTCCACCAAGGCACCCGTCGGCGCATCGCTATTATCGGCGTGGCTGGAGGCGTCGTCCTTCTCGTCGCCGTTGCCGTCTTCGTGGGGTACATGGCCAGCCGTGGCGGTGCCTCCAGCCCTCCGCCCGAACCGGCGCCGGGGTCTCCCGGCGCGGCAGCCGCCGCCGGGGCGGAGCATCCGGTGGACTGCACCGAGGACTACCTGGACGCCAGGACGGGGCTCTGTTGGCAGAGTTCGCCTTCCTCCCGGGCGATGGCGTGGGATGAGGCCAAACGCTACTGCGCGGCGCTCGAGTCGGACGGCGATGGTCCAGGCGGCTGGCGCCTCCCGACGATCGGCGAGTTGCGTTCGCTGATCCGTGGGTGTCCAGAGACCGAGACCGGTGGCGACTGCGGCGCCACCGACTCGTGCACGACAGAGGCCTGCGAGACCGATGCGTGTTCCGGTTGCAGCGATAGCCAGGGCCCCGGGGTCGGCGGCTCGTACTGGCCAAGCGAACTCACCCCGGCCATGGACGAGTTCTTCTACTCGTCGACGCCCGTCAGCGGAACGGAGAGCGGCGGCGCCTGGGGCGTCTGGTCCCTCTACGGCAGCGTCATGCCGCTGAACGTCGGTGACGTCGGCGACTCGGCCGGCGTCCGCTGCGTCGGTCGCGCAGCGGCCGGCACGATCCCGCGGCGCGAGGATCTGGCGGCTGGGCAGGAGGATAGGCACGCCGTGGCGGTCGAGGCGCTGTCGGAGCCGAGAACCGGCTCGGACTCCCCTCTCGAGGCGCAAGGCCCGAAGTACTGGCGTGACCACCCGCTGCCACCGGAAACCTCGGATGTTGTCGCCGTCGAGCCGTGGGACCCGAGTTGGGGACCAGCGTCCGCTCCGGTGACGATCGTCGCCTTCGCCGATTACCTCGGCCGCGAGGGCTGGAGGCTGGTCGATACCTTGCGCGTGCTTCACCAAGCGTACGGTGATCGCGTTCGGTTCGTATTCCGATCTCGGGTGTCGGAGCCCACCAGCAGGCTCTTCTCGGCCGCGATGCTGGCCGCGCAGGAGATGGGAGCCTTCGACGCGTTCTCGGAGCAGATCTTCGGCGATGCCGGCGGCGACGTTCGACGGGCCTGTCGGGAATCGGAACGCCGATGCGAAGCGGCGCTCCGGTCGCAGGCCGAGAGGGCGGGAATCGACGCCACGGCATTTGCGCGGACTGCGGATTCCCCGCAAACGAGGCGTCGGGTCGAGGAGGACGGCGAGGAAGCCGTGCGACTGAGGCTACCGGAGGGCGTCACGGTCTTCGTCAACGGCCGTTCAACGAGCAACCGCGCTGCGAGCTTCTTCGGATCGTGGATTGACCAGATTCTCGACGTCGAGTCGGAAACCGTTCCGGCGAGCAGCAACCCACCGCTCCGGGCGCTGTAGGTCTCGCCGGCCCAGTCCGCAGAATGGAAGGCCTGCGATGAACACACGCCTGCTGATCACGTTCTTGGGGTTCTGCACCCTGCAATACTGCTGCGGTTGCATCGCGAACCGCCAGCGCGAGCGAGCGATCATGCAGGAACCCGGTGACGACACGGAAGCGACCCCGTCCGCTTCAGCGGAGGCGCCCCTCGGTTGGGAGGCCGAACGGGCTGCCGTGGGGTCGTGGCGCGGAACGTACAAGTGCGGCCAGGGCATGACCGGGCTGGACCTTCTTGTCGAACAGAACCGGGGCAGCGGGCTCGTCGCGGAGTTCTACTTCTACGCGGTCCCGGGCAACCCGGGTGTCCCATCGGGTCGATTCCGAATGTCGGGCAGCGTGACGCCCGCCGGCGTCGTTCGGTTGCTCGCGTCCGACGACGAGTGGATCGACCGGCCGCCGGGCTACATCGTCGTGGGCCTGACGGGGAGCATCAGCTCCGAGGGCACCATGTTCACGGGCGAGGTCGTCGAAGGCGATGGCCGTCCCAGCGCCGCGTGCTCGGCCTTCACGCTCGTGCGGCAACAGTAGGCTGGCGCAGGGCTCGCTCGCGGCCCACCAGATGCCCTCCACGCCGGTGGAGATGTGCCAGAACCCGGCCTGGCGATTGTGCCCGCACCTGGCAGTCCAGGGGCGGGTCTTGGCCGTCGTGACGACCGGCGCCGTCTTCGAGACGGCCTACAGCGTACCCGGCTGCTTGGCGTGGAGGCGCTGCCCGGAGACCTGCTCGAGGAACTCCTCCGGCAGGATTCGCTCGACGACGTCGAGGAAGGCCTCAACCAAGGCGCGCATGTGGTCGAGGTCACCCTCCTGGACGCGCCGCCACAGGCTTGGCTGGTAGCGAACCACGATCGACAGCCCGTACAGGAGCACGGTCGAGATCGCCCTGAACTGGCCGACGGATCCGAACACGGGACCGATCAACGCCTCATGGGCAAACGGACTCAAGTGAACGGGAAGAACCTCGAACCACCGTTGGTCGGCGTGATGCTCCACGGCAACGCGGAAATGGCGGCCAGGCTCCTCGGACTCCATCTCGCGAATCTCAGCCAAGGGTCCCGGCAACGCTGCGATGCCTGCCCGGCCCAGCCGGCCGGAAAGATCGATGAGGTCGAGGTAGGTGCGTCCCGTCTGGGATGCGTTCGTCGGCGGCGCCCCGATATGGAACGGTCGTTCATTCGCCTCCGAGGAGTAGACGGGGGTAAGCCACGCTGGCGGGCTGGCGAAGATATCCAGGAACAGGTCCGAGATCTCGGGGATGCGGGCGAATAGCTGCTCGATGGTGGTCCAGGAGCCCTCTGGAATCGAGACCAGATCCGACGCATTGCGCGGTCGCATGTGCGCCACCGATTCGACCGATGACCCGAGGACCTGCATCCACGTCGGAAAGAACCCGGAGGCGAGGATTCCAACTACCAGGCGGTCGAGATCGTCCGGTCGCGGGCCAAACCGGACGAGATCCTCCGGATCCTGGCCGAGCACGAACAGGCCGTGACCGAACTTGGTGCTGGCTTCAATCTCCTCCAGGGTGGCCGGGCCATCCGGAGCGGCCAACATCTCGGCGAAGGCGAACGAGAGGGTGCCGTAGTACAGATTCAGCACGCGCTGGCCGACGGACTGGCCGTCGCGTACCTGGAAATAGTCCGAGGCGTTCCGGAGGGCGTAGGCCAGCCCCTCGGCCTTCTTCCGAAGCGCCTGTGCATCGAGGGTGCGCCCGGCCTCGGCAACACGCCGCTCGATCACCTTGGAGGCCAGCGTAACGCTCTGCAACTGGCGGACCCGCAACCAGATGGCGCGGATCGGGGTCTCCGAGAGCAGAAGTCGCGACCGGGTCGGCACCGGTGTGGCTTCCTCCTGGCATTCAGCCGGGGCGAACTTGCCGTCGGTGGAGCCCGCGTTCCACTTGACGAGGAGGTCGTGGAAGCCGTCCACCGGTCCCACGGGCGTGCTGATCCCGTGCGCGAAGGACTCGACGTGGTACGGCTCGCCGTTGAAGAAGATGTGCTCGACCATCGCGGAGAGTTGTTTGTAGACCTTGTTGTCCGTACCCGACGAGTACAGCAAAGCCACACGGTGAACGTGCCCCCCGCGGCTCGCTTCCACGATGAGGTAGAGGCCGTTCCTCTCCTTGGACGAGATGTTCAAGGTCCATCCGTGCGCCCTGGCCGGCTCGAGGATCTTGTACTCCGCCTGCTGCACGAGGATGGTCAGCCTGCTGTCTTCGCCCGTGTTCATCTTCTACGTCCAGTCGCGGTCCGAGGTCCGCCCTCCGCCGCAGCTACGTGCACCCGCGCCTCGGAGGTCGTGAAGCTCATGGGTCCCTTCGTCCCGAGAGGATCGCGACGAGGTTCACCACGGAGACGCACGCCTCCACGCATATCGCGGCCAGGGGAAACGTGCCGGTCCGCTTGTGCAAGACGTGGCTCGCCAACTCGAGAGCGGCCTTGGCGTGCTTCCGGAGATGCTCGTTCGCGTCTCCCGGCAGCTTGTCGGTGAAGTACGCCGCGAGCTGGCGACTCGCGTCGCTGGGGGACGGATCTACCCCGTCGGGGGACTTGTGGACCGCTGGGTCGAAGACCTGCTGAGCGAGCGAGATCATGGTCTCCCGGCAAAGGAGACCGACCTCCTGGTACTGCTCCTCGGTGGTGGCGGAACCGAGTCTCCGACGGGCCTCACCAAGCTGGCGGTCCACCAGCGCCCATCCCGTCGGCTCCGCGGAGACGGCACCCGCTCCTGGACCTCGAACCACGGCTGCCAAGAGCGGGGAGAAGAGCTCGCCGAGGTACTCCCGGCGCGACCGATAGGACGGCAGATCGCCGCTGCTCCACTTCCCGTACCACGCCCAGAGGTCCTCGTACGGGACTGGATCCGCCACGCCCACTTCCGCCAAGGCGGCTTGGATGATCTGCCTGCGCGACACGTAGTCCTGATTCACGTCGTTGATGCGCGGACCGCCGGTGGAGACGGCGACCATGAGGTCGCGCTGTTGTTGCAGCAACCGGAGGAGATCCTCACGACTCGTTGCCCCGGCGGGTCCTCGAACGCCGTCGCCGGCATCGTCGGCCCCATCGGCCTCGCCGCCTACGTCAGGGCACAGCACCACCCGGCTGACGTGGTCGTCCTCGGCCAGAAGCACTTCGTTGACGATCTCCCGGACGGACTTCTCTACGGTCGCCCGCCTCGACCGTACCGAAACGTAGCGTTCCGGCGCGAGGTGCAGTCTCAGGATCCACCCTTCGCCGAAGCGATCACTACCGTCTTCAGCGAGCTCGGCTCGCGCCGAGGCGACCACCGCGGCTGCTTCGGCCTGACCGGCAAGCCGCAGCAGCTTCTCCGTTCCGCGGATGATCGAAGGGAGACGGTCGGACAGGCCTGCCACCATGGTGTCGTACCTCTTCGGGCCTGATCATCTTTCGAGTCCGGCGGCGTGTCCAGCACGGGCGCGACCCTGGCGACAAGGCGACGTCGCCGCCGGGCCTGCGGGCTTTGACCTCGGTCGTGGCGAAGTTGCCACCGCCGAAGCCCCGGGGCCCTCGGGATCCACCGCCGTCCCGCTTTCGACAAGACCGCCCGATCGGCCGCACGCCCCGCCGGAGCTATCGCTGCCGCAGGAGCAGGCCGCGGCGCCGCAGTCGTTCGGGAAGGAAGGCGATCTCGCCCGCCAGTAGTTCAGCCAGTTCATCCAGCAGGTTGGCAAGCAGTGGCGACGTGCCCCACTCCGGCCGGAACAGCCTCGCTGCCGCCCTGATCATCGCCCCGAGGATGGTCACCCGCCACGCCGCAACGCCGGAGTGGTTGGGTAGCGGGAGCACCATCGACGATGCCGTGAGGCGGCCGAAATGGTCGAACTCGACCAGGAGCCCGGGGGTGTCGCCGGCACAGAAAGCGCTGCCCGGCACCAGCCGCAGGGGCGCCACCACATCGGAAATCGAGATGATGGAGCTCTTCTTCGGCCCGGCAGTCATCGGCGGTGCAGGTCCGCGGATCGGAAAGCCGAGGGGCAGGACCGCCTCGCCGTCCAACTCGGCGGAGGACGCCAGAACGACAGTTGACCCGAACATCACGTAGTTCATCTCCTCGAGGGCGTCGTGCAGTTCTGCCGCGAGGAGGGGGACGGCGATGCGGGCGGGGTGTCGCTCGGTGGTGTGCTGAGGTGCGCCCTCGTTCGCTACAAGTCCAACGAACTCGTTCCGCTGCCGGTCGACGAACAGGTTGCCGTGCCAGACCGGGAGGTCGGATGGCAGCTTGATCATCACCGAGCCGTCCGGATGTCGGTTCGTGATGATCCGCCTGATCGCGAGCCGCTCGAGGCCACCGTGGTCGACGAACCGGACCGCACCCTGGAGGAGGAGTCGCAGAAGCCAACTGGTCGACATCGCGTCCCCCGTGGTCGAAACTCACGGCTTCAGCGCTTCGATGCCGCTCCGATCGCGACGATGGCGCCGCCAATCAGGGCAAGGGCAGCGACCGCCGCCTTCCGGTCAGACGCCCGCTTGGCCTGCAGACGGGTCTCGAGCTTGGCCAGGTACTTGGCGGCCCGGCGGAATGCGCCAGCCGGATCTGCCGCATCGAGCTCGACGTACTCCCGACCTTCGAGCACACCCGGGGCATCGACTCCCCGCTCCACGATTGGAACGATCACCCGCCCCGCTTGCTCAGCGATTCCGATCTCCTGCTGCACCCAAGCCGACTTCCGGGCCGACCTCGTCAGGAGGACGACGACCACATGCGCCGAACGAATCGCCCGCTTCACCTTCTCCGCGATCCGGACCCCTGGCTGGACATCGTGGTCGAAGCGGTACACGGCGACCCCGGCGATGGCGCGGGTGATCTTCTCCAGGTAGTTGACGAGCGCCCGGTCCGAGCCGCTGAAGCTGATGAACACCTTGAGCATGGTTTCCTCCTGGGCCGGACCGTAGACGCGCCGCGGTCGGGGAGATTCACCTGTGGGACGGCGATCGGAGTTGGCCGGAACACCCCTTGAACACCGAGGGATCTTCCGCGACGAGACGGTGGTATCATCCTCGTGCCCCGGCTTGCCGCGGCGTCACCCGAACCTGCTCGTCGGGAACGTCGAGGACTCCCGTGGCGGAACGGTCGATTTCGAAGCCTGCCCTGGTGAAGGGGGTCATCGTCGTGAAGCCGAGCGCCTCCTGGTTCTCCCCCATCTTCCGGACGCAGCGCGAGGGACGGTGAGGACTCGTGACCACGAACCGACCTGAACCACCTCCCGATCGACGACCACGGCGGCGGACGAGCATCCCGCCCAGCACCACCCCAGCCCCGCCGGTGGCTCCGGGCAGCCGGATCCTCGTCCGCGATGCCGAGTGGCTCGTACGCCGCGTTGACACCACCTCGACCGGCGGCAAGGCCGTCCATATCGTCGGCATCTCCGAGCTCGTCCGCGATCGCGAGGCGATCTTCCTTGAGGAGATCGACCAGCTGAAGGTCATCGATCCGGCGGAAACCGAGATCGTCGTCGACTCGTCGCCCTTCTACCGGGCCTCGCTCCTCTACATGGAGAGCCTGCTCCGCCAGACCGCCCCCACCGACAACGACCTCTACATCGGCCACCGGGCGGCCATGGACCTCGTGCCGTACCAACTCGACCCGGCCCTCCAGGCCCTCGACCAGCCGCGTCAACGGATCCTGATCGCCGACGCGGTCGGCCTCGGGAAGACCCTCGAGTGCGGAATCCTGCTGAGCGAGCTGATCCGCCGCGGCCGGGGCAAGCGCATCCTCGTCCTGGCCATCAAGAGCATGCTCACCCAGTTCCAGAAGGAGTTGTGGAGCCGGTTCGCCATCGCGCTGACGCGGCTCGACTCCGTCGGCATCCGGCGCGTCCGCCACAAGATCCCGACGAACCACAACCCGTTCTACTACTACGACAAGGCAATCATCTCGATCGACACGTTGAAGCAGGACGCGGAGTACCGCACGTACCTGGAGAACGCATACTGGGACATCATCGTCGTGGACGAGGCCCAGAACGTGGCCGAGCGGGGCAAGTCGATCTCCATGCGGTCCAAGCTGGCCAACCTGCTTGCGTCGCGGTCCGACACCCTCATCATGCTCTCGGCCACGCCCCATGATGGGCGGGCCCGGAGCTTCGCCAGCCTGATGAACATGCTCGACCCGACGGCGATCGCCGATCCGGACAAGTACACGCCCGAGGACATCAAGGGGCTGTTCATCCGCCGGTTCAAGAAGGACATCCAGAGCCAGGTCGCGGGGGCCTTCAAGGACCGGACGATCAGCATCGCTCGCTGCTCGGCGACCCCGGCCGAGGAGAAGGCATTCGACGCCCTGACCCGCCTCCGCTTCGCCCGCATCGACACCCGTCGGTCCGCCGGACAGATGCTCTTCCGGACGACGATCGAGAAGGCGCTGTTCTCGAGCCCGGAGGCCTGCGCCGAGACGATCAAGAACCGCCTCGACCGCATCAAGAGCGACGAGGCATACAAGGCCGACGTCGAGAGCCTTCGGGACCTCGAGAGGTCGGTCGGCAGCATCGGGGGCGAAGATTTCGCGAAGTACCAGAAGCTGCTCGAGGTGATCCGGGACAAGAAGAAGGGGCTCGGCTGGACCGGCAGGACTCCAGACGACCGCCTCGTCATCTTCACCGAGCGGATCGCGACGATGGAGATGCTCGCCGAGCGGCTGAGGAAGGACCTCGGCCTGAAGGCAGGGCAACTCGCGACTCTGAGCGGCGACCTGCCCGACGTGGTCCAGACGAAGCTGGTCGAGGACTTCGGTCGGGAAGGCGCCGCGATCCGGCTCCTCGTCGCCTCGGACGTCGCGTCGGAGGGGATCAACCTCCACTACCTCTGCCACAAGATGATCCACTTCGACATCCCGTGGTCGTTGATGGTCTTCAAGCAGCGCAACGGCCGCATCGACCGCTACGGCCAGGAGCGGGAGCCGCGGATCGTCTACCTGGTCACCGACTCGCAGAACGAGAAGATCCGGGGCGACACGCGGGTCCTCGAACTCCTGATCGAAAAGGACGACCAGGCCGTCAAGAACATCGGCGATCCGTCCACCTGGATGGGCGTCTACGACATCGACACGGAGGAGCTGATCACCGGCGAGGCCATTGAGCGGGGCGACACGCGGGAGGCATTCGAGAAGGACCTGGAGAAACGAGCCTTCGACCCGCTGGCCGCTTTGATGGGGGACGCGTCGCAACCTACCGGCGAGAAGGCCCAGGAACGCACCAGACCCGTCCACTCGCTTTTCGACGACGACTACGCCTACTTCAAGGCGGCCATCGGTCAGATCCAGGAGACTGGGCGCCTGCAGGTCGAGTTCGACGACCAGGCCAAGCGGGTCGACCTGACCGCCACCGAGGACCTCGAGCACCGGTTCGCCTACCTGCCGCTGGAGGTCTGGCCGGAGAAGGGCGGGTTCGTCCTCTCCGCGGACAAGGCCGCCATCCAGGCCGAGATCCGCCGCTGCCGCGAGGACGAGCAGCAGGAGGCCGCCTGGCCGGCGGTCCACTACCTCTGGCCGCTCAACCCGGTCGTGGAGTGGGCGAACGACAAGGTGCTTGCCGCGTTCGGCCGGCACGAGGCCCCACTCGTCACGCTTCCTAAGGGCACCCTCGATTCGCGGGAGCTGGTCTTCATCTTGTCCGGCCTCATCCCCAACCGGAAGAGCCACCCGCTTCTGCACGAGTGGTTCGGCGTGGTCATGAAGGACGGGCGTTTCGTCCGTATCGAGCCTTTCCAGGAGGTCCGCGAGCGCACCCGGTTGGGACGCGATCGGATCCCGAACCCGGGCGACGCCGACGAGGCGGCGAAATCCAGTCGGGCGCTGCTTCCCGAGGTCGTGAGTCGGGCCAAAGCCTGGATGACCGAACGGCGGACGGCGTTCGAGGCGGTCATGAACCCGAAGCTGAACGACCAGCTGAAGGCTCTCGAGGCACTGAAGGCACGGCAGCACCACCAGCTGGAGCTGCGGTTTGCAGATAGCGGGCTTCCGGTGGCGATCGTCGGGGATCGCAAGGAGGCGGAGCGCCGGAGGATCGATCGGCTCTTCGACGAGTTCATGGACTGGGTGCAGGAAACGATGACCACCGAGGACAACCCGTACATCCAGGTCGTCGCGGTGCTGCGGGGGGCACGCTGATGCCCATCGACCTGACCGGCATCGAGAACACGAACGAGTACTACACGAGCCACTACCTCGCCGCGATCCTCGAGCAGGACCTCAAGGAGGTCTTCAGGAAGTGGGAGGAGGAGAAGAAGGAACGCGGCATCCAGCCGCCATTCGCCCGACTGAGCGCGTTTCGGAAGAGGTACTTCATCAGCCGGAGTCATCTGGACCGGGAGCGCACCGTCGAACGCCGGCTCAAGACTCAACGGGATCTGGCGGCCGAGCTGCTCGACGTCCTCGGCTATCCGTTCGAGCCGAGCAGCCGAGAACTGGATGACGGCTCCTCGATCCCGGTTCTGGGCGAGATCAAGAAGCCGAGCGGCGCGGCCGAACTCTGGCTGCTCGAGGCGGTGGACCCGACCGGCGAGGGAGACGACCCCCTGACGCTGGAGCTTCTGCCCTGCCAGTACCCCGACGGGCAGGAACTGCCAAAGTCGCTGGGCGGCTCGACCTTCGACGACCTGATCACGCGCCGGATCTTCGGCCGGGCAGAACCACCGAGATGGGTGATCCTCGTGGGGGCCTCGCAGGTGCTCCTCCTCGACCGCGGGAAGTGGAACGAGAAGCGTCTGCTGCGCTTCGACATCTCCGAGATCCTCAACCGGGCGGAGCCCACCACGCTGCACGCGACGGCCGCTCTTCTGCACCGGGACAGCGTCTGCCCCGAGGAGGGGATGAGCCTCCTCGATGCCCTCGACGAGAACTCGCACAAGCACGCCCATGCCGTTTCGGACGAGCTGAAGTACGCCCTCCGCGAGGCGATCGAGCTGCTCGGGAACGAGGTCGTCCACTACCTGCGAGAGGTCCGCAAGAAGGGCGTGTTCGAGGGAGCCGCCGAGGAACTCGACGAGAAGGAGCTCACTCTCGAGTGCCTCCGATTCATGTACCGGCTCCTGTTCCTGTTCTACATCGAGGCCCGTCCAGAGCTTGGCTACGCGCCGATGAAGGCCGAACCGTACCGGAAGGGCTACAGCCTCGAGTCGCTCCGGGACCTCGAGCTCGTGAAGCTGACGACCGAGGAGTCAAAGAACGGCTACTTCCTGCACGCGTCGCTGGAGCAGCTGTTCCGGCTCATCTACGAGGGGTTTCAGCCGGTCGAGCAGAAGATGCAGCTCGGCCTGAAGCAGGAGGGCAAGCCGCAGTTCAACACCTTCCAGCTCACGCCGCTCCGGACCCACCTGTTCGACCCCCGTCGGACCGCCCGCTACGTCAACAGGGTCAAGCTGCGGAACAGCGTCGTCCAGCGGATCATCGAACTGCTGTCCCTCTCGAGGCCGGCCGGTCGTCGGGAGCGTCGGGGGCGGGTCTCCTACGCGCAGCTCGGCATCAACCAGCTCGGCGCCGTCTACGAGGCGCTGCTGTCCTTCAGCGGTTTCTTCGCGAAGGAGGACCTCTACGAGGTCAAGAACCCGAAGGACGACTACGACGAGTTGGCGACGGCCTACTTCGTTCCGGAGGGCGACCTCGAGAAGTACACGGAGGAGGAGCGGGTCTTCAACGACGACGGGACCCTCCGCCGATACCCGAAGGGGACGTTCATCTACCGACTCGCCGGCCGGGACCGGCAAAGCTCGGCCTCCTACTACACGCCGGAGGTCCTGACCCGCTGCTTGGTGAAGTACGCGCTCAAGGAGTTGCTGCCCGGCAAGACGGCCGACGAGATCCTGAACCTCAACATCTGCGAGCCCGCGATGGGGAGCGCCGCGTTCTTGAACGAGGCCATCAACCAGTTGGCCGACGCCTACCTCGAGGCGAAGCAGCAGGAACTCGGCCGCAAGCTCTCGCTGACGGCACCGCCGGTGGCAGAGCAGGATCCGAAGGACCCCTGGCGGCAGACCGAAGACTACGCCGTCATCCGGCAGAAGGTGAAGACCTGCATCGCCGACAACAGGGTGTTCGGGGTTGACCTGAACCCGGTGGCCGTAGAACTCGCCGAGGTGTCGCTCTGGTTGAACACGATGGCGCCGGGGGGGTTCATCCCGTGGTTCGGAAACCAGCTCGCCTGCGGCAACTCCCTCGTCGGGGCCCGCCGGCAGGTGTTCAAGCAGGGCAGCCTGAGGGGGAATGACGCGAAGTGGCTGGGCGAGGTGCCGGACAGGGTCCCCGTGAGCGACCAGCGGCCCAAAGGCTCCGTCTACCATTTCCTCCTCGGCGACTCGGGCATGTCCGTCTACGGCGAGGGCAACGAGGGCGAACCGATCAAGGCCATGGCGGCGGCCGAGCTGAAGGCCATCAAGGAATGGCGGGCGGAGTTCTGCAGACCGATCGAGAAGGCTGAACTCGAGACGCTCGTCGGGCTGTCGGACGCAGTCGACAGGCTCTGGCAGGCGCACGTCGAGCAACAGCAACGGATTCGCAGGCGCACCACCGACCCGCTTCCCATCTGGGGGCAGCCCGAGCCCAGCGAAATGCGCGAGCCGACCAGCACCGAGTGGAAGGATCGCGTGCTCTTCCAGGAGATGCACTCGAAGGACGTCCGGGCGTCCAGCCCTTACCGCCGGCTCAGGCTCGTCATGGACTACTGGTGCGCGCTCTGGTTCTGGCCGATCGAGAAGGTCGCTCTCCTACCCGATCGGAAGACCTTCCTCGCCGAGGTTTCCCTGCTTCTGACCGGCAACGTCCTGGACATGGTTGCCAGGGCCGACGAGCAGATGCCGCTCTTCTCGGACACGCAGCCCGAGGCTGAGGCCCGCGAGCTGATCGACGACCTCGGGTACGTGAACGTTGATCGACTCTGCCAACAGCTCGAGCGCCTTGCCCTCGTTCGGAAGCTCGGTGAGGAGCGGTACCGGTTCCTCCACTGGGAACTCGAGTTTGCCGATCAGTTCGCGAGTCGCGGGGGCTTCGACCTCGTGCTCGGAAACCCACCGTGGATCCGGATCCAGTGGAGCGAGGCCGACGTCCTGGGCGACAGCGATCCGTCGTTCGTGCTGAAGAAGCTTTCGGCCACCGATGCGGCGGGGCTTCGTGAGGAGGTCTTCGCGAAGTACGGGAATCGGTCAGCCTATCTCGCCGCCCACGAAGCTGCCTCCGGCGTCCAGGCGATTCTCTCGGCCGCGCAGACCTACGCGGAACTCGTCGGCTCCAAGCCGAACTCGTACAAGGGCTTCATGAGCCTCGGGTGGGCGCAGGCCAACCCTCAGGGCGTGGCGGGCTTCCTGCATCCGGAGGGTGTCTACGACGACCCGAAGGGCGAAGCCCTCAGGGCAGCTTCCTACCCCCGGCTGAGGCGGCACTACCAGTTCAGCAACGAACTTGGTCTGTTCCCAGACGTTCACCACATGACCAAGTTCAGCATCAACATCTACGGACCGATCCGAGAACCGAAGCTGCTCCACCTAGCCAACCTCTTCTCGCCGACCACGGTTGACGCTTGCCACGACCATCACGGCCGAGGCGCGGTTCCGGGTATCAAGGACGAGGAGAACAGCTGGAACCTGGCCGGGCATCGGGACCGGGTGATCGACGTTTCGAAGAACACCTTGGGCCTATTCGCCAAGATCTACGACGAGCCCGGCACGCCCGCGGCAGCGGCTCGGCTTCCGGCGCTCCACTCGCGCCAGATCCTCTCGGCCGTGGAGCGGTTTGCCGATGCCCAGTTGACCCTCGGGCAGCTCGGCGAGGACAAGTACGATGCGACGTTCCACTGGAACGAGACGTACGCCCAGAAGGACGGAACGATTCGCCGTGTGACGAAGTTCCCCGGCTCACCGGAGAAGCTCGTCCTGTCAGGCCCGCATTTCTACGTCGGAAACCCGCTCTACAAGACGCCGCGGTCGACCTGCACGCAGAACAGCCACTACGACGTGATCGATCTCACGGCGATCCCCGATGACTACCTTCCTCGCACGAACTTCGTGCCGGCGTGCAGCGAGGCGGAGTATCGGAAGAGAACGCCACGGGCGGGATGGAACGGCGAGGAGCCGGTGTCCGGGCGGTACCGTGTGGTCGTCGTCAACATGATCGGCCCCGCCTCAGAACGGACACTCCAAGCTGCCGTAGTCCCGCGGGAGTGCGGCCACATCAACACGGTGAACAGCTACCTGACGAGGGATGAGCATCGCGTGATCGACCTCGCGGGGAGTTGGTCATCGATCCCGGTGGACTTCTTCCTGAAGACCACCGGAAGCGGCCATTTCCAACGCAACTTCGCAGCGCGTCTACCTTTGTTCGAAGAACATGCGGGCGAGATCAGGCTGCGCTCGCTGGTCCTGAACTGCTTGACGACGTACTACTCTGATCTCTGGAAAGGATGCTTCGAGAAGAGCTTCGCGGAGGATCGGTGGGCGAGGAGAGATCCGCGTCTGCCCACGAAGCACTTCGTCGAACTCCGCCCCTCCTGGCGGCGTGCCGCTGCTCTGCGTACCGACTACGCCCGGCGCCAGGCGCTCGTCGAGATCGATGTGCTGGTTGCGAGGGGGCTCGGGATGACGCTCGAGGACCTGAAGACCATCTACCGAGTGCAGTTTCCGGTGCTGCGCTTCTATGAGTCCGACACCTGGTACGACCGGAGCGGCCGCATCGCCTTCACGAACAGCAAGGGCCTCGTAGGAGTCGGTTTGCCCCGCACGTCCTCGAAGAAGGAACCCGGCCCGGC
This sequence comes from Acidobacteriota bacterium, assembly GCA_016213675.1. GTDB lineage: Bacteria > Acidobacteriota > Thermoanaerobaculia > Thermoanaerobaculales > Thermoanaerobaculaceae > JACQZW01. Next base: position 20,357 of record JACQZW010000064.1, on the reverse strand, counting down.
GTGGGAGGATGTCCGGTCGAAGACCTCCGGCTCGGTCGAGCAGGTCGTGATGGACGACACGTTGCCCGGTGGCCCGAAGAAGAAGACCATCCGATACGAAGCGCCGTTCGATCGGTGCGACCGTGAGCGGGACTACGACGTCGTCTGGGCGGAGTTCGAGAAGCGATACGGGAAGGTGAGGTCCAAGAAGTGATCCCGTCGGTCCTCGCGCAGCACGTCCGCAAGGGGGTCGAGGACTTCCTCGAGACCACGTTCCCCGTGTCGAGCCCCTTCTTCCACGGCATGCTGGAACGCTTGCTTGCCGAGGAGGGAGGCGTCTTCAAGGGGCCGTACCTGTCGCTGCAACTGCCGTTCCTGCACGGCGAAGGACGGGCCGACCGCTTCCCCGACGTGCCGCTGCCTTACCCGCCGTACCGGCACCAGGAGCGTGCATTCGATCGGCTGGGCGGGCCGACACCGAAGTCGACCATCGTCGCCACCGGGACTGGTTCCGGCAAGACCGAGTGCTTCCTCTGGCCCATCCTCGACTACTGCTATCAGCACCGCGACCAACCCGGCATCAAGGCGATCCTCGTCTACCCGATGAACGCCCTCGCCACCGACCAGGCCAGCCGCATCGCCCGAGCCATCTGGGATAACCCCAAGCTCAAGGGCCAGGTGACCGCCGGCCTCTACGTCGGCGAAGGCCAGTCCGGCACGGGGGGCGGGGCCGCCGCCAAGACCGTCGAGGTGATGACCCGCGACGACATCATCACCAACCGGGCAACCCTTCGGCTCAAGCCCCCGAGCATCCTGCTCACCAACTACAAGATGCTCGACTACCTCCTCGTCCGACCGCGGGACCTTCCGCTCTGGAAGGAGAACGGGCCCGAGACCCTCCGATTTCTCGTCGTCGATGAGCTCCACACGTTCGACGGCGCCCAAGGGACGGATCTGGCGTGCTTGATCCGCAGGCTCAAGGCGAGACTGAAGATACCCAGCGGGCACCTCTGCTGCGTCGGCACCTCCGCCACGCTCGGCGGCGAGGGCAAGCAGGAAGGATTGCTGTCGTACGCGGGCGCCGTCTTCGGTGAACGGTTCGACAGCGACGCCGTGATTACCGAGGCCCGTGAGAGCGCCGGCGATTTCCTCGGCGGCAGCATGATCTCGAGGATCGAGCTCGTCCCGCCCAGCCAGGCACACCGCCTCGACCCCGGACGCCACGACACGTACGCCGACTACCTCCGCGCCCAGCACGAGCTGTGGTTCGGCGTGCCCGTGCCGGCCGAGACGTTCGGCGAATCGGCCTGGCGGCTGGCGCTCGGCGACCAGTTGAAGAGCCATCTGTTCTTCCAGAACGTGCTGAGGGCGCTCGAGGGCCAGCCGCGCAGCTTCGCCGAGCTTCTCCGACGTTTGGACAAGGTGACGCCGGGACTGCGAGATGCAGAGCCCGCTTACCGGGAACACCTTCTGGCGAGTCTCCTCGCCTTGGTCTCCGAGGCCCGGGTTCGGGTGCGGCGGAAGGAGGGAGACGAGCAGATCGTCCCGTTCCTGAACGTCCGCGTGCAGCTCTGGCTGAGGGAACTGCGGAGGATGGTGGGCCAGGTTTCCCAACCGCCACGCCTCCGGTTCGCCGACGACCTGAACGAGCTCCAGCTCCGCACGCACCTCCCCGTCGTCCACTGCCGGGAGTGCGGGGCGATGGGATGGGCCGGCACGAAGCGGCAGAGCGAGACGCGGATCCACAGCGACCTGAAGTCGTTCTACATCGCCTTCTTCTCCCGAAGCCCGACGGTGGTCTTCCTCTTCCCGGAACGCGAGGACGAGGCGAGCGACGGGCTCGAGGCCGTGCCGGGCAAGCTGTGCCCAAGCTGCCTTCGGGTCACCACGAAGCTCGACCAGCAGGAATGCGCCTCGTGCGGCAGCGGAGATCTGATCTTCGTGCAGGTGCCGGACTCGAGGGTCAAGCGGAAGGAACGCTTCGTCGGCATCCACGACTGCCCCTACTGCGGGAACTCGGATGGCCTGACCATCGTCGGCTCCCGGGCGCCCAGCCTGACGAGCGTCCTCGTGGCCCAGCTGTTCTCCTCCACCTACAACGATGACAAGAAGCTCCTGACCTTCTCCGACTCGGTCCAGGACGCCGCCCACCGCGCCGGCTTCTTCGCCGCCCGCACGTTCCGCTTCAACCTCCGTGCCGCTCTCCAGCAGTTCGTGCTAGCCGAAGGCGACGGCCTTGCTCTGGCGGATCTGCCCGAGAAGTTCTCCGGCCACTGGATCAAGCACCTGGGGACCGACTTGGCCTTCGTGGCCACCTTCCTGGCTCCGGACATTTCCTGGTTCCGGGACTACGACTTGCTGACCAGGACCGGCGACCTGCCGGCGAACAGCCACCTCGCAGAGGACGTCAAGCGCCGCATCGGCTGGGAGATCTTCTGCGAGTACGGCTTCAACTGTCGCATCGGCCGAACGCTCGAGAAGACCGGATCGTCGGTCCTTCACGCCGATTCTCGGATGCTGGACGGTGTCATCGCACGGCTCCTGGAGCCCCTCCGCAACGAAGTCGGTCCGCTGCGGAAGCTGGGTGAGCCGGGCCTGCGGCTCTTCCTGCTGGGCTTGGTCACTCGGCTCAAGAACCAGGGCGGGATCGTCCACTCGGCCCTGGGACCGTTCATCGAGAACCTCGGCAACTCCTTCCTGATCAGCAAGGGCATGCCGTGGATGCCCCGGTTCGGCCGGTTCTCCCGCGCCCCGAAGTTCATCACGACGACGGCCGGCAAGCGTTTCGATGCCGTGTTGAGCCCGAAGGCGGGAAACCCGACTTGGTATCAGAAGTGGGCGGAGAAGTGCTTCGACCACCTCGGCGGCTCGGTGACCGGGGAGACCGACCGGATCTACCAGCTCGTGCTCCCCGCGCTCGGAGCGGCCGGTCTCCTCAGCGAGCATGAGGCGACCAAGAACATCGTGTGGGGCCTCCGGCCGGAGGCGCTCCGGGTCTCGACGCAGGTCGCCCACCTCCGGTGCCGGCGGTGCGGCCACAACCTGTCGGTGGCGGAGGCCGAGGCAGCAAGCTGGGTCGACGGGCCGTGCCTCCGATTCCACTGTTCGGGCCGCTACGAGCGGCTGGCCGGCTCCGATGACTACTACGGGAAGCTCTACGCGACCGGCGACGTCCAGCGGGTCTTCTCGAAGGAGCACACTGGTCTGCTGGACCGCGGCGCCCGTGAGGAGCTGGAGCAACAGTTCAAAGCGGGCCGCAACGAACGCAAGCCGTGGTTCCCGAACCTGCTCTCCTGCACGCCGACTCTCGAGATGGGGATCGACATCGGGGACCTGTCGTCGTTGATCCTGTGCTCGGTGCCGCCCGCCCAGGCCAGCTACCTCCAGCGCATCGGGCGAACCGGCCGCCGGGACGGCAACTCGCTGAACCTCACCGTGGCGAACGCCAGGCCGCACGACCTCTACTTCTTCGCCGACCCCGAGGAGATGATCTCCGGCCGGGTCGAGCCTCCCGGGGTGTTTCTCGACGCCTCCGCGGTGGTCGAGCGGCAGCTCACGGCCTACTGCTTCGACCGGTGGGTCGAGACCGGCCTGCCGCAGGGCGCCGTGCCCGACACGATGGACCCGGTGCTGAGGAACCTGGACGGGGCGGACCCGACCAGGTTCCCCCACAACCTGCTCCGTTTCATCGACAGCCACCGGACGGCGCTGCTCGAGCGCTTCCTTGCTGACTTTGGCGTCGCCGCCGCCTCCTCGATGGGCAAGCACCTGACGACCTTCATGGAAGGCGCCGCCGAGGTTGAAGGGAGCCTGCCCTACCGGATCCTGGCGGACCTGCACAGGCTCGAGAAACAGCGGAAGGCGCTGGCCGCCCGCGTGAAGCTGCTCACGACGCGGATCGGCAAGAAGAAGGAAGAGAAGGCCAGGGACAAGAACTACGACGAGGAGCTGGCCGAGCTCGAGCGGGAGAAGGACGCGCTGCAGAAGCTGATGACCACGATGACGGGAAAGCCCGTCTTCAACTTCTTCACGGACGAAGGCCTACTGCCGAACTACGCCTTCCCCGAGGCCGGCGTCATCCTCAAGTCGATCATCTGGAGGCGGCGTGAGCAGGCCGAGGACGGCGGGCCCAAGTACGACACATGGGCCTACGAGTATGAGCGGCCGGCGGCGGCGGCGATCGCCGAGCTGGCGCCCGCGAACAACTTCTACGCCGGCGGACGGAAGGTAGAGATCGACCAGGTGGACATGTCGCTGTCCGACATCGAAACCTGGCGGCTCTGCCGGAGCTGCTCGTACAGCGAGTTGGTCGGCGAGCGGGAACCCCAGGTCACCTGTCCCCGGTGCGGCGACACCGGCTGGTCCGACGCAGGCCAGAAGCGGCAGATGCTCCGTATGCGCCAGGTCTACGCCTCGACCTCCGACCGGGACAGCCGGATCGGGGACGACGCGGACGATCGCGAGCCGAACTTCTACGACAAGCAGATGCTGGTCGACGCGGACCCGAAGGACATCCGCAGAGCCTTCAAGGTGGACAGCGACGAGCTGCCGTTCGGCTTCGAGTTCCTGGCCCGGGCCACCTTCCGCGAGATCAACTTCGGCGAGAAGGGCGAGCACGGCGCCGCCGTGTCCGTCGCCGGCATCCAGATGCCGAGAAGCGGGTTCGCGGTCTGCCGGCACTGCGGCAAGGTCCAGCGGGAGGACGACGAGTCGCCGCGACACGCGATCACCTGCACGGCCCGCAGCCCCGGCTCGGAACGCAACCTCATGGACTGCGTTTACCTGTACCGGGAGTTCTCGTCCGAAGCGATCCGCATCCTGCTCCCGGTCGCCAAGTTCGGCGAGTCGGACCGGTCCCTCCATTCGTTCGTGGCGGCCCTTCACCTGGGCCTCAAGAAGCGCTTCGGCGGGAACATCGATCACCTCCAGATGGCGCTGCAGGAGGAGCCGGTCCCGGAGTCACCCCTGCGGAAGCAGTACCTGGTGCTCTACGACACGGTGCCCGGCGGCACGGGCTACCTGAAGCAGTTGATGCTGTCGAAGGACCAGTTGATAGCCGTGTTCGAAGGGGCCCTTCGCGTTCTTCAGACGTGCTCCTGCACGAAGGATCCGGCCAAGGACGGCTGCTACCGGTGCCTGTTCGCCTACCGGCACAGCTACGACATGAAGGAGACGTCGAGGCAGACGGCCGTCGAGCTCCTGTCGGGCGTCCTCGAGCACCAGGAGAAGCTGGTCGAGACGAAGACTCTGCGCGACGTGTCGGTGCGGGCTCTTTTCGACAGCGCATTCGAGGCCCGCTTCGTCGAGGCCCTGCGACGGTCGGCGGAGCCGGGGCGGCCGGTGCTCCTTCGAACCGAGGTCGTGGCCGGCCGGCCGGGCTGGTTCTTCGAGATCGGCAAGCGGGCCTACACGATCGAGCTCCACAAGAACGTCGGACCGAACGACTGCGCCCCCGTGCCTTGCGAGGTGGACTTCCTCTTCCGGCCCATCGGTTCCCGCGGCGGCGGCAAGCCGGTGGCGGTCTTCACGGACGGGTTCGAGTTCCACAAGTCGCGGGTCGGAATCGACATGGCCCAGCGGAGCGGGCTCATTCGTTCGGGGCGCTACCACGTCTGGTCGCTGACCTGGAAGGACGTCGAGAGCGCCTTCGCCGAGCAGAAGGACTTGTTCAGGGACTACCTCGACCCGGGAGACCTGCCCGGCGGTAGCATGCACGCGACGTTCGCCGACCACTACGGTGCGGCGGATCTCAAGGATGCCCGGCAGCAGAACAGCTTCCAGTGGCTCGTCCGGTTCCTCGCAGATCCTGAGCCCGAAGCGTGCGTCCGCCGGTGGAAGTCGTTGGCCTTCGTCCACGGCCTGACGAGCATCGACGCCAAGGGCTGGTCCACGCCTGCGGCTCGGGCAGGGTGGGATCAGGACCTGCGGAGCCTGCTCCCGGGCGTTCTTGCCGACGAGATCGGACCCGAGTCGGAGGGGACGCTCCGGGGGCTGTTCGAGCAGCACGGCCAGAAGGGGAGCCGAACGGTCCGGGTGTTCGCCTCGATCGTCCCGGATGCGGTGAAGAACGCCGCGGCGGTGAAGACCGGGGACGTTGGGGCCCTACGGTCGCTCCTCTACCTCCGCGACACCGCCGAGGAGGTCGATCGTCATGGTTTCGACCGCATCTGGGCCGGCTACCTCCGCCTGGCAAACCTGATGCAGTTCCTGCCGAGGGCCGTCTTCATTACCCAGATGGGGCTCGACCAGGGGCGCATGGGCGGGCTGCCTCCCCTCACCCTTGAATCCTGGGCGCCACCGGCCGAGCCCGATCCCTGGGCCCTGATCCGCGAGGTCGTGGATCCCGACCGTCACGGGGTGCTGGCCGAGCTGGCCTCCGTCGGATGGCCGCTTCCGGTCGACCCGCCCTACGAGCTGGTCGAGGCCGAGGAGACGATCGCCGAGGCGGAGCTGGCGTGGCCGGATCTCAAGATCGCCGTTCTCGACGAACAGCAGCTCGTCGGGAAGTCGCGCTTCGAACAGCGGGGGTGGCGGGTGCTGATGATGGCCGAGGTCCTGGCTGCCCCCCGCCTGCTTCTGGATCTGCATCAACCGCGGGGTGGCCGATGAACACGACGAGCAAGGTGACCGTGGCGCTGGGCTCCGAGTTCCTGTCCGCCTTCGCCAGGATTCCCCGGGGGCAGCAGGGGAAGGTGCTCGAGTTCGTCAGCAAGTTTCGATCGGACCCAACGCTGCCCGGTCTCCACTACGAGAAGATCGCGGGCGCGAAGGACCCGAACCTCCGATCGGTCCGCATCGACAAGGCGTACAGGGGCATCGCGCTGAAGCCCGACGAGGGCAACGTGTTCGTCCTGCTGTGGGTGGACCATCACGACGAAGCGTACCGGTGGGCCGCGAACAAGATCTGCCGCATCCATCCCGGAACCGGGAGCCTCCAGGTCATCTCGGTGGAGGAATCGGAGCAGGCGGCTGTTCCGGCGGGCCAACCCTCGCGGCCGGGGCTCTTCGACGCCTTCAAGGACAAGGCGCTGACCGCCCTGGGGGTGCCGGAACTCCTCCTCCCGCTAGTCCGGAGCATCAAGACCGAGGAAGCGCTCGACAAGTTCGCCCCGGACTTCCCGCAGGAGGCGGCCGAGGCGTTGTACATGCTGGCGGCCGGATACTCTCTCGACGAGGTCCGGGCCGAGATGCAGGTCCCGGCCGAGCCGAAGCCGGTCGATACGAAGGACTTCGAGGCGGCTCTCGAACAGCCCGACTCGAAGCGGCGGTTCTTCGTCGTCGAGAACGAGCAGGAGCTCGCCGAGGTCCTGAACGCCCCGCTCGAGAAGTGGCGCGTGTTCCTCCATCCGTCCCAGCGGCAGCTCGTCGAGAAGGACTGGAACGGACCGGTGCGCGTTCTCGGAGGCGCCGGCACGGGGAAGACCGTCGTGGCGATGCACCGGACCCGGTGGCTGGCCACGAACAAGTTCACGGGGAAGGACGATCGGATCCTGTTCACGACGTTCACCCGGAACCTGGCCGCGGACATCCACGCCAACCTCCAGAAGATCTGTCCCGAGGAAGCGATGAAGCGCATCGAGGTGGTCAACCTCGACAGGTGGGTCTCCGAGTTCCTGAAGGCCAACGGGTACAGCCACCAGATCGTGTACGGACACCAGACCAAGGTCAGCTGGGACAAAGCCCTGACGATCGCCCCGGACGAACCGCGGCTCGACGCCACTTTCTACAGGGAGGAGTGGGATTCGGTCGTCCAGCCGCAATCGATCGACACGCTCGAGGGCTACATGAAGGCGTCCCGGATCGGCCGAGGAACGCGGCTCAGCCGGCAACAGCGGAAGGCGGTCTGGCCCGTGTTCGAGGAGTACCGGGTGCTGCTGAACGAGGCGGGCCAGCGCGAGAGCCTCGACGCCATGCGGGATGCCAAGAGGATCCTGGAGGCCAAGGCGACGGCGCTGTCCTACAGGGCGGTGGTCGTGGACGAGGGCCAGGACATGGGCACGCAGGCCTTCGAGCTGATCGCCGCGATGTTGAGCAAGAAGACGGCGGACCCGAGCCTGTTCATCGTTGGCGACGCCCACCAGCGGATCTACCGGCAGAAGGTGGTGCTGAGCCGATGCGGTATCGACATCCGGGGTCGAGGCCGGCGGTTGAAGATCAACTACCGCACGACCGAGGAGATCCGGCGCTGGGCCGTGCATCTGCTGGAGGGGCAGGAGGTCGACGACCTCGACGGCGGTCTCGACGAGCGGCGGGGCTATCGATCGTTGCTGCACGGCATCGAGCCCAAGATCGAGAACCACACCTCGTTCGAGGCCGACGTCACCGGCATCGTCGGCTACCTCCGACGGGTCGAGGCCGAGGGGGACGACATCGGCTCTTGTTGCCTGGTGACCCGAACGAACGAGTTGCTCGACCAGTACGAGGCGGCACTGCGGGAGAAGGGCATCGAGACCTACCGGATCAAGCGGTCCGAGCCCGAGAACCGGAGGGCCAAGGGTCTTCGCCTAGCGACGATGCACCGGGTGAAGGGCCTCGAGTTCGACCGGGTGATCATCGCCGCCGCAAACGACGGCCTCATCCCCTTGGCGTCCAACGCGACGAACTCCGCCGACGCGGTGGTGCGGCGGGAGGCCGAGAACCACGAGCGAGCCCTGCTCTACGTAGCGGCGACGCGGGCTAGGCGGGACGTGGTGATCGCGAGCTTCGGGAAGCCAAGTCGGTTTCTGGAATGGTGAGGGTGGGGCGATGGGCGGATCCGAGCAGAGAGAACAACGGCGCTGCAACTACTGTGGCACCGACCATCCGACCGACGAACTGTCTGACGAGCACATCATCCCGGAGTACATGTTCAACGCGTCCTACGTGCTCCCGGACGTCTGCATCCGGGCCAACAACTACATGGCCGTTGCTTTTGAGACGCCGGTGCGCCTGTCTCCGACGATGAGGGAGATCCTGCTCCTGTACTCTCCGAAGCCTGCGAAGGGACCCATCTACCGGGGCAAGGTGCAGACCGAACGCGGCACGACCGAGGATCTCTGGCTCAAGGATGGCGAGGAGTACTTCTCTTCGTTGCCCGCATACGTCGAGACGGACGAGGTCAGGGTCACGGTGCAGACCGCTGACGGGGATTCGGCGCAGACCACCATCAAGTTGCCGTTCAAGGTCGCTGCCCGAGCGGAAGGAGCCGCGGAGTTCGTGGGGGCCAGCGCCGAACGACGCTTGCAGGCCGACAAGAAGAAGTTGGAGAGCTACTTGGCCAGCATCCGTGAAGACCCGGAGCGGAATCCCGCCTTCGCGGCGTTCCTGCGAGCAAGCGATGCTCGGCCACGGCGCGAACCAGTAGTCGAGATGACCGTGACGCGACAGAGCACGACATCGGAGTCGGTCGTATCCGATGCTCTTCCGCGTGTGACGGAGGTTGACGGGGATCTGTACGCCAAGCAGATCATGAAGATTGCCTGGACGCACGCTTGCCGCCAGCTTGGCCGCGAGGTTCTGGGGAATCCCGTAGGCGACGCCATTCTCGGCTTCATCGCAGGAGGCCACATCCCTGAGGACGTTGTCGTCGCGGTTTCGGGGGAGGTCGGTGCTGGGCAGGTCGATTCGCTTCTGCGAGACTCAACGGTGGCAGGCGAGCGGTTCTATTGGTGGAGAGACAGCCCTGAGATCGCAGCGGCGAAGGCGATGGCCTTGGGCAACGGTTCAGCGACGCAGGAGTTGCAGCGCTTCGCGGGTGGGAGATTGCAGGCAGCAAAGGAGTGCCGCCAGTTCATCAAGTGGTCGAAGGTCATCGAGATCGGCCCCGAGAGGGGGGATCAACTTGCCGGGCGCCGCTTCCACGCTCTGACAATCGAGGATGATGGTGGGCGCGGCCGCACCGCCACCGTGGTTCGTGTGGTTCTTTTCGGTGGGATCATCGACGCCAAGGTGCAGGTCGCCGACCGCGTGGTGCCGCACGCGCAAGTTTTGGAGAAGCGCATCGATTTCTAGTAGGTGGACGGCCTGAGGATGCGGGGGCCAGCAAGGGCAGTCGAAACCAATGGGCTAAGAGGTTTGGCTGCCCAGTCCCCCCGGCCCGGCGCCGGGTGAAACCGACGTCGGACCGGGGTTGAAGGAACAGTGGGATCCCGCGCCTGAAGTCGGCGGCGAGGTCCGCTTGGTGGCCACCTGGAGGACAGACCCGGTTCCGACCGACCGCAACCTATCGTAGTTCCTGGGATGGGTTTGACAGCCTCTCGACCATCAGGTCAACGAGCAACTGCTTGAAGGGATTAGGGAAAGCAGGTCCGGCAGGGTGAGCTTCAGGTTCCTGTGTCCGAAAGGACTTGGGGGTTCGAGTCCCCCCTTTCGCACCGAACGAAATCAAGTAGTTGGCTTGGGCTTGGCGGTCGGGTCGTGATCGCCCTGGCCTGTCCCCACCAGAATCTCCGTCCGTGCGTCATGAACTGCGTCATCGATGTCCGCGGCACCGCGGCGGAGAACGTGACGAGCCCGGCGCTGGGGGTTTCGGCCGCGTCGGCCGAGGTGCGAGGGCGGAGCGGGCGTTCGCACGGCGGGCTCGATCAGGATTGAGACGAATCTCGTCGACCCCGCGCAGCGGCGGGTCGGCGGCGACGGATCCCGGTTCGGGCGGTCAGGCCGCCCGGCGCTCGTATCGGTGATGAATGCCGCCGAGGACCGGGATCGAGACGACCATGCCCATCTCCGGCGGCTGCACGGGTCTCGGGATCGGCGCGTCCTTCGCCAGCGACAGATGCGTCCTCGTCGGGTGGTAGTAGCCGTCGATGTACTCGCGAAGGACGCGGCGGAGATGACGTTCGTCGAGCACGATCACATGATCCAGGGCCTCGCGGCGGATGCTGCCGATCAGCCTTTCGACGAACGGATTCTGCCACGGGCTTCTCGGCGCGATGAGCACCTCCTTGATCCCCATCGCCTTCACGCGGCCGCGGAAGAGGTCGCCGTAGACCCCGTCGCGGTCGCGGATCATGTACCGTGGCACGGTGTCCTCGGGGAACGCCTCGGTGATCTGCCGCGCCGTCCACTCCGCCGTGGGGTTCGAGGTCACGTTGAAGTGGGCGATGGTTCGTCGGTCGTGCGCCAGGACCAGGAAGACGTAGAGCACGCCGAAGCGGATGGTGGGAACGGTGAAGAAGTCGATCGAGGCCAGCGAGGTCACGTGGTTGTCGAGGAACGTCCTCCAGTTCTGCGAGGGCGGCTTGTCGTGCTGGACCATGTACTTGGCCACGGTCGCCTGCGAGACGTCGATGCCGAGCTTGAGCAACTCGCCATGGAGCCGAGGCGCGCCCCACGGGTTCTCGGACGAGAGCTTCCGGATCAGATCTCGAACGTCCTGCGGGACGGGCGACCGCCCTGGACCGTGGCGCTTGCTCCGCCAGGTCCAGTAGAGCCCCCACCCGCGGCGGTGCCACGCGATGACCGTCTCGGGCTGGACGATGCGGAGCGCGTCCTTCCACCCGGACCAGATGCGCGAGAGCCAGACCCAGAGGATCCGGTCGCGGATCGCGAGCTTGAGGCGGGGACGAGATTGAGTCGGGCGCAGGACGACGCCGAGTTGATGTCGGAGGGCAACGTTCTCGGCCGCCAAGTTCTTCGTCCGCGTGATCGCCGACCAGACCGCACGCATCGCATCCAGGATGAGCCCGAACATGCGCGGCTCCCTACCACGGTGCCGGCGGAGAAGATCTGCAATTCCGCTGCGGACCAGGTTTCTCGCAGGGCCGGAGCCGCCTGTTCCCGGTCAGGTCGGGTGGAAGCGCCACCGGCCGCTGGCGCGGCGGACGTGCGGGCTTTGCGCCTCGTCCGCCGGGTGACGCGCCGTCGCCGCGGGCTCCGGACGACGCGGATCGGGAAGCCCCGCTTGCCGTGAGCCGTGCTTGCGGCAGGTAGATCGCGCGCGTACACTTCCTCCCTGGAGCCCGCGGAAGCGGGTTGCCGGGTACAGCACAAGCAGGTCGTAGCGGCGGTTCGAGCTGGAGCGGTCGCGTGTCGTGGCTTCTGGGAGCGGGGGAGCGGGAGGGAGACCATGAGGCAGCACGTCAAGTGGCTCGTGCTGGCGATCACGACGGTGGTCGTCGGGTGCGTCGGGGACTCCGCGCCGGGAACCGACGCCGGTGGCGTCGGCGACGCCGCCCACTTCGCGCTGACCGCCGGTACGCCGACCGTGGCGATGCTGACGCCCGGCCGGGAGGCCGTGGTCGAGCTGCGGGGTTCGGTGGCTCAGCCGCTCGTGCGGCTGAACGTGGGGCCGCGCGCGATCACCCGGCCAGTCGAGCTGTCGATCCGCGAGACGGCCGCGCCGTGGGGTCACGTCGGTCCGGCGTACGAGATCGAGCCCTCCGGGTTGGAGTTCGCCGAGCCCGTTACAATTGAATTCGATCTGAACACCATCGATCTGCCGCCGGGCGTCGCGCCGGGGGCGCTCCGCGTGGGCACCGTGGAGAGCGGCCGGTGGGTGCCCGTCGAGTCGCGTGCGGCGGACGTCGGGGGTGCGACGACCGTGGCCGCGGAGCCCCCGCGGGTCGTCTCGGCGCAACTCCGACACCTCTCACCCTACGGGCTCGTGGCGGACCCGCGGGAGGTCAGCGGCGTCGGCCGGAGGCTGGAGGCGAACGGCATCGTCGCCGAAACCACCGACGAGGTCTACGCCCGGCTCTTCGTCTCCCCGACCATCGTGACCCTCTACGTCGACGGCGGTGCCGCAGGCACCACGCAGCTCACCCTCTCCGGGTTGCCGACCGACGAGGACCACGTACTCTACGTCGATGACCACGACGGCATGCGCACGATTGGCCCCGCGGACGGCGGCTCGGTGACCGTGGATCTGGACCGAACCGAGCCCCACCTGCTCTGGTTGCAGCAGCAGCCCAGCACCGTCCAGATCGGCGGGCCGTACGACGCGTGCGCGACCATCGGCAGCTGGACGGATCCCACGACCTGCACGCTCTCGACCGATGTCGCCGACAACGTCGTCATCGCGCAGTCGGGCGTGACGCTCGACTGCGACGGCCACTCCATCACCCCGCCCCTCAAGCCGCCGCCCTCCCTGGGCGAGGTGCTTGCGGACCAGGGTGCCGGGATCCTGATCTCCAAGATCCACGACGTCGGCGTCCGCGAGTGCCACGTGGGTCGCCCGGGCGCGGGCTTCGGCATCGGCATCTGGGTCTACTACACCGACGGCGCGGATATCGCGGACAACGTGCTCACCGAGAACGTGCAGGGCATCGTCTCCCAGGTCTCCACGGGCGTCGTGGTGCACGACAACCAGGTCCAGGACTCCTGGGTCTCGGGCGTCGCCATCCAGGACCTCGCGTCGGTCACCGCCGAGAACCTCCCGCCGCCCCTGCCGCAGGTGGAGGTCTGGGGCAACACCATCTCCCAGACGGCGGACTCGAAGTCGACGGCCATCGACGTCCGCGGAACCCCCGCCAGCTTCATCAACGAGGCGGTAGGCGTCGCGACCAACGGCCTCCCGCCGATCACCGTGCACGACAACGTCGTCAGCGGCGGCGGCAACGCGATCACCCTGGCGAACGTGCTCGACGCCGACGTCCAGCAGAACGATTTCGACGGCCCGGAGCGCGGGCTGCTCATCCTGGATGGCGGCTGGCCGAGCCGGTTCTGGCAAAACAACGTGACCGCCAGCATGTTCGGGGTGGTCGACCTTCGCCAGCCCGCGTCCGGCGGAACGCTGCCGCCAGCGAACTACACCTACAAGGAGCCGCCGCCCGACGGCGCGCCGCCCGACGTGCCGCTAGTCGAGGTCTCCTGGAGCGACCAGGGGTCCTGGTGGGGGCACTCGTGCGCTGAAGGGGCGCTGTTCACGCCGGGAGTCGACTCGAACGCGGTGCATGTTCGGGACAGCCACGCGTACGGAACGCGCAGCGCGTGGGTGGGTGGCGGGGTGCCGGGGTGCGTTGGAGATGTCGACGGCGACACCGTGCCCGACGGCGCCGACAACTGCCCGACCGTGCCGAACCCGGGGCAGGAGGATGGCGAGGGCGATGGCGTTGGAGATGCGTGCGACCTGACGCCGCCGGAAGCTCCCGTCGTGCTCTCGCCCGAGATGCTGTCGACCGTCATCTCATCGACTGTGGCTGTCGAAGGACTGGCGGAACCGAGGGCCGCGGTCGAGCTATCTCTCGACGATACCCTCATCTTGACGACGCTGGCCTCACCTACCGGACGCTTCGAAGCGACGTTCGTCCTGGTGCCCGACGGCATCCATGGGCTGGCGGCGGTTGCACGCGATGCTGCGGGAAACCGATCAGAACCGTCGCCGAGCATCGCGTTCGCCGTTCACACCCGACCGCCGAATCCACCCTGGATCGTTGATCCCGCGCCTCTCGCGTTCATCGCCAGTTCATCCTTGGACGTCGGCGGGACAGCCGCCCCCAACTCCAGCGTGAGCCTCTCCGTGGACGGGGTCGCGGACCGGCGCGTAGCTGTGGACGACCAAGGGGCTTGGCTCGTTCTGAACGTCGGCCCTCTCGACGCTGGCGTCCACGATCTTGTGGCTGTCGCGGAGGACCCCTGGGGTCTTGTTTCAGAGCCCTCCCAGGCGGTCAGAGTTGCCGTCCAGCCTGTTGACGAGGAGCGGTCCGTACTTGGCGAGCGCAGTTATCTTGAGGTGGTCGAGATCGGGGACACGCCCGATCCCCTGCTTCCAGCGCGCGAATCGACTGCGCTCACCGCGTCCGTCCGTGCTGGCGCAAAGCGCCCCTTGCCACGTCGTTCGGTCCGCAACCAGCTGTACCTCTCGCGCGCGCGGTGGTCCGTCTTCGACCCAGCCGGGACGCGCACCGTGGCGACCGTGCAGACCTGGGCTCCGCTGGAGCGCGATCCCAGCAATTCATCGCTGGTTGCTGGCTCTCTGAGGGGACGCTGGAACGGAGAGGCAGATGACGGGACGCCTCTCCCGGCCGGAAGACAGCTCGCGTACAAACTGTCCGTGGACCTAGCCTGGACCCTATCGAGGGGCGATGGCGCGCTTGTTTGCGGCCGAAGCGAACGAGCCGCCGTGGACGACCTTGGACGCCACGTGTGCGTGATCGATTCCGTAGAAGTCCCCATCGCTGGCACAATTGGGATCTTGGCCCTCCCGCCGTTTCCCGGTTCCGTACTGCGCGCCGAACCCGGTTGGGCTGTGCGGGAGGTAGTCGCGCTGCGGTTTGAGGCGAGCGACCGCTACGCCGTGGTGGCATCTCTCGCTGGAGTGAGTTGGGATCCGCGGGGAACCGGTCCTCACGCCGACCGACTGGTCTACTGGATCCTTGACGGTAATAGCGGCCACGCTGCCTACGGCGAGGTGCTGCCGCCCGGTGCGCCCATCGAGATCTATTGGAACGAGGCGGGCGACCCCTCGGAGCCGGAACGACACGCTATTCGTGGACTTGCCGTAACGGCGGTGGTCGATGGCGACACGTCCTGTGGCGTCGTTTCTTGGATCTACGACTTGAACCCGGCACAGGACATCGGCGGCGGTGGTACCGGTGCGGAGATAATCGAACGCGTGGGCCTTGCCAGGATCTGCGACGACGGTGTCGTCTCTTGGGTGCAGGCTCCTGTTGGGACCTCTACCGGCGAACGCTATCCGGGCATCATCGCTCCAGCGCCGATTGAAGGCGTATCCGTTGCCGCACACGCAACGGACGTCCTTCTCGTGTCTGGGGATGGTTCGACCTTTAAGTTCAATCTCCGGCGCATGGTGGATGGGGGAGGCGTGGCGGCGAACGAATGCTGGGTCGATACCCTGC
Source organism: Acidobacteriota bacterium (assembly GCA_016213675.1). Lineage (GTDB taxonomy): Bacteria > Acidobacteriota > Thermoanaerobaculia > Thermoanaerobaculales > Thermoanaerobaculaceae > JACQZW01. The sequence continues at coordinate 4,602 of JACQZW010000064.1, read as the reverse complement.
TTTGTCCCGCCTGGGCAGCGGGTGCACACCCCACGCCAGCTCGTCCTGCGGTTGTCTGGCACGGTGCGTCGGGGCGCTACCAAGCCGCAGTCGTCATCAAGGTTTCTCCGCGCGACGCGGTCTACCCCGCGTTCAGCTGCATTATCAAGACGCACGTGGCTTCGGATGGAACACCGGCAGACACCCGCTGCCTTGAGGGGGGTCCAGATGACGGGTATGTGGAAGAGGGGCTTCCCGCAGACCTACGTCCACGAAGGCTGCGGTTGGCATCTGCCTGGAACTCCAGGAACCCATCCAACGCGGTCCTGGTCTCGACCGAGCACGCCATCTACTGGCTCGACGAGGATGGACGTCTTGTCGCGTCTACCGCCAACCCACAGCGTGACGAAGGGTTGCGAGCCTTGTGCGCCGACTGGAAGGATCCCATGGGCAGTACCATTGGGCGTGGGTTCCGCTGGGACTACGAGTGGCTGGACCCGTATCCGAGCGATTGCTCATCCCTGGGGCGTTGGAAGATGTGCCTTGCTCTGTCGGATCCGGTGTCTGTCCCCGTGCGGACCGCGGAGTTGATCTACGAAGGGTCGCCAGCAGTCGCAGACAGTGGCAGCAGCCTGGAGGGTTTTCTGGCCGATTCGTGTGCTTCAGCCGACACGTTTGGCGATGCCGAAATGCTGCTGGTGGGGCGGTGGCGTGACCGGATTGACGCGATTCTTGTGCCGTACTGAGATGGAGACCGAGGTGCCAGTTTGTCGGCAATTGCGCGGGTGGAGCAGCCTGCTCCCCACTGGGGTGGCGTTGTGCGCGCTTCTTTCGGCCTCGGGTACGGCCAGCTGTTACTCGTCGGCGAGCGACGACGCGGGGGACGCCGGTGTTGAGGAAGACGGCGAGGGTTGCCGTCCGCGGTGCGCCCCGTGGGTCGAGTGCGGGGATGACGGTTGCGGTGGCTCTTGCGGCGAGTGTGCGGCGGGAACAGGTTGTGGCCGGGCAGGCGTTTGTGTGCCGACAGCATGCGCGACGTCGATTCTGGTTCCGTCAGGGGACTTCATCATGGGCACGCGCGGAGAGAGATGGGCGGCCCCTGTCCATTTCGTCAGCATGTCTACGTATCGGATGGCTCCCTGCGAAACGACCAACGCCGAATGGGCCGCGTGCGTGAGGGCCGGAGCATGCACAGAACCGGCTGAAAGCGGGAGCCGGACGCGAGTTGACTACTACGACGACCTCGTGTTCCGGAACTACCCGGTTGTCCACGTCGACTGGAATCAGGCGGCTGCCTTTTGCGTGTGGGTGGGGGGCAGGCTGCCCACGGAGGCGATGTGGGAAAAGGCGGCGCGCGGTGGCTGCGAGCAGCGTGGGGAACCAGGATGTGATGAGGGCGACAGCGTCGAGCGTCCCTGGGGCGATGGTGACCCGACCTGTGATCAAGAGAACACGTGGGTCTGGGTGGGTCCAGACCCCGCCGATCAGGAATTGTGCGTTGGCGACACGGACGTGGTTGGGGCTCGTGATGCCGGACAATCCGTGTACGGCCTGCGGGACGTGCTCGGAAACGTCAACGAGTGGGTTGCGGACTGGTGGGTTGACTCGTACTTCGCGTTGGGAGTGAGCGAAGGAGGACGGTTGGTGGACCCTGAGGGAGCGGCCGACGGGACAGGGCGGGTAGCGCGTGGGTCATGGTTCTCCGGTGGCTTGCAGTATGTCTGGGAGCGAACCGGGAACGACCCGGCCCAGTCGGAGGATTTCCGCGGCGTTCGGTGTGCGTGGGTCGGTGACGAGTAGTTGGCGTCGGCTGTCCCTACCAGAAAGTCGGTCGGCGCGTCATGGAGCGCGTCAACGATGGGTCGGGGGAGGTGCTCGTCGTCGCCGGGGCCTCGCGCACCGGCGCGAACGGGCGGTCGAGCGCCTGTCCTTACCAGAAACTCCGCAGGTGCGTCATGAACCGCGTGATGTCGGCTACGACGCGGCGGCGCACGGCGCGATCGGCGCGTTGGCGGACGCGATGGTGGCGGTTCCCGGCGTCGAGGGACGGTTCGGCGCAGCCGACCGCGCCATGGGTCGCGGTCGAAGCGCACGACGGCGCGTCCGGCGAGCGGATCATCGAGGCCGACCGAGCCCGATCGGGCGGTCAGGCTTCGAAACCGCATGGCGTCGGGATACCGACGATCAGGCATGCGCGCGACCGCGCGCATGATGACGCTCTCGAATTCCATCGGAATGTCCGGCCGGACTTCCGACGGAGCCTTCATTTCGCCCAAGAGGACCTTGTGCAGCACCTGGTTGAACGTTGCGCCGTCGTACATCCGGACGCCGGTGAGCATCTCGTACAGGATCGCTCCGACCGAGTAGAGGTCCGCGCGGTGGTCTACACCGGGATCCCCACGCGCCTGTTCCGGGGCCATGTACGCTATCGTCCCCATCACGGTGCCGGTCTTCGTGAGGTGCGGGCTCACCCCGGACGGTGTGGGATCCGGGGACAGGATCTTTGCGATGCCGAAGTCGAAGACCTTCACGAAGTCCGCCCGGGAAGCGACCGTCGTGAGGAAGATGTTCTCCGGCTTCAGATCCCGGTGAACGATGCCGTGGCTGTGTGCGGCAGCAAGGGCGTCCAGCGTCTGCGAGATGATGTCGACCGTGCGCTCGACAGGCACGACACGGCACGCCGATATCGCCGTGGCCAGCGTCCCGCCCTTGAGCAGGGGCATGACCATGTACAGGACGCCCTCGGGAGTTGATCCGAAGTCGAGCACCTCGCAGATGTTGTCGTGTCCGATCCGACCGGCCGCCTGCGCCTCGCGGAGAAACCGGCGGGAAACCGACGGGTCCATCGAGTAGGACGGCGAAAGGAGCTTGACCGCCAGCGGACGGAGCAGCACCTCGTGCTGGGCCTCGTACACCACACCCATCCCGCCTTCGCCGATGAGGCGAACGAGACGGTACTTGCCGTCGATAACGCGGCCCGTCCAAGCGTGCATGCCGTGGCCCTCTCCCCGGCCCGACCAGAGGGCGAGGATACCACAGCAGCGCGGGAGCGACACGTCGCCCAGGCCGATGCAACCGTCGGGAGCACCTTCCGTCGCGCCCGCGGACCACCGGCGTAGAGAGCAGCACCCACCGCCCCGTACCGGAGCCAACTGGCCACCATGCTCATCGAGCGGTCGAGCGGGAGGAAGGTACCACGGTGGTCCGCGTGAGGCCCGCGACGTCTGACCGGGCTGGCCGTGCTATGCTTGCTCTGGATGATCCCGAGCGGTCCGACGGGTCGAACGATCCAGCAGGTCTGCGCAGTCCTCGCGCTTAGCCTCGCCGCAGCGTGCGGCTACGGGACGAACCTTTCGGGCGAGGGCGACGTCGCCGACGGCGGGGAGGCGGATGTGGTGGGTTGCAGCGCGGCCAGGTGCACCTCCGCGTGCCGGGATCTCGGCTTCGAGCGGGGTGAGTGCCGCGAGGAGCTGTGCCTCTGCTTCGACGACCGGCCCGACGGCGGAGCTGAAGATGCGGACGCGGCGGTCCCCGACGCGGAGGCTGTCGACGGTGGCGACGCCTTGCGGGTCCTCTTCGCCCGCCTCGGCCCGCCGCTCGTGCTCAAGTCCGACAACGAGTCGTCGCTCAAGGCGGAGCCGGTCGCGGCCTTGCTCGAGGCCCACGGCGTGGTCCCCCTGTACTCGCCGTGCTACTATCCCGAGTACAACGGTGCCTGCGAGGCGGGCATCGGGACGCTCAAAACGTACGCGCACCACGAGGCGGCGCGCAACGATCGCCCGGGGGAGTGGACGTGCGATGACGTGGAGGGAGCCCGACGCCGAGCGAACGAGCTGGCCCGACCGCGCGGCCACGCCGGTCCCTCGCCCGCTGAGGCGTGGGCCTCACGCCCGGCCCTCGGTCCGGCCGCCCGCGGTGGCTTCTACGATCGCTTGGATCTGGAACGGGCCCGGCTGCTCGCCGCGGCCCGGGACGAGAAACGACGGGAGATCGATGACGAGGACCGTGTCCGCCTCGAGCGCCAGGCGATCCACGCCGCGCTCGTCGCGGTCGGCATCTTGGTGGTCCGGAGGAGGCGAATTAGTCCACGTTTCACATCCCGTTTCTGGGCAAGGATTACGCCATGAGAACAGTGTATTGACTATGCGATGCCGTACGGTCACTACTGGGTGCCGGAGGCGCTGCTCGCGGACGACGGGTCGGATGGGGACCGAATGGCGTACGTCTTCAGCGTGTGGAAGCCGTACTTTGGCTACCTCTACGACCGGTGGTTCGATGGGAGGCCGATGTACCTGATCGAGGGGCCGGGGAGGTTCCGCGAGTACAACACGAAGATGTACTGATACGAGGTCGCTCCTTAGTGCTCGGCGAGGCCGAACAGTAGTGCGGCGGCCCGCAAGCGGTGCTGCTATGGTTGGTGGATTTGAGGGTTGCTGAGGGAAGTTGTCGGTTGAGGATTCGTGCAGTGCGGGTTGGCCCAGGGGTGTAGACGCTCGCGGGGATGCGCGGCGGATCGGTCGCGGCCGGCGCGATCGTTACCCCGCGGTGGTGGAGTTGAGCGAGGCCGACCGGTGGGCGTAGGGACGGGCTGAGGGGGGACGGGCAGGAGGGCTTGGGAGAGAG
>JACQZW010000063.1 GCA_016213675.1 Acidobacteriota bacterium | reverse complement strand
CGCCGAGCGCGTCGAGGACACCGCCGACGTCGCGGCACGCTGGTCCCGGGAGGGCACACCACTGCGCGTGATCCGCGTGGCAACGCGCTGAAACGACCTGCAACCGCTGCTAGACTGACAGCGATGAGACGAGCGCTGATCACCGGGATCACTGGACAGGACGGATCGTATCTGGCCGAGCTCCTGCTGGCAAAGGACTACGAGGTCCACGGCCTGGTCCGCCGCTCGTCGACCTTCAACCGCGAGCGGATCGATCACCTGCGCAAGGACCCCGACCTCCGTCGGCGCCTCCACCTGCACTACGGCGACCTCTCCGACGCGGACTCGCTGCACGAGGTCCTGACCGCGAGCCGGCCGGACGAGGTGTACAACCTCGCCGCCCAGTCGCACGTCGGCATCTCGTTCCACCAGCCGACGTACACCGGCGAGGTCGTGGCGCTGGGCACCACCCGCCTGCTCGAAGCGATCCGCCAGCGTGCACCCCAGGCCAGGTTCTACCAGGCCTCGTCGTCCGAACTGTTCGGCAAGGCCGAGCAGGTCCCGCAGAGCGAAAAGACACCGTTCCACCCGCGTTCGCCCTACGCCGTCGCCAAGATGTACGCGTTCTGGGCCAGCGTGAACTACCGGGAGGCCTACGGGATGTTCGCGTCCAACGGCATCCTCTTCAACCACGAGTCGCCGCGCCGTGGCGAGAACTTCGTCACCCGCAAGATCACGCTCGCGGTGGCCGAGCTGATCGCCGGCCATCGCGAGGAACCACTCGCCCTGGGCAACCTCGAGGCTCGACGCGACTGGGGGTTCGCCGGCGACTACGTCGACGCGATGTGGCTGATGCTCCAGCAGGATGTCCCGGAGGACTACGTGATCGGAACGGGCGAAACCCGATCGGTGCGCGAGTTTTGCGAGGCGGCGTTTGGCGAGGCCGGTGTCGCGCTGCGCTGGGAAGGCGCCGGCGTCGACGAAGTCGGACACGATGCCGCGACCGGTCGCGTGCTGGTGGTCGTCGACCCCAACTACTTCCGCCCCGCCGAGGTCGAGCTGCTGTTGGCCGACCCGCGCAAGGCGAAGGAACGGCTCGGCTGGACTCCGCGCGTCGACTTCCGCGGCCTCGTCCGCATGATGGTCGCCGCGGACCTCGCGGCCGCGCGATCACGCGAGGCGACGGTCGCGAGGTAGCCGCCGCGATCTCGCATGAGCTCAGCGGACGCCACCGACGCCGTCATGGTCATCGAACCCAGTCGCGGCTGGGGCGTGGCCCGGCTCCGCGAGCTGTGGGTTTACCGCGAGCTGCTCTACTTCCTGGTCTGGCGCGACGTCAAGGTGCGCTACAAGCAGACCGTCCTCGGGGCGGCGTGGGCGATCCTCCAGCCCCTGGCGACCGCGGCCGTCTTCACGCTGTTCTTCGGCAGGCTCGCCGGCATCGACGGCGACGGCCTGCCGTACCCGCTCTTCGCGTACGCCGGCCTGCTCGCCTGGACGCTCTTCGCGCAGGGGCTGACACAAGGCGCGAGCTCCCTCGTCGGGTCGGCGAACCTCATCACCAAGGTGTACTTCCCCCGGATGGTCGTGCCGGTGTCGGCGGTCCTCGGCGGACTGGTGGACTTCGCGGTCGCGCTGCCGATCCTGCTCGTCATGATGGCTCACTACGGGCGCTGGCCCGGCGCCGGGCTCGCCCTCTTCCCGCTCTTCGTCGTCATGGCGGTGGTCGCGTCCACCGGCGTCGCGACCTGGCTCGCGGCGCTCAACGTCCGCTACCGCGACGTCCGTTACGTGGTGCCGTTCCTCGTGCAGCTCTGGCTCTTCGTGACGCCGGTCATCTACCCCGCCAGCAAGCTCGCGCCGCTCCTCGCCGAGTGGGGCCTGCCGCGCTGGCTGCCCGGCCTCAACCCGATGGCCGGCGTTGTCGAGGGCATCCGCTGGTCGCTGTTCGGCACTGGCGCTCAGTCGTTTCCCGTCATCTTCGCGAGCGCCGTCACGGCCGTCTTCTTCCTGGTCAGCGGCACCCTGTACTTCCAGCACGTCGAGAGGTCGTTCGCCGATGTGGTCTGACGCCCTGCCGCGCAGCCGGAGCGACCCATGACGGACGTCGTCATCCGTGCCGAGAACCTCTCGAAGCTCTATCGCATCGGCGAGCTGCAACTCCGCACCACACTTCGCGAGTCGATCGTCGCCGCCGCGCGCGGGGCGCTCCGCCCGTCCGCCCGCAGACCGGCAGAGACCGTATGGGCGCTCAAGGACGTGTCGTTCGAGATCGGCCGCGGCGAGGTCGTCGGCATCATCGGCCGCAACGGCGCCGGAAAGAGCACGCTGCTGAAGGTGCTCGCGCGGATCACCGAGCCGACCTCGGGGCGGGCCGAGGTGCGCGGCCGGGTCGGTAGCCTGCTCGAGGTCGGCACCGGCTTCCACTCCGAGCTGACCGGGCGCGAGAACATCTTCCTGTCCGGCGCGATCCTCGGGATGCGACGCGCCGAGATCGTGCGCCGGTTCGACGAGATCGTCGCCTTCGCCGAGGTCGAGCGGTTCGTCGACACACCCGTGAAGCACTACTCGACGGGCATGTACCTGAGGTTGGCGTTCGCCGTGGCGGCGCACCTGGAGCCCGAGATCCTCCTCGTCGACGAGGTCCTCGCCGTCGGCGACGCGGCGTTTCAGAAGAAGTGCCTGGGGAAGATGGGCGACGTCTCGCGCCAGGGCCGCACGGTCCTGTTCGTCAGCCACAACCTTGCCGCTGTCAGGTATCTCTGCCCCTCGACGCTGTGGCTGGAGGGCGGCGGCGTCCACCTGCACGGGCCGTCGGAGGCCGTCGTCCGCGAGTACCTCGAGAGCACCACCGCCGGGGGAACTGCGTTGTGGACGGCGGAGGCGGGCGCCAACGACGACCGCCGGGCCAGCCTCCTCCGGGTCGCGGTCACCGACGAGGGCGGCCGTGTCGCCGAGATGGTTGGCTCCGACAGGCCGTTTTTTGTCGAGATCGACTACCGGCTCGCCGATCGGGTCGAGGGCGTGCGGGTCGGCTATCGCCTCCAGACCCCGGACGGCCTCGTGGTCTTCACTTCGGCCGACACCGACCCGGACGGCTGGGGGACGGACCGCGGACCGGGCGTGCTTCGGAGCCGCTGTGTCTTCCCCGGCAAACTGCTCAACGGCGGCCGCTATCTCCTGAGCGTGGGGTGCGACGTGCCGATGCGAGAGATCCTGTTCTTCCACGAGGCGGTGGCCGCCTTCAACGTGCAGGTCTCGGGCAGCGCCGGTGGAGCCATCCCGGACGGTCGTCTCGGTCTGCTCAGGCCGAGCTTGGACTGGTCGGTTGCCCCAGTCGCAGACACCGACCGTGGGTCCCATGCGAGAGCCGGGGAGCTGGAGGGGGACGATGCAGCACGACGGTGATTCCGCGCGGGACCTGGTAATCCTGGGCGCTGGCGGATTCGCGCGGGAGGTCGCCTGGCTCGTGAAGCACGTGAACCGCTCGGGAACGGCGACCTGGAACACCCTCGGCTTCTGGTCGCACGACCCTGGTCAGATCGGCATGACGATCAACGGATTGCCGGTCGTCGATCCCCGGCAAGTGACCGGCCGAGCCGGAGAGGTCTACGCCGTCGCCGCGATCGGCGACCCGCGTGCCCGCGAGCGGGCCGTGGACGAGGCAGGCCGGGCCGGTTTTCGCTTCGCAACGCTCGTTCACCCGGGCGTGCTCCTGGACGAGCTCACGGTCACCATCGGTCCGGGCTCGGTGATCTGCGCCGGGTGCATCCTCACGACGAACATCGCGATCGGCTCCCACGTCATCGTCAACCTCGACTGCACCATCGGACATGATTGCGTGATCGAGGACTTCGCCACACTCTCGCCGGGCTGTCACCTTTCGGGTCACACGACGGTGCGCCGAGGCGCGTACCTCGGCACCGGCCTGGTCACCGTCGAGCAGCACGAGATCGGGCGCGACGCGACCGTCGGCGCTCAGGCCGCGGTGGTCAAGGACATCGGCGCGGGGATCACGGCGATCGGCGTGCCGGCGAGGCCCAAAGGGGCACCATGAGCCCTCGCGTGCCTGGTCGGACCCTGCGCTCCGCCGGCGTTCGGCGCCGACCGATCGAAGCACCCCGGCGGCCGGAGAGCCGGCCGTGAAGGTCGCGATCAACGCCCGCCTCGTCCCCTCCTCTGGCAGCGGAGGCGTCGAGAGTGCGGTGCTGGCGCTCGTTCGCGCCCTCGGCATGCTCGACGGACCGGAGCAGTTCGTCGTGCTGGCCCACCCGGATGCGCCGGACTGGTTGCAACCGTACATCGGGCCGAACCAGCGACTCGTGCCCGGGCCCAGCCCACCCCACGAACGGGAGCCCCTCGCGGCGATCAAGAGCCGGCTCGGCCCGCTCCGTCCGCTCCTCCGCGCCGCCTGGCGTGCCGTCGTCAGGCCGAGCACCGCGCCGCGCTGGCCCTGGCTGGAGGAGTCGGGCGGAGTCCTCGAGAGCCTGGGCTGCGCCGTGGCCCACATGCCCTACCAGTGCTACACCCGCTCGTCCCTTCCGACCGTCTACAACCCGCACGATCTCCAGCACCTGCACTTCCCGCAGTTCTTCGATCCCGGCGTCATCGCGCGGCGTGAGCGCGTCTACCGCGCGGCATGCGGCCTTGCCCACACTGTCGTGGCGGGCTCGGCCTGGATCAAGCGTGACATCGAGGAGAAGTACGGGCTGCCGGCGACCAAGGTCCAGGTGATCCCGTGGGCCCCGCCGACGCAGGCGTTCAGCCCGCCGACACCGGCCCTGCTCGACGAGGTCCGGCGCCGACACGCGCTGCCGGCCGACTTCGCCTATTACCCGGCGATGATCTGGGAGCACAAGAACCACCTCCGACTCTTCGAGGCGCTCGCGCGGCTGCGCGACCGGGACGGCCTGCGAATCGACCTGGTCTGCACCGGCATGCCCTATCCGCCCTTCTGGCCGCGGGTTGCCGAACGCCTCCGCGAGCTTGCCCTCGACTCGCAGGTGAGATTCCTCGGGATGGTCACGCCGACCGAGCTCCGCGCCTTGTACCGGCTGGCTCGGTTCGTCGTCGTGCCGACACTGTTCGAGGCCGCGAGCGGTCCCGTGTTCGAGGCCTGGCAGGAGGGCGCACCGGTCGCCTGCTCGGCCGTGACCTCACTCCCCGAGCAGGCCGGCGGCGCGGCCCTGCTCTTCGATCCCCTGTCGGTCGACGCACTGGCCGACGCCGTCCGCCGCATGGCGACCGACAGCAACCTGCGTGACGACCTCGTGCGGCGCGGTGCCACCCGGTTGCGCGACTTCAGTTGGGACAGGACGGCCCGGGCCTATCGCGCGGTCTACCGGCGTGCAGCCGGCATGACCCTGGCTGAGGACGACCTCGAGCTGCTAGGGTGGGACTGGGCCCGACCCGGGCCAACAGGAGGTAGGGGCGCGAATGGCGACTCGTAGGTTCATCCCGGTGGCTGCTCCGACGATGGTCGGACGGGAGCGGGAGTACGTCCTCGACTGCGTCGACGCCACCTGGGTTTCCTCGATCGGGTCCTACATCGAGGCCTTCGAGCGCGGCTTTGCCGGCTACTGCGGCGCGACCCACGGCCTCGCGTGCTGCAACGGGACGGCTGCGCTCCACCTCGCGCTGCTCGCGGCCGGAATCTCGGCCGGCGACGAGGTCATCGTACCGGCGATGACGTTCGTCGCCACGGCGAACGCGGTCCGTTACTGCGGGGCCGAACCGGTCTTCGTCGACAGCGAGTCCGACACCTGGAACCTCGACCCCGAGGCCGTGGAACGTGCCGTCACCCCGCGCACGAGGGCGATCGTCGCCGTCCATCTCTTCGGCAACCCCGCCGAGATGGACGCGCTGGATGCAATCGCGCGGCGACACCGTCTGACCCTCATCGAGGACGCCGCCGAAGCGCACGGCGCCGAGTACCGCGGTCGCCGGGCCGGTGCGCTCGCGATCCTGGCCACCTTCAGCTTCTACGGCAACAAGATCATCACGACCGGCGAAGGGGGCATGGTCCTGACGAGCGACGACGACCTCGCGAGGCGGGTGTTTCAGCTCAAGGGACAGGGGGTCGATCCGACCCGGCGCTACTGGTTCCCGGTCGTCGGCTACAACTACCGCATGACCAACATCGCCGCGGCGATAGGGCTCGCCCAACTGGAGCGGATCGACTGGCAGTTGGAGCGACGAGCCGAGGTCGCGTCATGGTACCGGGAGCGCCTCGGGGGGGTCCCCGGGATCACCTTCCAGGCGGTACGTCCCTGGGTGCGGCACGTCCACTGGATGGTCACGATTCTCCTGGGAGACGAGATCGCCGTCGAACGGGATGCGGTCATGGAGCAACTTCACGAGGCCGGGATCGAGACCCGCCCTGCGTTTCACCCTCTCCATAGCCTCCCCCCGTACGCGGACCCGGCACGTCCCTCGCTCCCCGTCGCCGAACGCGTCGGACGCCGTGCGCTGAGCCTGCCGACCTGGGCCGGCCTGACGCGCGACGACGTCGATCGGGTCTGCGGCGAGCTCGAGAAGCTGACCGGCATCCCGAGGCGTTGAAGGAGCGGGCGGGTGATGATCGCAAACCTGCTCAAGCGACCGATCAGGACGTTACTGCGGGCGGGCGGGCTCGAAATCCGACGCCTCCGACCGGTCGAGGACAGCGATCGACCGTTTTCCATGCCGGCGACGCTCGACCGCGCCAGAGCCCTGGGCCTGGCTCCGGCGACGGTGGTCGACGTCGGTGCCGCCTTCGGGACCTTCGCCCGCGAGTGTGCGGCTGTCTTCCCCACGGCGCGCTACCTTCTCGTCGAACCGCTCAGCGAGTGTCTTCCCAGCTTGCAGGCCTTGGCCCGCGAGCCCCAGCGCGCCGACGTCTTCCCCTGCGCCGCCGGGCCAGCGGCCGGCGAACGCGTGCTGCACGTGCACCCGGACCTGGGGGGATCGTCGTTCTTCGAGGAGCACGAGGACTCCGACGTCAACGGCGTGCCGCGGGTCGTCGCCGTCGAGACTGTCGACGCGATCGTCGCGCGCGCCGACGCCGCCGGACCGTTCCTGATCAAGGTCGACACCCAGGGGGCGGAGCTCGAGGTGCTCGCCGGCGCCACGGCGACCCTCCAACGCACCGAGATGGTGATCGCCGAAGTCTCGCTGTTCCGCTTCTTCGCGGGCGGCCCGCTCCTGCACGATGTCGTCGCCTTCATGCGATCCCGCGGGTTCGCCGTCTACGACGTCGCCGGCCACCTGCGGCGCCCGCTCGACGGCGCGCTCGCCCAGCTCGATCTCGTTTTCGTCAGGGAGGACGGTCCGTTCCGGCAGCGCCACGAGTACGCGACCCGGGCCCAGCGCGACGCTCAGACGCGCGCCTTCCAGGCTGCGCGGCCGATCGTCCGCGAGGAGTGAGGGCAGGTGCCGCACCAAAGGGAACCCGCGCGGACCACCGACCTCCCGTCCATCTCGGTCGTCACGCCCTCGTTCAACCAGGCGCGCTGGCTCGAACGCACGCTGCGCTCGATCCTGGACCAGGGTTACCCCAGGCTCGAGCTCGTCGTCGTCGACGGCGGCTCGACGGACGGCAGCGTCGAGATCATCCGCTCCTTCGAGAGCCGACTCGCCTGGTGGGCCAGCGAGCCCGACCGGGGCCAGTACGACGCGATCAACAAGGGATTCGCCCACACCTCCGGCGACATCATGGCGTGGCTCAATTCCGACGATCTCTACACTCCCTGGTCACTGCACGTCGTGGGCGAGCTCTTCGCGCGCTTCCCGGACGTCGACTGGTTGACGTCGCTGTTCCAGTTGGTTTGGGACGACCACGACCGGGCGGTGGCGTGCACGCGCGTCCCGGGGTTCAGCCGCCAGGGGTTCATGCGCGGCGAGAACCTCGGCGCGGGCGCGCGACGCCGGGGGCGATGGATCCAGCAGGAGTCGACGTTCTGGCGGCGCTCGCTGTGGCAGCGCGCGGGGGGGCGCCTGGACACGTCCGTCACCCTCGCGGCGGACTTCGAGCTGTGGGCGAGGTACTTCGCCCACGCCGACCTCGTGGGAGTCGAGACTCCGCTCGCCGGCTTCCGCGCGCACGGCGACCAGCGAAGCGCCGTGCAGCGGGAGGCGTACGCGCGGGAAGCCGAGGCGGCGCTCGTCCGGCACGGTGGGCGGCCCGGGGGACCGGTGGATGCGGTCTGGCGGGCGTCGTTGCTTCCCCGCCTGCCCACGCGGGTGCGCCGGACCCTGGAGGGGCTGCACCTGGCCGCGCCGCGGCCCGTCTGCCGGTGGGAGGGACCCGAGACCGGTTGGACGCTGCGGTGGGCCTGAAGCACCCCGGGGAGGCTGTCGCCCCGTGATAAGGTCTGCGCAATGACCAGGGAAGGCCCCGGCGTTCCACCGAAGGTTTCGGTGATCGTCCCCAACCTCAACGGGAGGCAATTCCTCGCCGAGGCACTCGAGAGTATCGACGTTCAAATCGGTTCCGTCGAGACGATCATCGTCGACGGCGGCTCGACTGACGGGAGCGTCGAACTGATCAGGGAGTGGGCGGAGGCTCGGACCGACCGGGCGCGCTGGATCTCGGAGCCAGATCGCGGCCAGGCCGACGCGATCAACAAGGGCCTTGCACTGGCCACCGGAGACGTCGTCGGATGGCTCAACGCCGACGACCTCCTCGAACCGGGTGCGGTCGCGACGGCGATGCAGGCGTTTGAAGACGACCCGGAGCTCGGCCTCGTCTGGGGGTTCTGCCTCGTCATCGACCACGAGGGCCGCCTCCTCTACGTCCAGAACCCATTCGTCCGCCAGGACTTCGCCCTCCTGCGAAGACACCGCAACTTCGTCCCGCAGCCGGGCAGCTTCTTCCGGCGCTCCCTCGTCGAACGGTTCGGCCCACTCGACGTCTCGTACCACTACATGTTCGACTACGAGTTCTTCCTCCGGCTCGCGGGCAGCGTCCACGCGCGCTTCATCCCTTCGGTCCTGGCCCGCTTTCGTCTGCACTCCGGATCCAAGACCGGGCGGGCCCACCGCGAGTTCCTGCGCGAGGAGCGGCGTGCCTTCCTTGCCCACGGCGGCTCGCTCCGGTCGCCGTTCTTCCTCGACCTCTGGCGCTACCGCGTCGTCGACGCCCCGCTGAACCGGCTGAAGGCACCACTGCGACGCCTCCTGTGGTCGGTAATGGGGTTGCCGCGCGACTCGCGCATCAGGCCATAGCCGCAAGAGCGCCGTTGTCACGAGGCCGGTGGGACGCTACGATGCCGGGTCCGGGAGGCGTCCATGCGGCTGGTCGAGTGCGTTCCGAACATCTCCGAGGGCCGGCGGCCCGAGGTCTACGAGGCGGTCGCCGCGGCGGCCGCGGCGGTGGCCGGCGTGACGGTGCTCAACGTCGATCCCGGCGCGGAGACCAACCGCACCGTGATCACGTTCGTCGGCGAACCCGAGGCGGTGCTCGAGGGCGCCTGGCGCCTGATGGTCAAGGCGACCGGGCTCATCGACATGACCGGTCACAAGGGAGCGCACGCGCGGCTCGGTGCCGTGGACGTCGTCCCGTTCGTGCCAGTCGCCGGCGTGACCATGGACGACTGCGCGGCCCTCGCCCGTCGCCTCGGCGAGCGGGTCGGGGCCGAGCTCGGAGTCCCCGTCTACCTCTACGAGTTCGCGGCGTCCTCGCCGCAGCGCCGCAACCTCGCCGACGTGCGGGCCGGCGAGTACGAAGGCCTGGCGGCCAAGCTCGAGGACCCGGCGTGGAAGCCCGACTTCGGACCGGCGACGTTCGTGCCGCGCTCCGGAGCGACCGTGATCGGCGCGCGCAAGTTCCTCGTCGCCTATAACATCAACCTCAACACCACGGACAAGCGGCTGGCCACCCGCGTCGCCCTCGACGTGCGCGAGAAGGGCCGGATGCGGCGGGACGAGGCCGGCGAGCCGGTCCTCGACGGTGCCGGCCAGCCGCTGTGGGACCCCGGCCTGCTCAAGTCGGTCAAGGCGGTCGGTTGGACCATCCCGGAGTACGGCTGCGCGCAGATCTCCATGAACCTCACCGACCTCGACGTCACGCCGCTCCATCTCGCCTTCGACACCTGCGAGGAGCGCGCGGCCGAGCGCGGCCTGCGGGTCACCGGCTCGGAGCTGGTCGGACTGGTCCCGGCCTCGGCGTTGCTCGAGGCGGGACGTCACTACCTGCGTCGGATGGGCCGCTCGACCGGGGTCCCCGACAGCACCCTCCTCCACGTCGCCATCCGCACCCTCGGCCTCTCGGAGATCCGGCCGTTCGACCCTTCCGAGCGAGTCATCGAGGCGCGCCTGTCGGCGACCGCTCCGCTGGCCGGAATGTCGCTGCGAGCGTTCGCCGACGAGCTCTCCTCCGACTCCCCGGCGCCGGGCGGGGGATCGGTCGCCGCCCTGGCCGGGGCCCTGGGGGCAGGCCTGGCCGCGATGGTCGCCAACTTGTCGCATCCGAAGAAGGGGTTCGAGGGCAAACAGGCTCGCCTCGACGAAATCGCGGCGCGCGGCCAGGTCCTCAAGGACCGCATGCTCGCGGCCGTCGACGCCGACACCGCCGCCTTCGACAGGCTCCTCGAGGCGATGCGCATGCCCCGCGGCACACCCGAGGAGCAGGCTACTCGCGAGGCCGCCATGGCCGACGCGACCGTGGCGGCGATCGAGGTCCCGCTCGGCGTCCTCGAGGCGTGCCCGGAGACGCTCGAGCTGTGCGTCGAAATCGGCGAGATCGGCCTGCAGGCATCGCGTTCCGACGCCGGCGTCGGCGCCCAGATGGCCCGCGCGGCAGCGGCCGGCGCCTACCAGAACGTGTGCATCAACATGCCGGGGCTGACCGACCGGTCACGCGGGGCGGAGCTGCTGCGTCGCGCCGATGCCGCCTTCACGAGGGTGCGGGCGCTGCACGACAAGGCCGAGGCGGAGATCCTCACGGGGCTTCGGGCTGCCGCCGACCGCTAGGCTGCCAGGCCGACTGCGCCGGGCCTGCCCAGGGTGGCGGCGACCGTTCTTAGCGGTACTCGCACGTCGCCGTGATGGTGCCGCTCGACGTGTCGGTCGAGTCGAACGAGAAGCTCACGACCGGGCGCTGGTCCGGCCACTCGAACGAGATGGTGTGACGGCCGCTCGCGAGCGTCACGAGCGTGGAGTCGGTGCACGCCATCTTCGCAGTTGCGTAGCGGTCGACGATGAGGGCGACGCTCGTGGTGGCACAGTCGCACACGTCGGTGACGAAGGTGTACACGCCAGGCGCGCCCGTGGGGTTCGTGGTCAGCGTCACGTTCACGCCGGAAGCCCCCTGGGGCTCCGTCGGCGAGCCCGAGTCACATCCCGTGAACCCGAGCATCGTGGCGACTGCCAGGGCCCACACTCCGATGGAGACGATGCGGAGAGGCGCCTTCATGTCCACCCTCCCGACTGAGTTCCTGCATTCAATCTACGCTGTTCGCCACGAAACGCCAACGGAAAGGCCCGAAAAAAAATAGGGTGGTGCGGGTGCACCACCTGGAGGGAGCGGTCAGCTTCCACCTTGCAGACTCACTCTCGTGCAGCCTGGGGGTCCGTTCAATCCCTCGAAAGTGGGATTTCTCCTCCCTGAATACGATTGCGGGGCCGACTCCGGCCCCGCATCCGAACGACGTCAGGAGAGACTCAGGCTTCGGCCTTCAGCTTCTTGACCTCCTCGACCAGGACCGGGAGGACCTGGAAGAGGTCGCCGACGATCCCGTAGTCGGCGACCTTGAAGATGGGCGCCTCGGGGTCCTTGTTGACGGCGACGATGAGCTTCGACGACGACATCCCGGCGAGATGCTGGATCGCGCCGGAGATGCCGCAGGCGACGTACAGCGACGGCGACACGACCTTCCCGGTCTGCCCGACCTGGTGGTCGTGCTCGATCCACCCCGCATCGACCGCGGCGCGCGACGCGCCCACGGCACCGCCGAGCGCGTCGGCGAGCTGCTTGATCAGGGCGAAGTTCTCGGGTCCCTTGATGCCACGGCCCCCGGAAACGATGATGTCGGCCTCGGCGACGTCGATCTCGCCGCCCTCCTTGGCCAACAGTTCCTTGACCACGGCGCGGATGTCACCGGTGATCGGGCCGAGCGGCTCGACCGTTGCGGTCCCCTCGCCGGCGGCGGCCGGGAACACGTTCGGCCGCAGCGTCACGATTGTCGGCTTCCCGGCTCCCCCGTCCACGGTGGCCATTGCCTTGCCGGAGTAGACCGGGCGGACGGCGACGAGCCGGCCCCCCTCGAGCTCGAGCTTGGTGACGTCGGCGAGGACGCCGACCCCCAGGCGGGCGGCGAGCCGGCCCGAGAGGTCACGCCCCATGATCGTCCCGGCCATCAGCACGGCCTCGGGCTGGCACTTCTCGACGGCCGCCTTGACCGCCGCCGCGTACCCCTCTGCGGAGTACCGGCCCAGCCGTTCCTCGTCGGCGACGTAGACCGAGGAGGCGCCGTACGCCCCCAGGCCAGCGGCCTTGTCCGCGACGCCGTGACCGACCAGCACCGCGCACACCTTCCAACCGCTCGCTCCCGCCAGCCGCTTCGCTTCCGACAGCGCCTCCAGGGAAGCCTTGCGGATCGCGCCGTTTCTCTGCTCGATGAATGTGAGCATGCAGGCCATTCTTGCCTCCCCTAGATCGCCTTCGCCTGCTCGCGCAGGAGCTTCGCCAGTTGGCGCGCCGCGCCGGCCGGGTCGTCCTCGCCCTTGAGGATCGTCCCGCCCGACTTGGCTGCGGGCAGCTCGAGCTTCCGGACCGCGCATCGCGCCTCCGCTCCGGCGAGCGCACCCTCGTCGAGTCCGAGGTCGGCCGGCTTGAGCGTTTGGATGGCCACCTTCTTCGCCGCCATGATGCCCTTGAGTGACGGATAGCGCGGCTCGTTCAGGCCCTTCATGGCCGTGAGCACACAGGGGATCGGCGACTCGACGACCTCGCCTCCGCCCTCGATCTCGCGATGGGCCACCAACCGGCCGTCGCCGATCTCGAGCTTGATCACGCTCGAGACGTGCGGCAGGTCGAGCAGCTCGGCGACCATGGCGCCGACCAGCGCGTTGTCCGTGCCGCCGCCCTTGGCCCCGGCCCAGACGATGTCGTACGGGCCGGTCTTGCGAATCGCGGCCGCCAGGACTTTGGCGATCGACAGGGCATCGCCGAGCGTCGTCTCGCCGCCCTCCACATGCACGGCCGCGTCCGCGCCGCGGGCCAGGCACTCGCGCAGCCCTGCCTCGCCACGCTTGGGCGCGTACGTCATGACCGTGACGTCGCCGCCCCGCGACTCCTTGAGCTTGATCGCCTCCTCCAGCGCGTACTCGTCGTACGGGGAGACGATGTACTTGATGCCGCCCTCGTCGATCCGGTTCCCGCCGGCGCCCACCTTGATGACCGACGCTGTGTCGGGCACGTGGGCCATCAGCACGCAGCTCTTCATAGGCACCCCCTCCTCGCCCGCCCATCGGGGCAGGTCTCGGTGAATGTACGCTCATTCAGGTTCGGATTGGAAGAGGGGCAAGCCGTGAAGCGAGGCTTCACTTCAGCTTGCCCAGCACGAGGCAGGCGTTGGTGCCGCCGAACCCGAACGAGTTCGACATCGCGACGTTGACCTCGCGTCGCGCCGCGACATGCGGCGTGTAGTCGAGGTCGAAGCCGTCGTCCGGGTTGTCGAGGTTCAAGGTCGGCGGGATGACGCCCCGCGCGATCGCGAGCGCGACGATACCTGCCTCGAGGCCACCCGCAGCACCCAGGAGGTGACCGGTCGAGGACTTGGTCGACGACACCGCCAGGCGGTACGCATGCTCCCCGAAGACCCTCTTGATCGCCAGCGTCTCGACGCGGTCGCCATGCGGCGTTGAGGTGCCGTGGGCGTTGATGTAGTCGATGTCCTCGGGCCGAAGACCGGCATCGACGAGCGCCGCCGTCATCACCCGGGCCGGCCCGTCGCCGTCCTCGGAAGGAGCGGTGATGTGGTAGGCGTCTCCCGACATCCCGAAACCGAGGACCTCGCACAAGATCGGCGCGCCACGTTGCATCGCCGACTCGTAGGCCTCGAGGAGGAGGACCCCCGAGCCCTCGCCCATGACGAACCCATCGCGGTCGCGGTCCCAGGGGCGGGACGCCTTCTCGGGCTCATCGTTGCGCGTCGACAGTGCCTTCATCGACGCGAACCCGCCCAACGACAAGGGCTCGATCACCGACTCGCTGCCGCCCGCCAGGGCCGCGTCGCAGTAGCCCCGCTGGATGTACAAGAAGGCGTCGCCGATGGCGTGGGCCCCCGTCGAGCACGCGGTACAGGTCGCGCTGTTCGGGCCCTTGGCGCCGAAGCGGATCGACACGAGGCCCGCCGGCATGTTGACGATCGAGCCGGGAATGAAGAAGGGCGAGATCCGCCGCGGTCCCTTCTCCAGGTAGGCCGAGTAGTTGTCGGTGATGACCCGCAGGCCCCCGATGCCCGAGCCGATGACGACACCCACCCGTTCGGCGTTCTCGCTCGTGATCGAGAACTCCGCCATCTTCATCGCGAAGTCGGCGGCCGCCACCGCATAGTGGACGAAGGTGTCGTACTTCCGCTGTTCCTTCGGCTCGAGCCAAGGGTCGGCCGAGAACGACGGCACCTCGCCGGCGATCCGGACCGGGAAGTTGCTGGCGTCGAAACGCGTGACGGGACCGATCCCGGACCGGGCGGAGACCAGCCCGTCCCAGGTCGCCTCGGTCCCGACCCCAAGGGGCGAGACGAGGCCGACGCCGGTGATGACGACCCGGCGCTGCATCACGCCTCCTTGACGTGCTCCTTCAGGTAGCCGATGGCATCACCGACGGTGCGGATCTTCTCCGCCTCTTCGTCGGGAATCTCGACCCCGAACTCCTCTTCGAACGCCATCACGAGCTCGACGGTGTCCAGGGAATCCGCCCCAAGGTCCTCGACGAACGACGCTTCCGGCTTGACCTTCTCCGGGTCCACGCCGAGCTGCTGCACGATGATGTCCTTGACCTTCTGTTCAACGTTCATCAGATGATCTCCTTAAGGTTCGAGCCGTCCGTTCAGACGGCGCGGGGAGTTCTACCATAAGGGCCGCCGCCGCGCAAGTTGGGTCCGCTGTGCCCGATAAGCGTCGGACACACCTCCCGGGGCCGCATCCCACCCCTGGCGGTCGTTGTCGACCGACTCATCCCGGGATCACAGCGACCCAGGATCGGTCCGAACCCGTGCCTGACGGTCGAGCACCTTGAGCTCGAGCTCGAGCCGGATCCCGAAGGCGTCGCGGACCCGCCGCGCCATCTCGCCGATCAGCGCCCGGACATCGGCCGCACTCGCCTCACCGGCGTTGACGACCACGTTCGCGTGTCGTTCGGAGACCCGCGCGCCGCCCCGCTGCAGCCCCTTGCAGCCCGCCGCCTCGAGGAGTCGTCCGGCATGGTCCCCGGCTGGGTTCCTGAACACGCTCCCCGCCGACGGCTCGCTCGGCATCGCCTCGAGGCGCCGGTCACGGGCCTGACGGGCACGATCCCTGATCGCGGCCACGTCGTCCGGGAGCAGTTCGAGCTCGGCGCCGGTCACGATCCGTCCCCTACCCAGGACACTCCACCGGTAGCCGCCCTCCACCTCGCCGCGGTCCAGCCGCCGCACGCTGCCGTCCGGCTCGACGACCTCGGCCCACGCGAGGACATCGAGCACCTCCTGGCCGTAAGCACCGGCGTTCATCGCCAGCGCCCCGCCGAGGCTCGACGGAATGCCACCCAGGCACTCGATGCCGGCCAAACCGGCGTCGATCGACGCGCGGACGACCCGCGACCACGACGCGCCGCCACCGGCTCGCAGCCGACGACCCTCGACGCCGATCCCCGTCAGCGCGCCCTCGAGCTGGACCACGACCGCGTCGAGCCCCTCGTCCGGTACCAGGACGTTGGCGCCGCGGCCGAGCACGATCCAGGGGACAGCGGTGTCGCGCGCAGCGGACACCAGGGCTGCGACACCGTCTCGCGAGAGGACACTGGCGCGCACCCGGGCAGGTCCGCCGATCCGCAACGTGGTGCGCGAGGCCAGCGGCGCATCGCACTCGCACACAATATCTTCCGGAGGAACCGCGGCGAGCCTCCGGAGCAGCTCGTCCCATCGTGTCGGAGTTGGCACGGTCATTGCTTCAGTGGTTGATGCGGTCAGGGTCACACGGCCACGACCTGAACGCACGCATCCAACCTCCTCCTTCTTCCTGGCGGGCTCCCACCCGCCACTTTTTTTTTGCGGGGGGTCCGCCGCCCCCCCACCCACTCCCCGTCGGCTTGACCCCCCGAACCCCCCGGCGCTTCGGCGAAGTGAATTCGCCTTCGCGCCCTGTCGCGCCCCCACTATCGATCGGGGGGGCGGCTGCCCTCCACCCATCCTCCGCAGCCTCATGCCCCCCCGAGCCCCCCTCGCGAGCGGGAAGTGAATCCCCGCTTGCGCCTGTTCCGCCACCCTCCCAATCGATCGGGGGGGCGGCTGCCCTCCACCCATCCTCCGCAGCCTCGTGCCCCCCCGAGCCCCCCTCGCGAGCGGGAAGTGAATCCCCGCTCGCGCCTGTTCCCCCACCCTCCCAAACGCACCTCGATCTGCGAGGCATGTGCTTGGCTGTCGTGCAACGGGGTCAACCTCTCCCCGCTGGCTGATTACTGTATCGCGTTCCACCAGGCATGGCGAAAGGACTGCGACACGGTGAGGCGCAGGTCAGGTGAGGATCAAGGCTTGCGGGGGTTGATGCCGAGGCCGCGCAGGTGGTAGAGGAGCGCCTGGCGCGACAACCCGGCCCGGCGCGCAGCCGCCGAACGATTGCCGTCGCAGGCCGCCAGGACCCGCAGGAAGTACGACCGCCGGAACGCCTCGAGCGCGACTGACCACGGCTCGACGAGCGGCGGGGTGACGTCCACCGCGGAGGTGGAAACCGCGGAGTCGATCCCCGGGAAGCGCTCCGGGCCGAGCGTCTCACCCGGGCGTGCTGCGGCAACGGCGCGCTGGATCACGGAGTCGAGCTCGCGGACGTTGCCCCGCCAGCACCCGCGCCGCAGCAGCGCCAGCCCGGCCGCCCCGAGGCGGAGCCCCTGCCGGCCGAACTCCAGCCCGCGACGGGCCACGAGGTGCGTCGCGATCGCGTCGATATCGTCGGGCCGGTCGCGCAACGGCGGTGCCGTGATGACGGCAACGGCGAGCCGGTAGAAGAGGTCCTGGCGAAACCGTCCGTCGCCCGCTGCCGCGGCGAGGTCACGGTTGGTCGCCGCGATGAAGCGCACGTCGACGGTCCGGGCGCGGGTCGCGCCGACGCGCCGGACCTCTCGCTCCTGAAGCAGGCGAAGGAGCTTCCCCTGCAACTCGACGGGCAGCTCGCCGACCTCGTCGAGAAACAGCGTGCCGCCCTCGGCCGTCTCGACGAGGCCCATCCGGTCGCGGTCCGCTCCGGTGAACGCGCCGCGCACGACGCCGAACAGCTCGGCCTCGAGCAGCGCGGCGGGCATGCCGGCACAGTTGACCGGGACGAACTCCCCCTTCCTGCCGCTGGCGCGGTGCAGATCGCGCGCGATCAGCTCCTTGCCCGTCCCCGGCTCACCCTGCACCAGCACGGTGACCGGCAGCGGCCCCCAGCGAACGATGAGTGCCCGGACCTCGCCCAGCGCAGCGCTGGCGCCGAGCAGGCCGGAGTCGGTCCCCACCGTGACCTCGGCCCCCGGCACCACGCTCGTGGCCACCGACCGCGCGACGAGCTCGAGGGCCGCCAAGGCGGTGTCGTCGATCCGGCCCCTCGCGCGGACCGCGAGGCCATCCGCCGTCACGACGGTCTCCCCGCGTTCACCCCAAGACGCGAGCGGCACGCTCCGACTCTCGACCTGTATGCCCTCGAGCCCGAGCGCCCGCCCGAGCGCGGCCAACCGCGCCTCGGAGAGGGCGCCGCCGTTGAGCGCGCCGTCGACGGCCCGGAGCAGGCGGGCGACGGCGCGCCCCGTCGACGCGCGCAACGTATCGGCCCAACCATCCAGGCCCGCGGACTCGAGCGCCTCCTCGGCCCGCTCGATGACCCGGCCCCACCCTTCACCGAGCCCCCCGCCGCGGGCCGCGACGACGGCCGACAGTCGCGCCAGTGCGACGGCCGCACTCGCCGGTTCCTGACCCAGCGCGCGCTCGACGGCGGCCACTGCCGCCTGCTCGTCACCGCGCCGGAACGACGCGAGCGCCGTCGCGGTCAGCGCCACGCCCCAGCGCCGGGGCAGCTCGCCGCCTGGCACGGTGCCGCTGTCGGCCCGCACCACCGCCAACAGCAGGTCGCGCTCGGCCTCGTCCGCCCCGTCGGCGGCAGCGGACGCCGCGGCCAGGTCGCCGACCGCGAGCGCGAGGTGGCCGCGCAACGCGGCCAGCGACTGGCGGATGATCGCGTGCCCCGGAAAGCGCTCGGCGGCCGCGGCGAGACGCTCGACGCCGGCGCGGGAGGCCGCGACGTCGCCGCGCGCCAGGTCGGTCCGGACGAGCTCCGCCTCCTCGACCCAGTGCGTCGCGTCGTCAACGCCGCCGCGCAGGCCGCGCGAGGCGAGGACGAGCTCGCGCGCCTCGCGCCAGAGCAACCGGTCGCAGGCGATGACGCCGCGGTTCGCGCGCACGATCGTGACCGCCCGGCGCGACCCGCACCGCTCGAGGAGTCGCTCGGCGAGGAGCAGGTTCCGCTCGGCCTGTCCTGGCCGGTCGACGATGACCCCCAGCCCGCCGAGATCGGCATGGATCTCGCCGAGCAGTCGCGGGTTCTCGCCGCTCGCTGCGCGCAGCGCCGCCCGCAGCGCGGTCCCCGCCGCAGCCCAGGCGCACCGTTCGAGGGCGAGCAGGCCGAGCAGGTGCAGGGTGCTGGCGGCCACGTCGCCGGTCCACGCCGAGCCGAGCGATCGCCGCCATTCGCGCAGGGCGCGACCGCCGTCGGCCGCGGCCCGCGCGAGCGACGCCTCCCAGGCGGTGCGCGGGGAGAGGGCCACCGCCTCGTCGAGCAGGCGCCGTTCGCCCTCGTGGTCACGCTGCCGCCGCGCGGCCTCGGCGCGCACCATCGCCGTGCGCGCCGCGAGCCGCGGCGGCAATCCATCGGGGTGGGCGGCGCGAAGTGCCTCCTCCGCTCGCGACGGCAGTCCAGCCTGGTCGGCCCACCACGCGGCGAGCACGTACCAGCGCGCGCCCCGTGCCTCCGCAGGGATGCCGTCGAGGAAACGCTCGGCTTCCGCCAGCCGTCCGGCGAGCAGCGCCGCCTCGGTGCCGCACAGGGCGATGGCATTGGAGGACGGCAGGCGATGCGCCGCCAGGCGGACATCGGCGCTCTCGCCCCGCTCGAGCGCCGCGTCGCACCACGCCGCCAGCTCCTCGTGCTGCTCCCCGACCACCGCGCGTGCCACCGTCGCCGACAGAGAGCCCGGGTCCGCCCGCCGGCCGATCGCCTCGATGCGATGACGGTCGGCCCTCCCGTCGGCCTGCGCCGGCAAGAAGCGGTCGCGCTGCCGGTGCGCCAGCCCGAGCCGCTCGAGCTCGGCGAGCACGTCCGCGCCGACGCCGGCGAGGTCGACGACCTCGGCCCCGGTGAGCCCGACGGGAAGCTGGCCGAGCCAGCCGAGCGCGCGCCGCGCCTCGGCCGACGCGAGGCTCGTGCGCTCGTCCTGCGGGCCCGGCAGCGGCGCACCTGCGAAGCACGTCGCCGCGCCGACGCCGAGCAGCTCGGCCACCGCCGCGGGACGCGCGGCGCCGAGCTCCGCGGCGGCCTCGGCGAACCGCGGTGTCGACGCCGCCGCCGGCGCGAGCAGCCAGACCGCGGCTTCGCCGGAGGCCAGCGCGACCTCGGGCAGCCCTGCAACCGCCAGGGTGGTGAGGAGCAGCGCGTCTCGGCCGTGGGCGGCGCAGCGGGCCGCGCGGCGGGCAATCTCCTCCTCCTCGAAGGCGCCGAACGCCACGTCCACCTCGCGTCCCTCGGCGACCGCCCGGAGGCGCGCGGCGAGCGCCAGGCCGGGGGCGAGCGCGGCCTCGCCGACGATGGCGGCACCGTTCGCGGGAACGGCGAACCGGCGCGCCCAGAGCGCGCGGCCGGGGCCGTCCGGATGCTGCAATGCGGACTGTCGCTTGCCCGCGGCGAGCAGCGCCGCGAGGAGCGCCGCACCCGCCTCCCACGCCGGGCGGCGGTCGAGCGACTCGCGGCAGGCCGCGAGCAGCTCCGGCACCACGGTCGCAAGGAGCGGGCGCAGGGCCTCTGCGAGCAGCGCGGCGCCGAGGCGGGGGCGGGCGCGCAGCCGCCGCTCGAGACCCGGGTCGTCGAGGCGGACCGTGGGTAGCCCGCCGAGCCGGAGGCGGGCGCCGCCGTCGCCGGGCTCGACGCGCGCCGCGCGCAGCAGCCGACGTCCCGGGAGCCAGCCCCGCTCGAGGAGGAACGTCGCCGTCGCGACGAGCTGCACCGCGATCGCGATGCGGCGCGAGCGCGGCCAGCGGGCGACGTCGGCAAGCGGCACGCCGGCGGCCGTGACTTCGATTTCGACCTGGTCCCCGGCCCGGGCCGCTGTGACATCGACCGGCAGGAACGTCGCGTCCCAGGCGCGCAACCGCGCCAGTGCCGCCGCGGTCTGCCGCGGGACCCTCACGGGGCGACCCCGACGAGCTCGTCCCAGCGGACCCAGAAACCGGGCCACGACTTGGCGACGCACCCCGGGTCCGCGACCCGCACGCCCGGGACGACCGCCCCCGCCACCGCGAGGGCCATGGCGACCCGGTGATCGCCGGCCGGGGCGAGCGCGCCGACCGGCGCCGCGATCCCTTTCAACCCGCCCCGGCTCGTGAACGTGCCGTCCTCGACGCCGACACGGAACCCCAGCGCCTGCAGGTGGGCGACCATCACCTCCAGGCGGTCGCTCTCCTTGGCGGCGAGCCCACTCAGGCCAGTGAGCCGCCCACCCACTACGGCGGTCACGACCGCGAGGGCCGGGAAGAGGTCGGGGGTATCGCGCAGGTCGGCGACGACGGGCCGGGTGGCCGGGCCGGCCAGCGCCACGCCCTGGGTCGTCGCGCGCACGCGGCAGCCGGCCTCGGCCAGCAGCCCGGCGACGACGGCATCGCCCTGGTGCGAGTCGCGTCGGACCCCGGCCACCTCGACCTCCCCGCCGGCGACCGCGGCCGCGGCCAAGGGGAACGCCGCCGCCGACCAGTCTCCCTCGACCACGAACGTCGCCGGCCGCAGCCCGCCGGGTGCCGCGCGCACGATCCGTCCGTCCTCCGCGCTCTCGCACCGACCGCCGAACGCCGCCAGCACCTCGGCGGTCAGCGCCACGTAGGGCCGCGACGGTGGCGCCGCCTCGAGCACGATCTCCACGCCGTCGCGCAGGCACGGTCCGAGCAGGAGCAGCGCCGAGACGAACTGGCTCGATTCGGAGGGGTCGAGATGGACGCGTCCGCCCACGAGGCTCCGGCCGCGCACGCGCAGCGGCAGCCGCGGCTCGCCCGGGCTCTCCGGCGTGACGTCCGCGCCGAGCCCGACCAGCGCCCGCACCAACGCTCCGAACGGCCGCTCGCGCAGGCGCGACACGCCGTCCAGGCGCCACTCGCCGGGCAGCGAGGCGAGCTGGGCGAGCAGGAAGCGCGCGCCGGTCCCGTTGTTGCCCAGGAACAGCTTCGCCCCGTCGACCGCGTCCCGCCCGGACGTGAGCACCTCGTCGCCCGCCCAGCCCAGCCGGAACCCGGTGGCGGTAAGTGCCGCGGCCAGCAGCCGCGGGTCTTCGGCGTCGAGGGGGCGGACCACCCGCGAGCCCCCGCCCGCGCAGGCTGCGGTCACCAACGCCCGCTGGGTCAGGCTCTTCGACGGCGGGACGGCGATCCGCCCGGACACACCCCGCGGCGCGTGGGGTGCGCGCCGCGGCGTTGACGATCGATTGTCGGGGACCACGCGGCGATTCTCGCCATCGCGCTTGCCACCGTCAAGCCGGCGGCCGACACTAAAGGCGTGGGCGCGCACCTCGACACCCTGTCCCGGCCGCGGCGGGAGCTGGCCGTCATGCATGCATCCGGCAAGCTGGTCTGCGTGGCCTGCGCCCACCGCTGCAAGCTCGCCGACGGTGCCCGCGGCGTCTGCCTGGTCCGCGCTCGCCGCGACGACGCCCTGATGGTGCCGTGGGGGTACACCGCCGGCGTCGCCGTCGACCCCATCGAGAAGAAGCCGTTCTTCCACCTCCTGCCGGGCTCGCGCGCGCTCTCGTTCGGCATGCTGGGCTGCGACCTGCACTGCGCGTACTGCCAGAACTGGATCACCTCGCAGACACTGCGCGACGACCAGGCGAGCGACCGGGCGATGCCGGTGACCCCGAAACAGCTCGTCGACGCCGCTCTCGAGCACGGTTGCGAGTCGATCACCTCGACCTACAACGAGCCGCTCATCACGGCCGAGTGGGGGCACGACGTCTTCGAGCTCGCCCGCGCGGCCGGCCTCGTCACCAGCTTCGTCTCCAACGGCCATGCCACGCCCGAGGTCCTCGACTACATGGCCCCGGTGATCGACGCCTGGAAGGTGGATCTCAAGTCGTTCGACGCCAAGACCTACCTGGCGCTGGGCGGCAAGCTCCAGGCGGTCCTCGACGGCATCGGGGGGATCGTCGCCCGCGGGATCTGGTGCGAGGTGGTCACCCTCGTGGTGCCGGGCCTCAACGACTCAGACGGCGAGCTCCGCGACATCGCCGGCTTCCTCGGCTCGGTGTCGCCCGACATCCCGTGGCACGTCACGGCGTTCCATCCCGACTACCGGATGACGGGCCCGCCGCCGACTCCGGCCCGCACCCTGCTCCGTGCCGCCGAGATCGGCCGCGAGGCCGGCCTGCGCTTCGTCTACGCCGGCAACCTCCCCGGCCGCACCGGCGACCTCGAGGACACCCGCTGCCCCACCTGCGCCGCGACCCTCATCCGGCGCTCCGGCTACACCGTCCTCGCCCGCTCCCTGCCCGCCGACGGCCGCTGCCCCGCCTGCGCCTCCCCGGTCCCCGGCCGCTGGTCCCACCCCTGGGGTCAGGTCTTGTAGTATGTGACTTCCGTCGGCCGATGACTGCCACGGACGATCGTACGTAGCGGGTTGTCGGGACTAACCCCAATAGTACAAGACCTGACCCCATGGCGGGGGCGGATGGTGTTAGTATCCGCCGTTCGACGATGGGAGCGTTTCGCCTCGCCTCGCTGACCCTGGAGGGATTCAAGTCGTTCGCCTCGCGGGTCGACCTGTCGTTCCCCGGGGCGATCACGGCGATCGTCGGCCCGAACGGCGCCGGCAAGTCGAACATCTGCGACGCCATCGCCTGGGTGCTCGGCGAGCAGTCCGCCCGTCTCCTGCGCTCGCAGACGATGGCCGACGTCATCTTCAACGGCTCGCCGAAGCGCGGGCAGGCCGGCTCGGCGCTGGTCACGTTGACGTTGTCCGCCGGCGACGGCCGCTGGGTCGCGACCGACGGGCGCCTCGAGATCGCCCGCCGCGTGCTGCGCGACGGCACGTCGGACTACCGGGTCGGCGGCAGGCGGGTTCGCCTCAAGGACGTCGTCGACCAGATGATGGACGCCGGGCTCGGCACCCGCTCGTACGCCATCATCGAGCAGGGCCGGATCGGCCAGGTGCTCTCGGTGCGCGCCACCGAGCGGCGCGTCCTGTTCGAGGAGGCGGCCGGGATCACCAAGTTCCGCGCCCGCCGCCACGAGGCCGAGCTCAAGCTCGCCGAGACCCGCGCCAACCTGCTCCGATTGGCCGACGTGGCGGCCGAGGTCAAGCGCGCCCTCGACCAGGCCCGCCGCCAGGCCCGCCGGGCCGAGAAGCACATCGAGCGCCGCCACGCCCTCGCCGAGCTCCGGGCGCTGCTGTTCGCCGCCCGCCGCGTCGCGCTCCAGGCCGCCGTCGACGCGCGCCGCGAGGCGCTCGTCGAGGTCACCGCGCGCGAGGCCGAGGCCGCCAGCGCCATGGCCCAGGCGGACGCCGCCCTCGAGCTCCTCCGCCGCGACCTCGACGCCGCCCAGGAGCGGCTCGCCGTGGCCCGCGGCGACGAGGCGCGGGCCGACGCCGCCGCGCAGCGCCGCGAGGCCGAGGAGGTCGCGGCCCGCCGGGAGCTGGACGAGGCGGGCACGCGCCGCGAGGCGGCCGCCGTCGAGGCGCAGCGCCTCGCCGGCTCCGCGGCGATGCTGCACGAGCGCGACGCCGAGCTCGTCGCCGCGGTCGAGGGCGCTCGCGCGACCCACGCGCGCGACGAGGCGACGGCGGGCGACGAGGCCCTCGCCGCCACCGTCGCCGAGGAGTCCGCCCGTGTCGCCGCAGCGCAGGCGGAGGAGGCGCGTCGCGCGCTGCTCGCCGGCGTCGCCGCAGCCACCGAGGCGCAGAACCGCGTCCACCGCTTCGGGGTCGAGGCCGAGCAGGTGCGCTACCAGCGCCAGCGCCTCACCGCCGAGCACGAGCGGCTCGCCGCGCACCTCGCCCAGGCCGCGGGGAACGAGGAGCAGGCGGCGGCCGCGGTCGGATCGGTCAACGCGCGCCTCGCCGAGATCGATGCGAGCCGCGCCGAGGTGCGCACCCGCCACGACGCCCTCGTGGCCCGCGCCAGCGAGCTGCAGGCGGACCGCGACCGCACCGGGCACGCACGCTGGCAGGCCCACCACGAGCGCGACGGG
The DNA here is from genome assembly GCA_016213675.1 of Acidobacteriota bacterium. GTDB lineage: Bacteria > Acidobacteriota > Thermoanaerobaculia > Thermoanaerobaculales > Thermoanaerobaculaceae > JACQZW01. The sequence goes on along the minus strand of JACQZW010000063.1, from coordinate 31,611 downwards.
CTGCAGCGCGCCGTCGCCAGCGCTCGCGCGCTGCCGCAGGCGCTCGCCCGGGCGCTGCCCGAGGACCAGGTGCTGGGCACGGTGGGCGACTTCCTCCAGCCCGACGACGAGGCGGCGCGCCGGCTCGATCAGGCGTACGGCGACCTGCTCACGCTGCCGGTCGTGGCCGACGAGCCCGCGCTCGCCGAGCTGGTCGCCCGCCTGCCGCGCATCGAGGGCCGCCTCGCCGTCGCCGTGGCGCGGCGCGGCCTGCCGGGACGGCCGTCGGAGCTGCTCGAGCGGGCCGGCGCCGACCCCGACGACCTCGGCTGGCTCACCACCGCGCTGCCCCGCGCCGCGGTCGCCGCGAGCCACCAGGCGGCCTGCGCCATGGCCGAGGCCGACCCCGACCTCGTCATCGTCCTGCCCGACGGCGGCCGGCGGCGCGGCCGCCGGGTCGAGCTGCCCGGCACCAAGAGCACGGCCGCCGGCGTCCTCGAGCTGCGCGCCCGGGAGCGCGCCGCGGCCGCCCGGGAACGCGAGTCCGCCGCCCGCGAGGACGAGCTGGCCGAGGCCCTGGACGCGACCCGCGCGGAGATCGCCGAGCTCGCCGCCGGCCTGGCCACGGCCGATGCCGAGGCCCGCCGCGCCGGCGAGGAGCTCGCCGCCGCGACCTCGACGCGCGAGTCGCTGCACCGCGAGCGCGCCCGGCTGCAGCGCGAGCTCGAGGCGCTCACCGCCGAGGCCGCGCGTCTCGACGGCGAGGCCGCGGCGCTCGTCGGTCGCGTCGCCGAGGGGACGGCCGAGGCCGAGCGGCTCTCCGTTCGTGCCACCGAGCTGGAGGGCGAGGTGGACCGCCGCTCGCGCACCGCCGACGCGGCGCAGCAGGCCGCGGCCGCCTCGCGAGCCGGCGCCGAACGCGCCCGCGGCGTCGCCGCCGTCGCCCGCGAGCGCCTCATCGCCACCGAGCGCGAGCTCGAGCGCCACCGCGCCGAGATCGCCTCGCTGGCCGAGCGCGAGTCGACCGCCCGGGCCGAGGAGGCGGCGCAACGCGCCCGGGTCGACGCGACCACCAAGGCGGCAGCCACCGCCCGCGCCGATCTCGAGGAGCTGCTCGCCAACCGCGCGGCCGCCCACCGCGAGGCGGAGGCGCTCACCGAGGTCGAGGTCTCGCTCAAAGAGCGCGTCGCCGCGGCCGTCCACCTCGCCGAGGCGGCCCGCACCGCGCACCTCGCCGCCCGCGATGCGGCGCACGCCGAGCGGCTCGCCCTCAGCGAGGCGACCGGGGCGCTCGACCGGCTTCACGAGACCATCGCGCTGCTGCTGGCCGGACAGGCGGAGCTGCCCGAGGCGCCGCCGCCGGCCGACGAGCTCCCGGCCATCGAGGCGCGGGAGAAGCAGCTCGCCGCCGACCTCGAGTCGCTCGGGCCGGTCAACGAGCTGGCCGTCGCCGAGAAGGACGAGCTGGAGACCCGCCACGCCTTCCTCGCCGAGCAGCGCAAGGACCTCGAGCGCTCCCTCGATACCCTCAAGGACACCGTCGCCGAGCTCGACGCCACCTGCGCCGAGCGCTTCCTCAAGACCATCGAGGAGGCCAACGTCGCCTTCGATCGGGTGTTCCGCGAGCTGTTCGGCGGCGGCGAGGCGCGCATCGAGCTGTCGGACCCCGAGGTGCCGCTCGAGTCCGGCCTCGAGATCCGCGTCCGCCCGCCCGGCAAGCACGCCCAGTCGGTGCTGCTGCTGTCGGGGGGCGAGAAGGCGCTCGCGGCGATCGCGCTGCTCGTCGCGCTGTTCTCCATCCGGCCGGCGCCGTTCTGCGTCCTCGACGAGGTGGACGCCCCCCTCGACGACGCCAACGTCGAGCGGCTCTGCCGACTGCTGCGCCAGATGAGCGACGAGACCCAGTTCCTCCTCATCACCCACAACCGCCGCACCATGGCCCACGCCGACGTGCTCTACGGCGTGACCATGGAGGAGCCCGGCGTGTCGCGCATCGTCTCCGTCCGCCTGGAGGAGTGAGCGTGCCGCGCAAGGCTCCGAGCCCACCCGCACCCCGGCGCGACGGTCTCGAGCGGTTCTCGGTCCTCGCCGCAACGGTGCTCGTCGCCGTCGTGCCGTTCGTCTGGGACGGCGAGGCGCTGCGCGCCTTCCGCGGCCCGCAGGCGGAGCTCGCGATGGCCGCCTGGGCAGCGCTGGCGGCGGCGTTCCTGGTGCGGGCGGACGCCCGCGCCGCGTGGACCGACCCGTGGTGGCCGGCTTGGGGCGGGGTCCTCGCCGGCGGCGTGCTGGCGGCGCTCTTCTCCGGGCAGGTCGTGCGGGCGCTCGGCAACCTCCTACCGGTCGCGCTCGCCGCCATGGGCTGGGGCGCGTTGCGCCGACTGACGGACGGGAGCCGGCGCCGGCTCGCCGCCCTCGTCGTCGCGGCGGGGGTCGTCGAGGCGGTGCTGGTCCTCGCCTTCCTGTCGTCGGCGCTGCAGCCCTCGACGTTCGCGCGGCTCGATTACCTGGTCGGCCGCTACGGCTGGATCGGGACGCTGGGCAACCCCGGCTACGTCGGCATCTTCCTGACCCTGCCGGCGCTGCTCGCCGCCGGCCGCGCGCTCGAGGGCGGCCGCCGGCGCCTGGCCTGGGCCGCCGCCGCCCTGTTCCTCGTCGCGGTCGTCGTCGGGTCGCAGACGCTCACCGCGGCCCTCGCCCTCGTCGCCGGTGGTGCGGTGATGGCGTGGCGCCGGGTGCCGCGGGCTCGCCGCCTCCCGGTGTTCGCCGGCCTCGTCATCGTCGGCCTGGTCGTCGTCCTGGCGTCGCCGCTGCGCAGCCGCCTTCTCGGCGCCGCCGAGATGGCCCGCGGCCGCGGGCTGCTCTGGCTCGGCAGCGCCCGCGGCGCGGCGTACGCGGCCGCCGGCGCGATGCTGGCCGCGCATCCCCTGTTCGGCGTCGGGCCCGGACTGTTCGAGGCCAACTCGTTCCGCGCCCTCGACGAGGCCGCGCTGGCCGACCGGGCGCAGGTGCTCGGCCTCGAGACCGGGTTCGGCGAGGCGCACAACGACCTCCTCCAGCACGCCGCGGAGACCGGTGCCATCGGCGTGCTGCTCGCGCTCGCCGGGCTCGCCCTCGCCGTCCGCCGCGCCGGGCGGCCGCCGGGAGCGATCCCCGATCGGGCCGCGCTGCTCGCCGCCGCCTCGGTGATCGCCCTCACCCAGTTCCCCCTTCACCTCGCGGCCGTCGCCGCGCAGTGGACCGTGCTCGCCGCCCTCGCGTTGCCGGCCTTGCCGTCGCTGGCGCCGGCCCAGGCGGGCCGACGCCGTGCCGAGCTCGCCATCGCCCTCGTCCTCGCGGGCGTGGGCGCCACCGTCGCCTGGCAGCGCCACGCCGCCGCCCGCGCCTTCGCGCAGGGCCGCGCGCTGCTCCAGGCGGTGCGCGCCGGCGCCTCGAGCGGCGCGCGTACCGACGCCGCGCGGGCCGCCCTCGTCCGCCTCGAGGGCCGCGAGCGCTGGCTCCCCGGCTCTCACGAGACCCGCCTCACGCTCGGCAGCCTCGCGCTCGAGGCCGACCAACCGGCCCTCGCGATCCGCCACTTCGCGGCCGCGCTGGCCCTGGCCGAGCGGCCGGAGACCCGCTTCGACATCGGCGCGGCCCTGCTCGCCGCCGGCGAGCGCGAGGCCGCCCTGACCCATTTCGTCCGCGCCGTCGAGCTCAACCCGGCGATCCTCCGCCAGGTCACCGACGTCGAGCTGGCCAGGGCGCTGCGCCGCCGCCTCGACGCCTCCGGCTACGGCGCCCGCCACCCGTGGATCTACGACGGCACACCAGCCGCCACCCGGTGAGGGGGTCCCGATGGACGAGCTCCGCACGCTTCTGAGCAACAACCGCAGGTGGGCGGCCCGGGTGAAGGCCGCCGATCCCGAGTTCTTCTCCAGCCGCGCCTCGCAGCAGACGCCGCGCTTCGTCTGGGTGGGATGCTCCGACAGCCGGGTCCCGTCGGACACGGTCGTCGGCCTCAAGCCTGGCGACCTCTTCGTCCACCGCAACATCGGCAACCAGATCGTGCACAGCGACCTCAACGCGATGTCGGTGCTGCAGTTCGCGATCGACGTGCTACGCGTGCGGCACATCATCGTCTGCGGCCACTTCGGGTGTGGCGCGGTGCGGGCCGCCCTGGGCAACGAGCCGCTCGGGCTCGTCGACCAGTGGCTGCGACACGTCCGTGACGTTCGACAGGAGCATCACGAGGAGCTCGCCGCGCTGGCCGACGAGCGGGCGCGTGCCGACCGGCTCTGCGAGCTCAACACCCTGCAGCAGGTCCAGAACGTCGCGCGGACCGGCATCGCCCAGGAGGCCTGGCGCCGCGGCCAGTTCCTCGCGGTTCACGGCTGGGTCTACGACATCCACACCGGCCTGCTCAACGACCTCGGTGCGACAGTCGACGGCCCCGAGGGAATCCCGGCCGTCTACCGGCTCGGTGACTAGGGGTCAACGTGGAACTCCGTGTCAGCCCCGCCGTCGCCCGCCTGCGCTGCTCGAAGTCCGGCCTCGAGGTACCGACCGGCGGCTTCACGCGACCGATCGGTCTGTGCCCGTGCTGCCCGCCGCCGGGCAAGCCGGTGGTCGTCGAGTACGACCGCGACACGGTGCGCTCCGAGCTGCGCACCCTGCCGGTGGCCGAGCGGGTTACGCGCGGGCTGTGGCGGTGGGCGCCGTTCCTCCCGGTCCAGGGCGTGCCCGCCGACTACGCCGCCGACGTCGGCGGCACCCCGATCGTCCGCCACGACCGGCTGTCGACCTCTCTCGGCGTCGAGGTCCTGCTCAAGAACGAGGGGACCAACCCGTCGGGGAGCTTCAAGGACCGCGGCCTCGCCGTCGCCGTCGCCCTCGGCGCGGCGTGCGGCGCCGCGCGCTTCGCTCTGCCCACCCAGGGCAACGCCGGGGTCGCTGCTTGCCTGTTCTCGGCGCGCCTCGGCCTGCCCGGCTGCCTGGTGTGGATGCCCGACGGCTACCAGGGCTCGGTCTACCACCGGGCGTGCGAGCTGTTCGGCGGCGAGGTGCGGTTCTTCGGGCCGAACATCGCGGCGGCCGGCCGCAACATGCGCGAGACGCTCGCCGCGCCGCTCGCCGCCGGCGAGATCGTCGACCTCTCGACGTTCTTCGAGCCCGGCCGGCTCGAGGGCAAGAAGACCATCGGCCTCGAGATCGCCGAGCACTTCGGCGCCGACCTCCCCGACGCGATCGTCTACCCGACCGGCGGCGGGACCGGCCTCGTCGGCATCTGGAAGGCGTTCGACGAGCTCGATCGCCTCGGGCTCCTCGACCGCGCCGGACGCCCGCTGCCGCGCATGGTCTCCGTCCAGTCGGCCAACTGCGCCCCGGTCGTGGAGGCGTTCCGGCGCGGCCTCGACGAGGTCCAGCCCGTCGCCTCGCAAGGCACCGTCGCCGATGGCCTCGACGTCCCCGGCGCGATCATGGGCCACGCCATGCTGCGCGTGCTGCGCGACTCGGGCGGCACCGCGGTGGCGGTGAGCGAGGACGCGATCGTCGCGGCGTTCGCCACCTACGGCCGGCTCGGCATCAACGCCGGGCTCGAGAGCGCGGCCACCCTCGCCGGCCTCGAGGCGCTGCTCCGCGACGGCACGGTGCGGCGCGGCGAGCGCGTCCTGCTCGTCAACACCGGCAGCCAGCTCATTCCGCTCTCCAAGAAGCAGGCTTGAAGGGTTGGCCTTCCCTCCACCCACCCAGGGTTGAGGGGTTGGGAGACGAGGCAGGCTCCGGGCATGAAAACGGTCCTGCCGCCCCTCAACCCTGGGTGGTCGGGCGGTCGGGCAACCCTGGGCGGGCGGGTGGGAGGGCAACCCTGGGCGGAGGGGTGAAAGTGCAAGCCTGGAGGGGTGGGCGGGCGGCCTCACCCCACCGTCGCAATGACGGGTGCGTGGTCGGACGGCTTGTCGCCCTTGCGCTCGTCGCGGTCGATGTCGACGGCCGTGCAGCGCGCGGCCAGTGGGTGCGTCAGCAAGAAATGGTCGATGCGCAGCCCCCAGCCGCGGTGGAACGCCCCGGCGCGGTAGTCCCACCAGGTGTAGAGGCCACCCTCCTGGCGGTGCAGGCGCAGCCCGTCGACGACGCCCCAGGCGGCCAGCCCGGCGAGCGCCTCGCGCTCCGCGTCGGTGCACAGCGTCTGGCCCCGCCACGCCACCGGGTCGTAGACGTCGCGATCATCGGGGGCGACGTTGAAGTCGCCGCAGATCAGCAGCGCCGCGGCCGGGTCGCAGGCGGCGTCGAGCCAGGCGCGCAGCCGGCGGTACCAGTCCAGCTTGAAGGCGTACTTGTCCGATCCGACCTCGCCGCCGTTGGGGGCGTAGACGCCGACGACGCGCACGCCGCCCACGGTCGCGGCGATGAGCCGGCGCTCGGCGCCGGGCCCGTCGTCGGGCAGGCCGCGCACCACGTCGACCGGCTCCTCGCGGGCCAGGATCGCCACGCCGTTGTAGGTCTTCTGGCCGAACACGACGGCCCGGTAGCCGGCGGCGGCGATCTCCGCGGCCGGGAAGTCGTCGTCAACGACCTTGGTCTCCTGCAGGCACACGATGTCGGGCCGCTGCCGCTCGAGCCAGGCGAGCACACGGGCGAGGCGGGCCCGCACCGAGTTCACGTTCCAGGTGGCGATGCGCAGGGGGGCCGGCGGTGTCATCGCCCGATGGTAACGCCGCGCCGGTCGGTCTACTTCCGCTCCCCCGCCCGGGCGATCATCGCCTGGATCACCGCCTTCGAGACGCCCGCCCCCTTCAGCTCGCCGAGCGCCGCCGTCGACACGTCGAGCTCCTCGCGCGGCGCCTGGCGGATCTTGGCGATCACCACGTCGTCGCCGAGGTCGAGCTTGACCAGCTCGACGACGTCCTTGTTGGTCAGCGGCTTCTCCTTGCTCGCCTGCGACGAGCCCCCCGAGCGCTTCGCGGGCTTGGGCTCCTCGCGCACCTGTTGCGCGTCGAGCCGCTCGAGCCGCCAGTCGTAGGCCTCCTGAACGCAGGGGTTCCACGCCATCGTGCTGATCCCGCCGGCACCGGAGAACGGGAAGCACTCCGGCGACTCGCAGCCGCAGTCGTAGTTGAACTTGGCGAGGTCGGCAAGCTCCATCCAGCCGGTCTTGATCTTGCCCTTCATCCCCTTGTCCAGCCACTGGACGGCGACCCGGCCGTTCTTCTCGCGGAACTCGTACTGCGAGATGAGGCTGCGCGACAGTGCCACGACGCAGTCGCCGCGCTTGAAGGTCCAGACGACGTCGTCGGAGTCGTCGTCCTCCCAGGCCACCGCGCCGTCGCGGACGACCACGCCGCCCTGCGCCTTCTTGCCCGCCGCCCGGTCGAGGAGCGGGTCCTGGCCCCACTGCGCCCACGCCGCGCCGACGCCGCCGACCAGGAACGCCACGACCACCGCCACGACCCGCTCGCGCATGCCCGCCTCCCGTCGCCTCGGGCGCGATTCTAGCCCCGATCGACCGGGAGGCATCCACCGCACACGGCCGCGGCGTCAGTCGGTCGCGAGGATGGCGCGTTGCAGGGCGATGTTGTCGCGGTGGCCGGAGAGGTGCGCCGTGACCTTGCCGCGCACCGGGTAGCCGAGCAGGTAGAGGTCGCCGATGATGTCGAGGATCTTGTGGCGGACGAACTCGTCGCGGAAGCGGAGCTCGGTGTTCACCACGTTGTCCTCGCCGACCAGGATGAAGTTGTCGAGCCGGCCGCCGGAGCCGAGGCCCAGCTCGTTGATCATCGGCAGATCGCGCATGAAGCCGAAGGTGCGGGCCGGGGCGATCTGCTCCTTGTAAGCCGCGAAGCTCGACATCGTGAAGTCGTAGAACTGCTCGCCGATCGGCGCCGGGTAGCGGAGCTGGTACGACACCGAGAGGGCGTCGGCCGGCTCGATGCTGAGCAGCTTCCCGCCGCCCGAGACCTCGTAGCGCCGGTCGATGACGATCTCCCGACGGGGGGCGTCCTGGTCGACGATGCCGATCTCCTCGAGCCGCCGGCAGAAATCCAGCGCCGACCCGTCGAGGACCGGGATCTCGCCGTGCACCTTGACGAGCAGGTTGGTGATCCCCGCCGCGTGCAGGGCGGAGAGGAGATGCTCGACGGTCTTGATGCTGTCGCCGTCGCGCGACAGCGTGGTCGCCCACTCGGTGTCGGCGACGGCGCCGATGTGGGCCGGGATCACGATGCCGTTCGGGACGGTCAGGAAGTGGATCCCCGAGTCGGGCGGCAGCGGCTGGATCGCCATCCCGGTGCGGGCGCCGGAGTGCAGGCCCAGGCCGTAGATCACGCTCGCGGCCCGGATCGTCCGCTGCGGCGCGGCGACCTCCCGGAGCAGCGCCAGCCGGGGCGGCGCCGAGAGCTCCTGGGTCGGCTCGAGGCGGAACGGCACCGGCCCGAGGCCGTGGGCGAAGGCGTCGGCGGCGAGCGCGCCGCGGCTGGCCAGCGCCGAGGTCACCGCCTCGGTCACCTGGCTGTACGACAGCGGCTTCTCGAGGTAGTCGTGGGCGCCCATCTTCATCGCCTTGACGGCGGTGGGCGCGGTACCGTGGCCGGACATCATGATCACCGCGGCGGCCGGGTCGAGCCGGCGCAGCGCCTGCAGCACCTCGAGGCCGTCGCGATCGGGCAGCCAGATGTCGAGGAACACGGCGTCAGGCTTCTCGCTCTGGTAGAGCGCGACTGCCTCCTCGCCGCTCGCCGTGGCGAGCACCCGGAACCCCTCGTCCCGCAGGATGTTGGAGAGCTCGGTCAGGATGCCAGGCTCGTCGTCCACGATGAGAACCAGCTCGGCCATGCCCGAAGTCTGCGCCCACCGGAAACCGCGGTCAAGGTTCAGGTCCTTCCACCTGCGACGCCGATCGCAGGCGACGGTGTCGCGACCCGGCATGCGGCTGGCGCGACCCGGCATTCCCCGCCACGCCGCGCCGGCCGACCATTGCGGCAGCAGGCCAGAGGAGCTCGCTGGTCAGCACCGGAGGACGTCATGGCCCCACGCACCGCCACCATCATCGGTCTCCTCATCGCCGGCTCGTTCCTCGCGGCCGGTCCCGTCGCCGCCGGCCCACTCCAGCCGAAGCGGCCGGCCCCTGCGCCGACGATCGTCCCCAACACCCGCCTCGTCATGCCGGCGCGCGTGCTCCCGCCGAGCGAGCTGGTCCCGGCGGGGGTCGTCCCCATGCCGGACCGCCCGACCGCCCGGGCCCGGGTCCACGTCCAGTACCAGGTGTCGAACCACGGCGAGACCAGCGTCACCGGCGTGCCGTTCCGACTCGAGCTGCGCGCCGGCGGCCGGAACTGGCGGCTCGCCGACGGGAGCGGACCGGGCGTACCGCGCCACAGCACCGCGACCAACACCGTCGAGGTGACGATGCCCACCGACATCGGCCCCGGCGCCGCCGAGCTGACCCTGACCGTGGATCCCGAGAACCGGTTGCCCGAGACCGACGAGACGAACAACGCGCGGACCGTCACGCTCATCGTCCTGGCGCCCGACGCCAGGGCCGGCCTGAGCACCGCCAGCGCCGTCGCCGGCGGCGCGATCACGGCCTGGTGCAACCTCACGAACCTCGGCACCGCCGACCTCGTGCGTCCCAAGCTCCGCTTCAAGATGACCCGCGAGAACAAGGCGGACGCCCCGGCGGTGCTCTCCTGGAACAGCACCCTGACCATCACGCTCGCGCCGCACGCCAACGACTCCTGGCGCATCACGCGCAGCCGGAGCCCGGGCGCCCCGTGGGTCGAGGCCGGCCGCTACTACTTCTGGATGATCGCCGACCCCGACAATGAGATCGTCGAGGCCAACGAGACCGACAACACGAGCAACTACAAGCCCGTCGACTTCGTGCCGTAGCCCGGCACCGCCGGGTGCGGCAACGCGCCGCGGCGGTCGTAGTCGGTCTCGGCATGGCACACGCAGGTGACGACGGCCAGCCCCCGACGAGCTCGTCGGACGGCGGCTCAGCTCCGCCCGCCCTGGAGGAGCCTGAAGCTCGAGCCCGGCGCGAGCAGGGCGAGCACTGTATCCCGCGGAAACTGCAACGGGTTGCCGCACGGCCGACCTGCGTACTCGATGGACCAGTCGTAGACGCTCATCTCTGGATGCCGCGGAGATCGGTACTTGAGCTCCCTGACTGCGGAGCTCAGCAAGGCGCGGGCGCTCCGGTTCGTGGTCGCGCCGAAGGCGAGGTCGGCGGTCGCGGCCAGCTCGCGGTCGGCCGCCTCGCGCGGCACGCCGATGGTCCGGAGGAGCTCCCCGAGCCGCCGGAGGAAGCGCGGCACCAGCGTGTCGAGCTGGCGGCCCTCGACGATCACGGCGAGGCTGGAGCGCTCGCTCATGCACACGACCAGGTGGCTCGGTCGCGTGACCAGGATGTCGGCGTACCAGTCTCCGAGCTTGTTGGTGGGAGGCGGTGGCTCGGGAGGATGCCGCTCGATCCCGAGCCTCGCGAGGAGCCTCGCGGTGCACCGAAGCGTGACCATGGTCGAAGCTTAACCCGGACACGAGCCGCCGGCGATCCGCGAGTGGTGGCGACCGAGGTCGGGCCGGAGGGTCGCCGTGTCGATCAGCGACGGTGTCTCCTGGTGCGCGTTCAGTCGACGATGAACAGCCGCGCGCCGGTCTCAGTCGAGGAGCGGTGCGGGGCGACGTCGTCCGACACCTGGTACGACGTGCCCGCGCGAAGCGTGTGCGTAGCCCCGCCCTGCACCTCGGTCACGAGGACGCCGTCGAGCACCAGCAGGACGTGCCCCCGCGCGCACCAGTGGTCGGCGAGGTAGCCCGGCGAGTACGTGACCATGCGGATCCGGACGTTCCCGGCCTGCACCGTCCGCCACCGCGCCACCCCCGTCGCGCCCGCATGCACCGTCTCCGGCACCGCGGCCCAGTCCGTCACCCCGAACGGCACCCCTTCGATCTTCATGGCCCCCCCACAATTCGAGTTCGTCGCGACCGCTGCCGTTCGCGCGCCTTGGTGAGCCGCGTGGCGCCGCCACCAAGCGGCGCCGCCAACCGCCAACCACGCTGCCCCCGCACCAAGCGCTGACGCTAGACCGCGAGGTCTCCCCACCGCAGGTAGAACGCAAAGAACGGGTCCGTGATGTGCAAACGCGTGTCGTCCTCTTCGAAGTCTATGACAGGGGTCGAACTCTGATCGCTAGCCGCGATGGTCGCCATGTGCTTCAGCACACGTGACACCTCTTGGAGTTGCGGGATCTGCGAGGCTGATACTTCCCGGATTGCTGTGCGGAGGTCCTCGTACTCCAGGCTGACGAGGCCAGGACGGATGTGTGCGAGCGCATACAAGACGAGCTGGTAGATGTCTACCAACCTACCGTCTTTCAGCTCACGCTCAATCCGGTCGGTTCGTTGCCTTGGTCCCCGAGCGAGTTTCTCAAACACCGGACGACCGATGGTCTCAGCAACCTCTCTGAATGTTGTCTTCAGGTCAACATCAGCCAGTCTGAGTCGCTGGTCAGGATGCGGGCTTTCGAACCTGGCGAGCCGACACACCACCCTGCAGAAGTCCTGCATTAGGTGGGGGCTGCCTATCGCCTCTGCCGCCAGTGCTCTGGGGAATTCCGGGGGAGGTTCAACGTCGAGGAGCCTGAAACCGGTCAAGGGGATGTACTCAAGTTCAGCGTCCGTCCACGCAGGAACATCAACTGGGGAAATCCGGCCGGTCATCTCCTTCTCGACCTTTAGCGCGTCATACCGTCGATGAGGAATGGCGATTATCGCAACTGGCAAGCCATCGAATACGGGTTGCTTAAGTGCGCGGACAATACTCCCTTGGAGTTCGCGGGACAAGTAGTGGAAATCGTCGATCACAAGGGGGAGGTGCGCCTCGGTCAGCCCACGCACGGCGGCTACCCGCCCAGAGACGCTTCGTGACCGAGCGCGCTCAACCGATCGAGCACGGCGCATCTCTCCACCTACCTCTGCAGTGCCTTTGGCGACGATGAAGCTCGCACCAGCACTTGCCCTTCCGCTGACCGTACCAGCCGTCTCAGTCGAGTCCCGACTCTCGGTAACGTTAAAAAGGTCGAGTTGCTCCAACACGACCTGCCAGAAGTCGTCTTCGACTGAGACACTCCCGCCATCAACCCACACGCTATCCTCCCTGGGGAGGACCCTCCGCGCGAGAACGGTTTTGCCTGACTTGGTCTGGCCAGTGACCGTAGCCAGCTTGCACAGGTTGTCCTTGACTTCACGTAGTTGCTCTTCGAGTCTCAGGTCAATGCGCGGATTGTAGGTGTGGTTCGGAAAACCGCCCGGAACAAAGACGTCTTGGTACCGGATCGTCATCAGCGTCCTCCAGAGTGCTTCGCTCCGTACTGCGGTGGCAGCAATGATCCGATTCTCGGGCTCGCCGCCCCCAGGGTCAAGCGCCGCGCTGCTTCACGGATTGAGACAAAGGGTGGGCGGGCGAGGAGCGGGGACGCGCGGGCGGGAGGGGGAAGAAAGCCCGCCCCTGGGGTGCGCGGCCCATCTCTGCGGAGCGAGCGGGTCACCGGACGCGCGAGCCGCGATGGGGTGTCGACAGCGCGACGAGCGTAGCGAGGAGCGAATGGCGAGGGGCCCCATCGCGGATCGCGCCAGTCCGGTCGCGAGCGGAGCAGTCTCGTCCCGGCCACGCGGGGGCGCGGCCGGGACGAGGGGGCCGCGCACCCCAGGGGCCATACGAGGGGACGGACCTCGGTCCGTGATTCGGGGCAAGCCGTGGGGCAAGCCCTCCAAGCGCCTCGGGATCGCTTCGTCGCTTCGCTCCGCGCGATGACCGCCGACTTGGAGGGGCCACCCGCGGAGACGGAGACGACAGGGCCGCCCCGCGGTGCGTCGCGGGGCGGCCCCAGTGCGTTCCGGTTGTGTCCCTTGCTTCTGGCGTCTTACCTCTCGCGTCTCGCGTCTTACCTCTCGCGTCTCCTTGCCTTTACTACTCCTTGATCCAGTTCGGGACCCGTCCCGGAGTGTACGGCGCCTGCGCCTTCTCCATCGACTCCTCGAGCTGGCGGAGGTCGGTCTCGACGAGGGTCTTGAGCTTCGGCAGGACCTCGGCGAACTCGTCGGCGGCGATGTCGTAGCCGTCGCGCTGGGTCTTGGTCGGTGCAGCGGTCGCGCCCCAACTGGCCCAGACGATGCGCTCGACGCGCTCGATGATCCCGGGTGGGGTCGGCTCGCTGCGCTTCGCCACCTCGCCATCGCCGGAGAGGGCGATGTCGATCTCGGTGAGGCGCTTGTCGAGCTCGCGGACCCACCCCTGCAGGCCGCCCGACGCCGCCGGGGCGTCGTTCAGCGCCACCTTGATGAGCTTGATCCGGCCCTTGACGTCGCCGACGACCTCGTCGGCGGCGAGGACCGCGCGCTGCAGGCGGGCGACCTTCTGCTGGAAGTCGAGCTGCGCCGCCTTGTCCTTGTTCTCCAGGGTGGCGAGGCCGAGCGGCGTGACCTTGAAGCTCTGCGGTTCGCCGAGCGTGGTCTCGGCGCCGCCGACCCGCTTGGAGAGCTGGACGAGGTAGTTGCCCGGGACGGCGAGCGGGCCGCGGTCCGGCGCGTCCCACGGGTCCTTCTCGGCCTTGTCGTCGGGGAGCCGGGCCGGCGTCGCGGCGGGCAGGCGGAGGTCCCAGGCGACCCGGTGGAACCCCTTGCCGGCGTCGCCGGAGACCTTCCGCACGACGCGGCCGAAGCTGTCGCGCACGGTCAGGGTGATCGACGGCTTCTCCTCGAGCGCCTCGGCGCGCAGCTCGTCCTTGCTCGGGTATGGGGCGACGGCGCCCTTCTTCGCCGCCTCCTTCTCCGCCTCGTGGCGCAGCTCCTGCCTGGTCTTCAGGCCGTCCTTGAGGTAGTAGGTGAACACCGCCCCGAACGGCGGGTTCTCCGCCGCCCAGAACGAGTCGCCGAGGCTGGCCTTGCCCTCGCCGCCGAACGGCGACGAATAGACGAACGCCAGCGCCTCCTTGACCGGGAACAGGATCGACTCCTGCTCGAGCTTCGCCTTGGTCAACCCACGCAGCGGGGTGTAGTCGTCGAGGACGTAGAAGCCGCGGCCGAAGGTGGCGAGCACGAGGTCGTTCTCGCGCCGCTGGATCGCGAGGTCGCGGACGGCGATGGTCGGCATCTTGCCGGTCAACTCGATCCAGTGCGCGCCGCCGTCGAGGGTGAAGTAGACGCCGAACTCGCCGCCGGCGAACAGCAGGTTTCGGTCGACGTGGTCCTCGGCGAGGGCGTAAATCACCTCACCCTTGGGCAGGTCGCCGGCGATCGAGGTCCAGGTCCGGCCGCGGTCGGCCGAGCGCAGCACGTACGGCGTGAAGTCGGCGTTCTTGTGGTTGTCGAAGGCGGCGTAGACCACGCCGGCGTCGTGCCGGCCGGCCTCGAGGCGCGCCACGTAGGTGCGCTCGGGCACGCCGGGGAACTTCTCGACCTTGCGCCACGCCGTGCCGCCGTCCTCGCTGACCTGGACCAGGCCGTCGTCGGTGCCGACGTAGAGCAGCCCCTCGACGAGGGGCGACTCGGAGAGCGACACGATGTTGCCGTAGAACGACGTCGAGGCGTTCTTCGCCACCGCGTCGGCCGCCCAGATCTTGCCCATCACGGGCAGTTGGTTGCGGTCGATCTGCCGGGTCAGGTCGCCGGAGATCGCGGTCCACGAGTCGCCGCGGTCGTCGGAGCGGAACAGCCTGTTGGCCGCGAAGTAGAGCCGCTTCGGCGAGTGCGGCGAGATGATCAGCGGCGAGTCCCAGTTCCAGCGCAGCGGCGCCTCGCCCCTCGCCTCCATCGGGTGGATATCGAGCTCTTCGCCGGACTTGCGGTCGTAGCGCACGAGGCCACCGTGCTGCGACTCGGAGTAGACGATGTCGGGGTTGCCGGGCTCGATGGCCGCCCAGAAGCCGTCGCCGCCGGTGGTGATGAACCAGTCCCAGGTCGTGATGCCGTGGTTCGTCGTGGTGCGGACCGGCCCGCCTTGGGTGTTGTTGTCCTGGGTGCCGCCGTAGACGTTGTAGAACGGCTTCGCGTCGTCGACCGCGAGGCGGTAGAACTGCGTCACCGGCAGGTTGGCCTTGAAGTCCCAAGTCTTGCCGCGGTCGAACGTCTCGTAGATGCCGCCGTCGCAGCCGACCAGCATGTGCTCGGTGTGGGCCGGGTCGATCCACATCGCGTGGTTGTCGACGTGCTTGGTCTTCTCGCCGACCTTGCGGAACGTCTTGCCGCCGTCCTCGGAGACGCGCAGCCAGGTGTCGGTGAGGTAGACGAGGTCGACGTCCTTGGGGTCGCAGAAGAGTTCGTTGTAGTACTGCCCCGAGGCGGACTTGGTGTCCGAGCGCTTCTCCCAGCTCTCGCCGCGGTCGGTCGAGCGGAACAGCCCGCCCTTGTCCTCGGCCGCCTCGACGATGGCGTAGACGACGTCCGGGTCGACCGGCGAGACGGCGAGGCCGATGCGCCCCTTGTCGACCTTGGGAAGGCCCTGATCGACCTTGCGCCAGGTCGCGCCGGCGTCCGTCGACTTGTAGATCGTCGACTCCGGGCCACCGTTGATGAGCGTCCAGACGTGACGGCGGCGCTGGTAGGAGCTGGCAAGCAGCACGTCGGGATCGCGCGGGTCCATCCACACCTCGTTGACGCCGGTGTGCTCGCTGATCTCGAGGACCTTCTTCCAGGTCGCGCCGCCGTCGGTGGTCTTGTACAGCCCGCGGTCGCCGCCCGGCCCCCACAACGGCCCCTGCGCCGCCACGTAGACCACGTTCGAGTCGCGCGGGTCGACGACGATGCGGCCGATGTGCTCGGACTTCTTCAGGCCGACGTTGGCCCAGTGCTTGCCGCCGTCGCGCGACACGTACACGCCGTCGCCCCACGCCACCGAGCGCTGCGAGTTGTTCTCGCCGGTGCCGACCCACACGGTGTGCGGGTTCGCGGGGTCGAGGGCGACGCAGCCGATCGAGTACGAGCCTTCCTTGTCGAAGACCGGCTCGTAGGTGGTGCCGCCGTTCTCGGTCTTCCACACCCCGCCGGAGGAGACCGCCACGAAGTAGCGATGCGGCCGGGCGGGGTCGACCGCGAGGTCGCCGATCCGCCCCGACATCAGGCTCGGCCCGAGGGCGCGCAGCTCGAGGCCCTCGAACGTCTCCGCCGACATCAGCTCGGGCTTCTTCTCCTCGGCTGCCGCGCCGGGCTTGCCGGCATCGGCCTTCGCGGCCTTGGCTGCGGCCGGCTGCTTCGCCGTGGCCGGCTGATCCGCGGCCAATGCCGCACCGGTCACCGCGAGTCCCAGGAACACCGCCAGGATCGTCCTCGTCCGCATCGCCGACCTCCTCCGCTCCGAACTCGTACGCGGTTTGAGTCTCTCGGGTTGCCCGATCAGCCCTGCGCGCCCGGCTCGCCCGGGCCGGCGGCTACCGCGTCGCCGCGGGCTTCGGCGCGGCCGGGCGGGCGAGCTCCTCGTCGATGACCCGCTTGAAGTCCTCGACCGACCTCGCCCCCTCCATCAGCCGGCCGTTGACGAAGAACGTCGGCGTGCCGGTGGCGCCCAGCTCCTCGGCCAGCGCGATGTCGCGGTCGACGGCCGCCGCCTTGAGGTTGCCATCGACGCACTTCCTGAACGGCTCGACCTTGATGCCGAGCGCGCCCGCCTGCTCGACGAGGGCCGCCGGCTTGAGCAGGTTGGGGTTGTTGAACATCCACTCGCGCAGCTCCCAGTACTTGCCCTGGTCGTTGGCGCACAGGGCCGCCTCCGCCGCGCCGCGCGCCTGGGCGTGCATCCCCAGCGGAAGCTGCTTGAAGGCGAGGCGCACGCGGTCGCCGTAGTCGGTCCGCAGTTGGCGGAGGATGACGTTCGCGTTCTTGCAGAACGGGCACTGGAAGTCGGAGAACTCGACGACCGTGACCGCTGCGTCCGCCTTGCCGATGACCGGGTCGTCGGCCTCGATCGGCAGCGCGGCGCGGGGCGGGTCGAGGAGGACCTTGAGCGCGGCCTTGTCGAAGAGTTCCTGGCGATAGGCCGCCTCCCGCTCGAGGCGGCGCTGCTCGCGGAGGAACTTGACGACCTCCTGCCTGGCCTGGGCGTCGTCGCCGGGCAATCTGGAGCGGAAGCGGGTCAGCACGGTGGTGATCTCGTCCTCGGTGGGCTCCCCCGCCTTGTCGGCGACGTTCCTCTTGTACAGCGCGTCGCGGGTGATGCCGAGCTTGGCGGCCTCGGCGTCCTGGAGCAGGCGGAACGCGTACTCGCGGATCCCCTCGCTCTTGATCTCGTACTCCTGCTGCCGGGTCTTGAGCAGCTTGGAGCCGAGGAAGGTCTCGATTTCCGCGGCGGTGATCGCCTTGCCGTTGAGCGTAGCGACCGGGGCGGATCCCGGCTGGGTCGGCTGGGCCGCGACGGGCGCGGCGACGGCGAGCAGGAGCGCGATCCGCGCGAGGTTCTTCGTCATGATTCGGTCCCCCTGGCGGCGATCCGCCGCCGCACATGCTAGCAGTTGCGCGGACCCGTCCGCCGGGCGGGCCGTCAGCTCTCCGGCGCGGGGAGCGGGTCGGGCCGCGCCGGGCGGTTGACCAGCCAGACCCCGACGAGGATGACGGCGCCGCCGACGAGCATGACCGGACCGACCGGCTCACCGAGGACGGCGGCGGCCACCAGCATCGCGACGAGCGGCTCGAGGTAGAGCAGCGCCCCGACCTGCGACGCCGGGAGCCGCTCGAGGGCGTCGAACCAGGCGATGTAGGCGAGCCCCGAGCAGGCGACGCCGAGGAAGGCGACGGCCAGCCAGCCGCGCGCGGTCAGCGCACCGATCGCGCCCACCCCCGAGGTGGCGAACAGGTGGGCGGAGGTGAACAGCCAGCCGGCGAGCATGATCCAGAACAGCACGAGTGCGGCCGGACGCGCCCGCATGGCGCGCCGGGAGAGGACCGAGAACACCGCCCAGTTGGGCGACGACAGCAGCATGAGCAGGTCGCCGGGCTCGCCGAAGCGGCCCGCGACGAGCGCGCCGAGGTCGCCGCGGGTCACGACCAGCACGACGCCGGCGGCGGCCAGGGCGATGCCGGCGGCACGGACCGGCCCGAGCCGCTCCCCGAGCGCCGCCCAGGCCAGGGCGGCGATGAACACCGGCGTCGCGGCGATGATCCAACCGCTGGTCGAAGCCCGGGCGGTCACCAGGGCGTTGGACTGCAGCCACTGGTGGAGGCTGATCCCGATGGCGCCGAGCAGCGCGAGGTAGGCGAGCTCCTTGGCGGGCAAGAGCGCGAGCTGGCGGCGGGCGACCACCGCCGCGCCGAGGATTGCCACGCCGATCGCGAAGCGCAGCCAGACCACGAGCGCCGGCGGCACCTCGGCGACGGCGACCTTGGTGGCGATGAACGAGCCGCCCCACACCACGACGGCGAACAGCCCTTCGACGAGGGCGACGGCGCGCCCCCGCTCGTTCATCCCGCCCCTGCCGCCACCGGCGCAAGCGTCACTTCGACCTGCCCAGCGGCCGGAGGACGAACAGCTCGACGACCGGGCCGCGGTCCCCGGGGGTGGTCAGCGGGTAGGCGACGGACGCCGACAGCAGCGTGCCCCACGGCCCCGGCGCGTTGATCCCGACGCCGATCCCGGACAGCGGCTCGGCCGCGAAGCCGGAGCGCCGGTCGCGCGCCCAGGCGGCGCCGGCGCCGAGCTCGCCGCGGATCCTGCGCGTCAGCGGCACGGCCAGCGACGCGGTCACGGCGCCCACCCGGTCGGCGATCAGCAGGTCGGAGGAGATGCCGCGCAGCCGCAGGCCCCCGAAGCGACCCGGGACGTAGGCGGAGAACCGGTCGAGGTCCTCGCCGCCGAGGAACTGGGCGTCGAGGTGGAGCTTGGCGAACGGGAACGGCGCCTTCTCGTAGACCAGGACCGCCTTCCAGCGCCGCCACTGGTCCGTCGCCGGCTCGGAGGTGTCGATCCCCCACGGCGCCGTGTCGAAGCGGTGCCCCTGCTCGCCGGTGAGCGTGAGCGTCGTCGGGCCGAACGGGACCGTGCCCTCGAGGCGGAGCACGCCCTCCAGGGTGTCGGGCGGCATGACGAAGTCCGGGTCGGTGTCGTCGGCGCGACCGAAGTCGTAGCGCACGACGTCGCCCTCGAGCGCGACCCGGGCCTTGCCGAGCGTCGTCGCGACCCCGAGGCCGACGCGCTGGCGGGACATCTCGATCGCCTCGCCCTCGACCTCCTCGCCCGCCACGAAGACGCTGTTCTCGAAGGCGATGAGCTGGACGAAGCCGCGCGCGGTCAGCTCCGCCCGGCCCAGCCGCTTCGACCACGCCGCGTCGTTGATCACGCCGGCCAGGAAGGCGCGGAACTGCTCGTCGTCGCGACCGCGGAAGCGGAACTCCTGGAGCTGCAGCCCGGCGTAGGGCAGCGGGTAGGCCAGTCCGGGGTCCCAGAAGATGCCGCCCAGGAGGAAGCGCTGCGCCGGCCGCGCTCCGGCCCCGACCACGCGGCCGCCCCGGCCGTCCGGCGAGAGCTCCTGTAGCCCCGCCGGCGTGTCGCGGTTCATCCGGTTCGGCCGCGCCCAGGCGGCGGCGCGCTCGGCCGCGAACGTCGCCGGCGCGATCTCGACCTCGGTGAGCGTGAGCTCGCGGTGGATCGACGCGGAGCCGCCGAAGGCGACCATCAGGTCGTCCGCGGTGACCGACTCCGGCAGCCAGACCGCGACGCCGTTCACCTCGCGCGCGGCGT
Source organism: Acidobacteriota bacterium (assembly GCA_016213675.1). Classification (GTDB taxonomy): domain Bacteria; phylum Acidobacteriota; class Thermoanaerobaculia; order Thermoanaerobaculales; family Thermoanaerobaculaceae; genus JACQZW01. The sequence continues at coordinate 11,933 of JACQZW010000063.1, read as the reverse complement.
AGCGGGTGGTCGCCCGCGTCGAGCGGACCTCGCCGGGCAGCCCCTCGGCGCGCTCTTCGAGCTCGACGAGGCCGAACGTCGCGGCGTCGATCCACGCCGTCCCCGAGCGGCGCACTCCGCCCGCCTCGGTGCGGGAGTCGAAGGCCAGCGCGTAGCAGCGCCGGCCGCTCCGCTCCTCGACGCCGGCGAGCGTGAAGGCGTAGCTCGGCTCGAGGCGCACCGCGAGCGGCGGCACCGGCGGCCGCTTGGGCTCGAGCAGCGGCAGGTCGGGGAGCTTGTCCGCGTCCCACCGCACCCCGTCGACCCACGCCTCGGCGATCTCCCAGTCGGTGCCGACTCCCCGCTCGAAGAAGACGGGCCCGGCGAGTACCACCTCGAACGACCGCGACAGCTCGGCGATCCACACCCGCACGAGCAGGCGCTGGCTCGCCCGCCACGTCGCGAACGTCCGCTCCTGGCGCGCCGCCGCCCGGTGGTGGCGGGCGAGGATCTCGCCCACCTCGGGCAGCTTCTCGGCCGTGACCTCGACGACCCCGATGTTCTCCACCGCCTCGGCAGGCCGGCGCGCCACCAGCACGCCGCCGCCGGGCAACGCCGGCAGCGTCGCGACCACGGTCTCGCCGGCGGCCGCCAGCGCGACCGGCGCGCTCGTCGCGCCGAGCAGCGACGCGCCCGCGTACCACGTCGACGGCAGCGTCACGGTGCCGCCCGGGAAGCCCGTCGGCAGTCCGACCACGGTCGCGAGGTCGCGGCCACGCATCGCGGTGGGGAGCTCCCCCGCCGGCCCGCGGGCCGGCAGCGGCTCGGGGAGCAGCCCGTCGAGCTCGGCGACCCACGTCGGGGGCGGCGCGGCGACGAGGACGGCGCCCGCGCCGGCCGCGAGACGGCCGACGACCTCGGCGCCGTCGGTTGCCGGGACGACGATCGGCAGGCCGCCGAGACGCCCGCGCAGCTCGGCCAGCGCGGCGGGATCGGGCACCCGGTCGAGGGCCACCGCGTCGAAATAGGGGGCGAGGTTCGCCGGCGGCTCCGTGCCGAGCACGACCACCGGCGCGTCGCCGCCGGCCAGGACGACGAGGCGTTCGAGCCACGCCTGGTCGACCGCCGCCGGCAGCTCGACGAGGTAGCCGGCCGCCGCGGCCGGGGCCGCGCCGCCCACGGGGACGACGACCCAGGGCGACGGCCCGACGCGGGGATCGGCGATGACCGGCGGCAGGGCGCCGGCGGCGAGCAGGATCGAGGCGAGGATCATGTCGGCTCCCTAGTCGTGACCGGCGGGCGTCATCTCGCCGGCGCGCACCGCGAACGGCACGGTGTTCTCCTCCGGCGTGATCGGGCACTGCGCGGCGATCCCGTAGGCACAGTCGGGGTTGTAGGCGCGGTTGAAGTCGATCGCCAACACCCCGCCGGAAAGCCGATCGACCTCGACGTAGCGGCCGGCCCCGTACGTCTCCTTCCCCGCCCCGGCGTCGCGGAACGGAAGGAAGAGCATGTCCGGGTACTCGGCGGCGAGGTCGTCGAGCTGGTACACCGCGAGCGTGGCCTCGCCGGCCGGGAAGCGCAGCCGCACCCGCCCGACCCGGTGGGCGGGCCGGAACGAGCCGTCCGAGGCGCCGAGCGTGAGCTGCTGCGGCGGCCGTTCCGGCTCGAGCATCGCCCGCATCCGGCAGGCCGGGTCGAAGTCGTAGAAGCGCAGCCCGCCGAACTTCGCGGCCGCGTCCCCGAGGAGCTGCGAGCGGACCGCCTCTTCCCGCCCCTGCCGCCACTGCGCCTCCGCCGACGGCATCGGCGCCTTGCAGGAGAACGACGCGACGGCGGCCAGCGGGACCGCCGCCACGAAGGACATGAGCCGAACTCGTGTTCGCATGACCGGACATTCTACCGGGTGGCGACCGTCCACCCACCCGGCCGACACCTCACAGCGGTCAGGTCTCGGCTCCGAGCTGCGACGGAGCGATGGCCAGAGCTCTCACCGCAGGACCGGGGCCTGGTGGATGGGCGGTCGTGGGGTCGGAGGCGAGAGCGTCGAGCGGCGGCTTCGCCGGCCCCCGACTGGGCCGGGCACACGTGGCTGGCCGTGGCCCGGGCAAGCGGGCCGGGGGGCCAAGAGGTGTCGGTCGGAGAACCGGGGGTTGGTGGCCGGGAGGGTGCGGGGCTGGAGGCGAGAAGCGCGAGCCGGACTTCACGTCCGGCGAGCGGGGGGCTCGGGGGGCAAGGCGGCGGAGGCGAGGGCGGGGGGCCGCCGGCCCCCCGCAGTGACTAGAAAATCACCTTCTTGATGAAGAAGTCCTCGGCCGTGATCTTGCCGGTGGCGAGGTCTGCGGCCTCGAGGGCGGTCAGCCGGAACAGCCCCGCTTCCTTGCCCGACTCGTTGATCATCTGGACCTCGACCTGGGCCGGGCAGCGTTCCGGGGAATTCTGCGCCAGCAGGTGGTAGGTCAGCCCGATCGCCTGGAGTGCCTTGAGGACTTCGGGCTGGCCGTTGACCGACACCTCGACGAACATGAACTCGGGGCGGGTGCCCGCGCTGGTGCGGTAGAGGTAGAGGTGATAGCTCTCCAGCCCCTCCTGGAACAGCTTCTCGACCTGGACGTCGCTGTACTTGCTGTCGCGGAACATGATGCCGGGCGTCGGCGTCGGCTTGGTCGTCTCGCCGGAATTCCGGCCGACCTGGGACCGGATCTTGCCGAGACCGGCCACCGACGGCGTCGGGGTCGGCGTCGGCTGCACTTCCTGCATGTCGACCCAGTCCAGCGACACCGCGTCGCCGAGCTTCTCCGAGTTGACCAGCTCGGTCTTCGGCAGGTCGATCTGAGACAGCGGCAGCGAGGTGAGGGCGCCGTTCTTGAGCTGGATCACGGCACTGTTCCCCTTGACGACGTACTTCTCGCGGCCGACCACGCGCCTGCCGTTCTTCAGGACGATCACGTACGTGGCGCTCGCCCACGAGGCGGCGAGTAGCGCCACGACGACCAGGGGCAGCACGAGCTTCTTCACGGTCCCCACCTCCCGTACGTCCGAAACATCATGCAACTTCTGCGCCCACGTGCGTTTCCTCGATAGACACCGGCTGGGCTAGTATAGCCGCCTCTGGAGGGCGGAGCATGCTGATCGTGATGACGGTGGGCGCGACCCGGGAGCAGGTCGACCGGGTCACGGCGCAGATCGAGGCGCTCGGCCTCAAGGCGCACCCCATCCCCGGCGCGCAGCGCGTCGCCATCGGCATCACCGGCAACCGCAGCATCGTCGAACCGGGCCTGTTCGAGTCGCTGCCGGGCGTGCTCGAGGTCATCCCGGTCTCCCACCCCTACAAGCTGGTCAGTCGCGAGGCGAAGCCCGAGGACTCCGTGATCTCGGTCGGCGGCGTCGAGGTCGGCGGCGGCCGTTTCGCGGTCATGGCCGGACCGTGTTCCGTCGAGACGCCGGAGCAGACGTTGACCATCGCCCGGGCGGCGCGCGCCGCCGGGGCCCACATCCTCCGGGGCGGGGCCTACAAGCCGCGGACGTCGCCGTACGCCTTCCAGGGCCTGGGCCGCGAGGGGCTGGCGATCCTCCGCCAGGTCGGGCGCGAGGTCGGCATGCCCATCGTCTCCGAGGCGCTCGACGAGGAGTCGCTCGAGGCGGTCGTCGAGAGCTGCGACATGATTCAGATCGGCGCCCGCAACATGCAGAACTACTCGCTGCTGCGCACCTGCGGCAAGGCGGGCAAGCCCGTGCTCCTGAAGCGCGGCCTGGCGGCGACCATCGAGGAGCTGCTGATGGCCGCCGAGTACGTCCTCTCCGAGGGCAACTACGAGGTCGTCCTCTGCGAGCGCGGCATCCGCACCTTCACCGAGCACACCCGCAATACGGTGGACCTCGCCGCGGTCGTGGCCGTGCAGCGACTGTCCCACCTGCCGATCATCGTCGACCCCTCGCACGGCACCGGCAAGCGCCACAAGGTGCTGCCGATGGCACGCGCGGCCGCCGCGGTGGGCGCCGACGGGCTGATGATCGAGGTCCACCACGACCCGTCCCGGGCGCTCTCGGACGGCGCCCAGGCGGTGGTCCCGGAGGAGCTCGCCCAGCTCATGCAGCAGCTCCCGGTGATCCTCCCCCTGGTCGGACGGCATCTGACGGCGCAGCAGCGGCCCACGGCCTGAGGCAGGCGGCCGTGACGATCACGCTCGCCGCGCCCCTGCTGCTCGCCTCCGCCCTGACCTGGCTCGACCCGGCGGCCGTCACGCCCGGCCAGAAAGGCGTGTGCGTCACCGAGTGGACCGGCGGGCAGCGGATCGAGATCCCCGTCGAGGTGCTCGGCGTCCTCGACGCAACCGGTCCCGACAAGAGCGCCGTGCTCGTCCGGCTCGCCGACGAGCGCTTCGCCGGCACCGGCGTCGTCGCCGGGATGAGCGGCTCGCCGGTCTACGTCGACGGGAAGCTGCTCGGCGCGGTGGCGTTCGGGTGGTCGTTCGCCCGCGAGCCACTGGGCGGCGTGACGCCGTTCGCCGCGATGCACGCCATCGAGGGTGGGCCGACCGCCCCGGCGACGCCCCCGACCCTGACTTCTCTGGCGTCGATTTCCACGGGTGACGCTCCGCTCGCCGCGGTGCTGCCCCGTCTCGCCGCGCCCGCCCCCGGCCGCGCCCTGCCGCTGGCGGTGGCCGGCTTCGACCTGCCCGGCGGCTATGGCCGCGAGCTCCTGGCGACGGCCGGGCTCGAGCCCGTCCCCGCCGGCGGCGGGCCCGGGCCCGCCGGAGTCCCCGAGGCCGGCGACATGGTCGCGGCGCTCCTGGTCTGGGGCGACGCGACGTTGGCGGCAGGCGGCACCGTCACAGCCCGCGACGGCGAGCGGGTGTGGGCGTTCGGCCACCCGATGTTCTCCCTCGGCGGGATCCGCGTCCCGGCCGCCCGCGCCCGCACGCTCGCGGTGCAGTCGTCGTACCAGTCGTCGTTCAAGGTGTTCACCGTGGGTGCGCCGTTCGGCACCTTCGTCGCCGACCGGGCGCCGGGGATCCTCGCCATGACCGGCCCGGCGCCGGAAGGCCTGCCCGTCACCGTTCACCTGAGCGAGCCGCTCGGCGAGCGCACCTGGCGCTTCCGGGTCGCCGAGGTGCCCCTCCTCGAGCCGCTGCTCGTCACCTTCCTGACCAATGCCTGCCTCACCGCGCGCGGCGCCGCCACCGGCGAGTCCACCGTGCAGGTGACGCTGACCCTCGACTTCGCGGACGGCCGCTCCGCCTCGATCGACCAGGCGTCCCGGGGCTTCGACGCGCTCGCCCGCATCGCGACCTTCACCGGCGCCGCGGTGAGCTTCGTGGAGAACTCGCCGTTTCCTCGACCCGCCCTCAGAGGCGTGGACGTCCGCCTCCGCCGCAGCGAGGCGCCGGAGTATGCCGCCATCACCGACGTCTGGCCTACCCGGTCGACCGTCGAACCCGGCGATGACCTCGTCGTCAACGCGCGGCTTGCGCCGTACCGCGGCGAAGCCCGCGAGGTCTCCCTGACGCTCCGGGTCCCCGCCGGCATGCCGCCCGGCCCGGCGGACCTCATCGTCGGGGACGGGGCGGCGGCCACCGACTACCGACTCAAGGCCGCCGCCGTGGCGCCGGCCGACTTCGCCGGACAGCTCGCCCAGCTCTCGCTCATCGAGCCCAACACGACGCTGGTGGCGGCGCTGGAGACGCGCGAGCGGGGCATCGCCCTGAACGGAACGTCCCAGCCGGCTCTGCCGCCGTCGTACGCCGCCACGCTGATGATCGGCATGGGCAAGAGCAACGCGGCCCGGCTGCAGAGCGCGATCGTCGCCGAGTCCCGCTGGTCCGCGCCCTTCCCGCTGGAAGGGGCGTTCCGCATCCCGATCACCGTCCGTCCACCCGCCCCGGAGTCGCCATGACGCGCCCCCTCGCCGTGCTGCTCGCGCTCGCCGCCGCCACCGCCCTCGAGGCCGGTCAGACCCGCCGCTTCGTCGCCGACACGCCTCGGGCTCTCGCCGACGCCACCGGGCGCGGCGTGGCCATCCACGCCGACGGCGCACTGCAGCCGCTGTCGCCACTGCTCACGGTGGCCGAGTTCTCCGAGCCGCTCGGCCTCGCCTTGGCCGTCGCGCCCGACGGCACCGTCATCGTCGGCACCGGCCATCCGGCCCGCATCTACTCGGTCCGGGACGGCAAGAAGGCGCTCCTCGGCGAGGTCGCGGCCGACCAGGTCACGGCCCTCCTCGTGGACCCGCAGGGCACCGTGTGGGCGGCCACCGCCGTGCCGGCACTCCTCGTCCGCGTCGGCGCCGCGGGCAAGCTCGAGACCGTGGCCACCCTGGCCGAGGGCAACCTCTGGGACCTCGCCTGGTTCCGCGGCGCCCTCGTCGCCGCCGCCGGCAACCCCGCCAGGCTGTTGCGACTCACGACCAAGGGCCTCGAAACGGCAGCCGACGTCCCCGACACCCACGCCCGCTGCCTGGCCGTGAGCGGCGACACGCTGTTCGCCGGAACGTCGGGCAAGGGGCTGGTCGTCCGCTGGTCGGGCGAAGGACCCGTCGTGGTGCTCGCCGACTCGACGTTCACCGAGATCGCCGCGCTCGCGGTGGCGCCCGACGGCGCCCTGATCGCGGCCGCCCTCACCGGCGACCCGACGATGGGCAAGCCCGTCGTCGAGGACAAGGGCGGCGAGCCCTCCGTCACCGTGACCGTCGGCGACGGTCCGCCGCCGACGCCGTCGTCCGACAAGGGCGGCCCCGCCACCTCGGAGATCCTCCGCGTCCTGCCGACCGGGGCGGTGACGTCGCTGCACCGCTTCTCGAAGCAGCTCGCGGGCAGCGTGGTCTGGGGCCCGAACGGACCGGTCATCGGGATCGGCATGGAGGGCGAGCTGTGGGCGCTGATCGACGGCACCCCGGCGCAGCTCGACGCCGTCGACGCCGCCCAGGTCGTGGCGCTGGAGAGCGCCGGCGACGTCGTGCTCACCCAGGGGCCAGTCAAGCTCATGCGCCGCTCGGGGGCGCCGCGCGGGACGTTCACGTCGCCGGCCCTCGACGCCGGCCAGCCCGCCGCCTGGGGCGAGGTGGCGGTGCGCGCGCAGCTCCCGCCGGGCGCCGCCTGCACGATGCGCTTCCGGTCCGGCGCCACGGCTGAGCCCGGCGAGCAGTGGGGCGCCTGGTCGGCCGCGACGCCGTGCGCCGCGGCCCGCGTCGGCGTCCCGCCGGCGCGCTACCTCCAGTGGCAGCTCGACCTCCAGGGCCCGGCCACCGCGCGCGTCGAGCGCGTGGAGATCGCCTACCGGCAGGTCAACCTCCCCCCGGAGGTCAAGGAGTTGACCCTCCACGAGCCCGGCGAGGTGTTCCTCAAAGGCGCACCGCCGGCCGATCGCGTCGTCGAGGTCGACCATCCCGACCTGTCGGGCATCTTCACCACCCTGGACGACGGCTCCGCCGATCGGCAGATCTCCCTGGGAAAGAAGTACTACCGGGTCGGCTACCAGAGTCTGTCGTGGAAGGCCGAGGACCCCAACGGCGACCCGCTCCGCTTCGACGTCGAGGTCCAGCCCGCCGGCGCGGGGCGCTGGTGGCCGCTGCGCGAGCGGCTGGAGACGACCGTCCTCGCGCTCGACACCCAGGCCCTCGCCGACGGCGTGTACCGCTTCCGCCTCACCGCCAGCGACGAGCCGGCCAACCCCGAAGAACCGGAGCGCTCGGCCCGGATCTCGAGCTACCTCACGGTCGACAACACGCCGCCGCGGGTGACCCTCGAGCGGCGCGGCACGGAGTGGGTCATCTCCGTCGAGGACGCGGCGTCGGCGATCGCCCGGGTCGAGTGGAACCGCGACGCCGATCTCTGGCAGGCGCTCGCCCCCGATGACGGTCTGCTCGACGGCCGGCGCGAGACGTTCCGCCTGCCCGTCGCCGGAGCGGCCCACGTCCTCGCGGTGCGCGCGGTCGACGACCACCACAACCGCGCCGTCGCGGCGGTGGAGGAGAAGCCATGAGCGAGCAGCCGATCACCGCGGTGTACCCCGGCAGCTTCGACCCGCTCCACCTCGGCCACGTGGACATCGTGCGGCGCGCCACCGGGATGTTCCCGCGCGTCGTCGTGGCGATCCTCGAGAACACGGAGAAGCAGCCGCTGCTGCCGGTGTCCGAGCGGGTCCGCCTGGCGACCGAGTCGCTGGCCGGGTTCCCCGGCGTCGAGGTGACCGCCTTCTCCGGCCTGCTCGTCGACTTCATGCGCCACTCCCGCGCCCGCATCATCGTCCGCGGGATGCGCGCCGTCTCCGACTTCGAGTACGAGTTCCAGCTCGCCCTGATGAACCGCCGACTGTGGGACGCCGTGGACACCGTGATGCTCACCCCCAACGAGGCGTTCGTCTACCTGTCGTCACGGGTGATCAAGGAGATCTGGACCCTCGGCGGCGACGTCTCGGGCCTGGTCCCCGAGCCCGTCCGCGACGCGCTCCACGCCCTGCGCGTCGGGTAGGGGGACCGCGGACAGGAAACCGGGTCAGGGGCGGCTTCCCTCCGCCCGCAGCCATCGCCCGCCCGGTCAGAGCTCGGACACAGAATGCCTCGTCGAAAGCTCGGGCGCGAGCGTCAGTCCTCGCTCAGCTCGGTGTCGACGTTGGCGACGTCATCCTTGGCGTCGGGCTTGACCACGACCTTGACCCAGGCGGTCTTGTAGCCCTTGAGGGTCAGGCGCACGTAGTAGGTGCCCGGCTTGGGGAAGTCGAAGACCTTCCCGCCCCCCATGTCGTCCCAGTCGTCCGCGGTCCCGATCTTCTTGCCCTCGATCCAGACCTCGGTGTCCTCGGGCGAGACGTTGAACTTCGCGCCCTTCTGGCAGGTGAAGATCTTCTCGATCGGCGGGGTCGGGGTCGCCGTCGGCGGCTCCTCGGTCGGGGGCACCCACGGCGCCGAGGTGGCCGTGGCCCACACCACCGGAGCGAACGCCTGGGTCGGGGACGCCATCACCTGGGTCGGCGGAGCGGTGGGCAGGAGCGGCGGGGGCGTCACCGTCGGCGGAACGACCTGGCCGACCTCACCGACTTCCGGGGTCGGCAGCGATGCGACCGGCGGCGCGACCTGCCCGAGCAGCGCCTCGCCGGCCGGCGGCGGCGGGGGTGTCCGGCGCAGCCAGGCCAGGGTCGCCACCACGGCAACGACGCCGAACGCGAGGATGAGCAGGGGGACCCACGGGACCCGCCGCGCCGGCGGTGGAGCAGCGGCGGAGGGAGCGACCGGCGGCGGCGGGGGCGCCGCCGGAGGTTGCACCGCGGCGGGGAACTTCCGGGTCGGCGACGTCACCTCGACCGGCCGCGGCGGCATCGGCCCCGTGGCTGTGGGCGACGGCGGGGGTACCGACGTCGTCGCGGTCGGCGGTGGCGGCGCGACGCGGCTCGCGCCGACCGGGGGCGGCACGGCGACCGTGGCGCCCGGCGGGGGCGGGGCCTGCGCTGCCCCGGTCGCGGTCCGCGACGCCTGCAAGACGGTCGTAGGAGCCGTCTGGTCGACCTGCCGCCGGCTCACCCGGGCGATCAGCGCCCGCGCTCCGGAGGCGAACGAGGCCGCGTCCGGGACGCGTTGCTTCGGGTCCTTGGTTAGGCAGGTGCGGAGGAACGTCGCAGTCTCGTCACCAAGCAGCGCGAGCTGCTCCGGCTTGGCCAGCGGGTCGTCGTTGAGGATCTGGAAGATCAGCGTCGTGAGGGTGTCGGCGGGGAAAGGCTTGCGCCGCAGCACCAGCTCGTAGAGCACGACGCCGAGCGAGAAGAGGTCGGCACGGCCGTCGACCGTTTCGCCCCGCACCTGCTCCGGCGCCATGTAGGCCGGGCTGCCGACCACGGTCCCGGTGCGGGTGAGGTCGGTCCCCTCGCCCACCGCCTTGGCGACGCCGAAGTCGGTCACCTTCACCCGGCCGGCCCGGTTGATCATGATGTTGGCCGGCTTGACGTCGCGGTGGACGACGCCCATCGCGTGGGCGGCGCCGAGCGCCTCGGCGACCTGCGCAATCAGCTCGAGCGCCTCGGGCATCGTCGGGTACTGGCCGCGGGCCATCCGATCGCCGAGCGAGTCGCCGTCGACCAGCTCCATCACGAGGTACAGCGAATCACCCTCCCGGCCGGCGTCGAAGACGGTGACGACGCCCGGGTGGCTGATCTTCGCCGACACCTTGGCCTCGCGGAGGAAGCGCGCCTCGAGCTCCTCGATGGGAACGTGAGCGCCCGCGAAGCGTGCGGCGATGACCTTGATGGCGACGTGGCGGTCGAGGGCTGGATCGACGCCGCGGTAGACGACGCCCATCGCCCCACGGCCGAGCTCGCCGGTGATCTGGTAACGGCCGAACTGACTCGGAGTCGTCACGCTTGCTCCTTGTCCGGGGACGGGTTCTCGGCATCGCTGTTTTCGGCCAGCGCGACGCCACCGAGATCGGCCTCGGCGAGCAGCTCGCGGGCCCGCGCCGCCTCGGACTCCGGGACCATGAGTACGACCTCGCCGAGGAGACCCATCCCGTACGGCTGCACGTGCATCATCTTGTCGAGCACCTCGGCCCGGAGGCCCTCACCGCGGAGGAACCCGAGCGCCAGCCCGGCCGCCTCGTCGGTGGTGAAGGCCGCGACCGCGACCCACGACTCGTCGCCGACGGCCTGGCCTTCGTCGGGCGGCAGCGCAGCCACCAGTTCCACGTCGCAGTCCGAGCAACGAGTGAACCCCTCGCGGTACTCGACGCCACAGGACGGACAGTAGGGCATGGGCTCCCCCGCGCCCCGGGACGTGGCCGCGCGCCCGGGTTCCTAGAACTCGAAGACGTCGCCGTCCAGGACGTCGGTGAGCTGCCGCATCACCGCGCCAGTGACCGCGGCCGAGGCGCCGGCCACAATGGCCCCACCCTTGGAGCGACCGAGCAGGAACCCGAGCCCGGCCGCCACCCCGATCGAGACGAGCGGATGGCGGCGGACCAGATCACGCCAGTCGATCTCCCCGGGAATCACCTTGTCGAGGAGGAAGTCCGCATCGAGGCGCGACTTGTGCGCCTCGTCGGCAGCGGCTTCGTCATCCTCCTCGAGCTCGAAGAGCGTCCGCTCCTCGTCGCTCTCGCCGGTGTTCTCGCCCAGCTCGTGATCCTTCTGTTCATCCATGCGTCACACTTCCCGGCGGCGCACCATGTAACCCACGGCGAAGCCCACCGCCAGCGCGATGAGGATCGACTTGCCGGGGTTGCGCCGGATGTAGTCCACGGCGTCGTCGCGCATCTCCTTGACGTCGATCTCCTGCACCTTGGCCTTGATCTTGGCGTAGGCCTTCTTGACCTCGCTGGCGAGCCGGTCGTACTGCGACTTGACCTTCTCGTACATCTCCTCGGCCAGCTCGCGGGCCCGCCCGTACAGCTCGCCCATCTTCTCGCGCGCCGTGTCGAGCGCCGAGCGCGCGTCGACCAGGTAGTCCTTGGCCTTCTCGTAGGCTTCGGCGGAGCGGGTCTTTACCTTCCCGACCCCCTCGCCGAGCACCTCCTTGGCCTTCTCCATCGACTCCTCGGCACGGGCAAGCGATTCCTTCGTCCCCGCCAGCACCTCGTGGACGTTGTCCTCGAGCCGGTCGATCTTCTCCTCGATGTTCGACGACTTCTTCTCTGCGGTCATGTGCGCCTCCAGACGTTCCTTCGTAACACAGATTCTACGCTGACCTCCCAGACCGGACAAGGACCTGCGATTCCGTCGCGCCTGCAAACACCGCCGTCGCCCGAAAGACTCCATCAGGTTCGGAGGCCCTGCCTCCAGACTTGCCGCCAATCACGGACCCAGGTCCGTCCCCTTGTATGGCCGCCCCTGTGTCGGGCTTGCGCTGCCGGCCGCGTTCCCACGCGGCCGGCAGCGCGATCCTCCGCGCGCGACCGAGCAGGCCGGCTCGCCGTGGGGCCCCTCGGTGTTCCCTCGTCGCTTCGCTCCTCGGGCCACCGACACCCCACGGCGAT
>JACQZW010000062.1 GCA_016213675.1 Acidobacteriota bacterium | reverse complement strand
TCCTCATGCACGGCGGATGGATCTTCCACCTGCAGGCGATCCCCGGGAAGGAGACCTCGCGAATCCGCCTCCTCTCGACCAGCGCGGCGCTGGCCGAGTTGCCCGTGGCGGCGGAGCTGGCCTACGCGCGGCCGGGCGGGGCGGGCCGGCCTGCCGGGTCGACCGTCAGGACCGGGATTGCCGACGCCAGTCTCCTGAGCGGCGCGAACCTGACGTGGTACACGCCACTCGACCAGGCGGCGCCGGGCCAGTTCGACTCGTCGCGCGGGCTGGCGATCGACGAGGCGGGGAACTCGCTCTTCGTCATGGCCGGAACGCCATGGAAGCTGGATCGGTGGGGCAACCCCACATCCAGCCCCAACGCCGGCCGGGACCTGGCCGCGTTGCGGGTCGCGTTTCTCGTCCGCCTGAGCGACTTCACCCGCTGGAAGCTGGGGCCGGACCCGGGTGCCGTCATGGCCGCCCATCGCGGGCTCGAGCGGGACTTCTCGCCGCTCCTCGCCGAGGCGCCGTATCGGGCCGTGAAGGGTACGTACACCGCGAAGGCGTTCGCGGAGTCGGGAGCGCTGAAGGATGCGCTGGGCGAGATCGAGCGGTGCTGGCAAGACGTCCCGTACGACGCGGTCGGGCTCACCCTCGCGCAGGTACAGGCCACCGCAGGCCGACTCGATGACGCGGCGGCGACCCTGCGCCGGGTGGCGAGCACGGCGGTGACGCCGGCCGGCAACTACCACGGCCCGCAGCTCCTCGTCCGCGTCGCCATGGAGAAGCGCGACCCGATCCTGCTCCGCGACGCCCTCGAAGGCCAGGGGTCGGGACGGAGCCCCGAGGCCCTGGCGGTCGCGGCGGCGAGGGCGCGATTGTGGTGGGACGAGGTGCAGGAGGCCGACACGAGCCTCCACGCCCTGGACACGGCCCCGGACGGCGAGGCCATCGCCTGCCTGGTGCGGTGGCGACTCGGACGGTCCACGGCGGACGACCTCGACGCGATGGCGGCGACCGAGCGCCTCAACCCGGACGCGCAAGCCGAGGCCCGCCTCGCCAAGGCGGCCGTCCTCATTGCGACGGGCCATGGTGGAGAGTCCGTCTCGGAGCTCGACTCGCTGATGCTCCTACTCAGGCCGGATGCGGGCAGCAGCCTGCGCCTCCGCCAGCTCCTCGACCTCGCCCAGGCGTTGCGCGCGAAGGCACTGCTCGCCGCCGGCCGCCGCGCCGAGGCGGCCGCCGAAGCGCGGCGACTGGCCGGGACTCTCCGGCCCGGCCTGCTTCCGGCGATCCTCGCCGCCGAAGTCCTCCGCGACGTCGGGCCCCGCGGACCGCGACCCGGTCCTGGCTAGAATGGGTGCCGAGGCTAAGAAACCGCAATGACACCGTCCCCCACCCCGCGGCCGGGCCACGGTTTCCGCCTGATTGGCGACGCCGACGGGGAGTCGTTCGACTTTGTCCTCCAGCCTGGGGAAAGCCACGTAGGTGCCGCGGCCGAGAACGACCTCGTACTGCGGATTGCGGGGGTTTCGCACCACCACGCGCTGATCGGCATCGATGACGCAGGTCTCTGGCTGCGCGACCTCGGCAGCAAGAACGGCACCTTCCTCAACGGGCGACGGGTTGAGGAGTGCCGGGTCAAGCTCGGGGACATCGTCGGCATCGGCCCGGTACCGCTGAGGCTCGATGCCGTCGACGCCGACGACGCGGCCGTCGCCGTCAGAGGTCGCGACCAAGAGCCGGCGAAGAAGTCGAGCCCCCAGCGTTGGTCGCGTTCGAAGACGCCGTCCGGCACCGAGCTGAACGTTCCGGCTCGCTGGCTCGGCGTCGTCAACCGCCTCGACGAGCTGGTCCCGGCCGGCAGCGAGCACGACATCTCGAACGTGTTGCAGGTCCTCCGTGACGGCCTCGGCGCCGACGCGGTCGCCCTCGTCGAGTCGCTTCCCAAGGGTCAGACGGCCGTGCGGCACGTGGCCGGCAACATCGAGCAAGTGAACGTGGTGCGCCAGGTCATCGACAAGGCCCTTGGTGACGGCGAGAACGAAACAGCTAACCGACGCGAGGTCCTCCTCGACGGTCCGCTTCCGGCCACGGCCGCAATCGTCGCGCGCTCGGGTACTCCGATGCGCGCCCTGGTGGCGCTTGGCGACTTTCCGCTCCGCACGGCCGCCGGGCCCATCCTGCACATGGCGCTGCGGCGCGTGAACAGAGCCCTGGGAGACACGCCCCCACCGTCGCGGCCCCGGCTCCGGCGTCCGATCCCCGACCTGCAGTTTCCCGAGGGGCACGTGGTCGGCGCCTCGGAGCCGATGCTCTCCGTCTACCGGCAGCTTCGCCACCTCCTGAAGGGGAGCATCCCGATTCTCATCACCGGAGAGACCGGGACCGGCAAGGAGCACGTCGCCCGAATTCTTCACTCGTCGTCGCCGCGCGCTTCGGGGCCGCTCGTCGCCGTCAACTGCGCCGCCATCCCCGCCGAGCTACTCGAGGCCGAGCTGTTCGGCATCGAGCGCGGCGTCGCGACCGGCGTGGAGAGGCGCGACGGCAAGATGCTCCTGGCCAGCGGCGGCACGGTGTTCCTCGACGAGATTGGCGACATGTCGCCGGCACTCCAGGCCAAGCTCCTGCGCGCCTTGCAGGAGCGGGAGATCCACCCCATCGGGGCGCGTCGGCCCGTCCCGTTCGACGCGCGCATCGTGGCCGCGACCAACACCGACCTCATGACCCGCATCGCCGAGGGCCGATTCCGCAACGACCTTTACTACCGCGTCGCCGGCTACACCCTGCGGGTCCCCGCCCTGCGCGAGCGGCGCGGCGACATCGCGGCCCTCGCCGAGTTCTTCATGCACCGCGTGTCTGCAGAGGTCGGCAGGGGCGTGCGCGGGATCAGCGTCAAGGCGTTGCGGGTTCTCATCGAGGCGCCGTGGCCGGGCAACGTCCGGGAGCTCGAGCACGAGGTGCGCCGCCTCGTCTATCTCTGCCCCGAGGGCCAGGTGATCACGTCGGAGATGCTCTCGCCAAGCGTCCTCGCGCCGCCGGCGCCAGGCGGCGACGCCGAGTTGGCCGCCGACGCCAGCCTCGAGCTGTCGGTGCACGTCGAGGCACTCGAGCGCCGCCTGATCCGTCTCGCGCTCGCGCGCTCGCGCGGCAAGCTCGCCGGAGCCGCGCGCCTCCTCGGCGTCTCCCGCTATGGCCTGACCTTGAAGATGCAGCGCCTGGGGATCGAAGAGTAGCGCCGCAGGGGACGGCGTCACGGCCGGCCGCGGCCTCCGGCCAGACTCCCTCCCCAAGAACGTCAACCTACTAGACACATTCGCAAGCGGCTAACCACTGCGCCGGCAACGGCGTCGCAGCCGCGACGGAGCGCCCGGAGCGGAACCGGCGTGTCTCCAACGTGTTGCTCCGCGGCAAAGGCCGATGCCGCTCCTGGCACCGCCGATGCACGGCCATCCCGCGAATGAGCGCCGAGCCCAGCGCACCCACGGACCGCCGCCGGCAGGAAAGGACGAAGGTCATGCCCAAGCAACGCTGTTCCGCCTGCGGCCACGAGGACTGGACGGAGAAGCTGTGGTTCTGCCCGGCCGACGAGATGTGGCTGTGCACCCGCTGCGCAAGCTACCTCGGCGTCGTCGACACCACACCAACGTGCCCGCG
Source organism: Acidobacteriota bacterium (assembly GCA_016213675.1). GTDB lineage: Bacteria > Acidobacteriota > Thermoanaerobaculia > Thermoanaerobaculales > Thermoanaerobaculaceae > JACQZW01. The sequence continues at coordinate 23,312 of JACQZW010000062.1, read as the reverse complement.
TTGCCACCGATCGCTGACTCAACTCCACTATGCGGCCATCTCCCACCTCATCCGGAACGCAGCAACGAGCTAGCAAGGAGACACGCAATGAGAACACCGAGCCCCGCCATGCGAGTCACGATGATCGCCGCTGCCTTCCTCACGTCGTTGGCGGCGGCACGTGCCGCCAGTGCCGAGGTCACCTTCACGACCGTGGCGCCGCCGGGAGGGTTCGAGACGGCCGGGATCGTCTCAGCGGTGGCGCACGTCCCCCCCGCGATGATCGACCCGTCGAAACCGTTCAAGGAGGCGATGAACCGCATCTACCCTGATCTCACGAGTCAGGCGCAAGTCCGTGGCGCCGACACCGTCATCATCACCAATATCGTCATTCTCGGCGTCAGTGATCCCTATCTCCTCGTCTACGGGACGGCTGTGCGCACCAAGGGCGTACCGCGCGTCGCCGCGGCTGCCCAGGGAGGCGCCTCCTTGCCCGCGGCGGCACCGGCGCCTGATACCCACACACATGCGGACCTCTCGGGCACGTGGACCGGAAAGGTGCTGGAGGAAGGCGAGACAGAGCCGGTCGACCTGACGGTGAATCTGATGAACGGTGCGGCACTCGGCGAGATCATCGGCGGGATCATCCTCAGTGATCCAGGCTGTGAGATTTCGATCAACTCGACGACGAGCGCTGGTGGCGTCACGACGTTCAAGAGCGACATGAGCTCGAAGTTCCGATGAGCGATGCTCGCCCAGATGACCGGCGAGCTGCGAGCGGACGGCAGCCTCGACTGGAAGATCTACGGCGGACTCAAGGGCCAAACGCTCAAGTACCAAGGGCAGTTAAGGCGCAACTGAGCAGTGCGAGTCGTCGCGGTTTGTTGCAGGGCCTACGAACGAGGGCGGGCAGGCTAGGTCATGCCAGGGAGGCAACCAATGACGATCGACAAGAACCACTGCAACGTTTGTCAAAAGGAGTTTGGATTGATGGGTTCAGGATTCGGCGGCAAGTGCACGCTCTGTGGTGCGTACGCCTGCGCGGAGCACTTCTTGGCCCACAAGCAGCTCTGCAAGGCCTGCGCAGTGAAGCACGGAATCAAAGAGGATTAGCGGAGCAAGCTAAGTGCGACGACCCCGGATCTGCAGGGGTCGATGCGCCGCCGGGGCGGCGCGAGCTTCGAAGGTCCGAAGGAGGCCCGATGAAGTTGGAGATTTGGCGCAACCAAAAAGACGAAAAGGGCGTGTTTGGTGGTCACAAGGGCGTCGGGTTCTCCCTTGTGGCGCGGGTCCAACTCGACGAGGACGAGAAGGCACTCATCGCTCGCTACCGCGTCGAGAATGAAGTGCTCGCGACCTTTCAGCGGTCACCCGACATGCCCGCGGAGCGAGTCACGATCAATGAACTCCTTCAAGGGAAGACCACCTACACGCGTGACATCGCGGACCTCCTCGCGCTTGAGGACGAGCTGAAGGATGGTTGCGTCAAGCTCAAGACTTATCTTGCAGTAATGCGGACTTTCGGAGGATACGAGGCTCTTGAGATCTAGTAGATTGCTTGCAGGAGTTCCCCGATCGTTGTGGCGAGTGTCGGAAGGTCAGGTTCGTCGGTGATGGAGGCGGGAATGCGAACAGGATCGCGGAAGATCGTACTGTCTTTGGTTGCGTGCTGCATCCGCATTCTCGTCCAAGGGGAGGCACGTGCGGCCAATGTTCCCCCAACCGAGGTGGCCGCCGCCGCTGCGGGGTCGATCGCTGAGCTCGTTGGATTGGTGTGCAAGCAGGGTCCCATCCCGTTTGGGCTAACGGTCGAGGACTGTGACCAAACGGCGGAGTTCGGACACGCGTGGCAGGTGCATGCACTCAAGGATCTGGGCCCACAACAGAGCCCCTCTGGCTCCCATCTGGTAGGACTACTGGAGCCAACCAGCGAGTGGCTATTCCCCGTGATTTTCCGGGGGAAGGCGCGGACGCTCCTGACGGTGGATAGGGTGGGAGGCCGGATTCGCGCGGTCGCCATCGGGAACGCGGGGCTCTCGAGGCAACTTGAAGAGTTCCGGGGCCGGTTTGCTGGGTCGTCGACCCAGGGACTTCTCTATTCCGTTCACCTCCCTGAGAAGGCGGATTTTGTGTTCGCATTGGAAGGTGGTGACGTCCGGATCTATCCGATGGCGGCTGGTGCGGCGGCGCTAGGGTTGCCCTCGGGTGCTGCGGGGAAAGCGATCGATCCAAGTAGTCTCCAGCGGCTCTTGCGACAACCAGCAAAAGCAGATCGGCCGCACTAGGGAACAGGACGATGCAAGGCCGGCATCTAGGAGCAGACCTCAAAGGGCGCCCGCACAACCCTCCTCTCTGCTTGGTGTGGCTTCGCTTCGGGGGTATTGCCGTTTGGGCTGCGCTTTGTGTGTCCCCGGTCCAGAGCGGGGCCACGACGTTGCCTATCGTTCCTGTCTCGCAGGAACAGACCATGTGGTGTTGGGCCGCCTGTAGCAGCGTCGTCCTCCACTACTACGGCATTGCCGTGTGCCAATGCGAGATTGCTGACTGGGTGAGACAACAATCCGGGTGGGGCACGGATTTCTGCTGCGACAACCCTGGGGGGCCTGTGTGCAACCGCGGCAACCCGGCGTGTTGTGGTGTGGGGAGCGGCACAAGCGTTCTTCAGCACTGGGGAGTTGAGAACTACTCGATTCTCGCTCCCCTTTCGGAGGACGTTGTCGCGTTCGAGATAGGCGCCGGCAGGCCTTTCCTGATTCTCTGGGCATGGACCGGTACGCCCGACCCGGACGATGGACACGAACTTGTCGGCTATGGGGTCGATGGCGACTGGGTGAACATCATGGACCCGTGGCCTCCAGGCCCCCAACCCCCGAACTGTGAGATTGTCCTTTACGACTGGCTTGTTGGTGGCGGTTCAGGGGACCTGGCGCATGCCTGGGTCGAGTCCATCAGGATGACGACGGACCCGGTTGGCGTCGTGCTGGAAGTGGAGCCTGGCGCTGGCCCTGCGCCGCTCGATGCCGACCTCACCGCGGAGGTGAGCGGTGGCATTGCTGGGCAAACGATCAACTACTCCTTCTGGTGGGATTGTGCGTACGCAGGGGCCTGGGTCGACGAGGCAATCGCCCAGTGCGGCGACCCTGGCAATCCCATGATCGGGCAAAGACTCGAAGCTCAGTATCAGACCCTGGCCACTGTGATCCACACCTATCCCTTGGTCGGTACCTACACGGCCAAGGTGATTGTCGAACGCGGCTCTGCGCGGCCGGCCGAGATGCGGCGGACGATCACCGTAGTGCCTCCCTCGAGTATGTTGCTCTCTGTCACCAAGCTCGGGGTGGGCGCGGGCACCGTGACCTCAGCGCCGCCTGCGATCCACTGCGACCCAACGTGTGCCGCCAACTTCCCCTTTGGTAGCGAAGTGACGCTGACCGCCTCGGCTGAGGAGGGCTCGACGTTCACCGGATGGTCCGGCGCATGTGCTGGCGGGCAACCAGTGGAGGACACCTACCTGGGCTGGACTCGCTCTCAGGGGTTCAGACTAGGAAGAGGGCTTTCGGGTCCGATCTATCAGCTCCTGCTCCACGCCGGAATCATGCCAGGCTGCTACAGGACCTTTAGTGGCCTGTACGAGTACGCAAGCAGCGACTACACAAGCCTAGCCAGGACGTGGCACGAGGTCCGATTGCAGCTAGCCGATGGGACGGAGTGGCCTTGGAATCGGGACGCGTCCCAGGCGTCAGGCGATGTCCTGGCCACATTTGAAACCACCGATTCCTTCGACCCCTCAAAGTACTACCAACTGTGGGGAAACGGCAGCTGCGGAGGCTACTGGGAACTCCGAGGCACGGAGGCGATCTCAGGGCAGGGCTTCCTTCTGGACTCTTCTTGGGACATGACCAGAGTTCCGTTCTTCGAGGTCAACCCCAAAGGCACCGGACAGCCGTCTGTCGACACCTGCACATTGGTGCTCGACAGCCCGAAATCGGTGACGGCCTGGTTCTCGGCACCAACCCACTCTCTGACCGTCACGAAGACCGGGACGGGCACCGGCACGGTGACCTCGTTGTCAGGGGAGATCGACTGTGGTGTGATGTGCCGCGCAGACTTCACCGATCCCGTCGAAGTGACACTGACCGCATCGGCCTCACCGGGCTGGGTCTTTGCTAGGTGGACTGGCGCGTGTGCGGGCTTGGCAGTCTGCCAGGTGACGATGTCGCAAGACCGCGACGTCGTCGCCTATTTCGTCGACGCCAGTGGGGCCGCCGGATTCGCTCAACTGGGTAACAAGCTCATTGGCCTCGGCTCTGTGGGCATGGCGTTCCAAGGTGACAGTGGTGCCGTTGACGTCTCGGCCGACGGGACCACGGCGATCGTCGGCGGCCACTTTGACGCCGATGGGATCGGTGCGGCGTGGGTGTTTTCCCGGCCCGAAGGCGGAGGCGTCTGGACTCAACAAGGCGACAAGCTCGTGGGAACCGGCATGGTGGGACGCTTCTACCAGGGCCGATCGGTCGCCATCTCAGCCGACGGGAACACGGCCATCGTTGGAGGCGTGGGCGGCGAGTTCGGAGCAGCGTGGGTCTTCACTCGATCCGCCGGGGTGTGGACGCAACAGCAGATACTCATCGGGTCCGGCGGCGTCACGTACCCGTGGCAGGGCCACGCCGTTGCTCTCTCAGCCGACGGCAACACTGCCCTCGTTGGCGGCCCGGGCGACAACAACCACACGGGCGCTGTCTGGGTGTTCACACGGACTGACGGAGTGTGGACGCAACAGGGTGAAAAACTCGTTGGTTCGGGTGCGGTGGGCGCCGCTCAGCAAGGCTATTCGGTAGCCATTTCCGGCGACGGCGGCACTGCCGTTGTCGGAGGGCCCTTCGACAACTGCTCCGGAAATTGCTGGGACGGGATTGGCGCGGTCTGGGTGTTCAGGCGTTCCGGCAGCACTTGGGTGCAACAGGGCGAGAAGGTTGTGGGTGCCGGTGCAATCGGTGCGTCCATGCAGGGCGTCTCACTGGCGATTGCCGCTGACGGAGGTTCGCTAATCGTGGGAGCGAGCAACGACGACCCTCATGATGGTGGAGCCCCTACCGGCGCCTCGTGGGTATTCATCCGAGCCGCAGACTCCTGGGTGCAACAAGCAAAACTCGTGGGTGATACTAACGGTGGCGAACGCTGGGCCCTGCAGGGTGCTTCAGTGGCCATGTCCGCAAACGGGGACACGACGCTCGTGGGAGGACCCCATGACAATTACACCGGGACCGGCGCGGCATGGGTCTTTGCACGGTCGGGCGGAGCGTGGGCACAGCTCGGTGCGAGACTTGTCGGGAGCGGGGCGGTGGGGAACAGCGAACAGGGCACTGGTGTGGCCTTGTCTGCTGCAGGCGATATTGCATTTGTGGCCGGAAAGGGCGACCACGAGCGCACAGGCGCGACATGGGTCTTCACTCGGTCCCCAGGACTTCCAAGCTCCACGCTCACCGTCTCCAGCAGCGGCACCGGGTCCGGCACTGTGGCCTCGGACCCAGCGGGGATCGACTGCGGGGACACCTGCTCAGCGTCGTTTCCTAACAACACCGTCGTGACCCTGACAGCAGCCGCCGCGACTGACTCGACCTTCACCGGGTGGTCCGGCGAGGGCTGTGCGGGCACCGGTACCTGCCAGGTCACCATGACCCAGGCCCGCGCCGTGACCGCGACGTTCACCTTGAGCAGCTACGCGCTCACCGTCTCCAGGACCGGAACGGGCTCTGGCACTGTGACTTCGGACCCCGGGGGCGTCGATTGCGGAGCGACCTGCTCCGCCGAGTTCACCTACAACACCGCCGTGACACTGACGGCCGCCGCCGCGACCGGCTCGACCTTCACCGAGTGGTCCGGCGAGGGGTGCGCGGGTACTGGCACCTGCCAGGTCACGATGACCCAGGCACGGAGCGTGACCGCGACCTTCACCCTGAACAGCTACGCGCTCGCCGTCTCCAAGACCGGCGCTGGGTCCGGCACGGTGGCCTCCGCGCCGGCCGGGATCGACTGCGGGGCCACGTGCTCCGCCGACTTCTCCTACAACACGACTGTCACCCTGACGGCAGCCGCCACTACCGGTTCGACATTCACCGGCTGGTCCGGTGAAGGGTGCGCGGGGACCGGCGCCTGCCAGGTCACCATGACCCAGGCCCGCGCCGTGACCGCGACCTTCGCCCTGAACAGCTACGCGCTCGCCGTCTCCAAGACCGGCGCTGGGTCCGGCACGGTGGCCTCCGCGCCGGCCGGGATCGACTGCGGGGCCACGTGCTCCGCCGAGTTTCTTTACAACACGGCTGTTAGCCTCGCGGCGAATGCAGCGTCCGGGTCCGTCTTCTCCGGGTGGAGCGCTGAGGGATGCAGCGGGATCGGTTCCTGCCAGGTGACGATGACGCAGGCACGCAACGTGACCGCGACCTTCACCCTTCGTCCTGCTGGGACGGACACGGCTGGCATCTACCGGTCATCTGACCGGAGCTGGTACCTGCACAACTCGAACGCCGGAGGGTTTGCCGAGCTGGTCTTCCCCTACGGCGACCCCTCCGACCTCGCGGTCAAGGGCGACTGGGACGGCGACGGCATGGACACCGTCGGGATCTACCGGGATGGGACCTTCTACCTCAAGAACACGAACGAGCCCGGCAACGCCGATCTCGTCGTCGGCTTTGGCGTGGCCGGTGACTTGCCCATCGCCGGGGACTGGGACGGGGACGGCATCGACACCATCGGCATCTACCGGCCGGCCGAGGCGGCGTGGTTCCTGCGGAACAGCAACACCTCGGGCGCCCCGGACATCAGCTTCACGTACGGATTGGCCAACGAGGCGGCGGTGGCTGGTGATTGGGATGGCGATGGCATCGACACGGTGGGCATCTTCCGGGCCTCTGACCGGCAGTGGTACCTGCACAACAGCAATGCTGGAGGCAACGCCGAGTTGGTCTTCCCATACGGCGACCCGGCAATGGATGTGCCGGTCGTCGGAGACTGGGACGGCACCGGGACCGACACGGTGGGGATCTACAGGGCGAGCCTCGGCGAGTGGTTCTTGAGGAACTCGAACACCGCAGGCAACTCCGACCTTAACTTCACCTACGGCTTGGTGAACGAGAAGCCGCTCGCCGGTGACTGGGATGGGCTGTGAGCCACGCCCGATACAGAGCCACCTGAGCTAGGGCTCGCGAGGCTGGCAGGTCACCGTCGGCGCCTCCGGGAGTGCTACCGAAAACGCGCGCGGAGGAGCGCGCGCCCCACTGGCCCTGCAGGTTGGGGAAGGGACACGGGCGGAAGCGACGCGCGCGGGCGAGGGCGCCCGCGCCACCAAGCGAGGCGGATGGGTCGGCCCGTGCCCCCTACGACGCGCTGAGGCGGAAGGCCTCGACGAGCATCGTGACGGCCTTCTCCATGTCGGCGACGGCGATGCACTCCTCGGTCGAGTGCTCGCCCTGCGCGCCGATCCCGACCACGGCCATCTCGATGCCGCGGTTGTTGTAGATCGAGGCGTCGGTGAAGCCGGTGATGAAGACCGCCTTGGCGTCGATGCCGACGGTCGAGAGCGCCTGTTTCGCGATGCGCACCGCCCAGGCGTCCTCGGGGATGACGACGGCGCGGCACTTCTCGTCCACCGCGATGTCGACCTTCGCCCCGGTGGCCTCGACCTCGGCGCGGATGATGCCGGTCATCTCCTCGGCGAGCGCCGCCGCCTTGGCGTGGTCGGCCGAGCGGCACTCGGCGAGGAACGAGCACGATGCCGGCACGCCGTTGCGGATGATCCCGCCGTTGATCACCCCGACGTTGGCCGTGGTCTCGTGGTCGAGTCGGCCGAGGCGGACCGCGGCAATCGCCTTCGCCGCCGCGCGGATCGCGTTGATGCCCTTCTCCGGCTCCATCCCGGCGTGGGCCGAGCGGCCGGTCACCGTGACGTCGATGGCGAAGTACGACGGGCCACCGATAACGATGGTGTCGAGGGTGTCGTTGTCCATCAGGAAGCCACGCCGCGCGGTGATGCGCGAGAAGTCCATCGCCTTGACGCCGTACAGGCCGACCTCCTCCTGCCGGCTGACGGCGAGCTCGATCGGGGGACGGACCGGCGCGACGCGCAGCGCCTCGAGGACCTCGGCGATCCCCGCCTTGTCGTCGGCGCCGAGGATGGTGTCGCCGGCCGAGCGGATGATGCCGTCCGCGCCGAGCACCGGTTCGATGCCGACGCCGGGCTTGACGGTGTCGCCGTGGCAAGAGAGGAGGATCGGCTCGGCGCCCGCGCACCCCTTGGCCGGGAACGACGCGATGAGGTTGCCGTAGCCGTCGAGCGCGGCGTCGGCGCCCATCGAGCGGACCTCGCCGAGCAGCCAGTCGAGGAACCGCGCCTCGTTGCCCGACTCCGAGTCGATCCGCACCATCTCCATGAACTGCTCGACCATCCGCTGCGACATCGATCACCTCCTGCCCGCTCCAGGGCGCGGACAGGGTAGGAGCTTCGCCCGGTCCGGGCAACTCCGGGCCGGGCCACGGCGCGGGCGAGGCCGAGCCGGGAGTCGTGGGCCGCCGCGACCGGCGGTCCACGACCCCGCGAGGTGCGAGGGTACCGCTACGACTTCGCCTTGACCTTCTCGTGCTTGTGCTCGCCGCCCGGGGCTCCGGCGAGGGCAAAGCCGTCCGAGTTCGGGAAGTGCACCTCCGAGAGGTAGTGCATTCCTTCGGCCACGTCGAAGGCCAGGTTCGGCTCGGCGGCGCCGATGTTGGCCAGACGGAACATGACGGTCGCCTGCGCCTTCTCGCCGGTCGCGAGGTTACGCAGCGTCATGCGCTTGACCTCGGCCCCGTCGACGCGCAGCTCGTACTCGCCCGCCGGCATCTCCTTCTTGGCGACCATGAAGCTGAACGGGACGTCGACCTTGGCCGTCTGTGCCCACGCCTGGCCGGCGGCCAGGGCGAGGACGAAGGTGAGACCAACGAGCCTTACTGACATCGTCTTCTTCATACGTCTCTCCTTTCGGGGGGATGCGGGATCGTGCCCGCGTCACGTGTCCGGCCGGAGAAGGCCCTGCTGTCGGATCCGATGCCCGCACAACGCCCGCGCGTCCGGCTGCATTCCCCGGCCTCAGCGCGCATCCTGGGAGACCGACGCGGGGCGCGACCGTGCGGCTCGCTACCGGCCGAATACGAGGTTGCCGCCGACGTGGCCGAGCGTGCCGACGACGACCAGGTTGACCGCCAGGGTGGCGAAGTAGGCGACCGCGGCCAGGAGCTCGAGCGGCGAGGCGGCGGCGATCAGCCCGGTCGCCGGCGAGAACACCGCGCCGGAGGCGTGGAGGGCGACGGCGAGGCCGCCGAGGACGACGAAGCACGCCGAGAAGGCGAGCTTCAACCGGATGATCCGGTACGGCCGGCCGCCGTAGCGGCGCCGCCAGTCCGAGACGCCGGCCGCGATGGTGAGCGGCGATAGGCCGACGGCGAGCGCCAGGACGAGCAGCGTCGCCCGCTCGATCAGCGCCGTCGGCCACGCCGCCGGCGCGAGCAGCGAGGCGACGAGCAGGACGCCGGCGCCGAGGCAGGCGACCGGGAACAGGCCGACCGGCAGGTGGCTCGCCATCGGGTGGAGGCGGAGCTTGGGCTGCGCCCGGTTGATCTCCATGTCGACGACGACGGGGACGGCGTGGCCGTACGGCGCCTCCAACGAGATCACCGCGCCGCACACCGGGCAGACGGCGAGGCCGTTGCCGTCGACGTCGGCGAACGCCAGCTCGAGGTGGCACACCGGGCAGACGAACGTCCGCCCGTAGGCGCGGCGCTTGAAGGGCCGCACGGCCCGGCCGGCGATGTCCATCAGGTCCTTGATCATGGCGCCCCTCCGTCCGCGGCCGTCACTCGACGACCTTGGTGCGCATCAGCTTGGCGACGACGATCATCTTCTGGATCTCGCTCGCCCCCTCGTAGATCTGGTAGATCTTGGCGTCGCGGACCAGCTTCTCGGCCGGCATCTCGTTGGTGTAGCCGTAGCCGCCGAGGATCTGCGCGCAGGCGATCGCCGCCTCCATCGCCACGTCGCTGGCGAACCACTTGGCCTCGGACGCCTCGCGCGCGTTGTCCGTGCCGTTGTCGATGAGCCAGGCCGCCTTGTAGGCGAGGAAGCGCGCGGCGTCGAGCTTGGTCATCATCTCCGCGAGCTTGAACGAGATCCCCTGGTTGGAGATCAGCTTCTTGTCGAAGGTGCGGCGCCGCTTGGCGTACGACAGCGCGATGTTGAGCGCGGCCTTGGTGATCCCGTTGGCCCCCGCCGCGATCCCCGGCCGGGTGTGGTTGAACGTCTCCATGGCGATCTTGAAGCCGTCGCCCTCGGCGCCGAGCCGGAACGCCTCCGGCACCTTGACGTCCTCGAAGGTGACGCGGACGGTGTTCGAGGCGTGCTGCCCGAGGTTGATCTCCTTCGGTCCGCGGACGACGCCCGCCGAGTCCGCCGGCACGATGAAGCCGGTCTGGCGATCCTCGACGCGGGCGAGGACGAAGTACCAGCTCGCCACCGAGCCGTTGGTGATCCACCACTTGACGCCGTTGAGCACGTAGTCGCTGCCGACCTTCACCGCGGTGGTCTTGACCCGGGCGACGTCGGAGCCGGCCTCCGGCTCGGTGACCGCGTACGCCGAGAACATCAGCTCCTCGGTCATCGGCGCCAGGAAGCGCGCCTTCTGCTCGGGCGTCCCGGCGAGGATGACGGGGGCCTGCGAGAGCCCGTTGCCGTCGATGGCGGTGCCGATCCCGGAGCAGCCGGTGCAGATCTCCTCCGTGACCAGGCAGTGGTCGAGCACGGCGAGTCCCCGTCCGCCGTACTCCTTCGGGACCGACGTGTTCATGAAGCCGCGCCGGAACGCCTCCCGGCAGATCTCCTTCGGGAACTCGCCGGTGCGGTCGTGCCTCGCGGCGTTCGGCGCCACCCACTCCTCGGTGAACGCCTTCGCCTGCTCGCGGAGCCCCTGCTGGGCCGGGCTGAACGAGAAGTCGATCACCGGGCCATCTCCCGGAGGATGTCGATGACGTCAGGGGGCTCGCCGAGGTGGACGGCGTTGACGGCCAGCACGTCGACGGGCGGCTCCCGGAACAGGTCGGGGCGGTACGAGGTGCGGGCCAGGCTCTGCCGCCCGAGGCTCATCTTCAGCCCGAGCGCGCTGAGCAGGAAGGCGACCACCGGGTTGACCGCGACGACCATCACCCGGAGGGGCGCGTCCGGCAGCGCGCCGGCCAGCATGGCGAGCTCGCCGGCGACGAGCGCAAGCAGGACGAGCGAGAGCGCGAGCTTCGCCTTGTGCGTGGCGCTCCAGGTGACGTACGCGTGGCCCCGCTCGAGGATCCCGCTCAACGTAGCCGGCAGCGCGGCCGCGAGCGAGATCGCCAGCGACGCGACGGCGAGGAAGCGCCACACCTCCGGGCCGAAGCCGCCGAGTCCGACCGCGGCGGCTTCGAGGGCGAAGGCCACGGCGGCGAGCGGCACGAGCGCCAGCACCGAGTGGACCAGCATCGAGTGCAGGTGGAGCTTGCGGCTGTGCATCCTCGGACCTCCCCGGGGTTCGGGCGGAACGTTGGCCGGAGCGGTCACACCGCCGGTCCACGCGCCCTGTCCCTGGCCCCCCAAGCCGTGCGACGTCCGTCGCCGCGCCACCCCGCGTGTGACCCCCGAGTTGAGACGACGCGCGACGAACCTGCCGGCCATTATTCACTGCGCGGCGGCGTTGCCAAGCCGCGCCGCGGCATCTTCCCCACCAGCCGACCAGGGAACAGGTGGCAGGGTGCCAACCGGGCGCTGTCCTCTCGCGCGGACGGCTCGCAGGACCACCGCACCGACCCCGTCGTGGCGTCGCCCGGGCGGGCCAACCGCCTCCCGCGCAGTCTGTTGCACGCCGACCAGGGCTCCCGACGAGGCCCGCCGACGACGATCGAGTCTCATTGGCACGCCTCGTGCTATTGAGGCCGCCAGGCGGTGTCGGACACACCGCGACATGCCGGACGAAACCCTTCAACTCGCCCGGCGGGGAGGACAGATGAACACCAACCTCGTACGTCGGTTCACGGTCGCGGCCCTGGCGACGTGCTCGCTCGCGCTCGCGACCACCACCCTGGCCAACGCGAAGCCGGTCCAGGAGCTCCGCCAGGTCGGCTCGACCGCGGTCGTTTCGCGGGGGGCCGATGTCGACGTGGCCCTGTCCTACCGGTTCGCCAAAGCGAACCCCGGCGGGAAGTGGCTGCTGCTCGACGTCGGGATGACCACCGACGGCGCTCCCGTCGAGATCGCCCGCAGCGCGATCTCGGTGCGGACACCGGCAGGCGACGTCGTCCGCCTGGCCACTGAGCAGGCGTTCCTGGACGACTACGGCGTCCTCGCGCCGGTCATCGCGCGGGCGAGCGTCGCGAGGGAGCCGATGAACTACCTCAGGCCCCAGAGAGAGGCCCGCCTCGAGTACTTCGCACCGCCCGGACGGGAGTTGACGTACCCGTCGGTGTGGCTCGACGCGCTGCACAACACCTACGGGAGCCTCCTGTTCCGGATCCCGGGCGGCGTGCAGAACGGCCGCTACGAGCTCCTGATCCACCTGCCCGAGAGCAGCGTCGCCATCCCGTTCACGATCTGAGGATCACCGTGGGGGCCGGACGCCCAGGCGTACCGGCCCCCAAACCTCGGGGTCGTGAGCGCGGCGCCCGCTCGCCCGACGGCGCGCGGCTCTACAATCGAGCCGAGGTCCGTGGAGGAATCGCATGAGAGGTCCCTCAAGGTGCTCGCTGCCCGTCGGGGCGGCCGTCCTCTTCCTCGCGCTCTCCGCCTTGCCTGCCACGGCCGCACCCCCGGTGAACCTGCCGGCGGTCTACCCCGTGCAGGAGCAGTACGTCGACGCGGGAGGCGTGCTCATCTACACCGTGTCGATCGGTCGCGGCGCACCGCTGGTGATCGTCCACGGCGGCCCCGGCGCCTCGCACGACTACTTCCTGCCCTACCTGCTGCCGCTCGCCCGCCACAACCGCCTGGTCTTCATCGACGAGCGCGGCTCCGGCCGGTCCGAGAAGCTGGAGGACGTGTCGAAGTACACCGTGGAGGCGATGGTCGAGGACGTGGAGGCGGTGCGCATCGCCCTCGGCCTCGGCAAGATCAACCTGCTCGGCCATTCCTACGGCGGCGTCGTGGCCCAGGCCTACGCCTTCGCCTACCAGGCCAACATCGCCCACCTCGTGCTGTGCAGCACCTTCCACAGCACGAAGGCGATGAACGAGGTGTTCCGGGCGATGAAGGCGAAGATGCCCGCCGAGCTGCGCACCCGCATCGAGAAGATGGAGGCCGAGGGACTGTACGGGCACGGCAAGGCCTACGAGCGAGGCCGTTACACGGCCGACTACATGATCGCCGCCTGGGGCGAGGGGTACTTCCCGTACCTGTACCAGAACCGGCCCGACCCGAACTTCGACCCAGCGCAGATGGGCAACACCGCTTGGGATCTCTACCGCGAGATGTGGGGCTCGCACGGCGAGTACGTCATCGACGGCAACCTCGCCTCGGTCGAGTACGCCGACCGCCTCGCCACGATCAAGGTGCCGACGCTGATCACCGTCGGCGACACCGACGAGTGCGACCCGTCGCTCTCCCGCGACATGCACGCGCGCATACCGAGCTCGAAGCTCGTCGTCCTGCCGAAGAGCGGACACATGACGTTCGTCGACCAGCCCGGAATGTTCAACCGGGCGGTGGACGAGTTCCTCACCGCCCCCGGCACGTGACCGACACGGCGCGCCGGGAGCGGTGGCACGTCGCTCGCGCGCCTCACTTCGCGGGCTTGGCGGTCTCGAGGTCGCGGATGAGCTTCTCGAGGGCCTTGCGATTGACCTCGTCCGGCGCCTGCGCGAGGGCGAGCTTCGCAAACTTCACCGCGTCCGGCGTCCGCCCCACCGCCGCGTAGCCGCGCGCCAGGCCGACGTTGACCGGCCAGACGTTCGGGTGCTTGCGGGCGTTGAGCTCGAAGACCTTCAGCGCCTTGTCCTTCTCGCCCCGGGTCAGGAGCTGCCGGCCGAGCTGGTGCAGGTCGAGCGGCCCGGCGGTCGGATGCTCCAGCGCCTTCTGCAGCGTCGCCTCGGACTCGGCAGCCAATCCGTTGGCCGCCTGGGCGTCGGCCAGGGTGCGCAGCGTCGCGAAGCTCTCGCGACCGATGAAGGGCAGGCTGACGGCGTTCTGCGCCCACGTTAGCGCCTCCGCGAGGTTGACCTTCTTGTCGAGGCAGAACCTCGCCGCCTGCTCCCATCCCTGCCAGTTGAAGCCCGGCGCCGAGCGCAGCTCGCGGCGCAGGTTGGCGACGTAGAGGTCGGTCATGCCATCGACGGTGATCGTCCACGGCACCTCGAGCTTCTCCCACCGCAGGGCCACGGTGGCCCGGTCCGGCTGCCGATCGGTGAACTCGTAGGTCAGCCAGTGGGCGTACGCGCCCGCCTTCGGCTTGACCTTGACGCGCAACGCATCTTCCGCGGCGGTGTAGAAGAAGCTACCCCAGGAGGTCGCGTTCTTCGAGAAGATGACGGTCCACTCCTCCGGGCCCGGAATCATGTGCACGCCGTAGGTCCCGGCCGCGAGCGGCTGCCCCTCGATCTTCACGTCGTGGGAGACGCGAAACACCGTGTTTTCGTTCGCGCCGGCACGCCACGGGCACTGTGCGCCGCAGGTGCCGAACCCGAGGTCGGCCATGCCGTACGGCACGAGCTGGCCCCAGATCTTGCCGGTCCGGTCGGTCCCGTCCGGCCCGGTGACGTCCGGGCTGTTGTAGGTGATGGTGACCTCGACGAGACCGATCCACTGCGACACCGAGGCCTTCTGGTTGTCCCCGTCGGGGGGCAGCGTCACGAGCTGTGCCGAGGCCGGGCCCGGCACGGTGACGAACACTGCGACGACGAGCGCGGCGATCCACCGGGAGCTGCGGTTCATGCGGAGTCTCCTTTCGCGGGTGCCCACTTCTACGCGCTGCCGCCCGCAAGGTTCGGCCACGTGCCGGGCGGCGACGGGCGACTCAGGCCACCGGGGTCACGCGGATCGCCTCGGCGGGCAGGAGCAGCAGCAGCGCGGCCGCCTCGCCGGCCTGGAGCGTGACCTCGTCGCCGGCGGCGACGCCGGCGGCGGGGGTGCAGCGCACGCGGTAGGTGCCCGGCGGCAGGCCAGCCGTCTGGGCCCGGCCGCGCCGATCGGTGGTCATGAGGAAGGCGGACCCGGCCGCGCCGACCGGCTCGACGGCGACCCGCGCCCCGGATCGTGGGGCCTCGTCCGGTCCGAGGACGGCGACCTCGATCGCGACCAGGCGGCGCGACGCCGCCTCGGCCGCCGTCGGGTCGGCGGCGCTCACGACGCAGATCGCGGCGCGGTCGTCCTCGCCCGCGGCGAGCAGGACCCGCTGCACCGGACGCTCCTCGACCGTCCCGCCCGGCAGCACGCCAAGCACCCCGACCGCGGCGGCCACGACCACCGCGGCCGCGGCCAACACGGCGACCCGGCCCGAGAGACCCCAGGTGTCGACGGGGTCGTCGCCGTTCGCGTCCCGCACCGCCGGGCCCGCACCGACGGAGATGTGCGGCGGGATCTCGGCCTTGATCAGTTCGCCGAGCCGGGCCGGCGGCCGCGGCGCGGGTCGGACCTGGAGCAGGCGCTCGAGGTCGGTGTCGGACAGACCGTTCATCGTGTCGTCTCCTTCATCGCCACCGCGAGGCGATCGAGCGCCCGCCGCAGCCGCTTGCGGATGGCGACCTCGGTGACCCGCTCGAGGGCCGCGATCTCGGTCGCCGGCGCATCCGCCCAGTAGCGCGCGACGACGACGCAGCGCAGCTCCTCGGGCAGGGCGAGGACGGCCCGGCGCAGCCGGTCGCGCGCCTCGGAGGCCTCGAGCTCGGCCTCGGCGCCGGCGCGCCCGTCCCGCACCGTGAGCGCGAGCTTGTCGTCCCACGGGACCATCCTGGCCGGGCGCCGTACGTGGTTCAAGAACGCGTTGTAGGCGATGCGGTAGAGCCAGGTCGAGAGCTGCGCCCGGCCGTCGAACGAGCCGAGGGCGGCCCACGCCCGACGGTAGGTCTCCTGGGTCAGGTCGGCCGCGAGGTCGCGGTCGGCGGTGAGCTGCACGAGCAGGCCGAACACCTTGGGGTAGGTGCGGTCGACGAGCGCCCCGGCGGCGCCCTCCTCGCCCCGCCCGACGGCGGCCAGGAGGCTGCGGTCGTCGCCCCAGTCCGGCATCGGCGCCCTTTCCTCGGCCCACACCGGCCGCAGCGGTCGTGGCCTGCTCATGCCTCTTAGACACGCGAAGCGGCCGAACCGAAACCGGCTGGACCGACGCGTGCCCCGGCAACGGGCTGCAACGCCGGCGGCGGGCCCTGCGCGTTCTTCGCGCCGCGGGCCGTGGGGTAGCATGGGACGTGCGTTCGGTCCCCGAGAAGATCGGCAAGTACGAGGTTCTCGCCGAGGTCGGCCGCGGCGGCATGGGGATCGTCTACCGGGCGCGCGACCCGATCCTCGAGCGCGTCGTCGCGCTCAAGACGATCTCGGCGGAGGTGGTCGCCGAGCCGGGGATGCGCGAGCGCTTCCTCCGCGAGGCGCGCTCGGCGGCCCGGCTGCAGCACCCGAACATCGTCACCGTCTTCGAGTTCGGCGAGGTCGACGGCGCGCCGTTCATCGCCATGGAGTTCCTCGAGGGCGAAGACCTCGCCGTCGCCGTCGAGCGCGGCCGACTGGCCGACCTCGACCAACGCCTCGAGGTCGTCGTCCAGCTCTGCGACGGCCTCGCCTACGCGCACCGCCACGGCGTCGTCCACCGCGACGTCAAGCCATCGAACGTGAGCGTCCTCAAGGGCGGCACCATCAAGATCGTCGACTTCGGCATCGCCCGCCTCGAGGGGGGCACGCTCGCGACCCGCACCGGCGAGGTGCTCGGGACCCCGTCGTACATGGCGCCGGAGCAGTTCGCCGGCGACCCCGTCGACCATCGCGCGGACCAGTGGTCGGTGGGCGTCATCCTCTACGAGCTGCTCGCCGGCCACCGCCCGTTCGGCGGCCGGAGCGTCCCGTCGCTGATCTACGACATCGTCCACTCGCCGCCCCGCAAGCTCGACCCGGTGACCAGGCACATCCCTCCGCGCCTCGTCGAGATCGTCGAGCGCGCCATGGCCAAGGACCCCGGCCGGCGCTTCCCCGACCTCGACTCGCTGGCGCGGGCGCTGCGCGAGGTCCGCGGCGAGGCCGCGACCACCCTCTCCCTCTCCGGCCGCCCGGCCGGGCGGACCACCGACACGGTGCCGAACCGCGTCGAGGCGGCCGTCGCGCCGGCCACCGCGCCAACGGTCGTGGCGCCGCCCACCGCCCTCGGCCCGATGCCCGCGACGGCGCTGCGCACCCCGACGACTCGCCCCGTCTCGTTCCTCGAGGACGGCGGCTTCGGCGAGGCGCGCCGGGTCCAGGCCATGCTGGTCTCCGCCGACGAGTCGATGCTCTTCGCTGGCGGCACCGACGGCTCCGTCCGCCTCTGGGACCTCGCCACCCGGACCAAGCTCGACACGCTGCGCAACCGCATGCACCTGCGGACCGGGACCGGGTCGACGACCACCACGCTCGCGCTCTCCGCGGACGGGACGCTGCTGGCCTCGGGCCACCTCGACGGCGCGATCTACCTGTGGGAGGTCGCGACCGGCCTCGAGCTCGACGCCCGGCTCTCCCACGAAGGCCCGGTCGGCGGACTGGCGTTCCCGCCCGGCGACGCCGTGCTGGTCTCCGGCGGCGCCGACGCCACGGTCAAGTACTGGGACCTCGCCGCCGCCCGCGCCCGCGACGCGCGCCGCGAGCTGCGGCGGCAGCCCGACGCCGTCACCTGCCTGACCCTGGCCAAGACCGGCCGCGTCGCGATCACCGGGCACGTCAACAAGAGCCTGCGGGTCCACGACACCGCCGACCACCGGCTGGTCGCGACGCTGCACGGGCACCGGGCGCCGCTCTCGGCACTCGCGGTGTCGCCGGCCGGCGACCTGGTGGCCAGCGGGGCCCGCGACGGCGCGGTGCGCGTCCACCACGTCGACAGCCGGGACGTGCGCGACGCTCACCAGGAGCACACCCGGGCCGTCGCCGGCCTGGCGTTCTTCCCCGACGGCCGGCGGGTCGCCAGCGTCGCGATGGACTCGAACGTGGTCATCGCCGACCTCGCCGAGCCCGACCTCTTCTACGCCCTGACCGGGGCGGCCGACGAGGCGTTCGCGGCAGTGTGGGTGAGCGGCGACGGCCGGCGCATGATCTGCGCCGGCGCCGACGGCCGCTTCCACGTCTGGCTCTGCCCCGGCTGAGGCGCCCCGGCGTCGCGTGGCCGTCGGGCGCGGTGAAACCGGCGCCCGGCTCCGCGAGTAAGATCGGCGAAGGGGCACGTCATGACCGCACGCGCGCCGGGCTGGGCGGAGTCGATCCGTGTCGGTGTCGTCGTCGCGACGGTGGTGCTCGCCGCCGCCGCCGGGGCCGCCCCGCCGGACTCGCCGGCCGGCCCGTCCTCGGCGGCCGTCCTGGCGCCCCGCCCACCGCGACAGGTCCTCCCCCACGATCCCTTCCCCGAGATCTCCCGCGACCGCCTCTTCGCCACCCTCGAGGAGCTCACCGCCATCGGCCGGGGCTCGCTGTTCCGCACCTCGGCGAGCCGCGGCGAGGCCGAGGCGTTCGACCTCGTGGCCCGGCGGCTCGGCGATCTCGGCTGCCTCGCCGGCAGCGGGATGACCGTCGAGCGGCAGCCGTTCCGCACCACCCTCGGCGGCGAGGTGTGGGAGGCGCGCCTGTTCCTCGCGCCGACCGGCGGGGGCGGCGAGGCGGAGGTGCCGGCGCACGCGCTCCAGCCGCACCGTGACGACCTCCTCAGGGCGCTCCGCCTCGACTCCGACGGCGCGCTCAACGACACCGAGCCTGACCCCGTCGAAGTGCAGGGGCCGCCGGTCGTGGTGCGGACCGCGGCCGCGCTGGCCGGGCTCACCCCGGCGGCGGTGCAGGGCCGGGTCGTCGTGCTCGACTACGCCCTCGTCGACCGCGCCCTGCTCGGCACCACCGAGGCCGTCACCCGCGCCAACGTGCTCCTCGCGACCCAACCGGCCGGCATCGTCCTGGTCACCTCGTTCTCGAACGCGCCGGGCGTCAGCCACGGCTCCTTCGTCGGCGACCTCGGCGCCTTCACGCTGGCCCGCGACGTCGCGCCGCGGCCGACGCTCTACGCGCGGCTCGAGGACCTTGCCCCGGCCGGAATCACCGGCTGGGACGACCTGGCGCGCCTGCAGACCGTGCGCCTCCGCTGGGACGCCGACGTCACCTCGCCGGGAAGCTCGCAGAACCTCGTCGTCCGGATCCCCGGGGCCGACCCGGCGCGTGCGGTGATCCTCGGCGCCCACCTCGACTCGCCGAACTCTCCCGGCGCCCTCGACAACGGCAGCGGGTCCGTCACCCTGCTCGAGGTCGCCCGGGCGCTCGACGAGGCGCGGGTGCGCCCGCCGGTCGACCTCGTCCTCGCCTGGTTCGGCAGCCACGAGCGCGGCATCTTCGGATCGGCGAACTTCCTCGCCACCCACCAGGCGCTCCTCGACCGGACGCTCGCCATGCTCCAGGTCGACTGCCTGTCGCGCCCCATCGACGGCATCTTTGCGAACCTCACCCTCGAGGCGTGGTCGACCGTAGCGTTCGGCGACCCCCGGCTGCCGTGGCCCGCCTACCTGCGCCAGGCCGCCTCGACGCGCGGGGTGTGGCCGGACACCTTCGACCTCATCGGGATCAGCTCCGACAACTCCAACTTCGTCGCTTACGACGTGCCCAACGCCAACCTCATCTACCTCGATCCCGACGACCCCACCGAGGTCCACTACGGTGGCCACCTGCACGACCCCTACGACGACGTCCCGCTCGCCCGCGAGGTCGCGGACGTCCTCGAGGACATGGCGCGCGTCGCGCTGACCGCGGCGCTCGCCACCGGCCACGACGCCCCGGTGCTGCGCGTGACGCCGCCCGGGACGCGCCGGGCGGTGTTCGTCGGCAGCCACACCGAGGCGCCTCACATGGGCCCGCCCGCCTTCGTCGAGCTCGGGATGGCCCTCGCCCTCGAGGGGGTCGACGTGGACACGATCCCCTATGGCACGCCGGTCACCGCCTCCGACCTCGAAGGCGCTGCCGTGGTCGTCGCCCTGCCGGTCCACGACTACCCGAGCCCGGAGGGCGACGTGTCGCCGTACCAGGAGGCGTGGACCGCCGCCGAGGTCGACGTCCTCGACACCTACGTCCGGGGTGGGGGCCTCCTCGTCCTGACCAACAGCGCGCACCGGCTGAAATACTCGGCGCAGCAGTGGGAAACCAACGAGGACACCACCGCGGCCAACGCGCTGGCCGGCCGGTTCGGCGTCGCCTGGCTGAACGGCACCGTCGCCGCCGGCGTCGCCGTGACCCAGGGGACGAGCCCGCTCGTCTCCGGCGTCGGCACGCTCGCGCTGGCGCCCGGCAACGGCGTCCCGTTCAGCGCCCCCGGGGGACAGCTCCTCGCCCGTGCCGGGGCGCAGCCGGTCGCGTCGCTGGTCCGGCCGGCGTCCGGCGGCGAGGTACTGGTCCTCGCCGACCTCGGGATGCTGATGACGTCCACCGAGATCTCGCCCGCCAACTTCCGCTTCTGGCAGAACCTCGCGGCCTACGCGAGGACGAGGTAGCCGGGAGATACCCTCGCACCCCGGCCGCGATCGGCGCCCGGGCAGGCAGCGCGGCTCAGGAGGTCGAGCGCGGGAGGCGGCGGATCACGGCGTCGGGGTCGTAGTCGAACGTCTCCTTGCAGTGCGCCGAGCACAGGCGGAACTCGTAGCCCTTGTGCCTCGACGTGTGCTCCGCGAGGCCGTCCATGCCCAGCTTGCACACGGCGCACTTGGAGACCACGTGGTCCTTCTGGCCATCGGCGAGGTCGGCCGCCGCCAGCATCGCGTCGTCGACCACCTCGAGGCCGCCGGTCTTGGCGGCGGTGCCGGGCGTCTCCGTCTTGCCGCACGCCGCGATTGCGAGGGCGCCGATCAGCACGAGGGCGAGGGTCGTCCGCATGGCGCTATTCTACCCGCCGCGCCGGCTCCAACGGCCGCCAAGGAGCAGATGCTCACCGCCATCACCCGCCAGGTCGGCCCGGACATCGCGCGCTGCGAGCTCACCCACCTCGCGCGCGTCCCGATCGACGTCGCCCGCGCTGCAGCCCAGCACCGCGCGTACGAGAGCTGTCTCCGCGAGCTCGACTGCACCGTCGTCAGCCTGCCGGTCGAGGCCGGCCTCGGCGACGCGGTCTTCGTCGAGGACACGGCGGTCGTCGTCGACGAGCTCGCCGTGATGACGAGGCCCGGCGCCGCGTCGCGGCGTCCCGAGACGGCCTCGATCGCCCGCGCCCTGGCGCCCTACCGCCCGCTCGCGGCGATCCACGCTCCGGGGGTGCTCGACGGCGGCGACGTGCTCCGCCTCGGGCGGCGAGTCCTGGTCGGAGCGTCGAGCCGCAGCGACCCGGAGGGCATCGGTCAGCTCCGCGCGCTGCTCGCGCCGCACGGCTACACCGTCGAGGCCGTGCCGGTTTCCGGTTGCCTGCACCTCAAGTCGGCGGTTACTCAGGTCGCCCCGGGCACCGTGTTGCTCAACCCGTCGTGGGTCGACCCGGAGGTGTTCGCCGGCCTCGCCCGGATCGAGGTCGACCCCGCCGAGCCACACGCCGCCAACGCCCTCCTGGTCGGCGAGGTGGCCGTCTACCCCGAGGCCTATCCTCGCACCGCCGCGCGGCTCGAGCGGGCCGGCGTCACCCTGCGGCTCGTGGACGTCTCCGAGCTCGCCAAGGCCGAGGGCGCCGTCACCTGCTGCAGCATCCTCGTCTCCCGCTGACACCACACCCGCCGTCGGCCTTCGGCTTCCCAGGTGCCATCGACCTCAACGTCATCTGTGGAGGAGCGCAGCGACGACGAGGTAATGGTCATGATCCTGGGAGCAACCCTGTCGGATGAACGCGTGGGCTTTGAAGGGAATCAGGTCCTGGCTGTTCCGTCCCTCACCCTGACCCTCTCCCGGCGGGAGAGGGAACCGATACTCGGCAACGTGCAGGGCTGAAACGCCTGGTTCCCCTCCCCGTGGGAGTGCTAGCGGCACCTCACGCGCCTGCAGCGTGGTGACGCTCGGCCCCCTCTCCCGGCGGGAGAGGGATGGGGTGAGGGATCGAACGTCACACGCGCAGATGTCCTCCCGCATCGCGTCGCTCGCTCCGCTCGCTCGCGATGACGGAGTTTTACCTGGGAGGAGCCGAGCAATGACGGCGTGGCCCCCGGGAGCGCGGCGTCGGCCGGCCCGTCGCACCGATGAGAAGTAGAATGGTCCGCTGATCCCGTCTTCCGAGCCGGGTGAAGCCAGATCACGACAATGTACGAGGAGTTCTACGGCCTGTCGGCCCCGCCGTTCTCGATCACGCCGGACCCGCGCTACCTATTCTTCTCGCGCCGGCACCGCGAGGCGTACGAGCACATGCTGTTCGGCATCCGGGAGCGCAAGGGGTTCATCCAGATCACCGGCGAGGTCGGCGCCGGCAAGAGCACGTTGTGCCGGGCGCTCCTCGCCGAGCTCGGCGACAGTTGCGCGACGGCGCTGATCTTGAACCCGGTGATGAGCTCGCTCCAGCTCCTCCGGGCGATCCTCCACGAGCTCGGCCTCGACGACCGCGGCAACGATCGACTCAAGCTCCTGCAGCACCTCAACGAGTTCCTCCTCGCCCGCGTCCACGAGGGACGCGACGTGGTGCTGATCATCGACGAGGCGCAGGACCTCACCCCGGCGGTCCTCGAGGAGATCCGCCTGCTCTCCAATCTCGAGACCGACGACCGCAAGCTCCTGCAGATCGTCCTCCTCGGCCAGCCCGAGCTGCGCGACACCCTCGACCGCGCCGCGCTGCGCCAGCTCCGCCAGCGCATCACCGTGCGCTACCACTTGAAGCCCATCGACCGGCAGGAGACCGCGGCGTACATCCAGCACCGCCTGGCGATCGCCGGCGCCAACGGCCGGCCCACCTTCTCGCGTCCCGCCATTCGCGCCATCCACCTCTACTCCCACGGCGTGCCCCGCCTGATCAACGCCGTCTGCGACAAGGCGCTCCTGGTCGGCTACATCGAGGACCGCGACCACCTCAAGGTGCGCCACGTCTGGCGCGCAGTGCGCGACCTCGCCGGGAGGTCGGCGTGAGCCTGATCACCGAGGCGCTGCGCACGGCGCGGTCGGAGGCGGCGGCCCGCGAGGGTCGCTCCCGCACGCTGCCGACGGC
>JACQZW010000001.1 GCA_016213675.1 Acidobacteriota bacterium | reverse complement strand
TCGGCATCCCGCTCGATCCTGTCCCGGCCTCGATCGCGGTCCTGGAGGGCGAACCCGGCCTGTTCACGCGCCGGTACGAGGACGGCGTCGTGATGGTCAACGCGACCAGCGCGGCCGACGGGACCGCGCGGACCTACCACGTCGCCCTGCCGGCGGCGGCCTATCTCGTGGAGGCCTCGGGCGGCGGGGCGGTGGGCGGAGACGGTCGGCCCTCGGGCACGCTCCAGACGCGCGCCGTGGACGGCATCGACCTCGGCCCGGGCCGGGGCGCCGTGCTGCTTCGCCGGTCGCTCACGCACGCCGTTCGCCGCCACCTCCCCAGGGGGCGGTAGGCGTCAGCGGCGGACGCCGGTGAGGGCCACCGACAGCGTGCGGAGCAGGATGAGCAGGTAGAGCCCGACCGACCGCTCGCGGATGAAGTAGAGGTCGTACTCCAGCTTGCGCTGTTGCTCCTCGAGGGTGCGGGCATAGGGCATGCTCACCTGCGACCACCCGGTGAGCCCGGGCGGAACGGCAAGGCGGAACGTGTAGTACGGGATCAGCCGGGCCAGCTCGGAGACGAACTCGGGCCGCTCGGGACGCGGGCCGACGAGCGACATGTCGCCGCGCAGCACGTTGAGGAGCTGCGGCAGCTCGTCCACGCGAAGGCGGCGCAACAGCCGCCCGATCCGCGTCACGCGCCGGTCGTTCACCTGCTCGAACGCGGGGCCGTCCTCCTCGGCGTCACGCCGCATCGTCCGCAGCTTGACGACGCGGAAGCTGCGCCCGAACTGGCCGACTCGCCACTGCAGGTAGAACAGGGGGAAGCCGTCCGTGACCGCGATGAGGAGCAGGGCCGGCAGCACCAGCGGCACGGCGAGCACGAGCATCACGAACCCGAGCGTCACGTCGAGCACGCGGGTGAACTGGTTGAAGAGCTCCCAGTGCACGGCGCCGAATCCCGGCTGGTGGAAGAAGGCGGCCGGTGAGAGCTCCCTCACCGGCAGCCGTCCGTCCAGCCACGCCCACACCTCCGAGGCGATCACCACCGGCACGCCGGAGACGTGCAGCGCAGCCAGGTCCGCAGCGCCGGTCCCGGCGCTGGCCTCCATGCCGGCGAGGATCACCAGCTCGGC
Source organism: Acidobacteriota bacterium (assembly GCA_016213675.1). Lineage (GTDB taxonomy): Bacteria > Acidobacteriota > Thermoanaerobaculia > Thermoanaerobaculales > Thermoanaerobaculaceae > JACQZW01. The sequence goes on along the minus strand of JACQZW010000001.1, from coordinate 4,700 downwards.
GCCGCGGCGGCGCGTCTCCTCCGCCAGCTCGCCGAGGGGCACCGCCGCACCGTCCACCGGCTCCCAGGGAGCCAGCGGGTGTTGCGAGAGCTTCCGGCACACGCGCTCCACCGCATCCGGCGTCCCGATCACCAGGGCCAGCGAGCGGACGCGGCGGCGCACCCACCGCGCCAGGACCAGCCGGAACGCGGCGGCCAGCACCCCCCAGGACGCGGTGGTGAGCAGGAGAAGGCCGCGGCCGAAACGCCAGGCGGGCACCAGGTAGGTGGCCAGCGCCAAGGCGGCGCTCCACACCAGCGCGACGACGAGCACCCGCATCGCCACGTCGCGGCGTCGCCGCAGCCTCGCCGGCTCGTACAGCTCCGCGGCCACCGCCAGCGCCCACAGCGCCGCAAGCGCGCAGACCAGGAAGCCGGGAGATCCCGTCAGGTCGGCCCACTTCGGGCCGCGCTCGGCCGCCGTGAAACGGAGCAGGTGGGCCAGCCACGCGGCACCGGCGGCGAGCACGCCGTCGGCCACCGCCAACGCGGGCCTGAGTCGCAAGGTGTGCGGCATGAACCCGTTCACGTGGACCTCGCCGGGATGGTGCGCGGCTCGAGCCGGGGTGTCAAGGCAAACTGGACGACACGCGCCGGCGGGTCGCCCCTACAGGTAGAAGCTGGCGATCCCCGCGACCATCCGCTCCCTCTCGTCGCCGCGCAGCTCCGGGAAGATCGGCATGGCCATCACCTCGGCGGCTGCCTTCTCCGATTCCGGGAAGTCGCCGTGCCGGTACCCGAGACCGGCGAAGCACTCCTGCTCGTGCAGGCAGATCGGGTAGTACACCTCGCTGCCGAGACCGAGCTGCCCGAGGTGTCCGCGGAGCCTGTCGCGCTGCGGCACCCGCACCACGTACTGGTGGAAGGTGTGGCCGCGACCTGGCAGCTCCTCGGGGAGGGTGACGGTGCCCAAGAGGCCGGCGGCGGTGAAGAGCTGCCGGTAGTGCGCCGCGCCCGCCCGCCGCTTGGCGATCCAGCCGTCCAGGCGTGGGAGCTTGACCCGCAGGATCGCCGCCTGCAGCGCGTCCAGGCGGAAGTTCCCGCCGACGAAGTGGTGCACGTACTTGGGTCGCATCCCGTGCAGGCGCATGTCGATGAGCCGGTCCGCCAGCGCCTCGTCGTTGGTCGTGACAAGGCCGCCGTCGCCGAAAGCGCCGAGGTTCTTGGTCGGGAAGAAGGAGAAGCAGCCCATCAGGGAGAGGCCGCCGACCGGCACGCCGCGGTAGTCGGTGCCGATCGCCTGGCAACAGTCCTCGACGATGGGGATCCCCGGCGCCGCGGCCTTGATGCCGTCCATGTCGACGGCCTGGCCGTAGAGGTGCACCGGGATGATCGCCTTGGTGCGCGGCGTGACGGCGGCAGCGAGCTTGCCGGGGTCGAGGTTGTAGTCGCGCGGATCGATGTCCACGAAGACGGTCCTCGCGCCCAGCCGGTGAATCACACCGGCGGTGGCGAAAAACGTGAACGGCGTAGTGATCACCTCGTCGCCCGGACCGATGTCGAGCGCCATCAGTGCGGCCAGGAGGGCGTCGGTGCCCGAGGAGACGCCGACCGCGCGCTTCACCTCGAGATACTCCGCGCACTCCTTCTCGAGGCCGACCACCTCGGGGCCGAGGATGAAGTGCTGCGTGGCGAGCACTCGTTCCACCGCGGCGTGGACGTCATCCTTGACCTCCTGGAACTGGCGGGTCAGGTCGAACAAGGGGACCGGGGACAGCGCATCACTCATGTCTCACTCCAGGTAGAGGGTCTTTCGGGTTCTCGGCGTCACTCGCCCGCTTCGTCGTAACAGCCAGGCGAGGATCAGACCGGTGACGAACCCACCGATGTGGGCAAACCAGGCGACTCCGCCACCACCCGCGCTGGCCGTCGCCAACGCGAGGGTGCCGGAAAAGGCCTGCATGACGAACCACAGCACGAGAAAAACCGGCGCGGGGATCTCGGCGATGGTGAAGAAGATCCCCAGGAACACCGCGGTCTTGACGCGGGACCACGGAAACCACAGCAGGTAGGCGCCGAGGACGCCGGCGATCGCGCCCGAAGCCCCGACCATGGGGACGTCGGACATCGGCGCGACCACGGCCTGTCCGATCGCCGCCGCGGCGCCGCTGGCCAGGTAGAACACGAGGTAGCCGACGTGACCCAGGCAGTCCTCGACGTTGTCGCCGAACACCCAGAGGAACCACATGTTGCCGATCAGGTGCAGCCAGCCGCCGTGCATGAACATGGAGAAAACCAGCGTCTTGAGGTTGCCGAGGAGCCCGATGTCGAAGGCGCCGGGATGGAAGAAGCGCACCGGCACGAACGCATTGCTGAGGACGAACTCCTGCAGGCTCGGCCCGAGCATCAGCTCGTACCCGAACGCCGCGACGCACGCCCCGATGATCAAGGTGTTGACGATGGGCAGGCGGGTGGAAGGGACGGAGTCCCGCAGCGGAAACATGGCGTGGAAGTATAGCCGCCCCGCGGACGGTCGCTACGAAGACCTCTCTTGACAGCGACCGCCGGCCCGGTAGGCTGGCACCCGACGTTATGGCGATCCAGCCCAGCAATCCCGCCCCGCTCCAAGGCAGTTTGCTGTGAAGTACGAGACGGGTGTCCCCATCGGTCGCGGCGGCATGGGCGAGGTGGTCAAGGCGTACGACCCTTCGCTCGGCCGCCACGTCGCCCTCAAGATGCTGCGTCACGAGGAACCCGAGCTCACCGGGCGGCTGCTTGCCGAGGCCCGCGCCCAGGCCCTCGTCGATCACCCAAACGTCGCCAAGGTGTACGAGGTCGGCCAGCTCGACGACGGCCGGGCATTCATCGCGATGCAGTTCATCGACGGCGACCCGCTGGATGCCGTCGCGCCTTCACTCACCGTCGAGCAGAAGGTCATGCTTTTCAAGACCGTGGCCGAGGCGGTCCACGCTGCCCACGTGACCGGACTGATCCACCGCGACCTCAAACCAGCGAACATCATGGTGGAGGCCCTCGCCGAGGGAGGCCTCCGCCCCTACGTTCTCGACTTCGGTATCGCCCGCGAGCACGACGTCCGCGGCCTCACCCGGACCGGGCAGATACTCGGCACTCCTGGGTACATGGCCCCCGAGCAAGCCCGTGGCGAGGTGCGACTGCTCGATCGCCGGGCCGATATCTTCGCCCTCGGGATCATCCTCTACGAGGTTCTCGGCGGTGAGAAGCCGTTCAAGGGTGAGAGCAGCATCGAGGTGCTTCTCCGGACCCTCGACAGCGAGCCGCCGCCGCTTCGCAGGCTGGCCCGACACCTGCCGCCGGACCTCGAGACGATCACGATGAAGTGCCTGGAGAAGGAGCCCGATCGCCGCTTCCAGACGGCGCGGGCACTGGCCGAGGACCTCGGCCGCTACCTCGAAGGCGAACCGATCCTCGCCCACCCGCCGTCGTTCGCCTATCGGACGCTACGCCGGGCCCGTAAGCACCGCGCGTTCACGGTCCTGGCGGTCAGCGCATTGGCCGCCGTGCTCGCGTTGGGCTCAGTGGCCGTCGCCACGCAGGTCCGCTCGCGGGAGCGGGCGCGGCTGGCTCAGGAGTTCGGCCAGCAGGCGGAGCGTATCGACGCGCGGATCCGGACCGCACATCTCCTGCCGCGGCACGACATCACGGCCGAGAAGCTCGCCGTGCACGTCCAGATCTCCGCGATCGAGGCCCACATGGCGAACCTCGGGCCGCTCGCTGAAGGTGTCGGCCGGCTCGCGCTGGGCCGCATCCATGTGGCCAATCGCGACCTCCCCCGGGCACGGGAGGAGCTCGAGCGGTCATGGAGCACCGGTTGGCACACCGCGGACGGGGCCCTGGCCCTGAGCCTGGTTCACGCGGAGCTCTTTCGTGAGGCGATCGAGCGCGCGACGCGACAGCGCGACGCCGCTGCCCGCGAGGCGCTGCGCCGGGAGGCCGAGGCGCAGTTCAGGGGACCGGCTCTTCGCTACCTCGGCGAGGCCCGGGCGCTCGGGGCGCCGCTCGCCCCGTTCGTCGAAGGCCTCGTCGCATCGCTGGAGGGCGACCACGAAGGGGCCGTGGCCAAGGCGCGGGAGGTCCAGGGGCTCGATCCCGCCTTCTACGAGGCCCACCTCTTCGAGGGCGACCTGCACCGCCTGCGCGCCCACGCGCTGTTCTGTAAGTCCGAGTACGACGCCGCTCGCGAGCTGACGAGGGCCGCCCTCGCCTCCTTCGCCCGCGCCATCGACGTCGGTCGCAGCGACCCGCGGAGCTACCTCGGGTCGTGCCGCGCCTGGTCGCTCATCGTCAACCTCGACAACGCGACCGGCGCCGTCCCGGACGACTCCCTGCGCAACGTCATCGCCGCCTGCGAGACGGCGCTCGCCGTCGACCCCTCTCTCGCCGAGCCGCGCCTGCAGATCGGCCGGACCTGCACCACCGCCGGGCAGTACCGACAGCACCGCGGCCAGGATCCCGCGGACGCGATCGCCCGTGCGTTGGTCGAGGCGACGGCCGTCCTCGAGAAGGACCCGACGAACCTTGAAGGCCTCATGTGCGCCGGCACCGCCTGGATGCTGCGGGCGGAGTGGGCGCAGGACCAGGCCCGGGAAGCGGGCCCCGCGCTCGATCGTGCCGTGGACTCCCTGCAACGCGCGACGGCCCTTCATCCCGACCAGCCGGAGCCCCTCCACCTCCTCGGCAACG